>CAZSQK010000003.1:0-178363 GCA_964608645.1 uncultured Solibacteraceae bacterium | reverse complement strand
ACGTCCTCCTTGTTGTAGAAGGATTGCGGATCGAGCATGTGATACGTGCGGTAGATCTCGCCCTGGATGCGGAAGAGGATCTCCGGGTACCGCGCGTGGGCGCGCAGGTCGGCCGGCATCTGCGAAGCGGGCAGGAAGAGATCCGGAAAGAGATGCTGATAGGCCGCGATGATCGGATCGTCGGGCGCGAAGACATAGAGCTTCGTCGTTCCGTCATACGCGTCGACCGTCGCCTTGACCGCGTTGCGGATGTAATTCACGCGTCCGATGTTGGCTACCTCGACCGCCCGCGAGTACGGATGCACGTCCGATGTCGTATAGCCATCGCACATCCACACCAGGCGGCCCGCTTCCGTGATCACCAGGTACGGGTCCGTGTCCCATTCGAGAAATCCGGCGAGTTCCTGGAGGCGCGGCCGAATCCGCCGCTGGATCATCATTCGGCTGTTCGGCGTCAGGTAATCCGTGAGCAGAATATTGGCCTCTCCCTCGTGGACGGCCGCCGCGATGCGCATCGGCAGCGACGACACGGGGAACCCTCCCGCCCCGTCATACTTGGAAAACGCGTTCTGTTCGCCGGACGGGTAATTGAACTCCTTCTGTGCCGTGTTGACGAAAACCGGCTCGTGCGTGACCTCTCCGTAGTAAATCTCCGGGCGCGTCAATTTGAGACTCTTGGCGCTGATCCGCGGCGGCGCGTCGTCGATGGTCAGCACGGGCAAGCCGTCCTGTGTCATCTTGGCGACCTCCGCCAGCACCAGGCCGTAACCGTGCGTGTAAATGAACGCCGGGTTGATCCAGTTGGCGCGCGCGTCTGGCAGTTGGCTGATATCCAACTCGCGCGGCGAAAGCAGCACCTGGCGATACTCGCCGTCGATCGTGTACCGGTCGACGTCGCTATCCTGAAACGAGTAATACGTCCGCAGCGCCTGGCGCTGCGTGATCGTGTCGTGGAACGGTTTCCATTCCCACAGGCGCACGTTGTCGAGCAGCGCCTTGTGCTGCGTCCCGTCAATGGGCGCGTCGGGTTGAGCCGCGAATTCGACTTCCTTGACGGCCTGCTCCAAACCGAAAGCGCTGCGCGTGGCGTGGATATGCTGCTCGATATAGGGCCGCTGCAGCGAGATTTCGTTGGGCCGCACGTACAGCGCCGACACGGCCCGCGGAACGACAAACGAAACCACCAGCGTCAGCGCCATGGACCCCGCCAGCATCCAGCGGCGCAGCCAGACGAAGCCCGCGGCCGCGACGGCGCCGAAGACCAGCAGCCACTGCAGCGGAAGGCCGATCTTCTGGTCGACATAGTCCATGCCGACCAGGAACGAGCCGTGCTCGTTGTAGACCATCTCATAGCGTCCGAGGTAAAAGCGGACCGCCATCGCGAGGAGCAGGAACACGCCCGCGCCGCGCAGGAACCGCGACTCCAACCCGCCCTCGAGGCGGAAGAAGCTGGCGTCGATTTCGTGAGGCTCCCGCAGATCGGGGAAACGGTGGCGCAATTGCCAGGCCCGCGCGGCCACCCAATACAGCAGAATGCAGAAGATCACCACCGCCAGCACGTAACTGCGCACCAGCAGGTAAAACGGAAGATCGAAGAGGTAGAAGGAGAGGGGCTGTTGAAACACCGCGTCGTGCCACGCGCTGGTAGCGGCCGGCAGTCCCCGCGACCCGGCGAAGCGCACCACCGTCCACGTGTCGATCGACGACGCTGCAATCAGATACCCCAACAGCAGCAGCGCGAGCGTCGCGACCCGCGCGTAGATGCGATGCTCGCTGATCGACGTACCGGCGAACTTCAGCGCCCGCGCGTGTGTCAGCCAGAGCGCCGCGAAGGCTGCCAACGTCGCCGCCGCCAGCGGCGCCAGCCCATAGTAGAGCATCTTCAGCCAGGTGTTGAATTGGCCGAGTTCCTCCCACCACTTCACTTCAATCGAATACGAAGCCAGCGATCGTGTGCCGACGAGCAGCAGAAGCACGATGACAACCAACGTGATCCGCGAGGCGGGAGAGCGGCGCGTCCGGCGCCCGCGTTCGATATCATACCGGGCCATATGCCCCAAGCGTAGCAGGTGCGCAGGGCCGATGATCTGCTGGCGCCGGCAATCGCCATCGGCTAGAATGCCGTTTCCTTATGCGTCTCCTCTTGATCGTTCTCGCTGCCGTCGGCTGCGATGCTGCTGACAAGCTTGTCGGCGGTCCTTATGTAGTGAACCCCGCGGCGGCGCGATCCGCGACCATCGGTTGGGTGGTCGAAACCGGCGGAGTAGAAACCGGATCGGCGCCGGGGCAGGCCGGCCGCCGCATTCCCATCCTCCGCGGCGAGAAGGTCTCCATGACGGGGCTGAAAGCCGGTGAAACCGTCTATTACGAGATCCCCGGCGATGCTCCGCTGCCCGAGCGGATGGGCCATTTTAAGGTGGCGCCGGCGGGCGACGCCTCTTTCCACTTCGTTGTCTTCGGCGACACCCGCACCCGCGACGACCTCCACCGCCGCGTGGTTGACGCGATATCGAAAACCGACCCCGATTTCGTCCTACACACCGGCGATCTGGTGACCGATGGCTATGACACGGCGCAGTGGCCAAACTTCTTCAATATCGAGCGGGATCTGCTAAAAAAGACGGTTTTTTACCCCGTTTTGGGCAATCATGAGCGTAATAATGCGCGTTTTCATGAGTTTTTTGACGTAAATTCGCCCTATTATTCGTTCAATTGGGGCGGCATTCACTTCGCGCTCCTCGACACCGACATCGCGAACTGGTCGGTCAGCCCCGCCGAGCGGGAGCGCTTTTGGACGGAGCAGGTCCGGTGGCTGGAACAGGACCTGCAAAAAGCCGAGAAGGCGGATTTTCGTTTTCTCGTCATGCACCATCCGCCCATGACGGCGTACCAGTTGGCCAGCCACATGAGCAAGGAGACGCCCGGGCTCGTTCCCATCTGCGAAAAGTATAAGGTGAAAGCCGTGTTTGCCGGTCACGACCACAACTACCAACATCATCTGCTGAACGGCGTCCATTACATCATCACGGGCGGCGGAGGAGCGCCCTTGGCGCCGGTCGACGACGTTATCCCCGGTATTACGCAGAAAGTGGAAAAGATCGAACACTTCGTCAACGTCTCGGTGGCAGGAAAAATCGTCCGCATCGAAGCGATTGCGCTCGACGGCCGCAAGATCGACACCATCGACTTACGGCCGTGAGCTTTACCGTAAAGCCCTGCCATTTTGGCATTCCGCGCCGCATTTTGTTCGCATCCGGACACACATCGTCTCGATAACGGACAGCCGCATATGTAACACGGGCCGGCGCCCCGAGAAAGCGCACCTGCACTTTACCTCGACAGAACAAACTAACTCCCAAAGTCCTCGTCTCTCCCACTAGCAGGATTCGGAAAGGCCGCAACGATCGGCGAATATTGTTCGTCCGCAGCCTGCTAAATGCGGGGACTCATGAAGAGCATCATTCTGGTTTTGTTGGCATTGGGAACGGCGTCGGCCCAACGGGAAGCGGCGTCGGAGTTGAACGATCGGGGATTGGCAGCCTCGGAGGCCCGGCGCTTCGACGACGCCAAGAGATTTTTCGGCGAAGCCATTCGCAAGTACGAGGGCCTCGGACCGGAGTACGACGCGCACGTGGCTGTGACGAAAATGAATCTGTCCCAAGTCTACGGCGCGGAGGGAAAGCGCCTCGAGTGCGCGGCCATGCTCGAGGAATCGCTCGCCGTCTTCCGGCGCACGCTGGGCATCAAGGACATTCGCACCCTGACGGCGGCGAACATTCTCGGCGGAATTTACATGATGCTGGGGAATCACACGCGCGCCACGTCTCTGTTTCGGGAGGCGCTGCCGATCGAGCGCGAATTCCACCCGGACAGCGAACAACTGGCGCGCAGCCTCGGTGGCTTGGCGTCGGTGTATCTTCGCGAAGGAAGCGCGGAGCGGGCAATGCCCCTTGCCGAAGAAGCGCTCGCGATCAACATGAGAGTAGGGGGAGACCAGAGCCTGGACGTCGCGCTCGCCTATGCCAACCTCGCCGAGTGCCACCGTGTGTCCGGTCACGCGGCGCGGGCGCTTCCGCTGTTTCGAAAATCCAGGGCGATTTACGAGCGCGTGCTCGGCGTGGATCATCCGCGTGTCTCGTCGGTGCTCACCCAGGAAGGGCTGATGATGCTCGCCGAGGGCAAACTTGCTCTGGCGGAGCAGGCCTTGCAGCGCTCGCTCGAAATCGTCGCCAAATCGTGTCCGGGCTGCGCCTTCGAGCGCGCCGCGGCGGAGAACGATCTCGCCCTGCTGCGGATCCGCCAGGGCAAGTTCGAGGAGGCCGACCGTCTCCTCTCTGATGTTCTCTCGTTGCAGGAGAAATCGGGCGGTTTGCCCGGTCCCGAGGTCGCCGTGACCCTGCAATCGCTGGCCGTGGTGCGCCAGAAGGAGCGCCGGTACGACGACGCCGAGCGTCTGAAACGCCGCGCCGCCCTGCTGGTCGGGTCGTATCGGTAGGACTGGGAGACTCGAACGCGCTCATGCCGCGATCCCTCGCGCTCGCGGCTCAGCCACTTGCGGGGCAGGGCAGGCACTATACTGGGTCCAGTCCATGATGTCCCGCTGCGGTCTTCTCCTGTTGCTCTGTCTCAGCGCCGCCATGGCCCAGCAAGGCGTGGGGGAGCTGCGGCTCACCATCCGGGACGCCAGCGGCGCGGCCATGGGCGCACAGGCCGATCTCACCAGCCAGTCGACGCACACCGAGCAGAGCGTCGATGTGCCGGCGGACGGGCGCTATTCCTTCAAGAATCTGCCCTTCGGGTTCTACCGG
The DNA here is from genome assembly GCA_964608645.1 of uncultured Solibacteraceae bacterium. Classification (GTDB taxonomy): domain Bacteria; phylum Acidobacteriota; class Terriglobia; order Bryobacterales; family Bryobacteraceae; genus CAZSQK01. The sequence goes on along the minus strand of CAZSQK010000003.1, from coordinate 173,555 downwards.
CTCCACGTGGCGCGCGCCGGCTTCGGGCCTTCGGCCGAATTGATCGAGGTGCGCTCCGAAGTTCCCCAGACCCACACGGTGACGCTCGGGATTCAGCGCATCGAGACCGAAGTAAAGGTGACCGAGGCCGACACGCTGATCGATCCCGACCGCGCCGGCGGCTCGTATTACGTCGGCGCGCGGCAGGTGCAGGAGCGGCAGGCGGGGCTCGCCGGCCGCGATATGATCAACCTCGTCGCACAGCAGCCCGGGTGGCTTCTCGAGGCAAACGGCGTGCTCCATCCGCGAGAATCCGAGTATGCGACGCAGTATGTCGTGAACGGCTTCCCCGTGCAGGATAACCGCTCGCCGGCGTTCGCTCCGGGAATGGAAGTCGACGACGTGCAGTCGGTGAAGGCCTACACGAGCGGCATTCCCGCCGAGTTCGGCCGCAAAGTCGGGGGCATCGTGGAGGTGAACACCGTCCGCAACGCCTCCGCCGGGTTCCACGGCCTCGCGAGCCTGCAAGGCGGGAGTTTTGCGGCACTCGGCGGTTTCCTGTCGGGGCAGTACGTAGCCGGCCGGACGACCGCTGGTCTGAGCGGCGAAGGCTTCGCCACCGATCGGTACCTCGACCCGCCCGTGCTGCAGAACTACACGAATCATGGATCGAGCACGTCGCTTACCGGATCTCTGGAGCGCGATCTCGACGATAACGATCGCGTCCGTTTCTCGGCGACCCGCCGCGGGACGTGGTTCCAGGTCCCCGACGAGTTGTTGCAGGCCAAGGCTGGCCAGCGGCAGGATCGCACCGGCGCGGAATCCGCGGTTCAGGCGTCGTACCAGCACGTGTTCTCGCCGTCGCTCCTCGGGGCCGTGCGCGGCATGTTCCGCGACGTCGGCGCGAGGCTGTGGTCGAACCCGTTGACGACGCCGATCTCCGCGCAGCAGGATCGAGGTTTTCGCGAAGGGTATGCCAGCGCGAACCTGTCCGGCCACCGTGGCCGGCACGAATGGAAGGCGGGTGGCGACGCCGATTTTGCCTCGATCCGCGAGGCCTTTGGATACCGCATTCTCAGCTACCGGGTGAACGGCGTACGGATTTTCGACCGCGACACGCCGGCGGCGCTCGATTTTCGTGGACGCGGGCAGGACCGGGAACAATCGGCGTACGCGCAGGACCTGATCCGCCTCGGCCGCTTCACGATCAGCGCCGGGTTGCGCTTCGACCATTACCGCCTGCTGGTGGACGAAACGGCTCTCAGCCCGCGCCTCGGCCTGTCGTGGAGCTACCAGCCTTTGGGCCTGGTGCTGCGCGGCTCTTACGATCGTGTGTTCGGCACGCCCGCCATGGAGAATATCCTCCTCTCCGCGTCGCCCGCCCTGCTGGCGCTCAACAACGCGGCGGTGTATCTGCCGCTGCGGCCCTCGCGCGGCAACTACTACGAGGTGGGCCTGACCAAGGCCATCGCCCGGCGCGTGCGCCTCGATGCCAACATCTACCGGCGCGCCTTCCGCAATTTCGGCGACGACGACGTCCTTCTCAACACCGGCATCAGCTTTCCGGTGGCGGTCGATCGCGCGGAAATTCACGGAGTAGAGGTGAAACTCGACGTGCCGCGATGGGGGCCGTTCTCCGGCTACCTCAGTTACTCGAATATGATCGGCGCCGGGCGGTTTCCGATTACCGGCGGTCTTTTCCTGGAGGACAATTCCGCGGCCCTGCTGCAGTCCAACGAGAGTTTTCCCGTGACGCAGGACCAGCGCAACACCGCCCGCGGGATGGTCCGGTGGCAGATCCTGCCTCGGCTGTGGACGTCCTGGGGCGCCTCGTACAACAGCGGGCTGCCCATCGCGGACCTGGGACAGAGCGTGGATTTCCTGGCGGCACAGTATGGCGCCGATGTCATTGCCCGCGCCAATCTCGATCGCGGCCGGGTGCGGCCGTCGTTCGCGGTCAACGCGTCGGTGGGGGCGGACCTGTGGCGGAAGGAGAAGCGCTCGGCCGGCGTGCAGGCGGACATCCTGAATGTGACGGACCGGCTCAACGTGATCAACATCGCGGGTCTTTTCTCTGGCACGGCGATCGCTCCTCCCCGGAGCTTCGGCATCCGCCTGCGAGCCGAGTTTTAGATTTGGAAAACCGTTGCGGCGCAACGGTTTTTTAACACAAACAAATGACTTACAGGCCAAAAACCGTTTTTTTGAACGGTTTTGTAGCGCCGCCTTTGAGGCTGGGACTACCTCAATTGCCCAGCGCCCTTGAGCCTGCTAAACTTAAGTTCTATTAAATCCATATCGGGGTCGTTCATTTGAAGGTTTGCGCTCTCCTGCTGTCTGTCATCGCTATCGGGGTCTACGCCGAAAGTGCGCCCTCGCCATCGGACATCATCGTCGAGAATTATTGCGCCGCCACCCGGCGGCAGGCCGAAGTGATGCAAGGCGTCTCGATGGAAGTGGAGATCTCCGGGTCGATTCCGAAACTGAAGAAACAGGGGCGGTTGCATGCGCTGCGGCACATCACGGCGCTGGGGCGGATTACCTACGACGCTCTCCGCTTTCAGGGCGATGACACGATCAAGAAGAACGTGATCGCGAAGTACCTCCAGGCCGAGGAGCAATCCCAGCAAGACCCGTCGATCGCCGTCACCCCGGAGAATTATCACTTCAAATACAAGGGCCGGAATCAGCTCGACGGCCGCGACGTCCACGTCTTCCAGGTCAACCCCAAAAAGAAGCGCCAGGGCCTGTACCGCGGCGAACTGTGGGTGGATGCGGGCACGTTCCTGCGGGTTCAGGAGTCCGGCTACCTGGTGAAGAATCCATCGATCGTGCTGCGGAAGGTCCAATTCGTCCGCAAGTACGACATCCGCGACGGTATTTCGGTGCCGCGCCAGGTGCAGAGCACCGCCGACACATGGCTGGTCGGCAAGACCGAGCTGACGGTCGATTACACGAATTTCTCGATCGAACCGAAGCACGCGCTGGCTGACGCCGAAAACCAGTAACGCGTCTTCCCCCGGGTATGCAATTGGAGAGTGCATGAGAACGCTGTTTCTGAATCCTCCCTCTTTTGAAGGCTTCGACGGGGGCGCCAGTTCGCGCTGGCCGGCGTCGCGTGAGATCGAATCCTATTGGTATCCGGTCTGGCTCTGCTACCCGGCCGGGATGCTTCCCGACAGCAAGGTGGTGGACGCTCCGCCGCACAAGATCTCGATCGAGCAGACCATCGAGATGGCCAAGGATTTCGAGCTGCTGGTGCTCTACACCTCCACGCCGGGCTTCCACGTCGACGTCAAGATCGCGGGGATGATGAAGGACTCCAACCCCAAGCTGCAGGTGGTGTTCGTCGGGCCCCCGGTCACCGTCGAGCCGGAGAAGTCGCTCATTGAAAACAAAGCGATCGACTTCATCGTGCGGCGCGAATTCGATTACCAGATTGCGGATTACGCCAAGGGCAAGCCTCTGGCCGAGTTGCCGGGCGTGAGCTTCCGCAAGAACGGCGGTATCGTTCACAACCCCGAAGGGCCGGCCATCGAGAATCTCGACGAGCTGCCCTGGGTGACCAAAGTCTACAAGCGCGATCTCGACGTCACCCGATATAACGTCCCCTTCCTGCTGAATCCGTTCATTTCGCTCTACACGTCGCGGGGGTGCCCGGCGCTCTGCACCTTCTGCCTCTGGCCGCAGACGCACTCCGGCCACCGCTGGCGGCTGCGCTCGGCGGACGACGTCGCCAACGAGGTGCGGTACGCGCTCGAACAGTTCCCCCACATCAAGGAAATCTTCTTCGACGACGACACGTTCAATTACCGGAAAGAGCGCACCATCGAGCTCTGCAAGAAGCTCAAACCGCTGAATTTCACGTGGTCGTGCACCTCGCGGGTAACCACCGACTACGACACCCTGAAGGCGATGAAGGAAGCCGGCTGCCGGCTGCTGATCGTCGGTTACGAGTCCGGCGACCCGCAGATCCTGAAGAACATCAAGAAGGGCGCGACCGTCGATATGGCGCAGCGCTTCACGGCGAACTGCAAGAAGCTCGGCCTGATCATCCATGGCGACTTTATCATCGGACTGCCCGGCGAGACGCGCGACAGCATCCGCACCACCATCGACTTCGCCAAGCGTCTCGACACGGAGACCATCCAGGTGTCGATCGCGCATCCGTATCCCGGCACCGAGTTTTACGACTACGTCAAGAAGAACGACCTCATCACCATCGATTCGATGACGGACGAGACGGGCCACCAGCTTCCGAACATCATCTATCCGGGGCTCGACCAGGGCGAACTGGTGGAGTGGGTCGAGCGGTTTTACGGCGAGTACTTCTTCCGCCCGCGCGTGGTCTGGCGCATCGTCCGCAAGGCGGTGTTCAATGGCGAGGAGCGCCGGCGGCTCACCAAGGAAGCCCGCGAGTACATGGCATTGCGGTCCAAACGGAAGAAGTTTGTGGCCGATCACAAGGCGGCTGCCAAGCCGTCCCTGGCCGGCTCCGGCGATTAACCGCGGATGCCTTCCGATTCGGCGCGGTTGCGGCTGAAGACTTGGATTTGCGCGGTCATCGTAGTCTTCAGCAATGTCTTCGGCAACTTCTTCATGAAGCGCGGCATGCCCGCGCAATTGACGGCGCCGCTCGATTACATCACGGCGCTTTTCCAGCCCTGGGTGGCGCTGGGCGTGGCGCTGCTGATCGTGTGGATGCTCTCCCGGATGGCGCTGCTGAGCTGGGCGGATCTGAGCTATGTGCTGCCGGTGACCTCGATCGGATACGTGTTGGTCGCGATTGTCGGGCGCGTGCTCCTGCACGAGCAGATCTCGATGAAACGCTGGACCGGGATCGCCCTGATCATGGGCGGGGTTGCGCTGGTGAGCGCGGGAAGCACGCCGCAGACCGCGCGTCCCAAGGCTCACGCGGCGGGAGCCGGCCAATGAAGTGGATATGGATCGCCGTGATCGTCGCGGCTACGACCGTAGGTGAAGTGCTGCAGGCCATGGGCATGCGGCATCACGGCGAAATCCACGACTTTCGCCCCGGCGCCTTGGGGCGCGCGCTGGCGATGCTGGCGCGGAATCGCTTCGTGATCGGTTCGGTGGCGGCCATGGCGGTGTCCTTTTTCGCGTACATGGGGCTACTGACGATCGCGGACTTGAGCTTCGCGGTGCCGGCGACGGCCGTGACGTATGTGCTCGAGACCCTGTTGGCGAAGCACATCCTGCGGGAGCACGTGAACTGGCTGCGGTGGGCAGGCGCCTTGCTGGTGATCGGCGGCGTGGCGTTGGTTTCCTTGTGACGTGGTGGGCGGCGCCGGCTTTGGCCGCGTCGGCCTATTATCTCCTGGTGTTGATCGCAGCGTTGCGCTGGCCCCGCTCTTCCACCAGCGTGGACGAGACCCGGACCTGTCTTCCGCTATCGATCCTCAAGCCGATTCGCGGGCGAGATCCCGAGTTCTACGATGCGATCCGCTCGCACGCCGCGCAGAACTACCCGGAATTCGAGATTCTCTTCGGCCTCAGCGATCCGCAAGACCCCGCCATCGGAGACATTGCGCGTCTGCAGGCGGAATTCCCGGGTATCCCGATCTCGGTCTGCTCCGTTTCCACGAATGCGCCGAATACGAAGGTCGGCGTTCTCGCGGAGTTGGCGAAGCGCGCGCGCTACCCCCTGCTGCTTGTGAATGACAGCGACATTGTGGTCGAGGCGGGGTACTTCCGCGGGGTGACGGCGCCGTTGGCCGACCCCAAAGTCGGGCTGGTGACGTGTCTGTATCGCGCGGCTGCGACATCGTGGCCCTCGCGCGCCGAGGCGTTGGGAATCGCCACGGAATTCGCGCCGAGTGTGATCGTCGCGCGCCTGTTGGGGGTGGCGGAGTTTGCGCTCGGATCGACCATGGTCTTTCGCGCGGAGTCTCTGCGCGACATCGGCGGCTTCGAGTCGTTGGCGGACTATCTGGCGGACGATTACCAGCTCGGCCGGCACATCAGCGAGAAGCTGGGACTGCGCATCGAGTTCGCTCCCGTGGTGGTGGAGACGGACCTGGGCGGCGAATCGTGGGCGCAGACGTGGCGGCACCAGTTGCGGTGGTCGCGCACCATCCGTGTTTCGCGACGGTCCGGATACTACGGCTACATCGTCACGCATGCTACGCTTTGGGCGCTGACGGCCTTCGCGGCGGGACAATGGGCGGCCGGGGCGCTGGCGTTGGGGCTGCGGATGCTGGCCGGGATCGTCGTGGCGCGGGGCATTCTGGGGTACCGCCGGGTGTTACTCGATTTCTGGATGATTCCGCTGCGCGACTTATTCGGGTTTGCCGTCTGGCTCGGCGGCCTTTTCGGCGATCAGGTGGTCTGGCGCGGACAGCCCCTGCGGCTGCATCCCGATGGCCGGATTCAGACGGGCGTTCGCAGTGTGTGCGATAAATCCCATTAGAACCAAAAACGTCTGCTTTGTCAGCGTTGCTTTATTTCGCCCAAACCAGTTAGTCTCGAATGTGATCATCCTGCTCTTTGGTCCCCCCGGCTGTGGGAAGGGCACGCAAGCAGCTTTCCTGGTGGAAAGACTGCGAATTCCCGCCATCTCGACGGGCGAGATGTTCCGCGCCGAGTGCAAGTCCGGCTCGCGCCTGGGAAGGAGGGCGCGCGCCATTCTGGCGCGAGGGGGGCTGATCGGCGACGAGATCGTCAATGCAATGGTCGCCGGACGCATCGCCGAAGACGATTGCATCGGCGGTTTTCTGCTGGACGGCTACCCGCGGACGGTGGAGCAGGCTCGATTCTTCACCCGGCTGCTTGACCGGCGCGGCCTGCCCGATCCCATGGTGATTCACCTGGACGTTCCTGACGCGGCGCTGGTGACGAGAGTCACAGCTCGCCGCCAATGTCCGCAATGTCTGCGCATTTACAACCTGATATCGCAGCCACCCCTGGTGGAGGGAGTTTGCGATGGGGAAGGCGCGGAGCTGATCACTCGCGACGACGATTGCGAAGCCACCGTAGTCCAGCGGTTGCGCGCTTACTATGGGCAGACCGACCCGGTGTTGGAATGGTTCGGCGGAACGCTGCTGCGCCGTGTCGACGGCAGCCGGCCGGCCGCGGACGTCGCCGCCGAAATCGAGCGCCTGGTTTTCCGGCCGGTCGCGGCGGGTTATTCGTAGCGCAAGGCCACGACGGGGTCCAGACGCGCGGCCTTATTGGCGGGCCAGATTCCAAAGAACAGGCCTACGCTGACCGACACGACGATCCCCATGACCGCAGCCCAGAGCGGCACGGCAGCGGGCAGCGTCGTGAAGACCAGCCGCGTGATCAGGGCGATCAGCCAGCCGAAGATAATGCCGGCGATCCCGCCGAGGAACGTGAGCGACGCCGCTTCCAGCAGGAACTGAATCAGGATGTCCGTCCGGCGCGCGCCGAGGGCCTTGCGAATGCCGATCTCGTAGGTGCGCTCGGTGACCGACACCAGCATGATGTTCATGACGCCGATCCCGCCCACCAGAAGGCCGATCGAGCTGAGCACGGCCATGACCAGAAAGGTCACCGCTGTGATCTGGCGGAAGTCGGCGACCATCTGTTCGGCCGTCGAGAGGGCGAAATCGTCCGGCTTGCCGTAAGGGACACGCCGGTCGATGCGGAGCACCGTGCGGACTTCATCGACCGCCTGCGGCAACAGACCCGCCTTGGCGGTGACCACAATCGCATTTTCGCGCGCGCTCGGATACATCTTCTGCATCATTCCGTACGGCAGGAGCACGCGATTATCGGTGTCGCCGAAGAATGAGGCGGCGGGCCGGAGCATCGTGCCGATAATCGTGAACTCGTGGCCATCCACCATGATGGGCTTGCCGATGGGATCGACGCCGGAAAACAGTCCCTTCTCGATATCCTGCCCGATCACGGCCACCGGCATGCGGTGGCGGCTCTCTTCGTCGGTAAAGAAGCGCCCGAGGTGCAGGTCGACCTGTCCGCCGCGCGCATAGGCCTCTTCGACGCCGAAGAGATTGACGTCGTACATATCATTCCCCTTGTAGTGGGCGTTGATCGGCCCACGATTGGGGAACAGCATGGTCGAGACGTCCTCCACCGATTTGCAGCGGTCGCGGATGTTGATGGCGTTGACATAGGTGAGATTCTTGCGCGTGCGCTCCTCGGGCGAGAGCCGGCTGGTGCGGGGTCCGACCGGGAATTTGAAGACGATGATCGAGTTCGGCCCGAAGCTGCGCAACACGCCGGCCACCGAGGCGTCAAAGCCGGTGAGAATCGCGCTGACGCCGATGATCGTGCCGGTGCCGATGATCACTCCCAGAACCGTCAGGAAGGCGCGCAGTTTGTGGTTGCGGATCGTCTGCAGCGCCAGCACGACCCCATTCGAAAATGCGAGCTTGAGCACGTTACCTCTCCACCCGCAGGGCTTCAATCGGATCGAGCTTGGAGGCCTGACGCGCGGGGTAGATGCCGAAGAAGAGTCCCACGGTCGCGGAAAGGCCAACCCCGATGACGACCGAGGAGTAAGGCATCGCCATGGGCACGGAAGTGACGTTACGGACCAGGACGGCGAGGCACCACGCAGCCGCCACGCCAATCAGGCCGCCGGCGCCGGAGAGAGTCGCGGACTCCACCAGGTACTGATTGAGGATGTCGCGGCGGCGGGCGCCGAGAGATTTACGGATCCCGATCTCGTGGGTGCGCTCGGTGACCACGGCGAGCATGATGTTCATGATCACGATGCCGCCCACCACCATGAAGACGGAGACGATCCCGACGGCCATTCCGGAGATCGCCGCCGTGAGGCGTTCCCACAGGCTGACGATGGTCTCCGAAGCAAAGATGCTGAAATTGTCGTCCTGTCCCGGTCCGAGATGCCGGTACGAGCGGAGGAGCACGCGGACCTCGTCCTGCGCTTCGCTGAGCTTGGCCTGATCGAGAGCCTTGGCGACAATCGCGATCCCTTTCTGGTTGCCATATGTCTTGAAGTAGCTCTGGATCGGGATCATGACGAAGTTGTCCTGCGAGTTCCCGAAAACGCTGCCGAGCGTTTTGGCGACGCCGACTACCTCGTAGGGATTGCCTTCCACCGCAATGAACTTGCCAAGTGGGTCCTTGCCCTCGAAAAACTTGGTCCGGACGTCATTTCCGATGAACGCGACGGGCGCGTGCCGCCGCACCTCTTCGTAGGTGATGGCGCGCCCATTATCCACCTGCACGTTGTTGATGGAGGGAATGTTCTCGGTGATGCCCTGGATCTGGACGTCGTACATGGATTCGCCCTTATAGGAAACGCGCGTGCGCCGCTGGGTCATCATGCCGACGTCCTTGAGCAAGGTGGACTTGTCCTTGATGAAATCGAATTCATCGGGGCGGAGCTGCGGGTTGCGCTTGTCCATTTCGAAGAACTTCTTCGGATCCCAGGGGCCGAACCATGCCATGCGCACGACGCGGAAGCCGTCGGACCCCATGTTGGACACCTTTTCGGCGATGTACAGGTTCATGCCATGGATCAGCGCGGTCACGGCGATGAGGGTGGTGGTCGCGAGGATGATCCCGAGCAGCGTCAGAAAACTGCGCAGCTTATTCTTGCGCAACGAGTCGAGCGCGATGCGGGTCGCTTCCCAGAAAGAGGCGCTCAGGCGAAATTTCCGCGGCTTTGGCACTTTGGGCTCAATAGTGGGACGCAGGTTCCAGAGTGTTTGTTCCCAGAATGAAGGGACGGGCGCCGCGGTGTAGGATTAGCATGATGCGGAAATGGACAATCTGGCTAATGTGGGCGGGGTTGCTGGCGGCGCAAACCGATGCCCGTTGGGCGCCCTTTCAGTTCATGACCGGAAGGTGGACGGCGGATTCGGGCGGGTTCTCCCTGCTGCCGGAACTGAACGGTCAGGTCTTGGTGCGGCGCAATGTGAACAACACGCCCGGGCAGAAGCACGAGGACCTCATGATCGTGTACCTCGACGGCGGACCCAAGGCGATTTACTTCGACACCGAAGGGCACACGATCCGTTACCGAGTGTCATTCCCGGCGAAGAATGCCGCGCTGTTCGAGTCGGAAGGCGGCGGCACGAAATACCGGCTGTCGTACGCGCTGGACGGCGCGAAATTGAACGGCAAGTTCGAGGTCGACGGCAAGCCGTACCTGACCTGGACGGCGGTTCGGGAGTAGCGCGTAGAAGCCGGACGCATCCGTCATTGAGCACCCTTGACTTGCACGGCTGGGACGTTGGCGTCGTGGATCAGCTTATTGAAGGCGGTCAGGTCGGCCGTCAGGAGGCTGTTCAGGGTCTTCAATTGCGCGTTCACTCGGGTCGCCAGGTCTTCGTACACCATGTATGATTGGGCGGTCGGCTGGTAGTCCGACAGCGACACCACCCCGAGCACGCCAGCCAGTTTGTTATTCAGCTTGATCGGGTAATTCAAGGGGTCCTCGCTGGCGCGGTTCTTCGTCTGATACAGCTCCTCTTCGACTGCCGTCAGCTTCTTGACGAGCGCGGAGGCGGCGTCCGCGATGCGCTTGTCGTCCCGCTTGGTGTAGTCGTCGAGTTGCTTCCGAACCTCGCGGATCTTGACCACGGAGGCGTTGGTCTCCGAAAGCTTGTCGCGGATCTGCAGTGCCAGGGTGATCTGTTTCGTGTATTCTTCCGGCGTGGTGGTCAGCCGCGGGTCCTTCTTCACCTGGAACGGCTGGGTCTGCGCTTTCCCGTCGACCGTCAGGCGCACCTGGTAGGCGCCCGGCGAGACGCGGGGCCCGGTGACGCTGCCGGCCCACATGATGAGGCCGGGGAAACTCGTCGCGTCGGGATACCGGAGGTTCCACACGAAACGATTCATGCCCACCTGCACGGGGAGCCGCTGCGGTCCGGCATTGCGGAACGGGTTCTCTTCCTCCTCAAACCCAGCCGGCGCGCGAGGTTGCTCGACGGCTTTGCTGGAGAACGTATTGACCACTTTGCCGGCGCTGTCCAGGAACTCCATCGTGATATCGCCTTGGGGTTTGCTTTTCAGCGAGTAGTAGACCACCGCCCCGCCCGCCGGATTCTCGCCGGCCGCGGCGCTCCCCCGGCCCCCGCCTCCGCCGCCGCGGCCGCCGGCGCCGAAGCGATAGGCATCCTTGGGCTTGAAGAGGTGGGCATCGCCGGTGGGCGCGCCGCCGTTCAACTGATAGAGCAGGGGCATATCGTCGAGCACATAGAACGCCCGTCCCTGCGTGGCAACCACCATCTCCTGTTCGCGCTTGTGGAAGGCGACGTCGGTGACGGGTGTGATCGGGAGATTCAACTGGAACGGTTTCCACGACTCGCCATCGTCGTACGAAATATACAGGCCGAACTCCGTGCCGGCCACCAGCAGGCCCTTGCGATTGGGATCCTCGCGGATGACGCGTGTGAAGGCGGTGTTCGGAATGCCGTTGACGATCTTCTTCCACGTCTTGCCGTAATCGCTTGTCTTGTAGAGGTAAGGGCGGAAATCGTCCGATTTGTACATGGTCGCGGCGACGTAAGCGGTTCCGGCGTCGTGCGGCGAGGCGTCGATGGAGTTGATCTGGATCCACTCCGGCATGTCCTTCGGAGTCACGTTCGACCAGTTTTTGGCGTCGCGCGTGACATGCACGAGACCGTCGTCGGAGCCAACCCAGATGACGTTCTTCGTCACGGGCGACTCGACGGCGGTGAAGATCGTGCAGTAGTACTCGATACTCGTGTTGTCCTGCGTGATCGGCCCGCCGGAGGTGCCCATCTTCGACTTGTCGTTGCGGGTGAGATCGGGGCTGATGACCTCCCAGCTCTGGCCCTCGTTGGCCGTCTTCATGAGGACATTGGCGCCGATGTACATTGTCTTGGGATCGTGCGGGGAAAACACGATCGGGTAGCTCCACTGGAAGCGATACTTCATCGCCTCGACGCCGTAACCCATCGGGTTGTCCGGCCACGCCGTGATGTTGCGCATTTGGCCGGTGCGATGGTCCTGGCGGGTGATGAGGCCATCGTAGGAGCCGGCATAGACGATCTCCGAATTGAGCGGATCGGGCGCGATCCAGCCGCTTTCGCCGCCGCCGACGTCGTACCAGTCGCGCTCGGTGATGCCGGCTCCGCCGGTGCGGCTGGCGGTGCGCACGGTGCTGTTGTCCTGTTGAGCGCCGTAGATGTTATAGGGGAAATCGTTGTCGAGCGCGACGCGGTAGAACTGCGCGGTCGGCTGGTTCATGACGGTGGACCAGACATGGCCGCCGTCCGTAGTGATGGTCGCGCCTCCGTCGTTGCCCTGCACCATGCGCTGCGGATTGTCGGGGGCGATCCAGAGGGCGTGATTATCGCCGTGGGGCGGCGACATCGCGGTCCATGTGCGGCCGCCGTCGATGGAGCGGTACATGCCGACGTTGAGCGCGTACAGGGTGTCGGCGGATTGGGGATCGGCGAAGATGTGGGAGTAATACCAGGCGCGCTGGCGGAGGATGCTCTGCTCGTTGACCTTGGTCCAGGTGCGGCCGGCGTTGTCGGACCGGAAGACGCCGCCCTCGGCGGCTTCGACAATCGCCCAGACGCGCTCGGGGTTCGCCGGCGAGACGGTGACGCCGATGCGGCCGAGGACGCCGCGGGGAAGTCCGGGAGTGCGGGAGATGTCGGTCCAGGTGTCGCCGCCGTCGGTCGATTTGAAGAGACCGCTGCCGGGCCCGCCGCTATCGAAATGGTAAGGATTGCGGCGCACCTGCCAGAAGCCGGCATAGAGAACGCGCGGATTCGAGGGATCGAAGGCGAGATCGACCGCGCCGGCGTCACGGCCCCGTGTGAAGACCTGTTTCCAGGTGGCGCCGCCATCGGTGGAGCGGTAAACGCCGCGCGTGTCGTTGGGCCCCCACAAGTGGCCGAGCGCCGCGACATAGACGATGTCGGGATTCTTGGGATGCACCTTCACGGCGCCGATGTGGTAGCTGTCCTGAAGCCCGACATTGCGCCAGGTCTTGCCGCCGTCGGACGACTTGTAGACGCCGTCGCCGTTGGAGGCGTTGCCGCGCACGCAGGCTTCGCCCATTCCGACGTAGATCACATTGGGGTCGGAATCCGCCACCGCAATGGCGCCGACCGAGGCCGTCTTGAAGAAACCGTCGGAGATGTTGGCCCACGACGCTCCGCTGTCCGAAGTCTTCCAGACGCCGCCGCCGACGCTGCCGAAGTAGTAGACGCTGGGCTGGGACGGGACGCCGGAGACGGCCACGACGCGGCCCGCGCGGAACGGTCCGACGAGGCGGAAGCGAAGGTCATGGAGAAGGTCGGGTTGCTGCGCGAGGAGCAGCAGGGGCAGGCAGAGGAATAGCAGGAGGCGGAAATGCTTCATAGAAAGGGAATGGTAGCAAACTCGGGACGAAACGACGAAGCGTGCCGGCCGATGGCTGCGCGCTTGCTATACTTCCGGCTATATGGCAAACATCGAGTCCCACGTTCCCGGCTCGTTCTGCTGGGTAGAACTCGCCACCACCGACCAGGCCGCCGCCAAGACCTTTTATACGTCCTTATTCGGGTGGAGTGTCACCGATTACCCGATGGGACCGGGCCAGTCCTATTCGATGTTTAACCTCGAAGGACGCAATACCGGGGCGGCATATACGCTGGATCCGAAGCACATGCCCGGGGTGCCGCCGAACTGGGCGCTGTACGTGGCGGTGGAAGACGCGGACGGCGCGGCGGTGAAGGCGACGGCTGCCGGCGGGAAGGTGCTGGGCGGTCCCTTCGACGTGGCCGAATTCGGGCGTATGGCCGTGCTGCAGGATCCTACCGGAGCGGTGATTTGCGTGTGGCAGCCGAAGAGTCACCAGGGGATCGGGATTGCGGGGACGCCTGGCACGCTGTGCTGGGCTGACCTGAGCACTCCCAATCCGGAGGCCGCGACGCCGTTTTACGAAGCGGTCTTCGGCTGGCGATTTGCGACGGGGGAGCATGACACCTCGGGTTACCTGCACATTAAGAATGGAGAGAACTTCATCGGCGGAGTCCCGCCGGCGCAGCATCGCAACCCGAACGCGCCTCCGCATTGGCTTCTGTACTTCGCGGTGACCGGCGCCGACGCTGCGACAGACAAGGCAAAGAGCCTGGGCGGACAGGTATACTTCGGACCCATGACGATGGAGGGCGTCGGCCGGTGGTCGGTGATCGCGGACCCGCAGGGAGCGGTCTTCGCGCTGTTTGAGCCCCCGCCGGACCACAAATGATGAGCCGCCGACTTCTATTGGCGCTGGCCGCGTCGGCGTGCATGGCGCAGACGCCGGCCGAACTGTCCCAACAGCCCGCCATCCGCGCCGCACTGGACGCCGTGAAGCGGAACGAGCCTGCGACGATCGAAGCGCAGGTGAAGGTCTGCGAGATTCCGGCGCCACCGTTCCATGAGGAGGAGCGCGGGAAAGAGGTGAAGAGGCTGTTCGAGCAGGCGGGTTTGCGCGACGTGCGAATCGACCGCGCCGGCAATGTGATCGGGGCGCGTCCGGGCAGGGCGGCGCGGCCGAACCTGGTGTTCAGCGCGCATCTGGATACGGTGTTTCCGGAAGGCACGAAAGTAACCGTGACGCGCGCGGGCACCGTCCTCAAGGGTCCGGCGATCGGCGACGATTGCCGGGGATTGGCGGTGATGTTCGCGGTGATCCGGGCGCTCGACGAGGCGCATGTCGAGACGCCGGGCACGATCACGTTCGTGGCGGACGTGGGCGAGGAAGGTCTCGGGGATCTGCGCGGGATGAAGCAATTGTTCCACGAGAGCCTGAAGGGGCAGATCGACAAGTTCGTTTCGGTGGACGGAACCGGCTTGGGGATCACGAACATCGGCGTCGGGAGCAATCGCTACAAGGTCACCTTCAAGGGATCCGGCGGCCACAGTTTCGGAGCATTCGGGATGGCTAACCCGATCCAGGCGATGGGGCGCGCCATCGCGAAGATCGACGCGTTCGAAGTGCCTTCCGAGCCGAAGACCACATTCAACGTCGGGCGTGTCGGCGGCGGAACATCGGTGAATGCGATCCCGTTCGAAGCCTGGATGGAGGTGGACATGCGGTCCGCCGATTCGGGAGCGCTGAAGGCGCTCGACGGTCAGTTTCACGGGGCGCTGAAGGCGGCGGTGGACGAGGAGAATCGGCGGTGGAACAACCGGGGGCCGGTGACGGTCTCGGCGGAACTGGTCGGAGTGCGTCCGGCGGGCCAGACGGCGAAGGACAGTGCGATTGTGCAGACTGCCCTGGGAGTCTCGCGGGCGCTGGGACTGCCGGAGAGGCTCGGGGAGGGCTCGACGGATTCGAATGTGCCGATGGGGCTGGGGATCCCGGCGATTACGGTGAGCGGCGGCGGGATCGGCAACGGCGCCCACTCGCTCAACGAGTCGTTCGACACGACGGAGTCGTGGAAGGGCACACAGCGCGCCCTGCTTCTGGCGGTGTCGCTGGCGCGGTAGGCGCGGGCCGCCTATGTCAGATCGGCGCCTTCGAGGCGGCCGGTGGAATCGCCGAAGTTATCCATTCTGACGCCCATGCGATCCATCATGGTGAGGAACAGGTTGCACATCGGCGTTTCGCGGCGGTAGACCACGCGACGTCCGGTCTTGATGGTGCCATTGGCGCGTCCGACGATCGCCGTCGGCAAGTCTTCGTGCAGGTGGCGATTGCCGTCGGAGAGCCCGGCGCCGTACACGATCATCGAGTGATCGAGGAGCGAGCCGTCGCCGTCTTTGGTGGCCTTCATGCGCTGCATCCAGGCGGCGAACTGCTGCATGTGGTAGAGATTGATCTCCGCCACTTTGTCCAGTTGATCGATCTTGCCCATGTGGTGGGTCAGGGGATGGTGGCCGTCGGAGATTCCGATTTCGCGATAGGCGCGGGACGTTCCTTCGTGCGTGACCAGGAAGGTGAGCACGCGCGTCAGATCGGCCTGGAAGGCGATGGTGATCATGTCCGACATGAGGCGGAAATGCTCGGCGAAGTCGGCCGGCACGCCGTACGGCTTGTCCATGTGCGGATCGATCTGGGCGTTGTCCTTTTCGGCCTTTTCCAGTTGCAGTTCGACGGCGCGGATCGAGGAGAGGTACTCGTCGAGCTTGCGCCGGTCGGTCGGGCCGAGGCCGGTCTCCAGTTTTTTGGTGTCGTCGGTGACGAAATCGAGGATGCTGCGGCGGTACTTCGCCTGCCGCACGCGAGCCTCCGGGCTCATGGCGACGCCGTCGCCGAAGAGCCGTTCGAACAGGGCGCGGGGGTCGAGGATCGGGGGCAGCGGCTGAGTTTCGCTGCGCCAGGCGAGGTTATTGGTATAGGCGCACGAGTATCCGGAGTCGCAATCACCCGACTGGCGGGCGTCCTCGAGACCGATCTCGAGGGACGGGAATCGCGTCTGGCTGCCGATCTGGCGCGCGATCAATTGATCCATGGAGACGCCGGCCTTGATGTCCGTGGTGCTCTTCTTGACCTGGATACCGGTCAGGTACGAGCCGCAGCAACGGCCGTGGTCGCCGGCGCCGTCGAGGAGGGCGCGCCCGGTGTTGTGGGTCAGGTTGCCCATGAGGAGCAGGTCGTCCTTAAGCGGTTCCAGGGGCCGGAGGGTGCGCGGCAGGGCCGCCAACTGGCCTTCATAATCCGGGTTCCAGTGGCGCATGTCGATGCCGTTCGGCACATAGACGAACGCCATGCGAAGCGGCGGCTTCGCGGCGGCAGGAGATGCAAAGGCGGGAACCATGGCATCGAAAAACGGGAGCGCGACGGCGGTTCCCATACCTCGCAGGAACGCGCGTCGCGGAAGGGCTTTCCGGGTGATCATTTCTGTACGCTCTCCCCTCGTCTGGACTGGAACGGAAGACTTCGGACGACTTCAAAAATCAACGACTGGAACGGGTAGTTGGCGGCGGCCCAATTGCGGTTGATCTCATCCACGGTACGCCGGTCGCCCGACCCGATTCCTCTGCCTAAAGAGTATGTCAGCATCTTCTCCACCATGCAACGGGCAAACTGCGGCAGTTGACTTTTCAGGGTGGCGCGCATCTCGGCGGGGTTGGCGAACGACTTACCGTTGGGTAGCGTCCCGGTGGCGTCGACGGGGAACTGGCCGTCCTGCGTGCGCCATTTGCCGATGCCATTGTAGTTCTCGAGGCCGAAGCCGAGCGGGTCCATCTTGCTGTGGCACGTCGCGCAGGCGGCGTCGGCCCGGTGCTTTTCCATCTGCTGGCGGAGAGACGCGGATTTGCCGAGCGCGCCCTCGTCGAGCGCCGGGACATCGGGCGGCGGCGGAGGGGGCGGGGAATTCAGAATGTTCTGCAGGATATACTTGCCGCGGATCACGACGGACGTGCGCGTGGGATAACTGGACACGGTCAGCACGCTGGCCTGTCCGAGAATGCCGCCGCGTTCGGGCGTAGTCAGTTCGACGCGGCGGAAGTCGGGACCGGTGACGCCGGGAATGCCGTAGAACTTGGCGAGCCGTTCGTTGAGGAAGGTGTAGCGCGCGTCGAGGAAGTCGGCGAGCGGACGGTTATCGCGCAGGATCGAGTCGAAGAACAGGCGCGTCTCCATCTTCATGGCGTCGCGGAGTTCGGGATTCCACTCCGGGAACTTCTGCGGGTCGGGCTTGACGACGTCGAGGTTGCGCAACTCCAGCCATTGGCCCGCGAAGTTGTCGGCGATGGCCGAGGATCGCGGGTCGGCGAGCATGCGTTTGACCTGCGTGTCGAGCGCGCCCGGTGCCCGGAGTTTGCCCGCTTCCGCGAGCCCGAGCAATTCGTCATCCGGCATCGAACTCCAGAGGAAGTAGCTGAGACGCGACGCCAGTTCGACCTCGGAGATGGGGTGGATTTTGGTGGGGTCGGTCGGGTTCGGGTCGCGCTCGATGCGGAAGAGGAAGTGCGGCGAGACCAGCATCGCCTGGATGGCAAGCTGAATCCCCTGTTCGACGGACTGGCCGTCAGCCTTGGCCATGGCGACGAATCTGGTGAGCGAGGCGACCTCGGCGGGCGTGACGGGGCGGCGGTAGGCGCGGTGCGCCAGGGCGCCGACGATCTTGTCGACGCACGCATGGCCGGTGTTCGGATCGCAGATCAGAACCTTCTTGCGGCTGGGCTTCTCGACTTTCGAGGGGTATGGCCCGACAAATGTGATCGATTCGAGGAACTTGTTGGTTCTGGTGTTGTACAGGTCTTTCGGCGCTAGCGTTTTCACGAACTCGTCGTCGATAAAGCCGGCGCGAAACACGTGGTCGCCTTCGGGAATGTGCAGCCGCATGGTCTCGTCGGAGTAGGGGTTGAAGTAGACCAGTCCGGAGGGCTTGGTTTCGGCGGGGATGGTGTTGAGCAGTTTGCCGTCCATCCAGAAGCCGAGCTGCACCGGTTTGGCTTCCTTGCCGCGCTCGCCGGGGAGCCCGATGCGGATGGTGTATTCGCCATCGAAGTCGATGCGCGCCTCGCCCTCGATGGTGCTGGGATCGACGCGCCGCACCCTGCGATCCTTGAACGCGAGCTGAATTTCCAGGGGTTTCTTGGGAAGCGGATCCGCGCCCACGGCGCGCCGCGCGATATTGGCTGCCGAGGAGATGTACTTCTCCATCAGGACGGGCGAGATGGTCAGCACATCGCCGATATTGTCGAAGCCGTTGCCGAGGTCGTCGGTGGGGAAATTGTTCTTGTCCGCGCGGAAATCGACGGCCAGCAGGTCGCGGATGGTGTTGGAGTACTCGGCGCGGTTCAGGCGGCGCGCGGTGACCCGGCCGGGGTCGGGACGGCTGTTCTTATCGGCTTTGTCGAACTCCGCCTGCAGGAACTGGATGGCTGCGTCGAGCTCCGCGGGTCGCGGGATGGGCTTGGGAGGCATCTCGCCGGCGCGGAGTTTGTCGAGGATTCGATCCCAACCGGGACGGTCGGAGGTCAGGGACGAAGGCTTCGTAAAGCCGGCAATGTTGAGGCCGCCCGAAGCCGCCTGTTCGTTATGGCAGGGTGTGCAAGTCTTGGTCAGGACGGGTTGTACCGTCTTTTCAAAGGTTTGGCCGAATAGCGCACCGATAGCGGCGAGGGGCAGCAGACAACGCAGAGAAAGCATCCTTATGTAAGGATGTTATCGCTTTCAAGGATGTTACAGCAAGCGCCGAAAGAAGGGCAGACGGTTGGGCCTGCCCCTCAATTTGGCTGCTACTTCTTGAGGTCTTTGATCGAGGCTTTCAGCAATCCGACGGCATATGCCGTGTTGTGAACGCCCTTGCTCTTGTCTTCGGCGACGAATTGCCAGTTGTAGGCTGCCTCCAACTGGGCGCGGCTCCAGGTGGCATCGATGGTCAGCGCCGTTTTGGCCTTGTTGTCCGGCGGCAACAGCGCCGAAAGCTGATCCAGCAGGTGCTGGATCTCCGTCTGCACGCCGTCGATCTTGCCATCGCCATCATAATCGAACAACGCGAAATCGAAGGAGGTCAGCTTTTCGCCGTGGCATTTCTGACACGCCCCCACGAGTTCGATGGTCGATTTCCCGTCCGCCGCAGGGGTGCTCAGCTTGAACGTATGGCCGCCAACCTGCGTAAAGCCTTTGTCGGTCTCCGCCACAGGCTGCATATGACAGGTCACGCAGGTGTCAGGCACTACGGTGGCATGCGCCGAACTGGGGATCTTCTGCCCGTAGGTGAACCCGTTGGCGCCGGCCAGCATGTCGGCCTGGGGGCCGTGGTGGGGGCCGAAGCGCGAGCTCGCCGCCGCCGTAGCGGCATACACGGACGCGTTCTGCCGAGCCTGGTGGCAGTTCATGCATAGCGTTCCGAGGCCGCCATCGGCAATGACGGAGCCATCCATTAACTTCACGGGAGCGACCGTGCGGACGAGATGCGCGGACTTGTCGCCCATCGTCTGGCCGTGCGGCTCGTGACACGTGTCGCAACTGATGGCGTTGAAGGTGGTGTCCACGGGAGTCGCCCGAGTCATCTTGCCGACGAACCCGTTGCCGGTGTGGCACCCGACGCAGCCTTCGCGGCCGGGGCCTGAAGGATCGCGGGTGACGACGGCATGCCGGGAGTTCACCCACTCGCCGTTCTTGATGTGATGGGTCGGCGCATCGTGGCATTGCGCACAGGCGCCGGAGCCGCGGGAGACAGAGATCTCGATGGTGTTTCCGGCGGATTTGACGTGCTGGCTGCCGGGACCATGGCAGTTCTCGCACTGGATGCCGCCGAGATTCTTCAAGGCGTCGGGCACAGTGTTGAAAACGCCTGCGCCGGGCGTGGGAAATGTCCACTTGAGTTGCGCCGCGATGTCGTCGAACCCGCCATTGGCTGCCTTTGGGTTGGTGTCATAGCCGACGGTGTGACACCCGAGGCAGGAGGCGGAGTAATGGTCGCTGGCCACCCCATTCATGCCATCCGTGAAGATATTCGCGTGAAGGGTCTTGGACCAGGCGGGCGCTTTCACTTCGGCAAGGCCGCCGCTGTGACAGACCGTGCATGCCGCCTTGCCGACGTAGGTTCCGCCGATGATGGTCTGCGCGACTGTGGCGGAGCCGCTGGGTCCGGCGGTCACGGTGGCCGAGACGACATACATGCCCGGAACGTCCGGGCGCAGCATCTTGCGGCCCGCGATGGTGACGACGGGACGGTCGGCTGGTTCAAAGGCGGGAACTTCGGGGCCGAGAGGGCTGTCCTCCAACTCGGCGGTCGACGCTTTCGGCTTGTAGGTCAGTTGCCAGACGACGCCGGCGACGTCTTTTTGCGGGATCGCGCTGTTGATCTGGGTCTCCAGATAGGCCGGCTCACCGAGGGCCACAGTCGTGAACCCAGGCGAGACCTGCGTTGTGGAAGGGAGTTTGAAGGCGGCAATATCGCCGCGGGTGACGGGCCGGACCGCGAAATGCGCGTTGAGCGGCGCGGGCTGGGCGTTCACTGTGGCCGGAGCGGCCACAGCCATTAGCACCACTGCCAATAGGCCAGCAAGTGTTCCGGTAAGAAGAGGTCGTTTAATAGGCAAGAACATGGATTCCGATATCCCAGACGCAGGATGGCATACGGCAATATCGGAATCAAGGGTCTGATAATCCGAAATATGAGATTTGAGGTCTCAATACGCCGCTTCGGGATATGGAAGTGAGGAGTCAGGAGCCAGGAGTCAGAATGGCGGCGGTGTAGGCCTTGAGGAGACGATCAGAAAGTAACGGCATTCCTCGCCAGACCCTTCGGCGATATTGGCCGGGATGGAGACCGCTGCGCGGCGCATTTGTGACGCCAGGCCGTAGCTTGCCGTGATCAACGCAACGAGAACAAAATTCTCGTTGCGGCCCGTATACCGGCAACTAAGCGTGTTTTTCGTGGTGGCGCGAGCGGACGGGCAACAGGCCGCCTATGCCCCACACCAGCAGGAATAGGAACGCCGCGCCGAACAGCAGGTCGAATGTCTTGGTTTTCCACTCCGGGGGCGTCGGCAAAAAGCCGAGGCCAAGCGCCGCAGCCAGGGCCAGGGCGTGGCAAATCCATGAGTGGGAGCGAAATCGAGCGAGCAGGAAAACGGGAATTGCGAATGCCAGCAGATAAACCAGGATAGCCATTGCCAGCCTCCTGGAGTTATTGTAAGCTCCAATTCCGGATATGAACATCCGGAAAAATTACACGATCCAGCCCCCGCCGAGCACCACGTCGCCGTCGTAAAACACGGCGCCCTGTCCCGGCGTCACCGCGCGCTGCGCTTCGTCGAAGACGACCTCGACGCGATCCTCGACGGCGTAGAGAGTCGCGGCGGCGCCGGCGTGCCGATTGCGGATTTTCACGTGGGCGCGGCGCGGCGTGGTGACGCCCGCGATCGAGATCCAATTGACGTCTTTGGCGAAACAACGGCCGCGGAGAAGCTCGTCGTTGCGTCCGACTACCACGCGCTGGGAGAGTGGTTCGGTGGAAATCACGTAGAGCGGCTCACTCGCCGCGATGCCGAGCCCGCGACGCTGACCGACGGTGAAATGGTGCACGCCCTCGTGTTGGCCCAGCCGCCGTCCGTCCGAGGTCACGATCTCGCCCCGTGTGCGCTCGGGGGACGCGCCGGTCTCCTCAAGGTAGGCCTTCATGAAGGCCGCGTAGTCGCCATTCGGGACGAAGCAGATCTCCTGGCTATCGCCCTTGGACGCGACATCCAGATCCATGGATCGGGCCAGATTCCTCACCGCGGGCTTCGTCATCTCGCCCAGCGGGAACAGTGTCCGCGCGAGCTGCGGCTGGGTTAAACCAAAAAGGAAGTACGTCTGGTCCTTGGTTTCGTCGACGGCGCGCAGCAACTGGTAGCGGCCAGATGCTTCGTCATAGCGAATGCGCGCGTAATGACCGGTGGCGATGTGGCGCGCGCCGACGGCGTCGGCCATTTCCAGGAAGCGGTCGAACTTGATGTAGTTATTGCAGAGCGTGCAGGGAATCGGCGTGCGGCCGGCGAGGTACTCGTCCACAAACGGCTTGACCACCTGCTCCTCGAACTGCTTCTCGAAGTTCACCACATAATAAGGGATGCCGATCTGTTCGGCGACACGACGCGCGTCGTAAACGTCGTCGAGCGAGCAGCATCGTCCCGTCGCGCCTTCCACAGCCAGTTCCGGCAGGCGGCGCTGGTTCCACAACTGCATCGTCAGCCCGACAATATTGCGGCCCTCGCGCACGAGGAGCGCGGCGACGGTGGAGCTATCGACGCCGCCGCTCATGGCGACAGCGATGGGGGCCTCAGGCATGCACCGAGATCCTCCGCAGGTGGGCGACGGAGTCGACGATGGCTTCGGCCAGCGCATCCACCTGGCCGGCGGTGGTCGAACGCCCCAGCGAGAAGCGCATACTGGCCCGGGCGCGTTCGCCGGTGAGGCCGATCGCGGTGAGCACGTGGGATGGGGCGATGGCGCCCGAGGAACAGGCGGCGCCGGTCGACACGGCGAAGCCTCGCAGGTCGAGCGCGATCACCATGGCTTCGCCGTCGATCCCGTCGAAGTACAAATTGCTGGTATTGGGGACGCGATGCCAGCGCGACCCGTTAATGCCGCTGCCCGGGATCCGCTCCAGCGCGGCATTTTCCAGGCGGTCGCGGAGCCCGGCCAGGCGCTCTGCCTCCGCGGAGAGATTCCGCGCCGCCAGTTCCGCCGCCGCGCCAAAGGCGGCGATGGCAGGGACGTTTTCGGTGCCGGGACGGCGGTCGCGCTCGTGATGGCCGCCGAAGGCGATGGGCGCGAGGCGGGTCCCCTTGCGGACGTACAACGCGCCGACGCCTTTGGGCGCATAGAGCTTGTGCCCGCTGATGCTATAGAGGTCGACTCCGAGCGCCTCCACGTCGACCGGAATCTTGCCGAGGGACTGGACGCCGTCGACGTGAAGAGGCACGCCGGCTGCGCGCGTGATGCGCGCGATTTCCGCGATCGGCTGCACCGTGCCGAGCTCGTTATTGGCATGCATGACGGAAACGAGCACGGTCTCCGGCCGGAGGGCGGCGCGGACGTCGTCCGGATTCACCAGTCCGGAGGACCCGACCCGGACCCAAGTCACGGCGGCGCCTTCGCGTTCGAGCTGCCGAACGGCGGAGAGGACGGCGGGATGCTCGATCGCGGTGGTCACGACATGGGCGGGTTGCCGGCCGGCGGCGCGAACCGCGCCCAGAACCGCGAGGTTGTCGGCCTCCGTGCCGCCGCTCGTGAAGATCAGTTCCGTGGGATTGGCATGGAGCAGCGAGGCGACCTGCCGCCGGGCGGACTCCAGCCGCTGCTTCGCGCTCTGGCCGAAATGATGGATGCTCGACGCGTTACCATACACTTGACCGAGGCACGACACCATCGTTTCCAGGACCTCCGGAGCGACGGGGGTGGTGGCGTTGTGATCGAAATAGAAGCGCTGCACTTACATCCAGTTTAACAATGCCCAAACCGATCCTGACCCTGACGACCGATTTCGGCCTCACGGACCATTACGTTGGCGCCATGAAGGGCGTCATTCTCGGCATCTGCCCGGACGCGCGGATCGTCGATATCAGCCACGAGGTCGGCGCATATGAAATTGGGGAAGGCGCCTACGTGATCGCCCAGGCATACCGGTGTTTCCCGAAGAAGACGGTGCACGTGGTGGTGGTCGATCCGGGCGTCGGCACGGCGCGCCGGCCGATCGTGATGGAGGCCGCCGGGCAGTACTTCGTCGCGCCGGACAATGGGGCGCTTTCGATGATCTATGCGCGGGAGAAGCACAAGATCCGGCTGATCTCGAACGACCGGTACTTTCGCAAGCCGGTCAGCCATACGTTTCACGGCCGCGACATCTTCTCCCCGGTAGCCGCGCACATCGCGGCGGGAGTGTTGCCATCGCGCATGGGCAAAGCGATTGACGACTACCTGCGGCCGGCGTTCCAGACGCCGGTGCGGACGGGCAAACACTCGTGGAACGGCCACATCCTGAAGGTCGACCGGTTTGGCAATATCGTCACGAACTACCATGTCGAGGAGTTCCCGGGGTTGGAAGGAAAGAACTTCGCCTTCGGCGTCGGCCCGCGGCAGATCGGCGTGATTGCGCGCAACTATGCCGAGGCGGGAGCGGGAGAGCTGTTTGCGATTGTCGGGAGCTCGGGTTACTACGAGATCTCGGTGTCGCAGGCTTCGGCTGCGAAGATGACCGGGTGCGCTGCGGGAAGTCCGGTGGAATTGACGATTTATTAAGCTGCGCCGTTCTTGGCGACAGGCATGGGAGGGTCGATCGCCCGGATGATGCGGTCGAGGTCGGATTCCTGCACCGGCTTGGCGACCACGAAGCGCGCTTCGGCTTCGAAGTCCACGGCCAGCTCCGAATCGAAGCGGTCGGACACGAGGACGAATGCGCCCACTCGCGCCTGCATCCTCTCGGAGAGCTCGACCCAGTTCAAACCCGGAGCATGCACCGAGCAGAAAGCCGCGTCGAAGCGCATGCGGTGCGCCAGATCGAGCCCGGTGTCGGCGTTATCCACGGGCACGACCCGGAATCCGCGGCCGGAGAGCAGGGCGAGGAAATGGCGCTGCGCGGCCTCCTCGTTTTCGATGACCAGCGCGGTGAGCCGGCGGGAGGGATCGGGAGGACGCCCGTTTGCCGTGACGATGACCGAGGAAGCGCCGCGTTCCTTCGTGGCGATCGGCAGTTCCACTTCGAATCTCGGGTCCGCGTTGCTCTTTTCGATCAGGCGGACCTCGCCGCCGTGCCCGGCGACGACGCTGCGGGTCACACCGAGCACGGCGGCGGTCTCGCCTGGTTTGCGGGAGACCGACGGGCCCGTAAAAGCGATTTCGACCAGCAGCCGCTTGGCCAGCACGCTGGTGCGCACCGTAATGACTTTCTGCTGCGCATCGCCGAGAGCCTGCTCGGCATGCACCAGCAGGTTCAGGAAGACCTGCTCCAACTGGCCCTGCGCACCCAACACGACGAGCGGCTCGCGAGTCGTCAGGTCGCGGATGCGGATTCCCGAAGCCTTCCAGTCTCCCTCGCGAAAATCGATCAGGCTGCGCAAAAGGGCCCCGACCTGCACCGGACGGGCGTCGCCCTGTTCAGCTGACGCGTAGGAGACGAGTCTCTCCACGATTGTCGAGGCCTTGCGCGCTTCGCCGGAGATGGAAACCAGTTCGCGCTCGAGACTCGGCGACACAGCATGAGTCAGCGCGCGGTTGGAGAGATCCTCGATGGATTCCAGAGGCGAGCGCAGTTGATTCACGACACCCGAGATGAGGCGTCCGACCGCGGCCAGCTTTTCGGTGCGGAAGAGCTGTTCCTGCACGGTCCGCTGTTCCAACAGGCGGATCGCGGCTCCGGCCTGATTCGCCAGATGCTGCGCCAGTTCCTGTTCATCGTCGCTGAAGACGCGGGCCCGGTCGTGACGGTCCAATTCGACGACGCCGGCCACTTCGTTTTGCGCCCACATGGGAATGAAGAGCATCGACTTGGGAGTGCGCCCATCCTCGCGTCGAACGGCGAAGGGGCTGCGCTCCGGGTCCGGAATGGCCAGCACGCTGTGGTACTGGAAGCACCAGACCGCTGCCGGCGAGGCGTCTCCCGGTGGAGGCGTGAGGGGAAGGGAAACGGGCGTCTCCCCTTCCGAAGCCACCGAATCCAGCATCTTGGCGGCGCGATTATGGATGAACATCTGCGCGCCGGTGATCTTGAGAATCTCCGGCAGGGTCTCGCCAAGCCGTTTCAGAATCGTCTCTGCGGAAGGCGCGCCGAGGATCTCCTCGCCGAGTTTGTAGGTTTTGCGAAGACGCTCGCGCTGTTTGCGCAGCCGGCGCTCCCGGGTCCAGAGAACGAAGCCGATGAGCGCCACCAGTCCGACGGCCGATCCGAGCGCCACCGGCGGTGGAATCCACCGGGCCGGTATGGGAACGATGGACGACGGCTCCTGCACGAGTAACTGGAAATTCCGGTTGAACGGCGGACGCGAACAATACTGATAGGCGACGCCGGTGATACGCACCAAGTCAGGCTTTGAGAGGCCGTTGAGGAGGGATGGCTGGTGTGCGAGGAGAGGAACGAAGACAAGGAAGCGGTCGGGCGCCTCCATGAGGAGATACGCTCCGTTGGCGGTGTCTCCCACCGCCTGGATCTTCGCCTGCGTCCGCACGAGGCGTCCGAGATAACGCAAGCTCATGACGTCGCGGAGTGGGAGATCCACCGGCGCCGGGGCGGGTTTGACGCCCATTTTGACGATCCGGGCGGGCAAGACGACGGGCAACCCGGCAAAGGCCGCGATCGTGCCCTCCACTTGAAGTTCATCACCGGAGCGGTATCCCTCGAGACGGGCGTCGGCGCGCTCGACTTTCAGCACCGCGCCAAAGCTGCCGTCCTCAATGGCCAGGAGAGTATGGTCGGGGAAATGGTAGGGCGGGGAATTCACCACTCCCCGCAGCAGAACCCGCTCGTTGAGATGCGC
The DNA here is from genome assembly GCA_964608645.1 of uncultured Solibacteraceae bacterium. Lineage (GTDB taxonomy): Bacteria > Acidobacteriota > Terriglobia > Bryobacterales > Bryobacteraceae > CAZSQK01. The sequence continues at coordinate 146,729 of CAZSQK010000003.1, read as the reverse complement.
GGGGGCAAAATCGGCGGACGGATCGCGTGTCCCGGCCTGTTCCAGGCTGAGAGTGGTTTGCGATGCCAACGGCGACCAGGCAAGCGCGAGTACCAGCGCTAGTCTGACGCCACCCGTTCCGATGCCAACCATCGCCGCAAATCCCCGCTGAGAAAATTATCGACGGTAAGACTAGTACCGGGCAAGTAGCCATGAGTAGTACGGAATCCTACTACCCTCATCCCTGCCGCGAGGCCCGCCTGGACCCCGGTAGCCGAGTCTTCAAACACAATACAGTTCCTGGGGGCGGTCTGTAGAATCGCCGCAACGCGCAGATAAATCTCGGGATCCGGCTTTGGATTGAGGACTTTGTGGCCATCGACGACGGCCTGGAAATAGGGCCGAAGACCGGCTTCGTCGAGTATTAACCCCACATTCTCTGGTTCGCCATTACTTGCCAGTCCCATCGGGGCGCCGCGATACTCCTCCAGGAAATCCCTGATACCGGGTACCAGCATCTCTTCGAGGCGGCCTCTTGCCAATTCCCGGTACAGCGCCTCTTTCGCCGCGCCGCGCGCAGTCACTTCTTCGGGGGACAGGTCCGGCCCGAAAAAGTTGCGGACGATATCGTCGTTCCGCTTCCCGTACATGCTTTCGTGCATGGCCTCGGTGGTCTGCATGCCATAGCGCCGGTTGAACGTCTCCCATGCCACGCGGTGCAGCGGGTTGGAATCGACGATCACCCCGTCCATGTCGAAGATCAGGGCCAATCCCGGCGACAGTGATTGTAGCCGATTGCTCACGAGTTTCCCAGGCTCTGCTGCAGCCAGTTCAGATAATTCCGGGCTCCATCGGCGATGGGAAGGGCAACGACTTCCGGGACCTCGTATGGATGCGCCTTCTCGAGCGCGATGCGCAAATCGTCGAAGAGCAGACGCGACGACTTGATGACGAGCAGATACTCGCCGGCGGATTCCACCTCGCCTTTCCAGCGGTAGAAGCTCCGCACTCCCGGGAGCACGTTGACGCAGGCCGCGAGACGCTGCTCGACTAATGCGCGCGCGATGCGCTCGGCGTCTTCCGCGGTGGCGCAGGTGCTGAGGATTACAATCTTATCCGTCATGAGAAAAAAGGGTTTAGCGGACCCGTTGAGCGATGTTACTATTATTGTCCAGGCACTAGCTAGATGAAAGCGTCCGCCTACGTTATCGCGCTTGTTCTCGTAGTCAGTTATGCGTTTGTCACGTTGCGCGGTCCGAAAGGACTGCACGCGCTGGCCGAAAAGCGCGCGCAGATCCGGGATCTGGAGAAGCGGAATGCCGCGCTGGCGCATGACATCGAGCGCAAGCGCGAACACATTCGCCGGCTGAACGACAATCCAGCCGAGCAGGAGCTCGAAATCCGGGAGCGGCTCAAGTTGGTGCGCCCGAACGAGAAGGTCTACATCATTGGCGATTCCGGCAAGAAATAGTTGATGGGAAAACGCATCATGGTGGCCGTAGTCGGGGCCGGCATTGGCGCCCTGGTGGGTCTCCTGGCGTCGTACCTGGGGGCAGGCAATGCGGCGCTCTTCGGCGGCGCGGTGGCGGGGGCGGTCGTGCCGCTGCTGGTATTGGGCAAGCCGGGTAAATAACGGAACGGCGCACCGTTCCTGCCCCTTCGCGCGTCTCTTCAGTGTGACCCGACTTGCCGTACTGCTCCTCTGCGTCTCCGGGTACGCCCAGGCGCCCGCGGTCGGCGAGATCGATTTCTACGGACTGCGGAGCCTGACGGCGGACCGCATTCTCGCCGCCATCCGTCTCAAAACAGGCGATCCCATTCCGCCTTCCAAGGGCGCGCTGGAGGACCAGATCGCCGAGATCCCGGGTGTGATCCTGGCGCGGGTGGAAGCCGTCTGCTGCCAGGGGCCGCGGGCGATCCTCTTCATCGGTATCGAAGAAAAGGGCGCGCCGCACGCAGCCTTCCAATCTGCGCCCGCGGGCAGCGCGGCTTTGCCCGAGGAACTCGTCAACGCGTACCGCCTGTTTCTCGAGGCCGTCCAGCGCGCGGCGGGTCAGGGAACGGCGGCCGAGGATCTCACGGCCGGCCACTCGCTCATGGCCGATCCGCAAGCGCGCGCCTACCAGGACCGGTTTGCCGGCTTTGCCTCGGAGCATCTGGAGGAATTGCGCGCGGTCCTGCACGAGAGCGCGGACGCCGATCAGCGCGCCATGGCAGCGGCCATTATCGGATACTCGCCGAAGAAGCCGGACGTTGTGAACGACCTGCAGTCGGCCGTTCAGGACCCCGACGAGGCGGTGCGGGCCAACGCCATCCGCTCGCTGAATGCCTTTGCGGTGGCGCGCCTCAAGGTGGCCCCCACGTGGTTTCTCGAACTGCTGAACTCGGTCGTGCTCAGCGACCGGATGGAGTCGATCCGGGCGCTCCTCACACTCACCGACCGGGGAGGCGCCGATGTCCTCGAACAGGTTCGCCAGCGATCTCTTCCCGCGTTGGCGGAAATGGCGCGCTGGAACGCTCCGCGGTATGCGCTGCCGCCGTTTCTGTTGCTGGCGCGGGCGGCCGGACTGACCGACCGGCAGGCGCAGGAGACCTGGCAGAAGGGGGATCGGGAGTCGATCATCGGACAGCCGGCCGGTAAGAGCGTTCGCAAGCGTTAGCCTGCACTACAATAGCGAGTGGGATTTCCGCCCTATGAGTCTGACGAGACGGAGGTTGTTTGCGGGTCTGGCGGCTGGCGCCACCGCCGCCGCGCAGTTCCGTCCGGGAAACGGCCCCAAGGTGCGCACGAGGCCCGCGGTCTGCCTGTACTCCCAAGTCCTCATCAAAGTGCCGTACGACGAGCTGGGGCAGGTGCTGAAGAGCCTCGGGGCGGATGGCTGCGATCTGACTGTCATGGCCGGCGGCCATGTGGCGCCCGAGCAATCCGCCGTGGATCTGATGCGGGCCATCGAAGCCATCACCGGCGTCGGGTTGGATGTCCCGGTCATCACGACTGCCTACACCACATTCACCGACCCGACGATCCGGAACGTCGCGGCGATCGCGGGCGAGATGGGGGTGCCGATTTTCCGGGCGGGGCAATGGAAATATCCGCCGGCGGGCGATCTCGAGGCGCGCCTGCAAGAGGTGCAGCGCGACATCGCGGGGCTGGCATCGCTGGCGCGCGCGGTGAATATGACCCTGGCGATCCGAAACGTGGCCGGTGAGAACGTCGGCGCCGCGGTGTGGGACACCAACATGCTGATACGGGGCCTGGATCCCCGGACGGTGGGCTATGCGTTCGATATCGGCGACGCCGTGGCGGAAGGCGGGGTCGGAGGCTGGTCTTTGGCGTTACGACTGGCGCTGCCACGCATCAAAATGGTGACGGCGCGCGATTTTGTGTGGAGTAAGGAAGCGAGCGGCGCCTGGAAGCCCGCGCCCTGCCCGCTCGGGGACGGCATGGTGGATTGGACGAAGTTCTTTGCAGCGCTGGCGGCGGTCCGGTTCACGGGGCCGATCTCGCTGCCGGTGGACTACCATCCGAAGGACGAACTCGGCGGCATCCGGCACGATATCGATTTCATCCGGAAGCACGTGGCGGCAGCTTATGGGTAGCCGGCGCGCGCTCGCCTGCGCGGCGGGAGTTGTAGCGATCTTCGGCGCGGTCTATGCGCAACGCCCGTTCCGCCAATACCCGAGCATGGAGGGGTACGACAACATTCCGCTGCCGCCCGATTTTCAGGAAAAAACCGAATGGGTGCAGGCGCGGCTGATGTACCCCCAACATCCGAACGCGCGTTTCAGCCGGTACTCGCGCTTCTACGGTGGACTGCCCGACTGGCGCGAGGGCGGCACCAGTTGGACGCAGGATTATCCGCGCGCCGACCGGCATTTCGCATCCGCTTTGCGGCGGCTGACCAGGGTGCACGTGCGGTCGGCGGAGCAGCCGGTCAGTCCCGACGATCTCGACGATTTTTTCAACTGGCCCTGGCTGATAGCCGGCGAGATGGGGGACTGGAAGCTGACCGACGCCCAGGCGAAGACATTGCGCGAGTACCTGCTACGCGGCGGATTTCTGATGATGGACGACTTCTGGAACGCCGACGAGTATGAGCGCTTCGACGAGAGCATGCGCAAGGTCTTTCCCGACCGCCCCGTGGTGGACATCGACAACGCCGACCCGATCTTTCATGCCGTCTACGACCTGGACGACCGCTACCAGGTGCCGGGCCGCTGGGCGCTCGACGGCGGACGTATGGCACAGCGCGCCGCCGGAACGGTCCCGCACTGGATGGGGGTCTACGACGACAAACAGCGGCTGATGGTGGGTATCTGTTTCAACAACGACGTGGGGGATTCGTGGGAGTGGGCGGATGAACCGAGGTACCCCGAGAAATTTTCGGCGCTAGGCATCCGGATCGGGGTGAACTTCGTGGTCTACTCGATGACGCACTAACAGGATGCGACAAAGGCCTCGAACCGATCAGCGCCCTTGATTGCGGTAACGTAAGTTCGATGAAGCTCCTTCTCTTTCTTGCCGCTGCCGCTGCCGCCTTCGCGCAGCCCGCTCCCAAACCCGAGCCGCTTTGGGCCGATGGAGCGCCCGGGGCGCTCGGAACCGAAGACGTCGACAAGCCTACGCTGGCGGCCTATCCGGTCCCGGCGGGGAGGGGAGTCGGGACGGCGGTCATCGTCTGTCCCGGCGGCGGGTATGTCGGGCTTTCCATGGACAAGGAGGGCGATCAGTTCGCGCGCTGGTTCAACTCGCTGGGGGTGACCGCGTTCGTCCTGAAATACCGCCTCGGCCCGAAATATCGGCATCCGATCGAGCTCGGCGACGCGCAACGTGCGATCCGGACGGTGCGCGCCAAGGCGTCGGAGTATCGGGTGCAGCCCGACCGTATCGGCATCCTGGGGTTTTCGGCGGGTGGACATCTCGCCTCGAGCGCCGGCACGCATTTCGACGCGGGGAACGCGAGCGCGGCGGATCCCACCGATCGCGTCTCCAGCCGGCCGGATTTCATGGTCCTGGCGTACCCGGTGATTTCCTTCACCACGTCTTTCGTGCATAGGGGCTCGATGCGGTCGCTGCTCGGCGACAACCCGGACCCCAAACTCGTGGAACTGATGTCCAATGAATTGCAGGTGACGCCGCAGACGCCGCCGACCTTCCTGTTCCATACCACGACCGATGCCACGGTGCCGGTCGAAAACAGCATTCTGTTTTACTCGGCGCTGCGCAAGGCGGGAGTGCCGGCGGAGCTGCACATCTACGAGCGCGGCCCGCACGGAGTCGGACTGGCGCAGACGGATGAGGCGCTTTCCACCTGGCCCGGGCGGCTTGCCGACTGGCTGCGGGTGCGCGGATTGTTGAATGGCGGGGCGAAATGAGACACGGGCTGCTGGCCGTTTTGGGAATCGGGATGGCGTACGCGCAAACGATGCACTATCCGGCGGCGAGGAAATCGGACGTATCGGACGATTATCACGGCACGAAGATCGCCGACCCGTACCGCTGGCTCGAGGACACCGACTCGGCTGAGACGGTCAAGTGGGTGGAGGACGAGAACCGGGTCACGCAGGAGTATCTCTCGCGCATTCCGCAGCGAAGCAAGTTCAAGGACCGGCTGCTGACGCTCTACAATTACGAGCGCTTCCACGGCCTGGAGAAGGCCGGCCCGCGCTATCTCATTTCACGCAACGACGGTTTGCAGAACCAGGATGTGCTGTATGTCGCGGACGCGTTGAACGGCAAGGAGCGGACGCTGCTCGATCCGAACACGCTGCGCGCCGACGGCACCGCGGCGCTGGCCGGTGTCGAACCCAGCAAGGACGGCAAGTTGCTGGCGTACGGCCTCGCCGACGCCGGGTCGGACTGGGTGGAATGGCATGTGCGCGATATCGCGACAGGCACGGACCTGCCCGACGTGGTGCGCTGGAGCAAGTTTTCGGGTGCGGAGTGGACGCCCGACCAGCGCGGTTTCTACTACCAGCGGTTCGCCGAGCCGAAGCCGGGCGAAGCGTTGCGCGGCGAGAACGTCTTCGCCAAGCTCTACCTGCACCGGCTGGGCGAGCCGCAATCCGCGGACAAGCTCATCTACGAGCGTCCCGACCAGAAGCAGTGGATGTTCGCCCCGCAGGTCAGCGAGGACGGGCGGTACCTGCTGCTCGTCGTCGAGACCACCGATTTCGGCAAGAACCTGCTGTTCTACCAGGACCTTCGCGAGGCCACGCCGAAAACGGTGGAGCTGATCCGCGATCTCGATGCGCTGTATTCGCCGCTGGCGAACCGCGGCAGCGTCTTTTACTTCCACACCACCGACCACGCGCCGAAGGGGCGCATCATCGCGATCGACCTGGCTCGTCCGCAACGTGGGAACTGGCGCGAGATCGTGCCGCAGCAGAAGGAGCCGATCGACGCCGCGCGTGTCGTGAAGGACCGGCTGGTGGTCTCCTACCTGAAGGACGCCGCCAGCGCGGTGAAGGTGTTCGGGCTCGACGGGCGGCTGGTGAAGGATGTGCCACTCTCGGGCGTGGGCCAGGCGGTGTTTCTGCCGGGGCGGCCCGACGATTCCGAGATGTTTTTCCAGTACACCAGCTACACGTCGCCGACGGCGATTTACCGGATCGATCCCGCGACGGCGGCGGCGGCCGTGGTGCGGCAGAGCAAGGTCGGGTTCGACCCGGCGCAGTTCGAGTCGGAGCGCGTCTTTTACCCGAGCAAGGACGGCACGCGCATCCCGATGACGCTGGTCCACCGGAAGGGCATGCAACGAAATGGACAGACTCCCACCCTTCTCTACGCGTATGGCGGGTTCAACGTCAGCGTGCTGCCGTCGTTCAACCCGAGCATCATCGCCTGGATGGAGATGGGCGGGATGTACGCCGTGGCGAACCTCCGCGGCGGGGCGGAGTACGGCGACGAGTGGCACGACGCGGGGAAGCGCGCCAAGAAGCAGAACGTGTTCGACGATTTCATCGCCGCGGGGGAATGGCTGATCGCCAACAAGTACACCTCGACGCCGAAGCTGGCGATTTTCGGCGGCAGCAATGGGGGCCTGCTCATCGGCGCGGTGCTGAATCAGCGGCCCGACCTGTTCGGCGCGGCGATGCCGGCGGTCGGCGTGATGGACATGCTGCGGTTCCAGAAATTCACGATCGGGGCGGCGTGGGTGGACGAATACGGGTCGTCGGACGACGCATCGCAGTTCGAGACGCTGCGCGCGTATTCACCGCTGCATAATATCAAGCCCGGGACGAAGTATCCGGCGGTGCTGATCACGACCTCGGATCATGACGACCGGGTCGTGCCCGGCCACAGCTTCAAGTACGCGGCGACGCTGCAGGCGGCGCAGGCGGGCGGGCGGCCGGCGCTGATCCGTATCGAGACGCGCGCCGGCCACGGAGCGGGAAAGCCGGTCACGAAGACGATCGACGAGTGGGCGGACCGGCTGGCCTTTCTGACGAAAGAGCTCGGGATGTAGGGGCTTGGCTGTTTGTTTGACAACACTTGCCCACCCTCCGTATGATGAAATTTCATAGGGATTCCGTTTTGGCGCCCGTTTGTAAGCGCCTTCTTGCGCCCAAACGGCGACCAGGCACGTCTGTCTGATCTGGGACATCACAATATGATCAAAGTGGAAGGTCTAACCAAGCGATACGCTCGCACGGTCGCGGTAGACAACATCTCTTTTGAGGTGGAAAAGGGACAAATTGTCGGCTTTTTGGGCCCAAATGGGGCCGGAAAGACGACAACAATGCGCGTTTTGACCTGTTTTTTGCCGCCCACGTCCGGTTCGGCGAACGTCGCCGGGTACGACGTAATCGAGCAGCCGATGGAGGTCAAGCGGCGCATCGGCTACCTCCCGGAAACGCCTCCGGTCTACCCCGAGATGGAGGTCTGCGAGTACCTCAACTTCGTCGGGCGGCTGAAAGGCATCCCCTCCGGCGAGATCGACCGGCGGGTGGATGAAGTGATGGGCAGGTGCGCGGTCGGCGATGTCCGCAGCAAGCTGATCGGGAAGCTGTCGAAGGGCTACCGGCAGCGCGTCGGGCTGGCGCAGGCGATCATCCACAACCCCGACGTCTTGGTGCTCGACGAGCCCACTTCCGGGCTCGATCCCAAGCAGATCATCGAAATCCGCGAGTTGCTCAAGCAACTGGCGGGCGAGCACACGATCATCCTCAGCACCCACATTCTGTCCGAGGTCGAGCACTCGTGCGAGCGGGTGATCATCATCAGCCAGGGCAAGCTGGTGGCGATCGATTCGGTGGCGAACCTGACCAACCGGCTGCGCGGCTCCGAGTCGGTGGCGCTGGAGGTGGAGGGCGCCGACGGACGGCCCAATCCGAGCGAGGTGCAACAGCGACTGGAGCAGGTTTCGGGCGTCAGCCGCGTGGTGATGAAGGATTCGAAGAACGGCCGCCTGCAGTTTGAGGTCGAGAGCCTGCAAGGCCGCCAGATTCGCGCCGACCTGGCGCGCACGGTGGTCAACTCGGGCTGGAACCTGAGCGAGCTGCGGGCGGTCGGGCTGAGTCTGGAAGACATCTTCCTGCAACTCACCACCGCGGAGAAGAAAGACGTCGAAAAAGAGGGAGGCAAGAAATGAGCAACATCATCCTCATCTGCAAGAAGGAACTCAAGAGTTATTTTGCGTCTCCCATCGCCTATATCCTGATGGCGTTCTTCGGGCTGATTTTCGGCTTCGGCTTCTACACGGCCACGCGCGACATGATCCGGTACAGCTTTCAGGCGCAGATGATGGGCCAGCAGGCGCAGATGAACGTCAACGAGCAAATTATCCGGCCGCTGCTGGGTTTTGCGTCGACGGTGGCGCTTTTCCTGATCCCGATGATCACGATGCGCACCTTCGCCGAGGAGAAGAGCCGCGGCACGATCGAGCTGCTGATGACCTCGCCGGTGAAGGACGCGGAGATCATCATCGGCAAGTGGCTGGGCGCAATGCTGTTGTTTCTGTGCGTGCTGGCCATGTCGATGATCAATATCGGTTTGTTGTTCGCCTGGGGCCGGCCGGACCTGAAGCCGGTGCTGATCGCGTACCTCGGGCTGGTTCTGCAGGGAGGCTGCCTGCTGGGGGTGGGGGTGTTCATCTCGACCACCACGCGCAACCAGATTATCGCGGGCGGCGTCACCTTCTTTGTCTGCCTGCTGCTGTGGCTGCTGAGCTGGTTCACGGCGTTCGACACCACGGTGACGGCGCAAGTGGTGAATTACCTCTCCATCGTCACCCACTTCGAGAATTTCAGTAAGGGGGTGCTGGAGTTGAAGGACGTGGTCTTCTACCTGTCGATGATTTTCTTCTCCTTATTCCTGACTTCCCGTGCGATGGAATCGCTGCGGTGGAGGGCATAACATGGCGCAAAACTGGATGAAGTCGCGACAGACGAAGTTCGGCGCTTACGCGTTCGTCTACACGGTGGTGATCATCGCGGTGCTGGCGGCGATCAACTTCCTGGCCAACCGGTACACGAAGTCATACGATTCGACCGCCAACAAGCAGTTCAGCCTGGCGGACCAGACGAAGAAGGTCGTCGGCAACCTGAGCAAGGACGTCACGATTTACTACTTCGACGACCAGACGCGCTTTCCGCAGGCGCGCGACCTGCTGGACCGCTATTCAGCGCTCTCGCCGAAGCTGCACGTGACATTCGTGGATCCGGTGAAGAAGCCGCAGATTGCGAAAGCCGCCGGCTACCGGCGCGACGTCAGCATCCTGATCGATAGCGGCGTGAAGAAGGAAGAAGCCAAGTCGCTCACCGAGGAGGAAGTGACTGGGGCGCTGATCCGCTCGCTGAAGACCGGCGAACGCAACGCCTGCTTCATCACGGGCAGCGGTGAACACAGCATCGCGGACACGGATCGCGCCGGCTACTCCGCGGCGAAGGACGCGCTGGAACGGAACAATTACAAGACGAAAACGGTGAACCTGTTGCAGAGCGGCGCCGCCACGGCGACCACCCCCGCGGCGGGCGCTCCCACCGCGGGGAAGATCGCGGTTCCGGGCGATTGCACGGTGTTGGTCGTCGCCGGGCCGCAGCACGAGTATGTGCAGCCGGAAGCGGACGCGATCAAGGCATACGTGGAGGGCGGCGGACACGCGCTGTTCCTGATCGACCCTCCACTGAATATGGGCCGCTCGCCGATCGACGAGAACGCCACGCTGGATGCGGTGCTGGCGGGTTGGGGCGTGACGGCGAACAAGGACCTGGCGCTCGACGTCAGCGGCATCGGGCAGATTTTCGGCTTGAGCGAAGCGGTGCCGCTGGTGGCGACGTACGAATCGCACGCCATCGTGAACCAGTTGAAGGACGTTGCGACGGCGTATCCGCTGTCGCGCACGCTGGACATCAAGAACGGCGATAAAACGACCGTCGAGAAGCTGTTTTCGACCAGCGAAAACAGCTACGCGACCAGCGACCTGGCCTCCGGGCAGGTCCGCATCGATCCCAAGAAGGACAAGAAGGGGCCGCTGCTGCTGGCGGCCGCCGGCACGTACAACGGCGCGTCGCAAGGGCGTTTCGTGGTGGTCGGCAGCTCGCAGTGGCTGGGGAACAATTTCATCCGGTTCAACGGCAACCGCGACATGTATCTCAACATGATCAACTGGCTGACGGCGGACGAAGACCTCATCTCGATTCGTCCGAAAGCGGCCGAGGACCGGCCGCTGAATCTGAGCGCGCAGAAGCTGAACATGGTTTTCTGGCTGAGCGTGGTGATCTTCCCGCTGGCGGTGGTCGGGTTCGGGATGGCCACCTGGTGGAAGCGGAGGTAGCCCATGAAGCCGAAGGGACTTCTTATAGCCGTCGTTCTTTTGGCTGTCCTGGGCGGGGTGGTCTGGTGGTCGAATAAAAAGCAGGCGTCGGCCACCACCAAGGGCACGGACACGAGCACGAAGCTGCTGACGATCCCCGACGATCAGTTTCAGGAGATCCAGATCAAGAAACTGACGGGCGAGGTGGAAAGCCTGACGCGCGAAGGCGGCAAGTGGCGCATGACCGAGCCCAAGCCTCTGGCCGCGGATCAGGACGCGGTTTCGTCGATGGTGACGAATCTGTCGTCGTTGAATGCGGACAAGGTCATCGAGGAGAAGGCGGAGGATCTGAAGCCGTACGGCCTCATCGATCCGACGCTCTCGATCCGCATCAAGCGCAAGGACGGGAAGACCGACGAAGTGTCGATCGGCGACGATACGCCGACCGGGTCGGGCGCATATGCCAAGCTCGCCAACGACGCGCGTGTCTTTACGATTGCGAGCTTCGTCAAATCGAGCCTTGACAAGCGTCCGGACGATCTTCGCGACAAGCGGCTGCTGACGTTCGACCAGGACAAGCTGACGCGCGTCGATTTGCAGGCGAAGGGGCAGACGGTGGAGTTCGGGAAGGACGCGCAGAACGAGTGGCAGATCGTGAAGCCGCGGCCGCTACGCGCGGACAGCTCGGCGGTGAATGGCGTGGTCGACAAGCTCCGCGACGCCAAGATGGACCTTACGGCGACCGAGGACGCGGCCAAGGGTTTCGCGTCGGGCGCCAAGGTGGCGACCGCGACGGTGACGGACGCGAGCGGGACGCAGACGCTCGAAGTTCACAAGGACAAAGACAAGAACTACTTCGCCAAGAGCTCGGCGATCGAGGGCGTGTACAAGGTGGCGGCGGATGTCGGCGACGCGCTGGATAAGGGGCTCGACGACTTCCGCAATAAGAAGGTGTTCGATTTCGGGTTCAGCGATCCGAGCAAGGTCGATGTGAAGGGCGCTTCATACACGAAGAGCGGCGACAAATGGACGGCCGGGGGCAAGACGATGGACAACGGCAGTGTCCAGACGCTGATCGACAAGCTGCGCGATCTGAGCGCGGTGAAGTTCGTGGAGAAGGGTGGCGGGGACGCGGTGTTCGAGGCGACGGTGACGTCGAATAGCGGCAAGCGGGTGGAAAAGGTCACGATCCGCAAGCAGGGGGCGCAGTATTTCGCGCAACGGGAGAACGAGCCGAGCATCTATGAGGTGGACGCCAAGGCGGCGGAGGATCTGCAAAGGGCGGCTGCGGATGTGAAGGTGGCGGCTCCGGAACCGGCTAAGAAGTAGGGCGGGAAGGGCCTGTTTTTCGCGGGGCGGACTTTTTTCCTCTGTGCCGGGAAACGCATTTTCCTCGGTGGCTGGCGCGGGCGGACGGGCATTTTCATGAACGGGCTTCTCACCGATCTGTACGAGCTCACGATGGCGGCCGGGTACTTCGAGACCGGCAAGACGGACGAGAAGGCTACGTTCGAGCTCGTGTTCCGGCGGCTTCCGGCGCACCGCAATTTCATCCTGGCGGCGGGGTTGCCGCAACTGGTCGAGTACCTGCTCAATCTGAGATTTACGGAGGCGGAGGTCGATTACCTGCGGTCGCTTGCGCAGTTCCGTCACGTCTCCAGCGGGTTCTGGGACTACCTGCGCGGCTTCCGCTTCACGGGCGATTTGTTCGCGATGCCGGAGGGCACTCCGGTGTTTCCGAACGAGCCGGTCGCCGCGATTCGAGCGCCGATCATCGAAGCCCAGATTCCGGAGACGTACGCGCTGGCCACGCTGGGCTTCCAGAGCATGATCGCGACCAAGGCGGCGCGCTGCGTCGAGGCGGCGGCGGGGCGCGGGGTCGTCGAATTCGGAACGCGGCGGGCTCACACGCCGGAGGCCGGTGTGCTGGGCGCGCGCGCCGCGTATCTCGGAGGGTGCGCGGGGACCAGCAACACGCTGGCGGGGTTTCGGTACGGGATTCCCGTGATGGGAACCTCGGCGCACTCGTGGGTGATGTCGTTCGCTTGCGAGGGCGAGGCCTTCCGCAAGCTGCAGCGCGTGCTGGGCGAAGCCGCCGTGCAACTCATCGACACCTACGATCCGCTCGGCGGCGCGCGCGCAGCGGCCAAGCAGGGACGGCCTCTGTGGGGCGTGCGGCTGGACAGCGGCGATTTCATCGGACTCTCGCGGCAGGTGCGGGCGATTCTCGACGAGGCCGGTCTCGAGGACGCGAAGATCATGGCCAGCGGCGATCTCGACGAGCACCGGATCCGCGAGATCGTCAACGCGGGCGCGCCGATCGATTCGTTCGGGGTGGGAACACAACTGGCGACGTCGGCCGACGCGCCGGCGATGCCGGCCACGTACAAGCTGGTGGAGCTCGACATTCACGGCATCAAGCGCTTCGCGGCAAAGTACAGCGAAGACAAGATTTCGGCGCCCGGAGCCAAGCAGGTGTTTCGCGCCACGGAGCGGGACGTCATCGCGCGCTCCGGAGAATGCGGCAACGGCGAGGCTCTGCTGCGGCCGGTTCTGCTCGGCGGCGCCCTGGCGGAGCCGCTGCCCACTTTGGAGCAGGCGCGCGGGCGCGCGTCCGAATCGATCGCGAAGCTTGCGCCGGCGCTGCGGGAACTGGAGACGGCCGAGCCGCGAAATGTGATTTACAGCCGCGAGCTGCGCGAGCTAATCGACCGGACGCGTCATAATCTAATCCGATGAAGACCGCATTCTTCGACGTCGATTCGCAGTTGGATTTTGTGTGCCCGGCCGGCGCGCTCTATGTCCGCGGGGCCGAGCGCATCGTGCCCGCGATCGCGCGGCTCAACCGTTACGCCGCCGAACATGGCATTCCGGTGGTCTCGACCACCGATGCCCACGCGGAGAACGACCCCGAATTCCAGGTCTGGCCGCATCACTGCGTCTCAGGGACGTGGGGGCAGCGCAAGGCGGAAACGACGCTGCTCAACGGCCGCGTGGTCGTCCCGAACCGTCCGTGCGAGATCGCGATTGACGGCGCGCGCCAGATCGTCGTGGAGAAGCAGACGGTGGACGTGTTCGCCGCGCCCAACCTGTCGCGCGTGGTCGAGCGCTTAGGCGTGGACCGCTACGTAGTTTATGGGGTGGTTACGGAGATCTGCGTGCAGTATGCCGTCCACGGCCTGCTGAAGACCGGAAAGCCGGTGGCGATCGCGATCGACGCTATAGAGACTCTGAAGGCGGAAGATTCGGCGCGGTCGTTGGCGGAGTGTCAAGCGGCTGGGGCGACGCTGGTCCGGTCAGCGGAGATTTGCGGCGGCTGAGAAACGCCATCGCGGTCACGAAGAGCGAGCCGGCGAGCATCGAGCCGTCGCGGAGCATCGTCTTCCAGGAGATGGTTTCGCCGGGGCCGAAGCAGCCACAGCTGATTTCCTGTCCTTTGACGGCGGCGCGCACCATCAGGCTGAAGAATACCAACAGCAGCAGCGACGTTATCCCGCTTGCCGCACGCAGCCAGCGGCCGGCGATGAGCAGCAGCCCGATCAGCATCTCGAACCAGGGCAAGGTGCGCGCGAGGATTTCGACTAAGGAAGGCGGCAGCAATTGGTACGAGTCGATCGACATCGCGAAAAGCTGCCATGGCAGGCTCAATTTGGCCCATGCCGCATATACGAAGATCGCGCCCAGGGCCACCCTCACGATGAAGGCGGCCCAGCGGAACGCTTTATTTGAGGTATCCATTGAGCAATGACCGGAGGAAGGCGTAGTTGACCGGGTACGTGATGGGGAAATGCTGCGCGCCGTGGGTCACGAAGATGGTCGGCGTGCTGGCGATCCTCTCCTTCATGCCGGCATCGACGTCGCGCTGCACTTCGGCGAGGACCGACGGGTCTTTCGCCAGGGCCTGCACTTTCTTCTGCTGTTCGGCGTTGAGCACCGCGGCGACCGTCTCCCAGACTCTGCCGCTCGCAGCCCACGACGACTGGTTCCGGAACAGCGCGTCGGCCACCGGCTGATAGATGCCGAGGCGCGCCGCGGCGGAGGCATAGTTGGCCGCTTCGCGCGAGAACTTGTGTTCCGGGATGTTCAACGGAAACTCCCGGTTGGCGATGTAGACTTTGCCGGACATCACGTATTCGCCGACGATCATCGGCAGCGTCTGCTCGTGGAAATTCTTGCAGGCGGGGCAGGCGAAGTCGCTATAGACGTCGATGCGGATGGGCGCCGTTGGGGTCCCGATCAGTTTGCCCTTTTCCACGTCGGGCGCGGCCGCCGCGCACGCCAGGAGGGCGGTGAATGCAAAGGCGAGGAATCTCATTTCAACATTCCGTCGAGCAGGGACTTCAGGAGGTCGTAACGGAGTTGCTGGGCGTTGATGGGATAGCGCTTGGCGCCCTGCGTGACGATCACGGTGGGAGTGGCATTAATGCCGGCGCCGACCCCTTCCTGATACTCGCGCTCCACTTCCGCCAGGACGGCGGGGTCCTTCACGAGCGTCTGCACCCGCTTCTGCTCCGCGGGGGTCAGGGCGGACGCAATGCTGTCCCAGACTTTGCCATTCATCGCCCAAACCGCCTGCGTATTGAACAACGCCTCCGCCACCTGTTGATATTTTCCGACGCGGCCGGCCGCCACGGCGTAATTGGCCGCCTCTCTTGCGTACGGGTGGTACTGGCCCGACAGAGGGAACTCCCGATTCACGACATAGACCTTGCCAGGCACGACGTAGTCGCGCATGACCAGCGGCATCGTCGTCTCGTGCAATTCCTTGCAGTGCGGACAATCGAACGACGCAAACACCTCCAGCATGACCGGCGCAGTGGGGCTTCCCAGCGCCTTGGCTTTATCGATTTCCGGCGCGGCCGCAAAGCAGGGAAGCAGCAGGGCGAGCGCCAGCGCGTATGGCTTCATACCAATATTATCCTTCACAAACGCTCAACACCGGCTGGGCGGGAAATGTGACAGGCCGGGGCCGAACCCTACAGGAAGGCCTTGATGAGGCGGCGTTGCACGTCTTTCAGGCTGGTGTTGGCGCAGTCCAGCTCCTCCACTTTTTCGTGGAGATCGCGAAACAGACGGGCGCGCTCGGCGCCGCTTTGCACGATGAGGAGAAGCTGCGCGTTGTCCCAGGGCTTCTCCAGATACTGGAAGAGGGCCACCTGGTTGATCGCCTGGATGGCGCTTTGCTTGTCGGCATGGCCCGTCAGCAGCACGCGGCTGGTTTCGGGCTGCGCCTCCTTCACCTTTCCTAGCAACTGGATGCCGTTCATCTTCGGCATCAGGTAATCGGAGACGGCCACGTCCACGCGGTTGTTGGCCGCGAAGCCGGCGGCCTGCTCGGCGTCGGTGAAGCCATGGACGTCGAAGTCCGTCTCGAGCTGCAGGAACGCGCGAATGCTCGTGATCACCATCTCTTCGTCGTCGACGATCATGACCGATGGGTGATACCCATTCTGGCCACTGTGCCCATTCTGCGGATTCTGATTCACTGGCCGACCCTCCTTGTCTGGCGCACGGGGATGCGGATATGGAAGGTCGTTCCGCGCCCGGGCTCGCTCTCGCAATCGATCGCGCCCCCGTGCTTTTCTTCGATGATTTCCCGGGAAATGCAAAGACCCATGCCGGCGCCTTCGCCGAGGGCTTTCGTCGTGAAACCGGCTTCGAACACCCGGGCCTTCTGCTCGGGCGTCATGCCGCGGCCGGTGTCGGCGATCGAGATATGCGCCGATCCGCCCTCGCCGCGGGTCCGCACCGTGATCGAGCCTTCGCCGTCGATCGCCTGCCCGGCGTTGACCAGCAGATTCAGGAAGACCTGGTTCAGCATCTGCGGATAACACTCGATCTCCGGCAGTTCGCCGAAATCGGTGTTGACGGCGACCCGCCGCCGAAACTCCGCCTGCGTGAGTTTCAGGGTGTCGCGCAGATGCTCGTTCAGGTCGACCTTGCGCGGCTCCCCGCCGTCGATGCGCGAAAAGGTCTTCAGCCCGCGGATCACGGAGCGGATCCGGTCGCAGGCGATGCGGTCCACGCCCGCCAGGCTCCGGCAGGTGGCGGCGATGCGGCGCGCCTTTTCCAACTGCTCGGGCCGTCCGTCGGCGAGTAGGGGCTCCAGCATTTCGAGCGACCGCAGGATCACCTCGGTGTTCGAGAAGATGGAGCCGATCGGCGTGTTGATCTCGTGCACGACTCCGGCCAGCAGGCGGCCGATGGCGGCGAACTGATGCAACTCGGCGGCGGGCGAGCTCATTGCTCCACCAGCTTTCGAAAACGCTTCACCAGAGTCGAGAAGATGGCGGAGGTGATCTCGGTGTTATCGGAAAGCAGGTCGTAGAAATCGTCGCGGCCGATGCGCAGCAGGCGCGTGTCCTCGATGGATTTGGCCGCGACCGGAATGGGGTCGCTCTCGTCGAAGAGGGCCCAGGCGCCGAGGACTTCGTTCTGCCGCGCGACGGTCAGGGCCTCGCCGTTGCGGCTCAGCTCGACGGCGCCTTCAACGATCACGTAGAGGCCATCCGCCGGCTTGGCCGGGTCGAGGACGATCTTGCCGGGAGGGACCTTCATCTCCTGGGCGATGGTCCCGATGCGGGCGAGCTGCTCCGGCGACAGACTGCCTAACAGCTCGACGCCTTCGAGCGCGATCACTTTTTCGACGATGTTCAGTTCGGCCAAGTCCACCTCCGTTCCCAATCGGCCGCCGGCCTCACGCCGCCAGCCGGGCTTCGGCCGACCGGGCGACTTCCAGCACTTCTTCCTCCGACGCTTCGGCCGCCTGGTGAATCTCGGACGCGAGATTGCGCATGCCGAGCTCCGCGGCCGCGGCCATCGCGCACGCCACGAGCCACGGGTCGTGAGAGCGGATCAGCTCCCGCACGGCGTCCTCGGCGGAGCGGACCTCGACTCCGAAAAGCTCCTTGCCGTGCTCATGCAGGTATTCCGGGGCGTCGAGCAAGGGGAGCAGAATCCGTTTGAGATCGCGCTCCAGGGTGTTGTCCAGGAACTCCAGCGCGGCCGTCGCTTCCTCGTGCTTGCGAAGCGCCACCGCCTGGTAGGCCGAATAGATCTCCTTCGGCGGGTAGCGCAGGCCGAGGAGGCGGAACAGCCGCTCCAGAGTGGCTCTGAGCCGCTCTTCGATGGTGCTGGCGAGCAATCGCGCGGCCGTGCGCTCTTTGGCCGGGGTGTCCTGGAAGGGGGCCAGTGCGGCGTTCAGCTCGTAATAATGACGCGCCTCCCGGGAAATCTGCTCGGTGACGAAATGGGTCTCGAAGTTCAATTGCGGCGCCGTTTCCCGCAGACGATTGAGAGCCTTCAGGACGGCGGCACGGATGGTGAGGTCCGGATGACCGACGGCGGCGAGGAGGACATCGGCGGAACGCTGCTGCGGAATGAGCTTGAGGACGCGCGGAACCTGACGACGGATGCGCGACGGCATCGATTCGTCGAGCATGACGTCCAGCATCGTCCCGCAAATCTGCGGTCCGAAGGCGGCCAGGGCGGCGATCGCCTCGCCGCGCACCCGCGGATGCGACAACGCCTGCACGAGCGGGAACAGGTAGGCGCGATTCTTCAACTCTCCGGCCGCACGCGCGGCTGCAATGGCTACGGCAGGCTCCGGATCCTCGAGGAGGCTGTGAAGGGCTTCCGTGCCCTGGTCGCCGCGAAGCCCGATGGCAGCCGCGGCCAGGGCACGCATGTTCGCATCCGGCGAGCCGGCCATGGGTTTCAGCCACTCGCGGGTGATCAACTGTTCGGCGGTCTCGCGATGCTCGCGCAACGCCTCGATGGCGGCGCGCACGATGGCGGGGTTCGGGTCGTTCAGGAAGGCGCGCGCCAGATTCTCCCTATCGGGCGAGATCGCGAGGGCGTATCCGACTTCCGCTGGTGTTGCGGGCGCGTCGAGAGGGAGGCCCTCCCAGCGATGGGCGGCCGCCAGCCGATACGCCTGCTCGCGCACGGCAGCGTGGGGACTGCGCGCAGCTTTGACGACGGTTTCGCGCGCGTCGTGCCCGGGGGCGTCCGCCAGCAGCGAAAGGGCGTAAGCCGCCTGTCGTGGCTGATCGCCCGAGGCGACTTCTTCCAGGTAGTGGATGGTGGCCGCGTCCTGCACCGACACGCGCGCGCTCCCGAAGTCCAGCCGCCGCGATTCGAAGCGGCGGCGGATGGTCAGCACATACTCGCGGCGCGCCAGGAGTGAGAAGAAGATCCAGGGCACGCACAGGATCATGACTACGATCGAGATGCCCTTAACGCCGAGATGCAGGGCGGTTTGCGTGAGGAGGACCAGCAGCACGCCGGCGAGGCCGCGCGAGAGGCGGTCGACGCAGATGTCGATAAACGCCTTGATGCGATTGCGCAGCTCCTGCGGCAGCGGCATATACAGGAGCTCCATGCCCGTGCGATTCAGCGTGTATCGGGTCGACGCCTCGGTGAGGCGCACGGCCGCCGACGCGCCGACGCCGGGCGAAACCACCGTGGCGATGGAGGAAAGCAGGATGCTGACGGGGGAGATCTGCAGCGTGCCGCCGACGCCGAAGCGCCGCACGACATTGGCGGTCACGAAGAGCTGAAAGATGAACTCGGCGAGATTCAGATACAGTCCGTAAAACTGGCCGAAGAAGGCGGTCAGGCGGTCTCCGGAGTATCCGGACTTGGCGCTGACCTGAAATTGATACTCCACCAGCGTGTCGACCAGATACATCGACACCATGATGCCGACAATCACCTGCAAGTGGCGAAGACGTCCGATGTCGCGGAACATGCCGGCGAACGAGAATTCGGTCTCCTCCTTGTCCGCGCCGCGCGCATCGTTCACGCCGGTCCGGGACTTCCAGGTGGCCAGGCGGAACGCGAGGTAGGCCAGCACGACCATGGCTGCGCTGGCCAGCAGCAGGTTGCGCGTGCCCACCAGCATGGCGGTGCGATTGGTGAATTCGCCGCCGAACGCCGCGCCCAGCACCATGCCCATGCCGAGCAGCGGATAGAGCCGCTTGGCTTCCCGCGCGTCGAACAGGTTGCTTGCGACGAGCCAGCCCTGCGACACCAGCACGATGCTGAAAAGACTCACGAAGATGTTCAGCACATAGATCATCCAGGGAAGGTGGATGAACGCCCACATGGCCCAGAGGCTGGCGACGGAGAGCGACATGGTGGCGAACACCGCGGCGCCGAGCGACGTCTTGGCCGCAAGCTTGCTGTAGAGATACGCGAAGACGCCGCCGAAGACGGCGATCAGGATATAAAGTTGCGGCAGCTTATCGATATCGAACTTCGTCAGAAACATCGCCCGCGACACGGGCTTCAGAATGTAGTAGGCGAAAAGGACGCACAGCAGGTAAAAAAACATCGCCCAGGTGCGGAGATGCTCTCCCGGTCTGATATCGAACATCCGGCGTCGAAGTGAGCGCAGTCGATCCATCTTGGTCCGGTCGAACGTTTGCAAGAAGGGCGCCAAAGTAGAACGAATGAATCTCCAACGCGCGAGACGCCACCTGCTCCCGCAAGGCGAGCAGGACGGGAAATTCCGCGAATATCTGGCGCGCCTGGGCGCGTCAGGGCTGCAAACACTGGCAATTGTGGAGATCGCCGCGTCGCTGCTGCTGTATTTCGGGCGGATGGAGGCCGGCGTCTCCAGGTGGACCGAGACCATCGCGATGGTGGGGACGGGCCTGCTGACGCTCACGCTGACGCGATGGCCCTGGGCGCGGCGTCATCCCCGTCTGATCGCCGCGGTGTCGGTGTGGCTGGCGCCGGCCCTTCTGATGCTGCCGGGGGAGTCGCCGGCCGCGGACGATTTTACGATTGCCGCCATTACGCTGGTGATGGTCACAGCCGTGGCGAGCATCCCGTTCCTACCCTGGCACGCGCTGGCCGCCGGTTTCGCGATTGAGGGTGTGTACATTCTCTCCGCGCGATGGCAGATTTCAGCCATTTCTACGCACAGTGAGGCTCATCACATCTTTCTGGTGCTGCTGGCGTTTCTGGCGACGGGGATCGCCGCCTCGAATTATCAGCATCGCCGGAGCGAATATGAGGCGCACCAGGAGGCGGTGCGTGTGGCAGAGGCGCTTACAGGCGCGCAGTTGCGGGCGCAACTCGCGGAGAATGCGGTGGCCGTGGGCAAGATGGCGGCCGCGTTGAGCCATGAAATCAACTCCCCGCTGGGAGCGCTGCGCAGCTCGATTGAAACGCTGCTCGCGGTGACCGACCGGCAGTTGGACGCGCCACCCGAAACGCGGGAGCGGCTGGCATCGACGCGCGCGGACCTGCGCCGCTCGATCGACGAATCGGCGGCGCGCATCGACGACGTGACGCGCCGGCTGCGCCGCTTCGTCAATCTTGATGAAGCGGAGGTCAAATCCGCTGACATCAACGAACTCCTATCCGACCTCACCCTTCTCCATCAAGATGAATTGACAGACGCGCGCGTGCGACTCGAGTTCGACCTCGAGAAGCATTTGCCGCCGCTGAACTGCCGCCCGCAGCTTCTGTCGGCGGCTTTTTCCAGTATCCTCAGCAATGCGATTCATGCCGTGAACGGCGATGGGCGAATCGGCATCCAGACGCGCGGCGGCGTTGGCGAAGTCGAAGTCACCATTCGGGATAATGGCCGCGGCATGTCTCCCGACGAAGCCGAAACGATTTTCGACCCGAGTTTCAAGGTGGCCGAGGGGCGCGTTTCGAGCGGTAACTGGAGCCTCTTTAACTCGCGGCAGATCGTCTATGAGCACGGCGGCGAGATCCGCCTGGAAACGGCCCCAGGCGCGGGCACCGCGATGCACATAACGCTGCCAGTTGTATGATGTATGTAAACATGCCGGGACAGCGATTTAGTGCCGATTGGTGTGTTTCCTTTCTCACCCCAAAAGCGTCTTATTAGTACAACCCAACATTAGGAGCTTTTGGATTGAACTCACGACGTCTCTGGTGTGTGTTTGCCTCTCTCGCCGTGTCTGGCGGCCTTGCGGTCGCCCAATCGAATCAACAACCCGCCGTGCCGGCGGAGCAGCCGATTTCGTGGCTGGAGGCCATCTGGAACCTGCCGGTGTTCCGTTGGTTCGTCAATTCAGAGCCGGTCCTGACGCCGCAAACCATCGAGGTGACGGCCGCGGTGGAACCGCCCCCGCCGCCGTGCAGTGTGGCGCCGCTTCCCGTGGTGACGGATCCGCAGGCGCTCGAGTTCGAAGGCAAGACCGGAGCCGGGCCGGTGGTCGATCTGGCTGGCTTGACGCCGCGCACGAGCATTGCATTGACGAGGTTCGAGGCGTTGGTGAGCAAGGCGGGCGGAGACGTGACGCTGACCTCGGCTTACCGGCCGGCGGCTTACCAGCAGCATCTGCGCGACGTGTGGTTCAAGTGGATGGACGAGCTGCGCGATAATCAGGACCCCGCGTGCGCCAGCCTGAAGGCGCAGGTCGGCGAGGAGTTCACACGCCACCAGTTGCTGCCGACGCAGCATCCGGTGCCGGTGTCGGACCACACTCTGGGAATCGGGTTCGACGCCGCCGTGCAGTTGCCCGTGCCGGCGCCGCGCGCCAAGCGCCGCCTGTTCAGTCTCGACCGCATCGCCAAGCTGGCCGGCATGATGCGTCCCGACATCCGCCGCGACCCCGTGCACTTCCGCCTGATCGGCGGTCGCGGATAACATTCGCGGCTTGCGCTACGGCTGGCGGAGCAAGTCTCCTCAAGCGAATCCCACGCCGATTTCTCCCGCCACCTTTTGTATGTGCGCGCGGCCCTCGTCGTATTCGGCGGCGTTTTTCAAGTGCTCGAGCATCAGCGGCGCGTCCGCCGGCAGCTTCGCCAACTCGCCCAGATAGGCGCGATAGTCCACCTGCCCCCGGCCAGGCACAACCTCCAGAAAGTGAACGTTGTACTCCGGAATCCATTGCAGGTCCTTCGCGTGGCACGATGCGATCCACCGTCCGAGCTTTTGGAAACACTCGCGGATCACGACCCCGCTTTCGTAGAATCGCCGCGGCGTGTTGATGACGTTGCAGACATCGAGATGCACGCCGAAAGCGGGCCGCGACACCGCGCGAATCAGCTCCACATAGGCGTCGGGCCCGTCGGGCAAACTCCACGGCATCATCTCGATCGTGAATTTCGTGCGCGTGGGCTTCACCGCGTCGAGGACACGGCGGCAGTTTTCGACGGTGGCGTCGAGAAACTCCTTCGACAGATTCTTCGGGTGCATGCCATACCAGACATCCGCGTTATAGGACCCCGCGATATCGACGCAGCACCGCGCGCCGACCGCGTCGGCAAGGGCGCACCGCTCGGTGACGTAGGCGACATTCTCCCGCCGTTTGGCGGGATCGGGATCGAGCATGTTCTTCCAGGCGCCCACCTCCGCGATGACGACGTTCTCCGCCGCGAAGGCGCGTTCGACCCGCGCCGCGTCGCCGAGAGCGGTGGCCGGACAATACGCGGCGCTATAGCCGAGCCGGCGGTGCTCGCGCGCCAACTCCGCGGGGTCGTTCGACCTCAGGAAAATCGGCCCGCCCAGGCGGATCTTGGTTCCCGCCGCCCGTAATGGAGCGGCCGCCAACGCCGCCAGGACAGACCGCCGCGAAATCGTCATACCCACATCATAGTCATCCGGCGAATTCTTTCCGATACCTTTTGACAACTCTGTCGTCTGACGCTATAGTTGATCTCGATGCAGCGAACGGCGACGCACGCCGGCGCTCCAGAGGGGGACCATGTCTAACGCCCAGACGCCGCTGACACCGGCGATGTTCAACGTGCTGCTCGCGCTCGCGGGAGAGGACCTGCACGGTTACGCCATTTTGAAGGAAGTCGCCGGGCAAACGAATGGCGAAGTGCAGCTCAGCACGGGGACGCTCTACGGGATCATCAAGCGGCTGCTGACCGACGGCCTCATCGTCGAGATGCGGCGCCGGCCGGCGGTGGAGAACGACGACGCGCGCCGCCGCTATTACCACTTGACCGATCTGGGCCGTGAGATGGCCGTGGCCGAGGCCCGCCGCATGGAGAAACTGGTGGCGCGGGCGCGCACCAAGCAACTGATCCGGGCGTTGAAACCTGTATAGAGGAGCCAGAAATGTCGAAAGCGAAACAGCCACTGGGTGATCGCGTCTACGGCGGTCTGCTGCGTCTTCTGCCGTTCGATTTTCGCAGCGAGTTCGGCGGCGAAATGGAAGAGGTCTTCCGGGCGCAGCGCGCGGAGACCGGCGGCAATCGCGGCATGGCGGCGCTGCTGCGGATGTGGGGCACGACGGTCGC
Organism: uncultured Solibacteraceae bacterium; assembly: GCA_964608645.1. GTDB lineage: Bacteria > Acidobacteriota > Terriglobia > Bryobacterales > Bryobacteraceae > CAZSQK01. Next base: position 122,754 of record CAZSQK010000003.1, on the reverse strand, counting down.
GGACATCTTCCGCATGGCGCCCCGCGAGCATTGGAGCGTGCTGGCGCAGGATGCGCGTTATGCCCTGCGCATGATGCGGCGGAATCCCGGATACACCACGGCCGCGGTGGTGATTCTCGGCCTCGGCATCGGCGTTAATACGTCGATCTTCAGCGCCGTGTACAACGTGCTGTTGAAGCCGCTTCCTTATGTCGAGGGCGACGGCCTCGTGGTGTTGCGCCAGCCGGCGCCGAAGCTCGGGGCCGAGAATATCGGCTTCTCGGTCGCGGAGATCGAGGACTTCCGGCAGAGTAACCGCAGTATGACGGGGCTGGTGGAGTACCACGGCATGTCGTTCACGCTGTTCGGCGCCAACGAGGCGCACCGCGTGCGCACCGGAGTGGTGTCCGCCGGGTTCTTCGACTTCTTCGGCGTCAAGCCGCTGATGGGGCGGACGTTCGCCCCGGATGACGAGCGCCCGGGCGCGCTCCCGGTGCTGGTTCTCAGCTACGAGTTCTGGCGCAAGATGGAGCACGGCGATCCGAACATCGTGGGCCGCGCGTACCAGATGAACGACAAGCCGCACACGGTCATCGGTGTGCTTCCGCCGATTCCGCAATATCCCAACGAAAACGACGTTTACATGCCGACGACGGCGTGCCCGACGCGCTCCAGCCCGCGGGTGATCGCGAACCGCAGTTTTCGCATGATGAGCCTCTTCGGCCGGCTGAAGCCCGGCACTCCGCTGGAGGTTTGCCGGCGCGACGTTGCGGGGGTCGCACAACATCTGAAACAGGACAACGCGAAATTCTATCCCGACACGATGGGCTACACGGCGAGCGCGACCAGCTTGCGCGACGACCTGACCCGGCAGGCGAAGCCGATGCTGCTGACGCTGCTCGGCGCCGCCGCGTTCGTCCTGTTGATCGCGTGCGCGAATGTCGCCAACCTGATGCTGGCGCGGATGGCGCGCCGCGAGCAGGAGCTGGTCATCCGGACCGCGGTGGGCGCGGGCAGCGGCCGCCTCTTGCGGCAGTTGTTAACCGAAAGCCTGATGATGGCGCTGCTGGCGACGGCGGTGGGGGTCATCTTCGCAGCCGGGACGGGGAAACTTCTGGCGGATTTCTCCGGCCAGTTCACGCCGCGCGCGCGGGAGATCGCGGTCGACGGGTGGGTCCTTGGTTTCGCCGCGCTGTGCGCCACGGCGACCACCATGATCTTCGGGTCGATGGCCGCGCTGTATGCGCGGAGCGACGTCGCCGCGGGGTTGAAGGAAGGGGCGCGGACCAGCGGCGACCGGCGGCGCAACTTCGCCCGCAGCGCGCTGATTTCGGCGCAGGTGGCTTTCTCGTTCGTGCTGCTCACGGGCGCGGGCCTGATGGTGCGCAGCTTCCAGCAGTTGCAGAGCGTCGATCCCGGGTTCGTGCCGCAGCGCGTGTTCGCGGTCGGGTTCAATTTGAACTGGTCGAAATACAAGGACAGCCGGCAATACGCCGACGTCTCCCGCCGCATCCTGGAGCGCGTACAGTCGCAGCCCGGGGTGATCTCGGCGGCCGTGTCCTCGGCATTTCCCATGGATCCCGATCTGGCCACCGGCCATGGGGGCCGGCCGGCGCATTTCCGGGTGGCGGGCGATCCGCGTCCCGACACCGAATCGCCGCTGGTGCGGCATGGCCGCATGGTCACGCCGGCCTATTTCAAGACGCTCGGAATTCCGCTGGTCAGCGGCCGGACGTTCACCGATTTCGACACCGCGACGGCGCCCCAGGTAGTCATCATCAATCGCGCCCTGGCGGCAAAGCGTTGGCCGCACGAGGATCCGGTGGGAAAGCGGATCTCGACCGACGGCGGCGACACGTGGTATCAGATCGCCGGCGTCGTGGGCGATGTCAAGGAGTTCGGCCTGGGGGAGGAAGCGCCTTTCGAGATCTATTTGCCGATGGAGCAGTCGCCGCGGCCGGGCGCGGTAGTGGCGCGCACGGTCGGAGATCCGTCGAGCGCCGCCGCCATGTTACGGCGCGCCGTGCTCGAGATCGACCCGCAGACCGCCATCACCAAATTCGAAACGCTGGAACAGGCCCGGGAAGATTCGGTGGCGTCGCCGCGCACCATGGCGCGGCTGTTCACGGGATTCGCGGCGCTGGCGTTCGTGATCGCAATCGCCGGCATCACGAGCATGCTGGCGCTGTGGGTGCGCCAGCGCAAGCGCGAGATCGGCATTCGGATGGCCCTCGGCGCCAGCCCCCGCTCGATTGTCCGCGAAGTGCTGCGGCGGGGAATGCTGCTGGTGGCCATCGGCGTGGCGGCGGGAATCGCCGGCGCGCTGCAATTGACGCGCTCCATCAAGACGATGTTGTTCCATGTGGAGCCGACGGATGCTCCCACGTTCGCCATCGTGTCGCTGCTGCTGGTGGCGGCGGCCCTGCTGGCGTGCCTCGTGCCGGCGCGGAAAGCGTCGCGGATCGATCCGCAAACGGCGTTGCGCGCGGATTGAGCCACGGGTCACGGCGTGCCGCACCGGCACAGGTGGCAATGGGCGCGGGACGTGATAAGATCCGGCCGTGCGCGTCCTCATCGTTGCGATATTGGCGTGCGTGGCGCGGGCGCAGATCCCGAATATCCGGGTGCCGGTGCGGCTGGTGACCGCTCCCACACTGGTCTTTTCCAGCGATGACCATCTCGTCTTCGGACTGGAAGAGCGGCATTTCCAGGTGTTCGACAACGGCCGCCAGCAGAGGGCCGCGGTCGACACCGATTACGCGCCGGTCTCGGTTGCGCTGGCGATTCAGGTGAATCAGGATGTCCGGTCCTACGTTCGCTTCATCGCGAAAGTCGGCAGCGCCGTGGAAGCGTTGCTGGTGGGAGAGACCGGCGAGGCGGCGGTGCTGACGTACGCGGCGGAGGTGAAGGTCGTCAAGCCCTTCGGATCCGGCGAGGTGCAGCCGGCGCTGCAGCATCTGGCCGCGGGCGGCCAGCACGCGCGCGCCATCGACGCCGGGATGCGGGCCGCCGCGCTCCTGAAGGACCGTCCGCGGGAACGGGCGCGCGTCCTGATTTTCATCGGCCAGCCCATCGACGACGGAAGCGAGAGCGGTATTGCCCAACTGCGCGAAGAAGCGGAGCGCGAGAATATCGCGGTGTTCGTGCTGACGCTGCCGGAGGTGGGAAAGGAGTTCGTCTCGGACACGTTTTCCCTGCAGGGATTGCCCCGGGAGCGCGGCGGGTTTCAAGCCGGCGTAAACCTCGGGCGGCTGATTCCGGTGCTGGCGAGAAGCGCCGAGGCGGCCGCGAAGGCGGATCCCTTCTCGATCCTCACCGGGGCCACCGGAGGCACGCAGTTTCACGTGCGAACGCAGCGCGAGCTGGAGGACGGCCTGGGGCTGATCGGCGTGGAGCTGCGCAGCGCGTATGTCGTGAGCTATGCGCCGACGTCGCGCGAGCACGGCTACCACACGATTCGGGTCGAGGTCGCCGTGCCGGGGGCGAGGGTGTATGCGCGGCCCGGATACCGGCTCCGCTAACCGTCTGTGGCCACGCAGGCCGACACGAGTTCCCGCACTTTGCCGAGAAGCTCCTCATGCGAGAAGGCGCCCTTCAGCAGGACCTTTTCCACCGAGCCGTTGAGGCGGCGCCGGTCCTCCGCCGTCAGCTCCTTGGCCGTGACCACGACCACCGGGATGCCGCTCCATTCCTTCCGCGCGCGCAGATTGACGATGAACTCGAAGCCGTCCATCTCCGGCATCATGAGGTCGAGCAGGATGACATTGGGCTCGGCTTCGGCGACCCGCTCCAGACCTTCGCGGCCGTTGACGGCCTCGCTGACCTTCCAGCCCTCGCGCTCCAGCATCGTGCGCATCATGCCGCGCGTGGTGTCGTCGTCTTCGATCAGCAGGATCGGGCAGGGCGGGTGAGGGCAGCGGTACTTTCCGAGGACGCGGCCGAGGTGCTCGCGATCGACGGGCTTGGTGACGTAGTCGGCCGCGCCGAGAGTATACCCGAGGTTCTTGTCGTCGACAATGGTCACCATAATGACCGGCAAGTCGCGCAATTGCGGATCGGCTTTGAGCTGTTGGAGCACCGCCCAGCCGTCCATCTTCGGCATCATCACGTCGAGGGTGATCACGTTGGGATGGATTTCGCGCGCCAGCCGCAAGCCCTCTTCGCCGTTGTCCGCGACCACGGGTTGGAACCCCTCGCGGGTGAGGAAGCGCTTCATCAGATCGCGCGCGGCGGGGTCGTCGTCGATCACCAGGACCGTTCCGGCGCGCCCGCGCGCGTGAATATCCTGAGCCTCGGGTTTTTCCGGCGCGGTCTCAGGCTGGGCCTCCAACGGCAGCCGGATGCTGAACGCCGACCCCTTGCCCGGTTGGCTTTCGACTGTCACATCCCCGCCCATCATGCGGCAGAAACGGCGCGTGATGGCAAGCCCAAGGCCAGTGCCGCCGAACTTCCGCGTGGTCGACTTGTCCGCCTGGTTGAACGGCTCAAAGAGACTGGCGACCTGGTCCGGCGTCATGCCGATGCCGGTGTCGATGACGCGAAAGACCACCCAGGGCCGCCCCTCGACGTCGTCGCGGCTGACGGTCAGGCCAACCGTTCCCTTCTCGGTGAATTTTGAGGCGTTGGAGAGGAGATTGAACAGGCTCTGCCGGAGTTTCGTCAGGTCGGCGCGCATGGGGGGCAAATCCTGCGGAATGTCGACCTCGAGCCGGTTGCCGCGTTTGTCGATCAGCGGCTGAATGGTGTCGACGACCTCCCGGGCCATGGCCGGCACGTCGAACGCTTCCAGGTAGAGATCCATCTTGCCGGCCTCGATTTTCGAGAGGTCGAGGACGTCGTTGATCAACGCGAGCAGGTGCTTGCCGGCGGTATGGATCTTCTCCAGGTCGGGCACGAGGTCCGCCATCTCCAGGTCCTCCGCCTGTTCCTGGAGCATCTCGCTGTAGCCGATGATGGCGTTCAAGGGAGTGCGAAGCTCATGGCTCATGTTGGCCAGGAACTGGCTCTTGGCGTGGTTCGCGACCTCGGCGTCCTCCTTGGCGGCCACCAGCTCCTCTTCGGCGCGTTTGCGGTCTGTGACGTCGTTCTGCAGGCCGACGAAGTGGGTCACCTGGCCGGCGTTGTCGCGCACGGGCGCGATGGTCAGGTCGCACCAGAAGGGCGTTCCGTTCTTCTTGTAGTTGCGGATTACGACGTTCACATCCACGCGCTTCTCGATGGCGTCGTGCAACATGGCGACGGCTGCGGGATCGGTGTCGGGTCCTTGCAGGAAACGGCAGTTGCGGCCGACGGCTTCGTCCGCGCTGTAGCCGGTGAGACGCTCGAAGGCGGGGTTCACGTACACGATCGGGTTGTCGGGCTGGCCCGCGTCCGTGATGACAATGCCGTTGGCGCCGGAGGCCAGGGCCCGGTCGCGGATGCGGACCTCGTCCTCGGCCTGGGCGCGCTCCATGAATTCCCCGATCTGATTGCCCAGCGTCCCGACGGTGCGTGAGAGGTCGTCATCCGGCGGCCGGTCCTCGCGGCTGAAGAATTCGATCACGCCGATGACGCGGCGGTTGCTGCGGATGGGGAAGGCAAGCATGCCGCGCAATTCCCGCGTGGCTTTGAAGCGCAGCACCGACGAGCTCGGACTGTCGGCGAGATTCGGAATCCAGAGCGGTTTGCCTTCCAGCCAGACGCGGCCGGGCAAGCCGGAACCGCGCGGCAGCGTCATTTCCCGGGTCGCGGCTTCGAAGTCGCCCAGCTCGACCGTTTCGGCGCGCCAGATTGCGGCCGCGCGCAGCACGGCGCGGCGGCGGTTTACGGTCCAAAGCACGCCGGCTTGCCAGCCGAGGTTATCGCCGATGGCCTGAAGAATTTTCGGCATGGCCTCGTCGAGCGAGGTCGCTTCGGCCATGACGCGGCTGACGTCATGCTGCACCAGGATGCGCCGTTCCTGCAGCCGCCGCGCCGTAATGTCGATGAACGTGACGACCGCTCCACGCATGACGCCGCCCTCCAGAATCGGTGAGGAAGAGTACTCCGCGGGGAATGGCGTGCCGTCCTTGCGCCAGACCACTTCACTCTCGACACGGACCGCGACGCCGGTGCGCATCGATTTGGCAATGGGACAGTCCTCCTCGAGATAGGGCGAGCGATCCTCGCGCGAGTGATGGATGAGGCGGTGCATGTTGCGCCCGAGCACCTCGTAGCGCGAAAACCCGAGCATTTTGGCGCCGGCGCGATTCAAAAAGGTGCAGCGGCCTTCCATGTCGACGCCATAGAGACCTTCATTGGTGGATTCGAGCAGGGCCTCGAAGGGGACGAGATCTGCGGTCGTTTCTGCCATAGGGCGCGTTCGAGGGATCGGGGATTCCCTTCCTGGCACGCAACTTGCTGCAACCAAGGCGCCATCGGTTTGCGATGGCGAAAATCCGTGTATTTAGGCTAGCTACCGAGCAGAAATTACCCGGTGACGCCCGGAATTCATACGACCGACCATCGCTTCGCGGAACCAATCGAACACGCGGCTCTATCCGAGCTGCGGCACAGCTTGCGCACGCCCGTGAACCACATGCTGGGGTACGCGGAATTGCTGATCGAAGACGCCTCCGAGGCGCGCAATGACGCCGCATTGGAGACGCTCCGGCAGATCCATTCGACGACGCGGGGCGCCCTGGCGGATATCAATTCCTCGCTCGGAAATCGCGAGGCAGTGGATCGAACGGACCTGGACGGACTGTTCGAAAAGATACGTCCGCGGGTAGATCGCATCGAGCAGGCCGTGGAACATATGCGGGAGGACCCCGGCGTGGCGGCGCCTCCCGAGTGGATCGCGGATCTCGGCCGCATCGCGCATGCGGCGGAATCGCTCCTCGCGCTGTTCGGCGACGCCCCGGCGCCAGAGCCTGACTCGCAGGAGGTCCAGCCGCGCGCCGAGGCGGACGGGCCTCGTTTGTTGGTGGTCGACGACAACCCGACCAATCGCAATGTGCTCAGCCGCCGGCTGGAGCGTCAGGGATATGCCGTAGAGGAAGCGGCGAACGGCGAGGCGGCGCTCGACCGCATCGCCACCGAGCCCTTCGACGTCGTGCTGCTCGACATCGTGATGCCGGTGATGGACGGCTTCGAGGTGCTGCAGCGCATGCGCCGGGACAAGCGGATGCGCACCATCCCGGTGGTGGTGATTTCCGCGCTGGACGAAGTCGAAAGCGTGGTGCGCGCCATTGGCATGGGGGCCGAAGACTACCTCTTCAAGCCGTTCGACCCGGTGCTGCTGCGCGCGCGGATCGGGGCGCTGTTGGAGCGCAAGCGGCTGATCGGGGAACTGGCGGTGCAGGCGAAGCTCGCGTCGCTGGGCGCGCTGACGGCCGGTATCGCTCACGAAATCAAGAATCCGTTGAACTTCGTGACGAACTTCGCGGAACTGGTGGACAACTCGGCCCGCGAGCAGTTGCGCAAGCTGGATGACTCGGGAACGCCTTCGACCGCCCTGCTCGGCGAGGTCCGGGATCTGGCGCAGGACATCACGGAGGACATTGCCAAGGTCCGCGAGCACGCCGCGCGGGCCGATGGGATTATCGGGTTGATGCTGTCGCACTCTCGAGGCCAGCCGGGGGAACGGCGTCCGACCGATCTGAATGCGCTGGTGCGCGAGTACGTCAACCTCGCATTCCACGGCATGAGAGCGCAGGACAACACATTTCAGGCGACGATTCAGGGCGATTACGACCCCACCGTGGGTATGGTGGATGTAGTTCCGCAAGACCTGAGCCGCGTCTTTCTGAATGTGGGAAGCAATGCTTGCGATGCAGTGAGAATGAAGTCGCGCCGCGGTGGGGCCGTGTATCAGCCGGCGATTCGGGTTTCGACGCGCAATCTGGGGGACCGCGTGGAGACGCGCATTCGCGATAACGGCATCGGCATTCCGAAGGAGATCCGCGACCGCGTTTTCGACCCGTTCTTCACGACGAAAGCCGCCGGCGAGGGAACGGGGCTGGGGCTCTCTCTGAGTTACGAGATCGTCGTCGGGGAGCATCGGGGCGAGATGCGCGTCGATTCACAAGAAGGCGAATACACGGAGTTCGTGATCACGGTTCCGCGCCACGCCGCGGAGCCGGCATGAGCGCGCCGGCGCGAGTCCTGTTTGTGGATGACGAACCCGACATCGAAACGCTGATCCGGCGGCGTTTCAAGCGCGGTAACGGCCACTTCGAGTTCGTTTTTGCGCAGAATGGCAAGGAAGCGCTGGAGCGCATCGCCGCCGATCCCACGCTCGAACTGGTGGTCACCGACATCAATATGCCCGTAATGGACGGGCTGGCGTTGCTGGGCCATCTCGAGTCGATGAACGGCCGCATCATCAAGACGGTCATTCTTTCGGCCTATGGCGACATGACGAATATCCGCACGGCGATGAATCGCGGCGCCTTCGATTTCCTCATGAAGCCGCTGGATTTTCTCGACCTGGAGACCACCCTGCGGCGGACGCAGGCGGCGGTGGAAGCGGCGCACGACGCCGTGGCGGCGCGGTTGCAGTTGAGCGCGATCCAGCAGGAACTGGAGGTCGCGGCGCGGCTGCAGGCGGCGATTCTGCCGCGGGAGTTCTGCCCCGGCCGCTGCGACTTCTCGATCTACGCCGAAATGACGCCGGCGAGCGCGGTCGGCGGGGATTTCTACGACTTCTTCCTCATCGACGAAAGGCGGCTTGGATTCGTGATCGGCGACGTTTCGGGGAAGGGCATCCCGGCGGCCCTGTTCATGGCCGTCAGCCGCACGCTTCTCGAAGCGGTCGCGCTCGCCGATAAATCGCCCGACGAGTGCCTGCGGTATGCCAACCGGGTCCTCGGGAGCAGAGGACAGCCCGGGGTTTACGTCACGGTGTTTTACGGTATCCTGCACACGGATACGGGCGAATTGCAGTTCTGCCTGGGCGGCCACAACCCGCCGTACCGCGTGTCGGCCGGTGGCGAATTACAGTCGATCCACGACCCCGGCGGCGTGGTCGTGGGACTCCTGCCCGAGTCGTCCTATGAGACCGGCCGCGTGCAACTCGCGCCGGGGGATTCGATCTTCCTGTTCACCGACGGCGTGACCGAGGCCATGAACCAGGAGGAGCGGTTCTTCGGCGAAAGACGGCTGAAAGACGTGCTGCGGGAGTGCGGCGGCTTTCCTCCGAAGGAGACCGTCGCGCGGGTGCTGGCGGCGGTCGCCGAATTCACGGCGGGAGCTTCGCAATCGGACGACATCACGGCGATGGCCGTGAAGTGGGGCTGAGTCCGCGCGGAGACCGCGTCCCGGAGCTAAAATCGAAGCGGCATGATCCCGCTGCTGCTGGCGTTCCTCGCCGCCGACCTGTACGAACTTGCGGGCCGGGTCGCGCCTCCCGCGGCCGCTTCCGTTTCGATCTACCGCGTGGCGAGCCCGTTCACGGCCTCCACCCTCGCCGACGAAGACGGCCGCTTCAGTTTCAAGAAGCTGGAACCCGGCGCCTACACTGTCGCCGTGTTTATCCCCGCCCGCGGCGAGGCGCGGCAGACGATCGAGGTCGGGCCCGGGACCGCCGGCGAGCGCCATCGGGTATCGCTCACGATGGAGCTGAAAGAGTCGGATTTCGTATTCGGGGACCCGATGCGCCGCCGCCATTCCGTCGCGGCGAAGCAGTTGGCCGTTCCCGACAAGGCCCTGCGCGAATATCAGGATGCGCAGAAGGACCTCGCGCGCCGCGACGTCGACGCGGCCATCCGGCATCTGGAGCGGGCGGTGGAGCTGGCGCCGCAGTTCTCGAACGCGTGGAACAATTTGGGAACGATCGCCTATCAGACGCAGAAGTTCGCGCGCGCCGAGGAGTGCTTTCGCGAGGCGCTGCGGCAGGACCCCACGGCGTACGAGCCGCTGGTGAATCTCGGCGGCGTGCTGGTCACGGCGCACAAACTCGACGAGGCATGGGAGTACAACCTGCACGCCGTGCTGACGCGGCCCAACGACGCGCTCGCGAATTCGCAGCTCGGGATGACTTACTTCGAGCTGGGCAATTCGGAGCTGGCTGAAAAATACTTCCGAAAGGCTTTGGAGATCGACCCGGCGCACTTCTCGCACCCGCAGTTGTTCCTGGCGGAAATCCACTTGCGGCGCGGCGATTCGCGGGCGGCGGCGGAGGATCTGGAGAGCTTCCTGAAGCATCATCCGGACTGGCCGCAGGCCTCCACGATGAGGCAGAAGATCGCGGAGTGGAGAAAACCATAAAACCGTTGCGAAAAACGGTTTTTGGCTGATAAGTCCTTTGTTTACGTTAAAAACCGTTGCGAAAAAACGGTTTTACCGGGCCGGGACAGGCCTTGGATCGGCCGCGCGGGATCGCACGAACCAGGCGCCGAGGGCGAACAGGCCGATGGAAATCCATTGCGATGTGTCGAGCGGGCCGCCAAACAGATTGCCCTGTTCGTGGGTGCGGAAGAATTCGACCAGGAACCGCACCGTCGAGTACAACAGCAGGTAGAGGCCGATGATTTCCCCGGCAGCATGCGGGCGGCGAATGCGCCAGTACAGGATGCCGAAGATGAGGAACTCCGCGAACGCTTCGTATAGCTGGGTCGGATGCAGCGGGACGTTCAGCGGCACACCGGTAGTCGTGGCGGGGTCGGTGAAGGTGACGGCCCACGGCCGGTGACACTCGATTCCCCAGCAGCAGCCGGCGGAGAAGCAGCCAAGCCGGCCGATCCCGTGTCCGAGCGCGATGCCCGGCGCGAAGACGTCGGCGGTCCGCAGCGGGGGCAGTCCGGTGGTTCGCAAGTGCCACCACGCGACGCCGAGCGCCGCGATCAAGCCGCCGTAAAACACGCCGCCCGCCTGGAGCGTGTCGAGGGAGAAGATGTGCTGGCGGCCGGACAGATAATCCGGCAGGTCCACCAGAATCATCATGATCTTCGCGCCGATAATCGCCGCCAGTGCGCAGTAGATACCGAGGTTGGTTACCGCATCGACGTTGAGGCCCGCTTCTTTTCCGAGGCGCCCCGCCATCCACAGGCCCGACAGGAACGCCAGCGCGACCAGCACGCCGTACGTGTGCAGGAACGAGAGATGAAAGATCTCAGGATACATGCGTCGCCTGCCGTTTCGAGCGCAACAGGTCCAACAGCAGTAGGCCGCTGCCGGCGACGATCGCCGAGTCCGCGACGTTGAACGTGGGCCACTGGTATTGGCCGACGTACAGCAGCAGAAAGTCTGTGACCCGGCCCCATACAATGCGGTCGAAGACATTGCCGGCGGCCCCCCCGAGAATCAGCGAGAGGCCCCAGAGCGAGTAGCGGTCGAGTTTATGGGCGTTCCACAGCATGGCGCTCACCAGCGCCACGGCGGCGATGGACGCGATCACCAGCAGTGTGGTGCGCCACTCCGACGTGGAATCGTTGAAGATGCCGAAGGCCACGCCGCGATTCTGCGAGCGCACGATCTCGAAGAAACCGGGAATCACCTTGTAGGAGTCGAAGAAGGAGACGCGGGATTCGACGATCCACTTCGTCAGCCTGTCCAAGGCGAGGACAGCGGCGGCCGTGGCATAGGCTTTGACCCGGATATCAGCCATTCAGAATCTCATCGACCGCGTCCGCGCACGAGCCGCAGATGGTCGGAAACTTCGCGCTGGCGCCGACGTCGGTCGTGTACTTCCAGCAGCGTTCGCACTTCTCTCCGGCGGCCCGTTCCACCTTCACCGCGACGTCCGCGCCGGGCGCGCCGGGTTCGAGCGAGACCTGCGACACGATGAACAATCCCGGCAGGTCGCCCGCATACTCTTCGAGCAGCGGGAACAGATCGCCATCCGCGGAGAGGCGCACGCGGGCCTCCAGCGGAGCGCCGATCAGCTTCTCGTTGCGCGCCGTTTCCAGGCTCTTCAGGACGTCGCCCCTTACTTCCATGAGACGGTCCCAGTTGGCGGCGCGTTTCCGCCCGGCGGCGTCGAGCCCGGCGGTCAGCTCGGACGGTTCGGGGAAGAAGGCCATGTGGACGCTGTCCGGACGGCCCATATTCAGCCAGACCTCTTCGGCGGTGAAGCTCATGATGGGCGCGAGCAGCCGCACCAGCGCGTCGAGCAGGCGGTAGAGCGCGGTCTGCGCGCTGCGCCGCGCCTTCGACTTCGGAGCCGAGGTGTACAGCCGGTCCTTCAGCACGTCGAAGTAGATCGCGCTGAGATCCACCGTCGCGAACGCGTAGACCGTGTGATAGACCTTGTGAAACTCGAAATTCTCGTACCAGACGCGGCAGCGGGCCACCAGGTCCTCGGCGCGCAGCAGGATCCACTGGTCGAGCTCCGTCAATGCGCCGGCGTCGACCGCGTCCTTCGCGGCGTCGAAATCCGAGAGGTTGCCGAGCATGTAGCGGAACGTGTTCCGCAGCTTGCGGTAAGCGTCGGTGAGGCGGGTCTGAATCGTCTCCGACATGCGGACGTCTTCGTTGAAGTCCACCGAGGCCGACCACAGCCGCAGCATCTCCGCGCCGTGCTTCTTAATGACCTCTTCCGGTGCGATCGCGTTGCCGAGCGACTTGTGCATCGCCTTGCCTTCGCCATCGAGCACCCAACCGTTGAGCGCGCAGGCGCGATAAGGCGCGCTGCCCTTAAGACCCGTCCCGACCAGCAGCGAACTGTGGAACCAGCCGCGGTACTGGTCGCCGCCCTCCAGATAAAGGTCGGCCGGCCAAGGCAGGTCGAAGCGCTCGTTGAGCACCGCGAGGTGGCTCGACCCGGAGTCGAACCACACGTCCAGAATGTCGTTCTCCTTGCGGAATTCGCCTCCGCCGCATTTGGCGCACTGGAGTCCCGCGGGCAGCAGCTCCGCGGCGGTCCGCTCGTACCAGATATCGGCGCTGTGGCGGCGGAAGAGGTCGACGATGCCGTCGAGGATGTTGCGGTCGGTGACCGGCTCCCGGCAGCCTTCGCAATAGAACACGATGATCGGCACACCCCACACGCGCTGCCGCGAGATGCACCAGTCGGGGCGCGTGGCGATCATGTTGGAGATGCGCTCCTCGCCCCACGCGGGCATCCAGCGCACCTGCCGGATGGAGTCCAGCGCGTGCTTGCGGAAGTCGTTCCGCTCCATCCCGATGAACCACTGCTCGGTGGCGCGGAAGATCACGGCATGATGGCAGCGCCAGCAGTGCGGGTAGGAGTGCGCGAGTTTCTCGAGCCCCAGCAAGGCGCCGGCCGATCGCAGAAGCTCGATGACGATGGGATTTGCTTCCCAGACGGTCTTGCCGATAATGGCGTCCGGGAGCCGCCCGGGCGCGCCCTCGGCGTGAAAGAAGCGGCCTCCCGCGTCCACCGGACAGAACGTCTCGATGCCGTACTGCCGGCCCGTCGCGTAGTCCTCCTGGCCGTGCCCCGGCGCGGTGTGGACAGCGCCGGTGCCCTGTTCCAGGGTCACATAATCGGCCAGCACGCCGATGGAATCGCGCTCCAGAAACGGGTGTTTGAAAACCGCGTGCTCCAGCTTCGTGCCGGGAACGCTGGCCAGGACGTGATAGTCGCCCCAACCGCACTTCTCCGCCGTGACCTTCGCCAGTTCCGCGGCGACGAGGTATACGTCGCCCCCGGCCTCCACCGCCACATACTCGAACTTCGGGTGGAACGCGATCGCCATGTTGGCGGGCATGGTCCACGGAGTGGTTGTCCAGATCAGGCCGTAGACTTTGCGCCCGGCGAGATCGGGATGGATTTTCGCGGGGTCGGACGTGAGCGCGAAGCGCACCCAGATCGACGGGCTGGTGTGGTCTTTGTATTCGACTTCGGCCTCGGCCAGCGCGGTGCGGTCCTTGATGCACCAGTGCACGGGCTTTAGCCCTTTGTAGACGTAGCCGGCGTGCAGGAAATCGACGAACGCGCCCGCGATGACGGCCTGATACTCCGCGTTCATCGTCAGGTAGGGCTTTTCCCAATGCCCGAGCACGCCGAGGCGCTTGAAATCCTGGCGTTGCAGATCGATGTACTTCTCGGCGTATTGGCGGCAGGCGCGGCGGATCTCCGCGACCGACATCTGGGCCTTCTTGGGGCCGAGGTCGCTATCGACCTTGATTTCGATGGGCAGGCCGTGGCAATCCCATCCGGGCACGTAGGGGGAGTCGAAGCCGGCCATGGTCTTCGACTTGACCACGAAATCCTTGAGAATTTTGTTGAACGCGGTGCCGAGGTGGACACGTCCGTTGGCATAAGGCGGCCCGTCGTGCAGGACGTACGTGGGGCGGCCGGCTCGCGCGGCGCGAATGCGGTGGTACAGGCCTTCCCGCTCCCACCGCTCGAGCGTTTTCGGCTCCGTTTGCGGCAGGTTGGCCTTCATCGAAAAGCTGGTTTTCGGCAGATTGACCGTCTGCTTCAAATCTACGTTATGCGAATCCATTGGAGGGGTAAATACTATGTTAGCAGCCGGCCGGGGATGCAGGGCGGTTCGCGGCCTGCTCCACAACGAACAGCGCGTCCCGCAAACGGACAATCGACTGTCCGAAAACGTTGAAACCTAAACGCGTTACGGCGGTATCAAAACTGCACGGAATCGGCGAAGATGTTGAATTCGACTATGGACGTCCAGGTCAAACCCTATCGCGTGCTCGTGTGCGACGACCAGGCGGACGTTCTGGAAGCGCTCCGGCTGCTGCTCAAGGGCGAGGGCTGGCAGGCCGTGGCGGTCGATTCGCCGCAAGCCCTGATGCACAAGATCCGCTCGGAGATGTTCGACCTCATCATCGTGGATCTCAACTACACGCGCGACACGACCTCCGGCGCGGAAGGCATCGACCTGCTCTCGACGCTCGAAAAGCAGGGAAACAGCACACCCGTCATGGTAATGACGGCATGGAGCAGCTTCGATATCGCGGTGGAAGCCATGCGGCGCGGCGCGTGCGACTTCATCCAGAAACCCTGGGACAACGACCGGCTCATCGCCGCCATCCGCAAACAGGCAGAGTCGGAGCGCCGCAAACGGTCCGAGCTGGAAATCGCGGCCAACGTCCAACAGAAGCTCTTCCCCCGCAAGCTGCGCCCCATGCGGACGGTGGATTACGCGGGGCAGTGCCTGCCGGCGCGGGAGGTGGGCGGCGATTACTACGATTTCCTCGAAATCACCGATCACTCGCTCGGGTTTGTGCTGGCCGATGTCTCGGGCAAGGGCGTGCCGGCGGCCCTCCTGATGGCGAATTTGCAGGCCAGTTTCCGCAACCAGCCGCCGGGGGCGCTGTTGCGGCCGTCGGAGGTGCTGGCGACGGTCAACAACCATTTCTTCGAATCGACTGCCGCCGAGCGGTTCGCCACGCTCTTCTTCGGCATTTACGACGACGGCACGCGCCGCATTCGCTATGTCAACTGCGCCCACGTCTCGCCGCTGGTGCTGCGAACGTCGGGCAAAGTGGACAAGCTCGACGCGACGGCCACCATGCTGGGCGCATTCCAGTCGTGGAAATGCCGGGAGGCCTCGGTGGACCTCGGCGCCGGCGATACCATGCTGCTGTACTCAGACGGGGTGACCGAGGCCGGCATCGAGTACGGCGACGAGTTTGGCGATGAGCGCCTGGAACAAGTGTTGCGCGAGAACGCGTCGTTATCCTCGAGCGCGCTCGTGCAGAAGGTCATCGACGAGGTGTCGGCATTCAGCGGCGCCTCGCGCAGCGACGATGTGACGGTCGTGGCGCTGCGCGGCATCCGGTAGCGCTGCCGGTTTATCCAAAGACAACCTAGCGCGTGCGGCCCGGGATGGCCGATCCTTGATTCAGGTATGGTCCCGTTTATTTTGCAGAGGAAGGAATTCCCGGCGCCGTCGCTGACGGCGTTTGTTTCTCTTCAGGTGCTGGACATTCTCACCACGGTCATCGGCCTGCGCATGGGCGCCTCGGAAGGCAGCGCGTTCATCGGACGCCTGATGCAAGTGGGCCCGGTCGCTGCGCTCCTGATGTCGAAGCTGTTCGCCGTGATCCTGGTCGGGATCGCGCTGAAGATGCGGCGTCCGCGGATGGTTGTGTTCTTGAACTTCTGGTTCGCCGCGGTGGTGAGCTGGAACCTGGTGATGATCGTGATCAGCGGTCTGCGCCTGTAGGGCGCGCGTCAAGGCTATATCAACGCGGGTAGTGCCATACGGCGGCCCCTGCAGTCGCCCGCAGAATCCAGCCTGACCTCGTCGGCGCCCCGCGACCCCACTTCCGCCTGCGATACCCTACTTCGTATGAACATCTCGGTCAGGACCGATCGCTCTATCCCTGTGCTTACCCTCGAAGGACGGCTCGACGCGCGCGGCGCCAGTTTGCTCGACGAACAGCTTGCCGACCTCCGCGCCGCGCACGTGGTGTTGGACCTGACAGGCGTCGCGTATCTCTCGAGTATGGGCGTCCGGTCGCTTCTGGTCGGCGAGCAGACGCTGCGACGCGCGGGCGGCGGGCTGCTGCTGGCGGGCTTGCCGCCGATGTCCGCGCGTGTCCTCGAACTGGCGGGCATCCTCGGCGAATTCCAACGCTTTTCCGATGCCGGAGCGGCCGCCGGCGTGGCTGCGGCTGCCCGCGCTGCGCTCGATTCCTCCTCCGCGCACACCATCGACGACCGCGCCTACCGCGTCGGACCGGCGAATGCCGAACCGTGTGTCTTCGAGATCTGGGGGCCGTCCACCGAGGATCCGTTCGCCGCGCTCAACACGGGAGGCGCACCCCTCGACGCCACGCTCGACGAGTTGGGTGTGGCCTTCGGCGTAGGCGGGCTGGGCAGCGCTCGATCGCAGGATGCGGGCTCGGTCGGGGCGTTCGTGGCGGTGGGCAATGTCGCTGCGGTGCTCCCGGCGGCCGGCCGCCAATCCGATTTCATGCTGTCCGACCGTCCCGCGGAAGCGGGTGTCTGCGTGGCCGGCGTCGTCGGGTTCGGCGGGCCCGCAACCCGGGTCATCGATTGGGCCGCAACTTCCGCCGTCTCCGTGCGGCGCGTCCTCGACGATCTTATGGCGATTCTCGGGCCGCAGCCCATGCTTGGGTTCGTCCTGCGAACCAAAGCGCAGGGCTCGGATGCCATCGTCGTCGGGATTTATTCGCCGGAAGCCGGCCTGCGGGCCAATGGACTGCTCTACGACGGCGCGTTGAAGGTGGAGAATCTCCGCGGCGTGACGCGCATCCTGCCCGACACCGCGGTGCGCGGCGGGTCGATTGCCGTATATCTGCCGGCCGCGGTGCGGCTCGGACCGGAAAAGCGGCTGCGCGTCGACGCGGGCGGCGTCGCGATGGAACAGGAATGGCTACAGATCATCCGCCGGCTGTATGCCGACTGTTCCAGCGTCATCCTGACCCAGCTCACCGGCGGCTACATGGCGAAGACGTTCCAGGTGGCGAGCTATGACCGCGACGGCCGGAGGCTACTGCCCACGGTCCTGAAAATCTCGACGCGGGAGCTGATCCGCCGCGAGGAGGAGGCGCATCGCGCGTGCGTGCAGCGCTTCATCCTGAACAACAGCACGATGGTGATGGGCACGGCCAGCGAAGGGCAGTGGTCCGCCCTGCGCTACAACTTCCTCGGCGTGGCCGGCGCTGAGAGCAAATTGAGTTGGCTGCTCGATTACTACCGGACCCGCCCCATCGCCGATGTGGTCGCCATTTTCGACCGCCTCTACACGCGCATCCTGAAGCCCTGGTATGGCCAGCCGCGGTGGGAGCCCGTGCGGCTCTACGAGGACCATACGCCGCTCAAGCTGTTTCCCCACGTATGTGCGGAGGCCGAGCGCCAGTTCGGGATCACGGCGGAGCAGGAGACGATCGAGTGCCCGGAGCTCGGGATGACGCTGCCCAATCCGTTCCGCTTCCTGCAATACGAATACCCGAGGCGCGCGGCGCAAAGCCGCCTGTGGTATCAGGGCATCAATCACGGCGATCTCAACCTGCGCAACGTGTTGGTGGACGAGCTCGAGAATCTGTATGTAATCGACTTTTCCGAAACGCGCGTGCGCAACATCGTCTCCGATTTCGCCCGCATGGAGACGGTGCTGAAGTTCCAGATCGTGCCGCTCGATTCGGATGAGGACCTGGCGCACATGACGGAGTTCGAGCAGGGGCTGGAGGAGCCGGGATCGCTCGAAGAGACGCCGCCGAATCGATACCGGGGCCGGCACGCCGCGGACGTCGAGAAGGCCTACGCGGTGATCTGCCGCATGCGGCGGCATGCCAACACCGTGACGATTTTCGAGCAGGACATCGTGCCGTATTGGCTGGCGGCGCTGGAGTGGACCTACTCCGTGGTGTGCTACGACGACCCGCTCCCGCGCAAGAAGCTGGCGGTCTACAGCGCGGCCCTGGTGTGCAAGCGGATTCTCGAGACCGAGTCGCGCACGGCGGGGGCGGGGTCGTAGCCGGCGCGCGCCCGGTGTTTTGCGAGAGAATACAAGCCGAGGGGAATCCATGCTCCGCATCGCAGCCGGCGTGCTGCTTCCGTCCTGCCTGTTTGCGCAAAGTCTCGTGGACTATGACCGTCAGGTCCACCCGATTCTCGCGGCGAAATGCTGGTCCTGTCACAGCCAGGAGAAGCGCTCCGGCGGGCTGTCCCTGGCGACGCTCGCCGATGTCCTGAACGGCGGACGAAGCGGCGCGGCGATCCAACCGGGCAGCGCCGCGACGAGCCTGCTGGTCCGGCGCGTCAATGGCGAGGTCCAGCCGCGCATGCCGTTGGGGGCGCCCCCGCTGAGCGGTGCCGAGGCGGCGATTCTCCGCGCATGGATCGACCAGGGCGCGCGAGCGACGCCGGGGTCCGCCGCGGCCAAGCCGAAGTGGGAGGCGCCGCTGACCCTCAACGCGCCGCCGCTCCCGCCGGTCGTCTGGAAGAGCTGGCAGGCGCCGATCGACCGGTTCGCCGCCGCGCATCTGGCGCGCAGCGGCGCCAAAGAGCCCGAGCTGGTTTCCGACCGCCTGTTCGCCCGCCGCGCCTATCTGGACATCCAGGGCCTGCTGCCGCCGCCGGAAGCGCTCCGCGCGTTTCTGGCCGACACCGCGGCGGACAAGCGGACACGGCTGGTCGAGTCACTGCTCGCCGACAATCAGAAGTACGCCGAGAACTGGATCTCCTTCTGGAACGACCTGCTGCGCAACGACGAAGGGGTCAACTATCATTCGGAAACAGCGTCGCGCAAGAGCATCTCGGCATGGCTGCTCGCTTCGCTGAAATCGAACCTCCCCTACAACCAATTCGTCTCGAAGCTGCTGAACCCGGTGGCGCCGGGCGACCCCGACGGGTTTCTCATCGGCGTCAACTGGCGCGGCGTCGTGAATGCCAGCCAGACGCCCGCCATGCAGGCCGCGCAGAACACGGCGCAGATCTTTCTCGGCGTCAACCTCAAGTGCAACTCGTGCCACGACAGCTTCATCAGCAAGTGGAAGCTGAAGGACGCGTACGCCCTCGCCTCCTACTTCTCGCCCGAGGAGAAACTGCAGCTCTTTCGCTGCGACGTCGCGCAGAAGGACTTCGCCGGGCCCTCCTTCCTCTTTCCCGAGCTGAATCGCGCTCCCGCGTCGGGTTCACTGGCCGACCGTCATGCCGCCGCGGCCGCGATCTTCACCGATCCGCGGAATGGCCGGCTGCCGCGGACAGCCGTGAATCGCATCTGGCATCGGCTGCTCGGGCGCGGCATTGTCGAGAACCCGGACGAGATGGATGGCGAACCGTGGAGTCCCGAACTGCTCGACTGGCTGTCCGCCGATTTCGCCGGTCACGGCTACGATCTGAAGCGGCTGATCGGGGCCATCGTGTCGTCGAGGATCTACCAGATGCCGCCGGATCAGGGCGGACCCGGGACGCGCCGCCTGACCGCCGAACAGTTCGCCGACGCCGTTGCCTCCATCACCGGCCTCTGGCGCGTCTACCAGCCGTCGAACGCGCCCGGCGTCTATTCGCGCGAGTGGCACGTGGCCGCCAGTCCGCTGACGCGCGCGCTCGGCCGCCCGATTCGCGATCAGGTATATGGCACGCGCGACAGCCAGGCCACCACGCTCCAGGCGCTGGAGCTGGTGAATGGCGAGACGCTGACCCACTGGCTGCTGCGCGGCGCGCGCAAGATGCTCGGCGAATTGCCCCCCGAGCCCGTCAGCCTGTTCGACAAGCCGGTGAGCAACCGGCCCCCCACGCCGCCGGCGTTCGATGTGGATATCTCGCGCGCCGCGAAGTTGTGGCTCCTCGTGCAGGACACCGGCTCGTATTCGCCGGAAAAGGTGGAGGCGATTTGGGAAAACGCCGAGCTCGTTGGCCCCGGCGGCGCGACGCCCCTAGCTTCCTTGAAGCCCGTCGACAGCTCCGGTTTGCGCGGCGACGGCGCGCGCGTGAAGACGCCCTCGCGCCTGGTGTACGACCTCGCCGGCAGGGGCTTCACGCGATTCCGCGGCACGGTCGGCATCGAGAATCGCGAGATCACGTCGGACCTCAATCCGCACATCCGCTTCTTCATCTTCGACCGGGAGCCGAACATGGACCGCCTTACTCCGGTCGCGCCGGGAACGCCCGTGCCGCCCGGGCCGGTTCTGAAGACGGCGGCGGAAGCCGTGGATCGCGTGTTCTGGTACGCGCTCGGACGCGCGCCCTCGAAGGAGGAACGCGCCGCTGCCGAGTCCGCAGCGGGAACGCCGGAGGGACTCGCCGACCTGCTGTGGGCCGTCTGCATGAAGCCCGAGTTTCAATTGATCTACTGATATGAGCAACGAAGAACAACGGATCGCCTCTCGCCTGACGCGCCGCGGATTTCTCACCGCCGGCGCGACCCTCGCCGCGCTCGCCGGCCGCGAGCCGCAACTCGTCCGCGCCGCGGGCCCGGCGGCCACCGCCGACGCCGTCATCGTGCTCTGGATGGCGGGCGGCATGGCGCAGACCGAAACCTTCGACCCCAAGCGCTACACGCCTTTCGCGCCCGGCGTCCGCACCGAACAGGTGTTGAGCACGTTCCCCGCCATTGACACCGCGGTCGACCACATCAAGTTCTCGCAGGGCCTGGAGCGTGTCGGCCGCGTCATCGACCGCGGCTCCGTCATTCGCACGTTTCAGGCGGCGGACCTCGGCTTCATCCTGCACTCGCGGCATCAGTATCACTGGCACACGGGCTACATCCCGCCGCAGACGGTCGCGATGCCCCACATCGGCGCCGTGATCGCCAAGAGCCTCGGGCCCAGGAACCCGACCGTTCCGGCATTTGTCGCCATCGGCCAGGACCTGGAGATCGGCGCCGAAAGCCCCGCCCTCAAGTCGTTCCACACGGCGGGATTTCTAGGGTCGGAATTCGGCCCGTTTCTCATCGCCGATCCGCAGGACGCCGCCTCCGCCGTCCGCCCGCCCGCCGAGTTGGGCGCACAACGATTCCAGAGCCGCCGCAAGCTGTACGAGCAGTTGCTCTCGCGCGAGCCTGTCTACCAGCACGCGGGCGATTTCCAGCGCGAGTCGCTGGTCCGCTCGCTCGACGCCGCCGACCGTCTGCTGACCTCGCCATCGGCGAAGGCATTCGACCTCTCGCTCGAGCCGCGCCGGAGTTTCGACGTCTACAACAACGGCCGTTTCGGGCAGGGTTGCCTGCTCGCCCGCCGCCTGATCGAGGCTGGCGCGCGCTATGTCGAGGTGACGTCGGAGTATATTCCGTTCCGCTACTGGGACTCGCACGAGAACGGCCACGAGCGCGCGCAGACGATGAAACAGCAGATCGACGCGCCCGTCGCGCAATTGATTCTCGATCTGGAGGAGCGCGGCCTGCTCGATCGCACGCTGGTGGTCCTGGCGAGCGAGTTCGGACGCGACGCCATTACCGAGGGGAAGGTCGGCAAGGAGGTCAAGGACCAGGCCAAACAGCCCGACGTGATGAGCGAGCCCAAACACTACGGCATGCACCGCCACTTCACGGCTGCCGGGTCGGTGCTGCTCTTCGGCGGCGGCATCAAGCGCGGCGCGCTATACGGCAAGACCGCCGTCGAGCGCCCCTGCACGACGATCGAAAACCCCGTGCCGGTCGAGGACCTGCATGCGACCATCTATCACGCGCTCGGCATTCCGCCGGCGCAGTCGTTCGTGGTGGAGAAGCGGCCGGTGTATGTGACGAAAGACGGCAAGGGCAGAGCCATCACGGAGCTGTTCGCATGAGAGCGCTGCTCTGGCTCGCCGCCTCGGCGGCCTTCGCGGCCGACCCATGGCTGGAGACGCACCTCGCCAAGCCGATTCTCGCGCCGCGGCAGACGCTGATCGAAACCGAGATCCATCTCGCCGCGCGGGTGAAACCCATTCCGGCGATTGCCGGGAGCGACCAGTGGGCCGAGTATGCGCGGCAGTTGCGCGCGCAGATTCTCGACAACGTCATTTTCCGCGGCGAGGCCGCCAAGTGGCGCGACACGCCAACGCGCGTCGAATGGCTCGACACGATCCCGGCCAACGGATACCGCGTGAAGAAGTTCCGCTACGAAATCGTGCCCGGCATGTGGCTCCCCGGTCTGCTCTACGAGCCGGCGCAGCTCACCGGCCGCGTTCCGGTCATCGTCAATCTCAACGGCCACGAGGGCGACGGCAAGGCCAACAGCTACATTCAGGAGCGCTGCATCAACCTCGCCAAGAAGGGCATGCTGGCGTTCAATAACGAGTGGTTCGGCACCGGCCAGATGGCCCTGGGCGGCTACGTCCATTACCGCCTCAACCAAATCGATCTGACGGGCACCAGCGGCCTCGCTCCGTTCTTTCTGGCGCAGAAGCGTCTGGTGGATATCGCCCTGCAGCACCCGAATGCCGATCCCGGCCGGCTCGGCGTCACCGGCCTTTCCGGCGGAGGCTGGCAGACCATCATGCTCAGCTCGCTCGACCCGCGCGTGAAGCTCGCCGCTCCCGTCGCGGGCTACTCGAGCTTCGTCACCCGGACACAGTTCCCGGAGACGGATCTCGGCGATTCCGAGCAGACGCCCGCCGATCTTGGGGTATACGCCGATTACACGCACCTCACGGCGATGGTGGCGCCGAATCCGCTGCAGGTCGCCAACAACGCGCGCGACAACTGCTGCTTCCGCGCCGACTACGCGCAGGCGCCGCTGCTGGTGGCCGCGCGCCCGATATTCGCTCTCTTCGGCGACCCCGGCCGTCTCCGCGCGCACGTCAACTTCGACGCCGGCCACAACTACGGTCTGGAGAATCGCGAGGCCTTCTACCGCTTCGTCGCGGAGTTCTTCCATGCCGGCTCGCCGGAGGAGATTCCCTCGGCGGCCGAGGTGCGCACGGTCGACCAGCTGCGCGTGCCGCTGCCGGCGGGCAACGAGACGTTCCACAGTGTTGCGGTGAAGCTTGCCGGGGGACTGCCCCGCGCCGGCGGCGATCGCTCCAAACTGCGGGAGATTGTGCGCTGGCCGGAATATCGAGTCACCGCGCATCGCCTGAGCACGGAAACCGCCGGGGCGGTCTCGATCACTGCCACGCGGCTCTCGCTCGACGACACCTGGACCGTCCCCGCCATCGAATTCTCGCGCGCCGACAGCGCCGCCGGCGCGACGCTCCTCCTGGCCGACGGCGGAAAGGCCACGCTGGCAAACGAGATCGACCAGCTCTTGCAGCAGAAGCGCCGGGTGGTCGCGATCGATCCCTTCTATTTCGGCGAAGCGCGCGTGGAGACGCGCGACTTCCTGTTTGCGCTATTGGTCTCGGCGCTGGGAGAGCGGCCGCTCGGCATCCAAGCGGGACAGACAGCCGCCGTGGCGCTCTGGTTGAAGCAGAAATACGGCCCCGTGTCCCTCATGTCTTTCGGCCCGCGCGCCGGCCTCATCGCGCAGGTCGCCGCCGCGGCGGAGCCCGGCGCTTTCGCGGATACGAGATTCACACGCCCGTTGACGTCGTTGCATGAAGCTCTCGACCGCGACCTGGCATTCACGGACGCGCCCGAGCTCTTCTGCTTCGGCCTGCTGGAGTATTTCGACCTGCCGCAATTGGCGGCGCTTCGCGCCGGGCGATGACCGTTTTGATATACTCGCCCCAACTATGTTGACCCGCCTGTCTGTGGCATTTCTAGCCGTCGGCCTGCTCGCCGCCGGCGACCGGTCCAATTACAACCTGCATCTCTGGGAGCCCGGCAAAGTGCCGCTCGCCACCGGCGATGGACCCCTCGACGCGCCCTTTCTCACAGTCTTTCTCCCGCCGGAAGGCAAGCGCAACGGAGCTTCGGTTGTCATCGCGCCCGGCGGTTCGAACATCATGCTGATGTACGGCGGGGAAGGCATGGAAGTCGCCGAGCGGTTCAACGATTGGGGCGTCGCGGCGTTTGTCCTCACCTACCGGCTCGCCCCGAAGTACAACGAGGCGGCGCGCGTCGCGGACGGGAAGCGCGCGATTCAGGTGGTTCGCAGCCGCACGGCGGAATGGAAGCTCGACCCGGCGCGCGTCGGCTACATCGGGTTCTCCGCAGGATCGAACATGGGCCGCTCGGTCGTCGCCGCCTCCGGCGCCGGCGAGCCAAACGCGGCCGATCCGGTCGATCGTCTCAATTCGCGCCCCGACTACCTGGTTCTGGTTTATGGCGCCGGACGCGCCACGCCGGGCGAATCGCTGAAGAATTTCCCGCCGACGTTCCTGATGTCCGCCGCGGCCGACACCGGGCCGGCGATCGGCTCCGCGCAGTTGTTCATGGAGTTGACGCGCGCCGGCGCCACTGCCGAGATCCATGTCTACCAAAAGGGGCGGCACGGCTTCGGCACGGGTTTCGCGAGCAGCAATTTCTCCGATTGGATGCCGCGGCTGGCACATTTTCTGAAAGAAGGCGGCTTCATCCCGGGGGGCAAGTAGACGTGCGGTCCTGGATCCTTGCGGCCTCTCTCGCGGCCGGCGCCGCCGCGCTCCTGTCCGCGCCCGCCGGCCCTCCTCCGGTAGTCAACGACGGCTACGGCGATTTCGTCTACGTCCCCGCCGGCGCCTTCAAAATGGGCGACAACTTCGGCGACGGCGAGGCGCGCGAGCGCCCTGTCCACACCGTCGAGCTCGACGCCTATTACATCGCGAAGCACGAGATGACGAACGGCGAATGGAGGAAGTTTCGCGACGATCCGGGTTACGACGACCCGAAGTTCTGGCCGGGCGGCCGTGTGGTGCCGAAGAATCAGGTTCCCTACTGGAGCGACGCGCGCAACCACGGGGGCGGCACGCCCGATAGCGATCCGTACCCCGTGCTCGGCGTCAACTGGGACTCGGCCACCGCTTACTGCGCATGGCTCAGCGCGAAGACGGGCAAACGCTATCGGCTGCCCACCGAGGCTGAATGGGAGAAAGCGGCGCGGGGCACGGACCAGCGCCGTTACCCCTGGGGCAACACGATCGACCGCTCGTACGCGAACTACACAGGCGCGCAGCCGTTCGACACCGGCCTGCCCGCCGGTTTCTACGACGGTTCGAAGCGCGGCGAGTTGCAAACGCACAGTAACGCGTCGCCGTATGGCGCCTTGGACATGGCGGGCAATGTCATGGAGTGGTGCCAGGACTGGTATGCGCGCGATTACTACGCCACATCGCCGCGCAAGAACCCGAAGGGACCGGCCGAAGGCGCCTACCGCGTGATGCGCGGCGGCACGTTCTTCATGGACGGTTTCGACCTGCGGACTTACGCGAGGACCGCGGCGTGGCCGTCGTTCCAATCGCACCGGATGGTCGGCTTCCGGGCCGCGCGAGAACCTTAAGGGGTCGCCCAGGTTTTCCGTAAGAGCAGCACGCCCATGCCGAGCAGCGACGCCCCGGCGGCGATTGCGCCAGGCGCGGAAACGGCCGGAACCGGCGCCGCCGAATGGAACGAGAAGTTATCGATCATCGGGAACGTTCCACCCGTGACGATCTTCAATGAGGTGATTGGCGTCGGCGACACGAAGCCAAAGAGCGCGCGAGTCGGAGGCGGGAATGTGGGCCCTGTGAATACCTGGCCGTTGGAGAGCGTCGCCGTATAAGAACTCGTCCCGCCACCGAAGGTAAATGTGACCATGATGTCTACGCCAACCGCTGTGATGCCGGGCGGGAGGTTGGCGTCGATCTCGACTTCGCCCCCCATCAGTTTGTCGCCCGGGCCCCAAGCGGCTACAAAAGCATCCGCTCCGCTAACGATAACTAAATTGGACCCGGTTCCCAGTAGTCTAAATGGCCCCAGGAATTGAACACCGGAGAGCGTCAGTCCGGCAGCCGTATTATAGGACGCCGCCCCGCCCGAAGGGGCGATCCCTTCGAAGTCGATATTCGTCACGCTTCCCGCTGCCGCAAGCCATGCGGCGCGGTCGGTATATGTGGTAACTTGAGCCGGCGCGACGACCGGGAAGAACCCGCTCAGCAGCACGAGGGCCAATAGCGCCGGCTGATTGCCGGGCCGATGTGGGTCGGCGGAGGACATTGGTGCCCGATTATAGGCTGTTGCCCGCGGGAATACAAACCGATTTCGTCGAGTTCCGGGTAATCGGCAAACAGCCCCGCGCGTTCTTTGTTAAGTCGCCGGGATTTCGAGAACACGCCTATCTTACCTCCCGCACCGTCAACGTCCGAAAATCCAACTCCCGGCGCGACGATCCATGCTTCAAGGTCAGCCGCTCCGAGTCCATCGCCGCCTCGACGAATGGTCCGCCGAACAGCGGCCAGCCGTCATAATCCAACGGCGCTCCGTCGATGCGCGGCGTCGAGCCGTAAGTGAACTCCAGCAGCTTTCCCCGCAAGGACCGGAAGCGCACCGAGGGCGCCGGCGCCAGCTTGATCTCCAGCGGGAGCGCCAGAATCGCGCGGCGAAACGCGTCGAGATCGGCGAACTCCGCGCGCGCCGCCACCTGCACCACTACGCCGTTTTTCAGATACGGGCTGAACATCCTCCTTCCGCCGCCTGCGATGGGTATCCACGAGTACGGCTGCAGCGGGCGGCAGGCGATCCATGCCTCGCCGCCCCGCGCGAAGATCCAGCCCGACGGGTCCTCGCGCGTCTCCGCCAGGTCCTTCGAGAAGAAGCCGTTGACGTGCGGGAATCGCGATTCCGGCGCGATATCGTAGAGCGCGATCACCGTGTCCTGGTCCTGCATGATCTGCTCGTAAGGCGACCCGCCGACCAGCTTGTCGGGCGAATCGTAGCTCTTCTTCGAGCTCACCACTGTGGAAATGCCGAGGTCCGGCGGGAACGTGAAGTACGTCTGCAACTCGCGCAGCGAAGAGTGCGGATTCATCGTGAAGAACGTGTTTTCGACTCCGCGCGGGTCGGGCACATGCCACGTCACATCCCACGAGTGTTCCTGGATCGGCTGCAGTGTCCCCCCTTGGTCCGACCCGACCGCGTACTCGCGCCGCACATACGTCGTCTTATAGACCGGCCCGTGCAGCTCGTCGAAAAAGCGCCAGCGGTTGCGCGTGCGCTTGCGCTCCAAGTGGGTGTAGGGCTGCGAGCGGTCGGTCGCGATCGCCTTGAGGATCGCGGGCGGCTCGTACGCGCTGGCCAGCATGTAATAGATGATGTATCCGTCGGGCGGCGACATCGGATAGCCCAGCCCGAACAGCGCCCATCCGAAATCGCTCGAGACATTCTGCCACTTCTCGACGGCCGGCCGGTCGTACACCCGCGATTGCGCGCCCACGTGGATGCCGTAGAGGTTTTCCGCGGCGTAGTCGGCGATCAGGTAATCGAGCATCATGCGCGCCCGCTGCTGCATGGCGGGATCCTTGGCCCAGGCGGCGAGATAGGACATGGAGAGCAGATACAGCCCCATGTAGTGCGGGCTGTCGTACTCGCCCTGTCCGCGCCGGGTGGTGAGCCGGACCCAGCCTTCGATCCACCCCGCCGCCTCACGCCGATTCTCCGCCGACGACTTGCCGTTGTACCACTGCGGGCCGTCCTCGCCGGGCCACATTTGGGCCATCAGATAGAGGCTCGTATAGTACAGCAGCCAGTGATTCTCGGTGTCGCCGCGGTAAGGCATATACGTGCGGAACGACTGCCGCAGCGCAGCCCGCGCGCTCTCCGAAAGTTGCCCCGCGTCGAGATACGCGATGGCGGTCACCGGGAACATCCAGAACATATCGCCGGTGGGGCCGGCGGCCAGCAGTTGCTCCAGGGCGCGAGAGCACTGCGCCGGGTCCTCCCGCAGCTTCAGTTTCGCCGCGATGTTTGCGTAACCCAGCGGACCGCTCCCGTTCGGGTGCGCATAGGCCTCGACGATCGTGCGCGTCCGCGCGGTGAAGTCCATCGTCTGCGCGCCCAGCGGCAGCGCCAGCAGCAGAGTCAACCAGGCGCCCTTCATCGGGCCTCCGGCACGAACTTCATGCTATAGACGTCGCTCCCCGGCAGGCCGTCCTGACGCCACGAGCGGCCGTGGTCTTCCGACACATAGACCGCCTCTTCGTGAATGCTGGTGTAGAGCCGCCCGGCGCGCGCCGGGTCGAAGACGACGCTCCACGCGTCGGCGTTCGGCAAGCCGCTGTTACGCGTCTCCCAATGCCGGCCGCGATCTTCGGTCATGGCGACCCCCACACCGAAGCCGGCCACTGCGATGCGTTGTGGCGAGGCGGGGTCGAAGGCGATGTCGTAAACGTTCCGCCCCACGCCGAGATTGCCGTTGCTCTCGAACGTCGCGCCGCAGTCGGTCGAGGCGAACAACCCGCCGCCCTGTGTGGCCGCGAGCCAGTAACATGCGTCGTGCGGCGATTGTTCGACGCGCAGCACCTGATATCCCGCGGCCCCGGCGAGCCGCCACGACTTCCCGCCGTCCGTGCTGCGAAAGACGCCCTCCTCGTTGCCGGCGACGAGCACGCCCGGCCGCCGCCGGTCGACGCGGATGGCGCCCGTATACTTGCGGCGCAGGCCGGCGGCCGCGTTTTGCCAGGTCGCGCCGCGGTCGTGGCTGACCTCGATGCCACGGGTATGGCTGAAGTAGAGGTCGCCGGCGTCCACCGCGACGTCCAGTAGCTCGGTGACGTCGCTCCCGGTCAGGATCTTCCACCGCTCGCCCTTTTCCGTCACTTGAATCAAGCCGTTGCCGGCGGCGAGGTAAAGCACCGAGGGGTCGCGCGCATCGTAGTCCAGGGCGGAGACGATCGGCAGATTGAATCCCGCATGCCGCCAGCCGTCCGGCGCTTTGACGAACAGGCCGCTCGGCGGCAGTTTCGCGCCGACCACATAGTCTTTCGTCCGTACCCCGCAGGTGTACAGCGTTTGCTGCGCGCAGGCGGGAAGCGCCAGCAGAAAACAGAGCCACCGCATGTCGCCTACTGTATCAATCCGCCGCGGCGCCGGCGATTCCCATCAACGATTTCCCCCCGGGCGCCGTCATGGTTTTCGAGGGACAGCTATGAAGATCGCCTTTCTGACTGTTTTGCTGGCTGCTGGCGCATGGAGCCAGCCCCAGGAGCAGACCCGCGTCTTTGCGTTCGCGAATGGCGCTAACCCGCAGCGCATGCAGGAAGTTCTGAACATCGTCCGTTCCATGGCGGAGGTTCGTCAGGCCGCGATGGACGTCCCGGGGCGCGCTCTCCATGTCACGGGCACGGCCGATCAGATTGCGCTGACCACCTGGCTCTTCACCGATCTGGACAAACCCGTGGGCCCGCCGCCGCGAAGCTTGGTCGTCCGCGAAAACACCTTCTCCGACCCGCGCAGCCCGGTGGTGCGGATTTATTATCCGGCGCACTTGTCCACGCCCGTGCAATTTCAGGAATTGGTGAATATGATGCGATCGGTCTCCGAAGCCCAGCGGGTTGTGGTGCTCCACGAGGCGGGCGCCGTGGTCATGCGCGGATCGGAAGAACAGGTGGCGCTTGCCGAGTGGCTCCTCCGGAACATCGACGAGGCGGCGTCCGGCGCCGCCGTCCCCGCGCTGCGGCAGTACACCTATCCGGACAGCGCCCTCGGGCTGCCCGAGCGGCGAACCACCGCCGTCCGGATCTATCACCCGTCGGCCATCGTCACTCCCCTGGCGCTGCAGGAGACGATCAACGGAGTCCGCTCGATCGCCGATATCCAACGCGCCATCGCCTTCACCTCGCCCCGCGCCATCGTCATCCGCGGGACGACGGACCAGGTGGCGGTCGCCGACTGGCTGGTCCACGAGCTCGACCAGGCGACGCCCGCCGCCTCACATGAATACCGCATCCCGGGGAGCCCCGACGGCGTCGTGCGCTCGTTCTTTCTGGCGAAGAACACGAGCGCGGCGGAC
Source organism: uncultured Solibacteraceae bacterium (assembly GCA_964608645.1). Classification (GTDB taxonomy): domain Bacteria; phylum Acidobacteriota; class Terriglobia; order Bryobacterales; family Bryobacteraceae; genus CAZSQK01. The sequence goes on along the minus strand of CAZSQK010000003.1, from coordinate 92,649 downwards.
TTGATGGGCACGCTCGCCCGCATTCGCCAGACCACCGGCATCCAGCGCGCCGTCGCATATTCCCAGCAACGCGCGTTGCTGCTCCGGGGAACCCCAGAGCAGATCGGCGGCGCCGAAACCGCCCTGCGTTAAGGATAGCCAAGGATACTTGAAATCTTGAGGACGGGAGCGTTCAGCGATCAGCGGTCAGCCTTCAGCCGTTGAAGCAGCGCGGTCAGCATGCGTTTCAACTCGGTCGCGCGCTCAGAGAGTTCCGTGTGCTCCTTGGGCTGGATCAGTTGCAGATCTTTGGCCAGCAGGAGGTGGTACTCCAACTCACTCGCCGATCCCATGGCGATGGAGCAAAACCGAGCGAACTCGGCATCGCCATTCCTTCCGCATCCCTCTGCAAGATTGGCTGGAATGGAGGCACTACATCGCCGCAGTTGACTGGTCAGGCCATACCGTTCTTCGCGCGGGAAGCCGGCCGTGATCTGATATACCGCCAAGGTCAACTGGTGCGCCTTCTGCCATACCTTCAGTTCGTGGAAATCCTTCATGGGTATGCCCTGGATTTCCATGGTCCCCGTCCGATGATCAGGGTGTCGGTTCCAGCACCGAAGGAGGGACCGATGGAAACCTTCTGCAAGCTGTTCGGCGGCCTGCTGGCTTTTGTATACCACTGTTTTGACCGCATCGTCATCCATGGCTACCTGCCGCGGCTGACACGCTGGAGCATATCGTCCATTTCTTCCGCGACGCGCACGGCATTTGACTTGCGCGAGGTGAAGGGTCACCGCCTGCTGGAGCGTGCCAGCCATCCCCGAACCTCAAATCCAACGCGCTGGCTGACAGCTTGCCCGGCCTGCAAACAGCGCAATGACAATTCTGCGAGAGCAATTCTCGGATTTTGGGCGCTAGTGTCTAATGGACGATTCCCGGCGCCTCGTGCCCGATCCGCTGCACGTATTCCACGTACGATCCGGGGTAGATCAGCGGCTGCCGGTCCGTGCCGCTTTCGCCCCCCAGTTCCAGCACGCGCGAACCCAGCCCGCGCAGGAACATGCGGTCGTGCGACACGAAAATCATCGTCCCTTCGAAGTCCTTTAACGCGTCCACGAGCATTTCCTTGGTGGCGAGATCCAGGTGGTTGGTCGGCTCGTCCAGCACCAGGAAATTCGGCGGGTTGTAAAGCATCCGCGCCATTGCCAGGCGCGATTTCTCGCCTCCCGAGAGAGCGCGAATCTTCTTGTCGATGTCGTCTCCGGAAAACTGAAACGCGCCCGCGAGGGTGCGCAGCGACCCGATTCCATCCTGCGGGAAATCCTTCTGCAATTGCTCGAAAATCGTCAGCTCCGGATCCAGCACGTCGAGCGATTGCTGCGCGAAGTAGCCCATGATCAGGCTGGCGCCCAGCCGCACCTCGCCCGCATCCGGCGCCGCCGCGCCCGCGATCATCTTCAGCAGTGTCGTCTTGCCGGCGCCGTTCCGCCCCATCACCGCCCACCGCTCGCCGCGCCGGATCGTGAGAGCGAAGCCGTCATAGAGGACGCGCGAGCCGTAGCGCTTGTGCAGGTCCTCGATCACCGCCACCTGGTCGCCCGATCGTGGGGGAGCGCGGAACTCGAACTTCACCACGTGCCGTTTCTTGGGGAGTTCGATCTTCTCGATCTTGTCCAGCGCCTTGATCCGGCTCTGCACTTGCGCTGCCTTGGCGGCGTGGGTCTTGAAGCGCTCGATGAAACGCTGCTCCTTGGCGAACATCGCCTGCTGCCGCGCGAACGCCGCCTGCTGGTTGCTCTCGCGGATGGCGCGCTCGCGCTCGTAAAAATCGTAGTCGCCGGAATAGACGATGATTTCGCCTCCGTCGATCTCGGCGATCTTCGACACCAGGCGGTTCATGAATTCCCGGTCGTGCGACGTCATCAACAGCGCGCCCGGGTACGACTTGAGGAACTCTTCGAGCCAGATGATCGATTCGATATCGAGATGGTTGGTGGGTTCGTCCATCAACAGCACGTCGGGCCGCCCGAGGAGCACCCGCGCCAGCGCCACGCGCATCTTCCAGCCTCCCGAGAGCGCGCCCACGTCGCCGTCGATCTGCTCGTCGTGGAAGCCGAGCCCGTGCAGCACCTCCCGCGCCTGCGCTTCGAGACCGTAGCCGCCCAGGTGTTCGTATTCTTCCTGCACCTCGCCGAAGCGCGCCAGGATGCGGTCCATCTCGCCGGCGCGATCCGGGTCTTCCATGGCGTGATGCAGTTGCTCCAACTCGTGGTGGAGATCGCCCGCCCGCCCGCTGCCCGCGATAGCCTCGTCGAGCACCGAGCGCCCCTTCATCTCCTCGACGTCCTGCCGGAAATACCCGATCGTCAGGCGCTTCGGAACCGAGACTTCGCCTTCGTCCGGGTCCTCCTCGCCCACCACCATGCGGAACAAGGTCGTCTTCCCCGAGCCGTTGGGGCCGACCAGCCCCACCTTCTCGCCCGGGTTCAACTGGAACGACGCATCGACAAAGACAAGCTGCTTCCCGTACTGCTTATGAATGCTGGAAAAGGAAATCATCGGCTCTAACCACCGTAGCAGATGGTGTTTTTTGAGCTAGCGGATCTTGCGCACGATCTTCCGGCCGAAGAAGGGGATGTATCGGTAGAAACAGCGGTGGCAGCGATGGACGCCCATTCCGAGCAGGTTCAGGAACCGCTCGAAACCGGTCCTCGGACGCGACAGGCGGACGTGATAGCCTTTGCACTTCGGACACATCACGTCTTTCAGGACGGGCCGTGAATGCGAGCCCTTGGCGCGTTGCGTCTGCGGCGAGTGGTCGCCGGGTTTGGCGGGGTCGGGCGTCGCGGGCGGCTGCAGGACTCCGGGCGGTTGGGCCGCCGCCGGAGGATTGATGACCGGCGGCGCTTTGCCGGCGTACACCGCCAGCGGCTGCGGCGGAGGAAACGTTTCGGGCGGAGGCGGAGGCGGAACGTGCAGGGTCAACTGCTCCGAGTTGAACTGCTTCGCCATCACATTCAACAGCCGGACTTCCGTCAGGATTTTTTGCAGGTCCGGCGCCGTCTCACGCTCCGCGGTGAAGCACCGTTCGGCGAGCCGCATGGCCGCGGAGCGAACTGCCGAGGGCCCGCGCAGGACGGCCGGCTTGGCCGGCACCACACGGAACTCGTCGCCTGCCGGCGGCTTGCCGGTAAGCATCGCGTATAAGACCGTGCCGAAACCAATTAGATCGGTCAAAGGATCGGGATAGCCTCGCCGCTCTCCGGCTCCTAGCGCTGCGCCGGTGGTTTTGATGACCACATTGTTAATGTTGACGGCGCCGTGCGCGCGGCCTTCCTGGTGCATTTCGCGTAACGCCGTCGCAATGTCGGTGGCATAGCGGAGACAAAGATCCAGCGCCAGAGCCCCTTCACGGTCAAGGAGTTCCGCCAGGTTTTGCCCGCTCGAACGGGCGCGCGCGGAATCGAATGCAAACGGCACCAGCCTCAGGTTAGCCCGAAATGGCGATGCTCGGAAAGGGGTTACGGGTACCGCGCGTACGCTTCGGGGTACCAGTCCTGGGTAAGTTAAGAGTACGCCGCCCGACGCTTAACTCGCGATGCTCCGTTCGTCGGAGCTGACGAACATGGACTGCAGAGAATCGAGCGCTTCCACCACACGTTCCACGAGATCGTCGGTCTGGGCCATGGCGGTCCGCGCGGATTCGATCGCCGTGCTTTGCGCCTTGAGCGCCCGCTCGAAGTTACGAACGTCACGGGTGACGCTGTCGCGGAGAGCGGCGGCGTCCGTGTCGAACTCGTCGAGGTTCTGTTCCAGCTTCTGCAGCCGCTCCACGGCCGAGCTCAACAGCATATCCATCCGGGACACCCGGTCGGCCAGTTGGTCGATGGCGTGTTCCACGCGCGGGTCGTCCAGCGGTCCGACGGGAGCGCTGCGGTACGACCGGGCGGGAGGACGTTCTTCGTAAACCGGCTGCTGCTGCGCACGGCTGTACGCTCGCGGCGCGGGAGCCGGAGGAGGCGGCGGCGCCTGTTGCTGCTGCCGCAACGCCCGCAGGAGCTCATTCGCGACGTGCGCGACGGTGGACACCGATTTCTCCTGCTCCGCCAGCCGGGCGGAGATGCGCGATTCCAATTCCTGCATCTGCTGGTTGAACGCGGGCGCGGCGTTTGGCTGTTGCGATATCGGGGGTGGCGCGGGCGGCGCAAATGTGGGGGCCGGCGCCGCAAACAGGGGCGCCGCGCTCGCCGGCGGCGGCGCCGTTCGCCGCGCCGACGACATCAGCAGCTTCAGTTCCAGCATCAGCTTCGGCATCCGCTGGAAGCGTGCGTCCGGCGAAGTGGCGACGCATCCATTCACCACGCGATCCACGGCCGCACTGCCCGAGGGCCACGGCAACGCCGATTTCAGCACGGCGAGCGCCTCCGGGCTGTCGCCGTTAAACGCGCGATGTCCGGTCAGCATTTCATACAGCACCGCGCCGAACGAGAAGATATCGCTGCGCGCGTCCGCCGGCTTGCCCTGCGCCACTTCGGGCGCGCTGTACGGAGTGATCGCCGGACCGCCCGGAGGCGCGGCCATGAGCCGGACCGAGTCGCCGTCGATTTCGATTGTGTCGGGTGAGAGCGCCCCGTGCGCGACACCCCGCTCGTGGGTTTGACGCAACTGCTCCGCCAGCAGCATCGCCATGCGCAAAGCGTCCGCCACAGAGAGGCGTCCGGCGGACATCCGTTCGGCAAGGGTCGGCGAAATCGTAGTCATAAAGGCGTCGTGGGCCTAACCCACATGTTATCAGTTAATCAGCAGAGCCCGGGAGATTCAAGTACTTGGCGGAAAGCCGCGTTCTACCGGTACCGGGTACGGAGGTAGGGGCCAGCGTGTTATACTTCCGGTTTATGGCACTTCCCGCTGCGGGGCATCACCATCATCGCCATCATGCCTACACGCGACGGGCGGTGTACTAAGCGCAATTACACCAGAATGAGAAAGGTCGCCCGCCGCGGTTCCGGCGGGCTTTTTTATTTTCGCGCCCATGAATCTGGATTTTGAAAAGGCCGGCGGTCTGGTCACCGCCGTCATCCAGGACCATGCCTCCGGGAGGGTCCTGATGGTCGGTTATATGAACGAGGAGGCGTTTCGCAAAACCGTCGAAACCGGCTTTGCGACCTTCTACAGCCGCTCCCGCCAGAAGCTCTGGCTGAAGGGCGAAAGCTCCGGCCACCGCCTCGTCGTCAAGGAGATTGCGACCGATTGCGACCGCGACGCGGTCCTCGTGAAGGTCGAGGCTCTCGGTCCCGGCGTCTGCCATGAAGGCTATGAGAGCTGCTTCTTCCGGCGCCTCGACGAAGGCGAATGGAAAGTGGTCGATTCGCGCGCGTACGATCCCTCCGCCGTCTACGGAGGCAAATCGTGAAGCTCAAGCTCGGCATCCCTAAAGGGAGCCTGGAGAACGCCACCGTCGATCTGTTCCGCCGCGCGGGATTCGTCATCACGACCAGCAGCCGATCCTACTTTCCCGGCATCGACGATCCGGAGATCGAGTGCATGCTGATCCGCGCCCAGGAAATGGCGCGCTATGTCGAAGACGGCATTCTCGACGCCGGCCTGACCGGCCGCGACTGGATCGAGGAGAACGAGTCCGACGTGGTGGCCGTCGCCGACCTGATCTACGCCAAGCAAAGTTTCGGCAAGGTGCGCTGGGTGCTCGCCGTCCCCGAATCCTCCGCCTTCCGCAGCGCGGGCGACCTGGAGGGCAAGATCGTCGCCACCGAGTTGGTCGCGACGACCCGGCGTTATTTCGCCGCGCACGGCGTGAACGCCAAGGTCGAATTCAGTTGGGGCGCCACCGAGGTTAAACCTCCGGTGCTGGCCGACGCCATCGTCGAAGTGACCGAGACCGGCTCCTCGCTCCGCGCCAACAAGCTCAAGATCATCGACACCGTGCTCGAATCGAACACGCAGTTGATCGCCAACCGGCAGGCGTGGGCCGACGGCGAGAAGCGGCGCAAGCTCGAAGACGTCAAGATGCTCCTCGAAGGGGCGATCAACGCGCTCGGCAAGGTCGGCCTGATGCTCAACGTGCACCAGCGGGATCTGCTCGCGGTGCTCGCCGTGTTGCCGGCCCTGAAGCGGCCCACGATTTCCCATCTGAGCGACGAGGAGTGGCTCGCGGTGAACACGATTCTCGATGAATCGACGGTGCGGGACATCATCCCGCGGTTGAAACAAGCGGGAGCCCAGGGGATCGTGGAATATCCTCTGAACAAGATCGTATTGTGATCCGGATTATCGAAAGCAAGGATGCCCAGCGTCTGGTGACGCGGCGCGCGGCGCGGTTGGCGGAGGCGGAGGCAGTGGTGCGCCCGATCCTCGATGCGGTGCGCGCGCGCGGTGACCGCGCCCTCCTCGAGTACGCGCGCAAGTTCGACGGCCTTACCCGCAAATCCGTGCGCGTGCCCGAGGCCGAATTGCGGGCGGCGCCGCTGACCGCGGAGTTCCGGTCGGCGGTTACGGCTGCCGCGGCGAATATCCGCCGCTACGCCGAATGGCAAATGCCGCGGGAGTGGACGAAACAGGGCCTCGGCCAGATCGTCCGCCCGCTCGACACGATCGCGGCGTACATCCCGTCGGGCCGTTATCCGCTTCCCTCGACTCTTCTGATGACCGCCGTTCCGGCGCAAGTAGCGGGCGTTCCCAACATCTGCGTGGCGTCGCCCAAGGCCGTCGCGGAGGTGTTCGGGACGGCCGCGATGCTCGGCCTCAAACACGTCTTCCAGATGGGCGGCGCGCAGGCGATCGCGGCCTTCGCCTACGGGACGCGCACCGTGCCGCGCGCCGACCGCATCGTCGGGCCAGGCAATATCTACGTCGCCGCCGCCAAGAAACTGCTCGCCGGCGAGGTTGGCATCGACTTCGTGGCGGGCCCGACCGAGATTCTCATCATCTCGGTGGACGGCGACCCGTCGCATCTCGCGGCGGACCTGCTGGCGCAGGCGGAGCACGATGTCGACGCATCGGCGGTCCTGCTGACCACGTCCAAACGGCTGGCATCGGCGGTCGCGCGCGAGGTCGGCCGGCAACTCGACGTCCTCCCCACGGCGGCGGTCGCGCGTAAATCGATTGCGCGGAATTCGGCGGTGGTGCTGGTGCGTTCCCTCGAGGAAGCGGTCGAATTGTCCAATCGCTTTGCGCCGGAGCATTTGAGCATTCCCGACGCAAGCCTGCTGCCGGGCGTCCGTCACGCCGGCAGTGTCTTCGTCGGCCCGCACAGCCCGGAAGCGGCCGGCGACTATGCGTCGGGCCCCAACCACGTGCTGCCCACCAGCGGCGCCGCGCGCATGCGGGGCGGACTCTCCGTCTGCGACTTCGTGAAGGTGATTTCGGTGCAGGAGCTTTCCGCGAAGCAGTTGCACTCGCTGGCGCCCGCCATCACCACCCTGGCGCGTGCGGAGGGACTGGAAGCGCACGCCCGGTCGGTGGAAGCGCGCGCGCCGCGGAGGGCCAATGAAACCTCCTAAACTTCCCAAAGGCGCGGTCCGGCCCCGTCCCGCGGTGCTGTCGATGGCGCCGTACTCGCCCCCCACCGGCGGGCGCGCCGGCAAACTCCGCCTCGACTTCAACGAGAACACCGTCGGCTGCTCGCCCCGTGTGATCGAGGCCTTGCGCGACGGCCTCGACCCCGCCACGCTCGCCATCTATCCCGAGTACGATTCCGCCCGCGAGGCGATCGCGCACTACTTCCACGTCCAACCCGGAGAGTTCCTCTTCACCAACGGCACCGACGAGGCCATCCAGGTCTTCATCAACACGTATGTCGACGACGGCCAGGAAGTCGTCATTCTGCGGCCGTCGTACGCGATGTACCGCTTCTACGCGGAGGTCACCGGGGCCAGGGTCGTCGAGGTCGATTATCCCCAGCCCGGAATGGACTTCCCGCTGCAAGCCGTGCTCGACGCGATCACGCCGGAAACCCGCGCCGTGCTGGTGGCCAACCCGAACAATCCGACCGGCACCGGGGTCGGCCTCCTCGGCATCGAGCGCATCCTGCATCGGGCGCGCAAGGCCGCGGTGCTGGTGGACGAGGCCTACTATGAATTCTCCGGCGTCACCGCGCTGGGCGAGATCGAGCGCGTGCCCAACCTGTTCGTCTGCCGCACCTTTTCCAAGGTCTTCGGCATGGCCGCGATGCGCCTGGGCTGCCTGTTCTCGCACTCGGCCAATATCGCCTATCTGCACAAGGCGCAATCGCCCTACAGCGTGAACTCGCTGGCGGTGATGGCGGCGCGCGCCGCCGTCGAAGACCGGCAGTATGTCGAGACGTACGTCGCCGAGGTGCTGGCCGCGCGCGAGCTGCTCTGCGTCGGCCTCGAGAAACTGGGCATTTCGTACGTGCCGAGCTCGGCCAATTTCGTGCTCGGGCATTTCGGCCAACGGGCCGTGGAGGTTCGCGACGCGTTGCGTGGCCGTGCGATCCTGGTCCGGGACCGCAGTTACGAAGCGCCGGGCTGCGTCAGAATCACCGTCGGCACGCGCGAACAGACCCGCGCGCTGCTGGCCGCGCTGGAGGAACTCTGGTGAGCAAACCCCTGCTGGTGTTCGATATGGATGGCGTCCTGGTGGACGTCACCGAATCCTACCGCGAGACCATCGCGCAGACCGTGGAGCACTTCACCGGTTCTCCCGTGACTCGCCAGCGGATTCAGGAGTATAAGAACCAGGGCGGCTGGAACGACGACTGGAAACTCTCCCACCACATGGTGACCGAGGCCGGAATCGACGCGCCCTTCGAATCTGTGAAGGAGCATTTCCAGAAGCTCTTCCTCGGCGGCTTGATCGAGCGCGAAAAATGGGTGGCGCGCCCCGGCGCGCTGGAACGGCTGGCTGAGCATTTCCAGTTGGCCGTCTTCACCGGCCGGCCGCGCGAAGAGGCCAACCTCTCCTTGAAGCGCTTTGCCCCGGAGCTCGTGTTCGACCCTCTGGTCGCGATGGAAGACGTCGTCCACCACAAACCCCATCCCGAAGGATTGCAGCGCATCGTGGGAGAGGCGGAGAGCCTTCTGTGCGCGTTCTACGTCGGCGACACGGTCGACGACGCCCGCGCCGCGCGCGTCGCGAAAGTCCCCTTCATCGGCATCGCCGCGCCGTCCAACCCGCTCTACATCGATCTCGTCTTCCTGTTCCATGAGGAAGGCGCCTACGCCATTGTGGACGACATCAATTACCTGGAGGAAGTCTTCGCCGCATGAGAAGCGCCACTCTACAGCGCGACACCAAAGAAACCCGCATCGGCGGCTCGCTCAAAATTGAAGGCCGCGGCCGCTACGACGTCTCCACCGGCATTCGCTTCTTCGATCACATGCTGGAGCTGTTCACGAAACACGGCGGTTTCGACCTGACGCTCCGCGCCGAGGGCGATCTCGACGTCGACCAGCACCATACGGTCGAGGATGTCGGCATCGTCATCGGCCAGTTGTTTGCGAAGGCCCTCGGCGACCGCAAAGGCATCAATCGCGCCGGGTACTTCGTCCTGCCGATGGACGAAACGCTGGCGGTGGTGGCGCTCGATCTCGGCGGACGGCCCGCGCTGGTCTACAAAGATCTCGTCAAGGTGCGGCTCGTCGGCGACCTGCAGACCGAGCTGGTCGAGGATTTCTTCGGCGGCTTCGTCAATCATGCGGGCGCCAACCTGCACGCCAAGGTGCTGTACGGCCGCTCCAATCATCACAAGATCGAGGCGATCTTCAAGTGCTTCGCGCGCGCCCTCAAATACGCCTGTTCCAGGGATGCGCGCCTCAAGGATCAGCTTCCATCGACCAAGGGGCTGCTGTGATCGCCGTTTTCGATTATGGCGCGGGGAACCTGCGGTCGGTGCAGAACACGCTCGCCGAAGTCGGTTGCGAATTCGAGATTGTGCGCGACGCGGCCGGTCTGGAGCGCGCCTCGAAGATCATCCTCCCCGGGGTCGGCCATTTCGGACAGATGATGCGCGCGCTCACGGTGAAGGACGCTTTGCGCGGCCGCATCGCCGCGGGCGTGCCGTTCCTCGGCATCTGTCTCGGCATGCAGGCGCTGTTCGAGGCCAGCGAAGAGGCGCCCGAAGAAGAAGGCCTCGGTCTCTTCCCCGGGATCGTCAGGCGCTTCCCCGCCGGCGCCCGCGTTCCGCACATGGGCTGGAATGAACTCGAGGTGCGCGGCGGCTCGCGCCTCATCCCGCCGGGAACGCGCCCGTACGTTTACTTCGCGCACAGTTATTACGTGCCCGAAGTGCCCGACGCATCGGCGTTGTGCACGTACGAGGTGCGCTACACCGCCGCCCTCGAAGCCGGCAACGTTTTCGGCGTGCAGTTTCACCCCGAGAAATCGGGGCCGGTGGGACTGAACATCGTAAGGAGATTTGTCGAGCTTTGTTAGCCAAACGCATCATTCCCTGTCTCGACGTCACCGGCGGCCGCGTCGTCAAGGGCGTCAATTTCGTCAACCTGCGCGACGCGGGCGATCCCGTCGAGCTGGCGGATCGCTACAACGCTCAAGGAGCGGACGAGCTCGTTTTTCTCGACATCACGGCGTCGTCGGACGCGCGCGAGATCATGGCGGGCGTGGTCGCGCGCACGGCTCGCAAAGTCTTCATCCCGCTCGCGGTTGGCGGCGGAATTCGCTCCATCGAGGACGCGCGCCGGATTCTTCTGTCGGGGGCCGATAAGGTCTCCGTCAATACGGCCGCCGTCCGCCGGCCCGGTCTGATCACGGAGCTCTCGCGCGAGTTTGGGGCGCAGGCCGTTGTGCTCGCCATCGACGCCCGCCGTCACAGTGCCGGCAAATGGCACGTGTTGACGCGCGGCGGCCGCGATGACGAAGGCATCGACGCGGTCGCATGGGCGGCGCGCGGCGAAGAACTCGGCGCCGGCGAGATTCTGCTGACCTCCATGGACACCGACGGAGTGCAGGACGGCTTCGACTGCCCGCTGACCAAGGCGGTCTCGCAGGCGACGCACATCCCCATCATCGCCAGCGGCGGCGCGGGAACGCCGGAACACTTTGTCCGCGTGCTCACCGACGGCTGTGCCAACGCCGCGCTCGCCGCCTCCATCTTCCATTACGGAACATATACCGTCGGACAGCTCAAGGCAGAGCTCGACCGCCGCGGCATTCCCGTGAGGCCCGCATGATCTTTCCGTGCATCGACCTCATGGACGGCAAAGTCGTCCAGTTGGTCCAGGGCCGCGAGAAGGCGCTGGAGGGTCCAAGCCCTGAGGAAATGCTGTGGAAATTCTGTGGATTTCCGGAGATCCAGGTGATCGACCTGGACGCCGCCATGGGGCGCGGATCGAACGACGATCTGGTCCGCATGCTGGCGGCAAGAGCGGCGACGCGGGTCGGTGGCGGCGTGCGCACGGCGGCGCGCGCGCGGGCGCTCGTCGAGCAAGGCGCGCGCAAAGTGATCGTCGGCACGTCCGCGTTCACTGCGACCGGCATTAACGAGCGGCTGCTGACGGAAATCGGCGACGCCATCGGGCGCGACCGCCTCATCGTCGCGGTGGATTCGAAAGGCGGCCGCATCGTGGTGAAGGGCTGGCAGGAAGCGACCGATCTCAGCGCGGAGTCGATCGTCGGCTCCCTCGAGCGTTACTGCTCCGGCTGTCTCTGTACTTATGTCGATAAGGAAGGCATGATGCAGGGAACGGACCTGGAATGGTTCCGCCGGCTGCGCGCCGCGACGTCGCTCGAGCTGACCGCCGCCGGGGGAATCACCACGCTGGACGACGTGCGGGCGTTGTTGGCGATGGGCGTTCATGCGGCTCTCGGCATGGCTGTGTACACGGGACGGCTGAGCCTCGACGACCTGGCCGCGTTGCAGTGAGTACTGCGAAATCGCACAGCCTGCAACTTTTTCTTGCGCCTCTCGTCCAATTACATAGGAGGAGCAGGATTTATGAGCACCATGGCAGATCGATTGGCTCTCTCTGAGGCGGTCCTGGCCCTCATCGAGAAGAAACGCGTCGAGACCAATGACGACACGCTCGGTCTGGCGATCGAACGCGTCATTCTGGACACCCAATTCCAGGAGATCGAGGGAGAGATCCTCGAAAACCCCGGAGCCTTCGAGCCCTGGCTCCTGCGGCGGCGGCGCGAAGATTAAGCCTGCGGATCCTGTTTCGACGCCACGACCGAACGCAGGTTCGTCATCGATTTCAGGGCGTTGAACCAGAACGGCGCGCCGAGGCTCAGCAGCCCGGCAGTCGCAAACACCCCGAAAATGTAGCGTAGCGACGGCGACTTCGGCCAGCGGTATTTGAGCACTTCGAACCCGGCCGTGGACGCAATCGCGCTCACCTTCGTCGCGTCGTCGATGCTGCCCTGCACGAAAGCCTGCGAGGCGGGAATCGCCGCCGTGTTGAAGCGCTGCTGCACGTCGGCCTGCTGCGCGGACGGCACATACTGCCGGATCCACGCGGCCACCTGGTCTGGCGTCGCGAGCACTGCCGGAGGCGGTTGCGCGGGCGTGACCTTGGCATCCTGCAAAGCCTGCTGCAGGACCTCGGCGTACTTCGCCCCCAGCGAGTTCTTCGCGTCCAGCACCTTGCCCGCCGACGCCATCACCTGCTGGCCGGCGCCCACCAGCGCATTGCGAAACGCTCCGTTGGTGTATAGCTCGTTCATCAGTTGTACCGAGTTCAAGCCCGTTCCGAACGCGAACAGGGCCGCGAACGCCACCGTCCAAATGCGCATATACATGGAGAACTTCTCGGAGACGCGGTCCATGATCGAATCGAACCACATCTCTAGTTTCGCGACGTCCGTCTGGACCGTTGTGACGGCCGCCTGCGCGGCTTGTCCGGCGGCCGCCGCCACGGCCAGCGGGGTCGTGCCGGCCAGGTTCCGAATCTCCGCGGCGAGCTGCGGGTCCGTGCCGGCGAACTGATGATCGGCGAGATGGCCGAGGATATCGGTCAGCTCGGCCGGGCTGATCGCCGACGCGAGTTGAAAGCGCCGGAATAACGTTTCGAGAAGCGGGATGCGGCTGCCCAGCCAAATCGCGACCTTGTTATCCGAAAACCAGGAATCCGAGATCAGGCAGTGCGTCAGCACGGATTCGGCCACGGCGCCGGCCTTCGCTGTCAGAACCGGGTAGTGGGACGGGTCGATGTTGACGAATAAGGTCTTGAGGCCCCAAAGGAGATTGCAGCCGCGGTGATTTACGAGGGCCGAGACGATTTGGGTAAGGATGGTGATCAGCAGGCTGATCACGAGCATCACCACACCGAATCCGATCAGCGTATCGAGGTAGGCCAGCATAAGTCAGGAGACTAACGCTGTTCGATGCGGAAAGCAAGTGTCTAGATCGATTCCAACTCCTCTTCGAGCATTTGCTTTTGCGATAATTCCGCGTAATATCCGCCCGTTTCGACCAGTTCCGCGTGCGTCCCCTGCTCCACGATGCGGCCGTTCGCCAGCACGACGATCCGGCCGGCCTGGCGCACGGTCGAGACGCGATGGGAGATGAGAATCACCGTGCGGCCGCGCATGACACTGGCCAAATGGCTCAGAATACGCTCTTCGGTGAGGGTATCGACGCTCGAAAGCGCGTCGTCCAGAATCAGAATGCGCGGATCGCGCAGAATGGCGCGCGCAATGGCTGTCCGCTGCTTCTGGCCGCCGGACAACGTGATGCCGCGTTCTCCGACCATGGTTTGATATCCCTCCGGAAATCCCTCGAGATCTCCGGATAACCCGGCGATCTCCGCGGCCCGCCGGATTTGCTCCATGGTGGCCGATTCTACGCCGAAGGCGATATTCTCCGCGATGGTGGCGCTGAACAGGAAGGTCTCCTGCGGCACAAACCCGATCTGCCGCCGCACATCGGCGGGGTCGAGGCTGCGCAGGTCGATGCCGTCTAGCAGCACGGCGCCGGAGGTCGGGTCCATCAGGCGCGGAATCAGACTCACCAGCGTGCTCTTTCCCGACCCGGTATGTCCAACCACGGCGATGGTCGCGCCAGGCGGGATCCGCAGGTCGACTCCGTCGAGCGCGAGGGTGCTCCCATGGTCCATCGACACGCCGCGGAATTCGATTTCGCCGCGCACTTCGGTCAGGCGGGCGGGGTCGGGCGGAGCCGCGATCGTCGGTTTCTCCGCCAGGATCTGATTGATTCGGGCGAGTGACGCGGTGCCGCGCTGCATCAGGTTGACCACCCATCCCAACGCGATCATCGGCCAGACCAGCATCCCCATGTAGGTGTTGAACATGACGAAGCTGCCGATGGAAATGCGCCCTTTCAGCACCTGATAGCCGCCCACCCATAGCACCACCAGGAACGTGAGCCCGATCAGGGCTTCGAGCAGCGGTTCGAAGACGCCTTGGATCCGCACCAGCCGGAGGTTCTGCGCAATGTACTGCCGGTTCAACTCCTCGAAGCGCCGCAATTCGGCGCCCTCCTGGGCGAAGGCGCGGATCATGCGCACGCCGGAGAGATTCTCCTGGACGCGGCTGGAGATATCGGAGAACATTTCCTGGATGCGCTCGAAGCGCGTATGGATGGCCCGGCCGAACAGGATCACGGCCAGGCTCACCGCCGGGGCAGGGAGGATCGCGGGAAGCGCCAGGCGCCAGTCCACCGAGACCATGATGACGATGGCGAGAGCGAAGGTCAGCCCGGTCTCGAAGCAGTACATAACGCCGGGTCCGAGCATCATCCGGACGGCGTTCAGGTCATTGGTGGCGCGCGCCATGATGTCGCCGGTGCGCGTGCGGCCATAATAATCCGGCGAGAGGGCGGCCAGGTGGCGGAACAAGTCGTTGCGGAGGTCGTATTCGATATCGCGCGAGATGCCGATGATGATGACGCGCATCCAGTATTGAGCGAAGCCTTTCAACAGTGCGAGCCCGGCCAGGTAGAGGGCGAATCGCACGAACAGGGCGCCCCGGCCGCCGAGGGCGTCGATTGCGCCGCGGATCATGAGGGGTTGCGCCGCCTGCGCCAGATCTTTGAGCACCAGGCAGATGCCGCCCAGGGCCAGGCCCCACCGGTATCGCCAGAGGTGTTTGCGGACGGTGGCCAGCGATTTCCACATCGTCACATTCCGGCGGCGGTGGCGATGGTCTTACACCACTCCGTAAAGGCGATCTTCCAGCCCTCCCGCGACGTCCACCAGATGCCGGCGCCGAAATGCTCGTCGGGGGCGGCGACCACTCGGAAGTCCGGTCCGCCCCCCATCTGGCGCTCCGCCGCGCGATAGATACGGCCGGCGCGGGCCGTGTGATAGTCGCTGGTGACCAGGAGGAAGCTCCGCGCGTTGCGGCGCTGCGCTTCCTGCAGCATGACGCGGGCCTCCTCGCGGGTGGAGAGGGCGGAATTGGGAACCCCGGCGAAGAGCCCGGGCGAGTAGCCTTGCCGCACGGCGAAGGCAATCGCCAGGTCGCTCTCGTGAACGCCGTAGACGTCGGGCCCGCTCACCAGGACCACCGGCACGAAACCCTGCCGCGCCAGCTCCGCGGCCTTCAGGATCCGATGCCCCCAGGGGTCCCCCGCGAGAACGATGGCGAGATCGGCCTTGGCCGGAGGGTCGTCGTGGATGAGCGCCGCGCCGATCGGACGCAGCCATAGAGCCCGGGTGAACCAAAGAACAAGGAGGAAGGCTACCAGCAGTGCGGCGCGGCGCACCGTTTACTTCTCGTCCGTGGAGTTCTTCTGATCGAGATTGCCGACTGTTTTGAGCCGTTGGTAGAGCCGTTCGACTTCCGCCTCATCCTCGGGCCGCAGAATGCGATAGCGGGGCGGGGGCGCCTGTTTGCGCTCTCCCCCGGCGGCCAGCAATTCGCCCCAATATTGGCGGTAAGGGATACCGTCGATGAGGGCGTCGCGGGAAAGCCGGCGCAGATGGCGCAGCAGGCTGTTGCAGGAGTCCAGATCGCCCGGATAGATCAACAGCAGGCGCGAGTCGTCGAACAGGGTCACCCGGACAATCAGCGGCGAAATCCACCCGGTACGGTCCAGCCGCCGGATATCCATCCACGGCACGATCCGCTTCCCAACGGCCAGATACCCTTCATGGATCTCGATCGAGGGACGCAACGCCATCGTGAAGAGGAACACCCCGGTCAGGAAGAACAGGCCCGCCGGCACGAAGACCAGGGCAATCGTGGACGCGAACCAGGAGCACAAGCCTGAAAACACGACCGCGGCCGCGCCAAGCCACAAATAGTGTTTTGCAGGCAGATAACGAGTCATCGACTAACCCTTGCTCAATTTTAGACTACTCCCGCGCGCCCAACCCGTCAATGCGCTCGTGCGATTCGCACACCCCGCCGCACGTAGTCCACTCCGCTCCACACGGTAAAACCCACGCAGGGCCATATGATTAACGTCGCCAGAAGATCCAGTACCCGTATTTGGATAGCATTCCGAGCCATCCAGGTCACTGCGGTCAGGATCTGGACCCCCGTCGAGACTTTCCCCCAGACGCTCGGGGGAAACCGCCGGACCGATGTGAGCAACAGGACCATCGCCACTCCCGCGAGGATCAACAAATCCCGGCCGAAGATGATCCCGACCAGCCACCAGGGCACGATCCTGGCCGCCGCGAGGGCGAGGAAGACGCCGCTCAGCAGGAATTTATCGGCGACCGGGTCGAAGTACGCCCCCTCCGGAGTCGTCACTCCGAGCCTGCGCGCGGCCGCCCCGTCGAGGAAGTCGGTGAACGCCGCGATCGCGAACAGCCCGAGCGCGAGCATGTGCCTCCCGCCGAGAATGTTCTGAATAATAAAGGGCGTGAGAAGAACCCGGATCAGAGTAAAACCGTTCGGGAGATTCGCCCATCGTGGCACAAGAGTGAGTGTAGCAGTGAAGGAAAAACCGTTGCGGCGCAACGGTTTTCTAACGGAAACAAAGAACTTATAGCCCAAAAACCGTTTTTTAAAACGGTTTTGCCGATCCGGCGCAATCCTCAATCCTTCCCTACAGCGCGTCTCTCAGGTAGCGGCCGGTATGGGAGATCGCGACCTGTGCAATTTCCTCCGGGGTTCCGGTGGCGACGATAGCGCCTCCGCGGCTGCCGCCGTCGGGGCCGAGGTCGATGACCCAGTCGGCGGCGCGGATGACGTCGAGATTGTGCTCGATGATGATGAGACTGCCGCCGTTGTCGATCAGGCGCTGGAAGGACGTGAGGAGCTTGGCGATGTCGTCGAAATGCAGACCGGTGGTGGGCTCGTCGAAGATGAACAACGTGCCTTCGACGCTGGCGGCCGAGAGATACGCGGCGAGTTTGACGCGCTGCGCCTCGCCGCCGGAGAGCGTGGTGGCCGATTGGCCCAGCCGCAGATAGCCCAATCCGACGTCATCGAGCACTTTCAGCCGGTGGACTAGCTTGGGCGTCGCGTGGAAGAACTCCATCGCCTCGCGGACGGTCAGTTGCAGCACCTCATGGACGTTGCGGCCGTTGTACTTGATCTCCAGAATGCCGCTCTTGTAACGCGTGCCTTTGCACTCGTCGCAGATCAGCTCCACGTCGGCGAGGAACTGCATCTCGACGGTCACCGTGCCATCGCCCTGGCAGGTTTCGCAGCGGCCTCCGGGGATGTTGAAGGAGAAGTGGCCGGCGGTGTAGCCGCGCTTTTCGGCTTCGCGGGTGGAGGCGAAGAGGCTGCGGATCAAATCGAAGGCCTTGAGGTAGGTGACCGGGTTGGAGCGCGGCGTGCGGCCGATGGGCGACTGGTCGACCATCACCGTGCTGGTGATGCGCTCGGCGCCCTCCACCTTCCGGCAAGCGAGTTTCGGCCCGGCGGTGTCGAGCGACTCGGCGGCATTGTCGAATGCCGGGTCGTGGTCGGACTCGCGGGCTTTGTGCAAGGCTTCGAGCGAGCGGAACATCACGTCGTGCACGAGCGTCGATTTCCCCGAGCCGGAGACGCCGGTGATCGCGACCATCATGCGGAGGGGGATCTCGACGTCGATGTTCTTGAGATTGTGGACGCGCGCGCCGGAGAATCGAAGCAGGCGCTTGCGATCGACGGGGCGTCGTTCGCGTTTGGCGGAGACGCGGATGTCGCCGCGGAGATAGCGCGCGGTGAGGGAGCCGTTGCCGTCGCCCAGAAGCTTCGCCATCGGTCCTTCGAAGACGATGTTGCCGCCGTGCTCGCCTGCGCCGGGGCCGAGGTCGACAATGTGATCCGAGGCGCGCATGACGTCGGGGTCGTGCTCGACCACGACGATGGTGTTGCCGAGTCCGCGAAGCTCCTCGAGGATGCGGATGAGGCGGCCGGTGTCGCGGCTGTGGAGTCCGATAGACGGCTCGTCGAGGACGTAGCACGCGCCGACGAGGCGGGAGCCGAGCGAGGTTGCCAGCTGGATGCGCTGCGCCTCGCCGCCGGAGAGCGTGGCGGAAAGGCGGTCGAGCGTGAGGTACTCGAGGCCGACATCGTTGAGAAATTTGAGGCGCTGGCGGATCTCGACAAGGACCTTGTCGGCGATTCCAGCCTCCTCCGGGGTCAGTTCGAGCGCCAGAAAAAAGTCCTGGGCCTCGGCGATGTTCATGCTCACGGTCTCGCCGAGGTTCTTGCCGCCGACGCGGACATAGAGAGCTTCCTTGCGCAAGCGGGCGCCGCGGCAATCGGGGCAGAGCGCGTAGCCGCGGTAGCGCGCCAGGAAGACGCGCACGTGCATCTTGTATTTCTTGCCCTCGAGGTATTCGAAGAAGCGGCGGACGAAGTCGTGGAGGACGTCGCGCTCGCCGGCGCTGAGGTCGCAGTAGGGCGTGCCGAAGCGCACGGCCTTGCCCTTGGCGTGCTTCTTGAAGTTGGGGAGCCACGAGCGGTACTGCGGCTTGGTCCAAGGCTCGACCGCGTCGTCATCGATGGAGAGCGTCTTGTCGGGAATGACGCGGTCCATGTCGTAATCGATGGTGTTGCCGAAGCCCTGGCAGCGGGGGCATGCCCCGGCGGGCGAGTTGAAGCTGAAGAGGATCGGCTCGGGGACGGCGAACTCCTTCAGGCAGGTCTTGCACTGGAACTTCTCGTTGAAGCGCAACTGGCGGTCGCCGCCCGCGCTCTCGAAGATCACTTCGCCGGCCTCGCGGTAGCAGATCTCGATGGTGTCGACGAGGCGCTGGTGGAGGTCGGGGTTGATGGCGATGCGGTCGACGAGGATGAACAGGGGCTTGGAGAAATCGATATCGAGGAGCGACTCGGGGGTGGAGAATTCAAAGAGCCGGCCGGCCTGGAAGAGGCGATTGAAGCCTTTCTTGCGCAGCTCGAAAAGGTGGTCGCGGAGCGCCTGCGTAGAGGCGTGCTCTCCGGTTGGGAAGAGCGCGTACCAGCGGGAGCCTTGCGGCAGTTCGAGAAGCCGCGCCGCGACTTCGTCGACACTGTCCTTGCGGACGCGCGTCCCGCAGGTGGGGCAGAACGTCTGGCCGACGCGCGCGTAGAGCAGGCGCAGAAAGTCGAAACACTCGGTCGACGTCGCGACGGTAGAGCGCGGATTGCGGCTGGTGTTCTTCTGGCGGATGGCGACCGCGGGGGCGATGCCGTCGATATCGTCGACGTCGGGTTTCTCCATGCGCTCGAGGAACTGGCGGGCATAGCTGGAGAGGGATTCGACGTAGCGGCGCTGGCCCTCGGCGTAAATTGTGTCGAAGGCAAGCGACGACTTCCCCGATCCCGACACGCCCGTAATGACGGTCAGTTGATTGTGGGGAATAGAAAGCGAAATGTCTTTCAGGTTATGGACCCGCGCGCCGCGGATCCGGATGTAGTCTTGCACGCTGTCCTTCCAGTATAACGAGTGCGAGGGACTCCGCCCCTCCCGCGGTTGTACACTAGCTGGCGGAGGAACAAACTTTGTCGCGCATCGCATTTATCGGACTGGGAATCATGGGTAGGCCCATGTCGCGGAACCTGTTGAAGGCTGGCCACGAGTTGACGGTTTATGACGTAGTGCCGGCGGGCGTCGCGGAGATTGCGGGCGCGGGGGCGGCGACGGCGGCGTCGTGCCGCGAGGCGGCTGGGACGGCAGACGTCATCATCACCATGCTTCCCGACGGTCCGGAGGTCGAGACGGCGGTTCTCGGCAAGGACGGAGTGCTGGACGGGGCGCGGCAGGGGTCGATTCTGGTGGACATGAGTTCGATCAGCCCGATGGTGTCGCAGAAGGTCGGCGCGGCGTGCGCCGCGAAAAGTGTGGAGTTTCTCGACGCGCCGGTCAGCGGCGGGGAGCCGAAGGCGATCGACGGCACGCTGGCGATCATGGTGGGAGGGCGGCAGGACGTATTCGACAAGGTCGAGCCGATTCTCCAGAAGATGGGTTCGAGCGTCACTTTGACGGGACCGGTGGGCGCGGGCAACGTGACGAAGCTGGCGAACCAGATCATGGTGGCGTGCAACATCGCGGCGATGGGTGAGGCGCTGACGCTGGCGACGAAGGCGGGGCTCGATCCGGAAGTGGTGTTCAACGCGGTGAAGGGCGGCCTGGCCGGGAGCACGGTGCTGAATGCGAAGGCGCCGATGGTGATCGCGCGGAATTTCAAGCCGGGGTTTCGGATCAATCTTCATCAGAAGGATCTGCGGAATGCGCTGCTGGCGGCGGAATCGATGAAGGTGGCGCTGCCGATCACCAGCCTGGTGCAACAGATGCTGCTGGCGCTGATCAACGACGGGAAGGGCAATCTCGACCACTCGGCGATCGTGACGTTCATCGAAGATATGGCGGGGATCGAGATCAAGAAGTCGATGGCGGCGGGGACGTAACGAGCCGTTCCGCTGCCGGCGCAACTTTAACCTTCTTAACGGGCGCGCCACTCAACAAAGAGCGCTGCCACGGAACGTGCGTGCTATGCTTTTGACATACGAGGGCTTTGCAGAAATGTGCCCGCTTGTCGAACTTCCCAGCAATTTGGGGTGGTCTGTAACTCTCCCCTGCTCCAGGCACGTCCATACACCTGTCGCCACTCTCCAGCCACGTGGTTTTCATGTTTGAACTTCTATTCAAATATCCGGCCGGCATCTTTCATAAAGGCCAGTTCGTCTTTTTGACGCCGTGGCCGCTCTGGCTGCTCCCGGTCGCGATCCTCGTGGCCGCGGGCGTCCTCTTCTGGCACGTTCGGCGCAATCACGGGATGCTCAGCGGGTTGCGGCCGGCGGCGATCTGGGGGCTCGAAGCGTGCATGCTGGCGCTGATCCTCCTTCTGCTCTGGCATCCCGCCCTCAGCATTGCGACCCTCAAGCCCCAGCAGAACGTGGTGGCGGTGCTGGTGGACGATTCGAGGAGCATGTCGTTGAACGATGCTTCGGGCACGCGCGAGGCGGCCGCGAAGGCAGTGCTCGATGGCGGCCTGCTGAAGAGTCTCGGCGAGAAATTCCAGGTCCGGCTGTACAAGTTCGGCAAGGAGCCGGAGCGGATCCAGAAGACGGATCAGCTTGCAGGCGCGGCTCCCGCGTCGCGCATCGGCGACACCCTCGAACGGGTGCTGGCGGAATCGTCGTCCCTGCCGCTGGGCGCGATCGTGATGCTTAGCGACGGGGCGGACAATTCAGGCGGAATCGACTTACAGACGATCGCGGCGATCCGGCGGCAGCGCATCCCGGTGCATACGATCGGATTCGGCCGCGAGCATCCCGAAAAAGACGTCGAAGTGACCGATGCGGTGGTGGCGGCGCGCGCGCTGCCGCAATCGAAGTTGACGGCGGTCGTCTCCCTGGTCAGTTACGGGCTTTCGGGGAACCGCGCCAAGCTGAGCGTGCGCGACAACGGCAAGGTGCTGGCCTCGCAAGAGATCACGCTGAAGGGCGACGGGCAGATCCAGAGCGAAACCATCGTCTTCAACGGAGGCGACGCCGGCCCCAAGTCGCTCGATATCGGCGTCGAGGCGATTGCCGGAGAAGACAACGCGGCCAACAACCGCGTGTCGCGGCAGGTCAACGTCGAAAATCGCAAGCCGCGCATCCTGTATTTCGAGGGCGAGCCGCGGTGGGAGTACAAGTTCATCCGGCGGGCGCTGGACGACTATTCGGATATCGAGCTGGCTTCGATCGTGCGGACGACGCAGAACAAGCTGTACCGGCAGTTCCCGCCGAGCATGAACCAGAAGGATCTGGAAGAGGGCTTTCCGACCAAGGCGGAGGACCTGTTCGCGTTTCAGGGGCTGATTATCGGCAGCGTGGAGGCGAACTACTTTACTCCGGCGCAACAACAGATCATCCACGATTTCGTGGACCGGCGCGGCGGCGGGCTGCTGTTCCTGGGCGGCCGGGCTACGCTGTCCGACGGCGGCTATCCGAGCTCGCCCTTGGCGGAACTCGTGCCGGCGCGGCTGCCGGAGGGCAGGGGCACGTTCCATCGGGACTTCACGGGACAGGAGCTGACGCCGGAAGGGGCGCGGAGCGTGATCTGCCGGCTGGACGACGATCCGGCGCGGAACCTCGAAAAGTGGAAGAAGATGCCGCAGATGGCGAACTACCAGGAGGTCGGGGAAGAGAAACCCGGCGCGACGGTGCTGCTGCGGTCCACGCCACAGGGCAAGCGGTCCTTCCCGCTGCTGGTGACGGAGAACTTCGGGCGGGGACGGTCGGTGCTGTTCGCGACCGAGGGGACGTGGCGCTGGAAGATGTGGACGGACCACGCGGACAAAACCCATGCGACGTTCTGGCAGCAGATCCTGCGGCACCTGGTGACGGACACCCCGGGGCAAGTGGTGGCGAACACGCCGAAGCAGGTGCTTTCGGACGAGACCCGAGTGCCGATCCGCGTGGAGGTTCGGGACAAGCAGTACAAACCGGTGACGAATGCCAAGGTGCAGGCGCGGTTCATGGGACCGGATGGCGTTTCGGCGACGATGGAGTTGAATCCGGCCCCGTTGGAAGAAGGGATCTACAGCGGCGAATGGACGGCTGAGAAGCCCGGGTCGTATGTGGCCGAGATCATCGCCGGACATGAACAGGAGGAGATCGGGCACGACGTGCTGACTTTCCGGCGGGAGGACGGCGTTGCCGAGAACTTCCACACCTCGCAGAATCGCGAGTTGTTGGAGAAACTGGCGCAGCAGACCGGCGGGCGGTACTACGCGCCGTCTGAAGCGTCCAAGCTGTCGAAGGAGATTTCGTACTCGGAGGCGGGGATTACCGCCCGCGAGACGAGAGACCTGTGGGATATGCCGGTGATCTTCTTGCTGGCGCTGGGGATTCGGGCGTCGGAGTGGCTCCTGCGGCGGAAATGGGGCGTGGTATGACGATGGGGGCCGGGGCGCGACTCGGGTTGTTCCTTTTGGCCGGGGCGTGCGCGCAAGCAACGACGTTTTACGTGACGATCTCGGGGCTCGGCGGGGAGCCCGATTACGAGCAGCGGTTCAAGATGCTGGCGGAGGATATCGACAGCAGCTTGAAGAAGGCGGGCGGGGACTCGAAGATCGTGACGATGCAGGCGCCGACGCGGGAGAAGGTGCAGACGCAGTTCGCGGAGATTACGCGGGAGGCGAAGCCCGGCGATTCGCTGGTGTTGACGCTCATCGGACATGGGACCCACGACGGCGTGGATTACAAGTTCAATATTCCGGGGCCGGATCTGACGGGCGCGGAGCTGGCGGCGATGCTCGATCGCGTGCCGGCGTCGCGGCAGCTCGTGGTGGTCACGACGAGCGCGAGCGGCGGGTCCATCGAGTTCCTGCGGCACGCGAACCGGGTGGTCATCACGGCGACGAAGGCGGGTTCGGAGAAGAATGCCACGGTGTTCGCGCGGTTCTGGGCCGAAGCGCTGCGCGATCCGGCGGCGGATGCGGATAAGAACGAGGCGGTCTCGGCGCTGGAGGCGTTTCACTACGCGCAGCGCAAGACCACCGAGTTCTTCGACACGCAGAAGCGGCTGGCCACGGAGCATTCGGTTCTGGAAGACACGGGGAAAGGCGAAGGAGAGCGCGATCCGAAGGCGGAGAACGGCCAGGGCAAGCTCGCTTCGGCGTTTCCGCTGGTGCGCCTGGGAGCGAACGCGGCGGCTGCCCGCGATCCGAACAAGCGTCCGCTGCTCGATAAGAAGGAGCAAATCGAGAACGCCATCGACAAGCTGAAGTATGATAAGGCGGCGATGAGCGCCGCCGATTACAAGAAGCAGTTGACGGTCTTGCTTCTCGAACTCGCCAAGACTCAGGAGGCGCTCGACAAGTGAGCCAGGGAAAGGTTCGGCGGCTCGGCGCGGCCGCGCTGCTTTGTATTTTTACCGCCTCGGCGCAAACCTTGCAGCAGGCGGAGACTCTGTGGAAAGCGCGGCGCTATTTCGACGCCAATGAAGTCTTCAAGGCGCTCGAAACCAAGTTTCCCAACGACGCCAATATCAAGGCCCGCTACGGGCGGATGATGCTGGAGAAGCATCAGGAAGACGACGCGTCCGATCTGTTCGACCAGGCGCTGAAGCTGCAGAAGGACAACGCGCAGGCGCTGCTCGGAATGGCGCTGATGGCGGCGGATTCGTACGAGCACCGCGCCGGCGACCTGGCACACCGCGCGCTGGAAAGCGATCCCAAGCTGGTGGAGGCGCAGGAGCTGATCGCGCGGCTGGCGCTGGAGGACAATAACCCGGTCAAGGCAGCGGAAGAGGCGCAGAAGGCGCTGGCGATCGACGGCAATTCGGTGGCGGGAAAGGCCATTCTGGCCACGATCGACTGGCTCGCGGACAAGAAGGACAGCAAGTGGGATCCGAAGACCGCGTCCGGGTACGAGATCGTGGGCCACTTCTTCACCTTGAACCGGCGGTACGAAGAAGGCATCGCCTACATGCGGAAGGCCATCGAAATGGATCCGCAGTTGTACAGCGCGCGCGCCGATCTCGGCATCAACCTGATGCGGCTGGGACAGGA
Source organism: uncultured Solibacteraceae bacterium (assembly GCA_964608645.1). GTDB lineage: Bacteria > Acidobacteriota > Terriglobia > Bryobacterales > Bryobacteraceae > CAZSQK01. Next base: position 67,840 of record CAZSQK010000003.1, on the reverse strand, counting down.
CGAGGAAGCATACCAGCAGCTCAAAACTTGCTACGACAACGGTTTCCAGAGCAAGGGCATCCGCAACACCCTGAAGCTGATGGACAGCTACAAGAACTACGTCACGTATAAGAGCGAGCGCACGATTCTCAAGCTGAACAAGAAGGAAGCGGACCTGTTGCGGCCGTACATCGAGTCGGAGATGGAACGCTCGATCGCGACGTACGAGAAGAAGTACAAGATCAAGCTGAATCGTCCGGTGCAGGTGGAGGTGTATCCCGACCACGAGGATTTCGCGGTGCGCACGCTGGGGATGCCCGGACTGGGGGCTCTCGGGGTGACCTTCGGGTACGCGATCGCGATGGACAGCCCGTCGGGACGCAAGCCGGGCAGCTTCCATTGGGCTTCGACGTTGTGGCACGAAATGAGCCACGTGTTCACGCTGACGATGACGAATCATCGGGTGCCGCGCTGGTTCACCGAGGGCATCGCGGTGCATGAGGAGACGGCGGCGTCGCCGGAGTGGGGCGACCGTCTCGGACCGGACGAGATCGCGGCCATCAAAGAGAAGCAACTGCTGCCGATCGCCGAGCTGGATCGCGGCTTCATACACCCGGTGCGCCCGCAACAGGTGGTGGTGAGCTACTTCCAGGGCGGCAAGATCGTCGACTACATCACGGAGATGTACGGGTGGGACACGATTCTGGCGATGCTGAAGGACTTCGGTAATGACGAAGACACTTCCACGGTGATTCGCAAGGAACTGAAGCTGGAGCCCGCCGAGTTCGATCAGAAGTTTCTGGCGCATCTCGAGAACGAGACCAAGAACGTCGTGGCGCGCTTCGACGATTGGAAGAAGCAGGTGCGGTCAGTGGTCGACGCGGTGCAGAAGAAGGATTGGGACACGGCGATCAAGCAGGGCACGGCGATTCGCGACTACTATCCCGATTACGTCGAGGACCATAGCATCTACGAACTGCTGGCGCAGGCGTATGAGGCCAAGGGCGACAAAAAATCGGCGATCGACGAACTGCAGCGGTACGTGAAAATGGGCGGGCGGAATCCGGAGGCGATCAAGAAAGACGCGAAGCTCCTGGAGGAAGCGGGGAACAAGAAAGACGCCACGGCGGTGCTGGAACGGCTGAACTTCATTTATCCGATGGACAGCCCGGCGCACCAGGAACTCGGCGCGTTGCTGCTCGAGCAGGGCAAGGCGGCGGGGGCGGTGCGGGAGTTTCATGCGGTTGTGGCGAATAAGCCGATCGATCCGGCGCAGGCGCACTACGATCTGGCGCGCGCCTACCATTTGAACAAGGAAGACGAAAAGGCCAAGGACGAGTTGGTGGCGGCGCTCGAAACCGCCCCGGGCTTCCGGCAGGCCCAAAAACTATTGCTGGAACTGAGCGCGGAATCGGGAACCCAGACCGCACCCGCGAAGAAATAAAGAATGGAACCCTCATGTCAACTACCGTGACGCCGCAGTTGGAGCCTGAACTTCTCAAGTCGCGCATCGCGCGTTTTCGCCAGGTGCAGTCGGAGATCGTGACGCAGGTGCGCCGCGTCATCGTCGGCCAGGAAGAGGTGCTGGAGCAGGTAATGATCGGCCTGTTTGTGGGCGGCCATTGCCTGATCACCGGACTGCCGGGAACCGCCAAGACGCTCCTGGTGCGCACCATGGCGCAGACTCTCGGCCTGGTGTTCAAGCGGATTCAGTTCACGCCCGACCTGATGCCGAGCGACATCACCGGCACCGATATCATCGAAGAAGACCCGACCAACGGGCGGCGCACGTGGACGTTCGTGCAGGGGCCGATTTTCGGCAATATCCTGCTGGCGGACGAAATCAATCGCACTCCTCCCAAGACGCAGAGCGCCCTGCTGGAGGCGATGCAGGAGCGGAGTTGCACGGTGCGGGGCAATGTATACACGCTGCCGTCGCCGTTTTTCGTGCTTGCCACGCAGAACCCGATCGAGCTCGAAGGCACGTACCCGCTGCCGGAAGCGCAGCTCGACCGTTTTCTCTTTAACACCGTGCTGGATTACCTGAGCGCGGACGAAGAGCTCCAGGTGGTGGATTTGACGACGGTCACTGCGGTGGCTCAGGCAGATCCGGTGACGAACGCGCAGGAGATCGTAGATTTCCAGCAGTTGGTGCGGATGGTGCCGATCGGGGAAAGTGTGGCGCGGCACGCTGTGGATCTGGTGCGGGTCTCGCGCCCGCGTGACGAAAGCGCTCCGGACTTCGTCCAAAAGTACGTCAATTACGGGGCCAGCGTCCGGGCGGCGCAGTTCCTGGTGCTGTCGGCGAAGGCGCGCGCGTTGATGAAGGGCCGGTATCACGTGACGTACGACGATATCCGCGCGCTGTATATCCCGGTGCTGCGGCACAGGATCCTGTTGAATTTCCATGCGGAGTCGGACCGGTTGAAGCAGGATGACATTTTGAAGCGGGTGTTGGAGTGGAAGGCAGCCCCGCGGGATTAGGGAGACGCGGATTTAGCGGTCGAAGATGCAGTCGTGCGGGAAAAGCCCTGCGCCGTATTGCGCACGTGCGGCGGGAATTGAAAATGGTGATCGGCTGTTGCTGAACGTCAACGAGGCAATCCTTAGGAAGGGCCTGAAGCGAGTCGCGGCTCGCTTTGCAGAGGCTTCGGCGGTGAACTAAATGCTGCAACGGTTTCTCGATCCGGCGACGCTGGCTTCCATCTCGGGGCTGGATCTGGTGGCGAAGACGATTGTCGACGGGTTCGTCGCGGGGCTGCACCGCTCGCCGGACTTCGGGTTCTCGCAGGAGTTTGCGGAGTATCGCGCTTATGCCGAGGGGGACGACCTGCGGCATGTCGACTGGAACGTTTTTGCGCGGACGGACCGCTGCTACCTGAAACGGTATCGCGGGGAGACGAATACACAGCTTCTGATCCTGCTCGACACGTCTGCTTCCATGTCGTACGGGTCGCATCCGGTGACGAAGCTGGATTATGCGCGGTTCGTGGCGGCTTCGCTCTGCTACATGGCGAACCTGCAGCGGGACGCGGCGGGGCTCATCATTTTCGACGAAGACGTCGTCAATTATGTGCAGCCTTCGACGCGGCAGGGGCAGTTGTTCCGGCTGCTGCACGCCATCGAGAACGCGCAGCCGGGGACGCATACGGATTTCACGAAGCCGTTCGTGCACTTCCAGAATTTCCTGCACCGGCGCGGGCTGGTGGTGGTGCTCTCCGATTTTTACGAGCAGCCGGAGCAGATCGTCAAGACCGTCGAACCGCTGCGGTACCGGGGGAACGAAGTGGTGCTGTTCCATTTGCTCGATCCGCAGGAGATCAAGCCGAAGTTTCGCGAGCCGGTGCTGCTGGTGGATATGGAGAACGCGGGCGCGGCCATGGAGGTTTCGCCCGAATACGCGCGCCACGAATACCGGCGGAAGATCGACGGACACATCGAAGCGCTCGGCGCCAAAGCGCGCGGGGCAGGCATGGACTATTTCCTCATGGACACATCGCGGCCGCTCGACGAAGGACTGCGGGAATACCTGGCAATCCGGAGGGGAAAGCTCTAAATGGGATTCCTCACTCCGTGGTTCCTGGCGGGCGCGGCGGCGGTCGGGCTGCCGGTTTGGCTGCACCTGCTGCGGAAGCACAAGAGCGAGCCGCTGCCGTTCAGCTCGCTGATGTTCTTCGAGCAGCACACGCAGAGCTCGATCAAACACCGGCGGCTGCGGTACCTGGTTTTATTCGCGCTGCGCGCCCTGCTGATCGTGCTGATGGTGCTGGCGTTCGCGCATCCCTACGCCGAGCAGCGGATTCTGCCGTTGCAGCGCTCGAACGAAGTCACGGTGCTGGCGATCGACAACTCGCTGAGCATGCGCGCCGGCAACCGGCTCGCCGAGGCCAAGCGGCAGGCGAAATCGGTCATCGGCGGCCTGCGGCCCGGCGAGCGCGCGCAGGTGCTGGCATTCGGACAGCGGGTGCAGGTGATGAGCGAGGTCACCGACGATCATTCTCCGCTCAACGCCGGCGTGGACGCCATCGAGGCATCGGACGCGCGCACTTCGTTCGCCGAGCTGGCGCGGTCGGTGCGCTCGATCGCGCAGTCGATCCACCTGCCGCTGCACGTGCATCTGTATTCGGACATGCAGCAGACCGGCATGCCGGCGAACTTCAACGATCTGCGGCTCAACGCCGAGGTGCGGCTGGAACCGCACCCGCTGCTGAAGAAGGCCGACGCCAACTATGCCGTGGAGAACGTGGTGGCCCCACGGCGCGTGTATGACGGCAAGAAGACCCGCGTGCTGGTGACGGTGGCGGGATACGGCAACTCGAAATCGACGCGCAATGTTTCGATCGCGCTGAACGGACGGACGGTCGAGACCAAGCCGGTCGAGGTTCCCGAGAGCGGCCGGGCGACGGTGGAATTCCTCTCGCTCGATGTGCCTTATGGACGGAATAAGGGAGAGGTGAAGCTGGAGACCGGCGACACGCTGCCGGCGGACGACACCTTCTATTTCTCGGTGGAGCGGTCGGACCCGCGGCACGCGCTGTTCGTGCATGAAACCGAGAACACCAAGGCGCTCCTGTACTTCAAGGCGGCGCTCGAGGCGTCGGGACAATCGGCCTTCGAGATCGACGCGGCCACGCCGTTGCAGGTGGGCAACATGAGCCCGGCGAAGTACGCGTTCGTGGTGCTTTCGGACGTCGGATCGCTCCCCGGCGGATTCGAGAACGAGCTGCGGAATTATGTGCGCGGGGGCGGGTCTGTGCTGATCTCGCTCGGGCGCATGGCGGTGCAACGTTCCAAGGTGCCGGTTTCCGACGAGCACGTGGAAGGCTCGCACTATGCTGGGCGCGAAGGGGCGATGTACCAGACGGTGGCATGGCTCGACACGTCGCATCCGGTGGTGTTGAAGGACGACCGGTGGGACGATGTGAAGTTTTACCAGGCGATTCGGGTGGCGCCGGGGTCTTCGCGCGTGGTGGCGAAGCTGACGGACCAGACGCCGCTGCTGATGGATCAGCAAGTGGGCGCGGGACATATTCTGGTGTTCGCGTCGACCTTCGACAACATCGCCAATGATTTCCCGCTGCGGCCGTCCTTCGTTCCGTTTATCGATCGCACGGCGCGGTATCTGGGGCGGCTCGATACGGCGGCTCCGGCGGTGCTGGTCGGGTCGTTCGCGGAACTGCGCGACGCCAAAGAAGTGGGGTCGGCGGTGGATGTCCTCGATCCTAAAGGAGAGCGGGTGTTGACGCTCGACGAGGCGACCAAGGCGCAGAATATCCAGTTCAACCTGGCGGGCTTCTACGACATCCGGCGGCCGAACGGACGGAACGAGCTGGTGGCGGTGAACGCGGACCGGCATGAGTCCGATCTCACGCCGGCGGCCGCAGAGACATTGACGTTGTGGCAGAATACAGCGAATGGACCTTCGGGAAATAACGAGGGGGCGACGCAAAACGAGCGCAAGCCGTTGTCGTTATGGTGGTATGTGATGCTGGCGGTGCTGGCGCTGGCCGTGGCCGAATCGTTACTGGGGAATCAACATCTTGCGGTAGACAAAGAGGCGGCATGAAACCATTGGATCGATTGTCCGAGTATCTGGGCGCCATCGAGCGCCGTTTGCGGCTGGTCGCGCTGACGCGCGGCGCGGCGGTGACGGCGGCGGCGGCATTGCTGCTGACGGTGATCGCCGTCGTGGCCGCGAACAAGTTCGCCTTCTCGAACGGGAGCGTCCTCGGGGCGCGCGTCTTCCTGTTCCTGGGATTGGCGTTTGCCCTGGCCGCCGCCCTGATTGTGCCGCTGATCCGCCTCAATCGCCGGCATACGGCGCGCGAGGTCGAGCGCAAGTTCCCACAGTTCGAAGAACGTCTGCTCACGTTCACGGAGCGGGTCGAACAGCGGCCGAACGATCCGTTCCTGGAACTGCTGGCGGCGGACACGTTGTCGGTGGCGCAGCAGGCGGAGCCTCGCGAAGTCGCGAAGACGTCGGTGATGTTCAGTTTCTCGTCGGCCGCGGTGGTGGCAGCGCTGGTGCTGCTGTGGCTCGGCATGTCCGGTCCGGGTTTTCTCAGCTACGGCACGTCGCTGCTCTGGGGCGGACTGCCGAAGGGCGAGATGAAACCGTATTACGCCATCAAGGTAGAGCCCGGCAACAAGACGATCCGCAAACGGTTGGACCTGATGATCACCGCGACCCTGATGGGTTTTCAGCCGTCGAAGGTGCGGTTCTTCGCGAAGTATGCGAGCGCGTCGCAATGGGAGCAGGCCGAGATGCGGACCGAGCCGGGCGGCAGCGCCTATCAGTTCCTGATCGCCGGCGTTCCGGAATCGCTCGAGTATTACGTGGAAGCGGCCGGGGTGCGCTCCTCGTCGTACAAGCTGAACGTGATCGACCTGCCGAATGTGAAGAAGATCCGGGTCACCTACCATTACCCGGCATGGCTCGGCGCGAAGGATGTTGTCGAAGATCCGGGCGGCGACCTGCGGGCGGTGGAAGGGACCAACGCCGAAGTGGCGGTGCAGACCGACAAGCCGCTGACGACGGGAGCGATTCTGCTGGACGATGGAACGAAGCTGCCGCTGCGCAGCGGCTCCGACGGGCTGCTGGTCGCCAGCGTGCCGATCCAGAAGGACGGTCTCTATCACTTCGCGGCGGTGGAAGGCGGCGAGGACGTGCGTCTCACCAACGACTACTTCATCGAAGCGCAGAAGGACCAGCCGCCGGAGATCAAAATCACGCGTCCGGGGCGCGACTTCCGCGCCTCGCCGATCGAGGAAGTGACGGTGGCGGTCGACGCCAAGGACGATTTCGGGCTCAAGGAAGTCTCGCTGCATTATTCCGTGAACGGAGCGGCGGAGAAGGTCGTGGCGCTGCACACCGGCGGCGGCAAGACGTCGAACGGGACGACGACGATCGCGCTGGAGGATTTCAAGGTGGTGCCCGGCGATATCGTGAGTCTGTATGCCACTGCCAAGGACGCCCGCAAGACGGTGAGCACGGACATCTTCTTCATCGAGGCGCAGCCTTTCGAACGCAACTACACGCAGTCGCAGCAGGACGGCGGCGGGGGTGGCGGGGGTGGCGGCGATGAGGATCAGCAGAACCAGATCTCGCAGCGGCAGAAGGAAATCATCACGGCGACCTGGAACCAGATCAAGGGCCAGGGAGCGCGCGGCACAGACGCGGAGAACGCGGCGTTCCTGGCGAGCGTGCAGTCGAAGCTGCGGGAGCAGGCGAAGTCGCTGGCGGACCGCATGAAGGCGCGTCAGCTCGAAGGCGCGGGGGATTCCTTCAAGAGCTTCGTGACGGATATGGAACAGGCCGTGGAGGCGATGGGTCCGGCGTCCGACAAGCTGAAGATCGCGAAGTGGCAGGATGCGATGCCGTCGGAGCAGAAGGCGTTGCAGTACCTGTTGCGGGCGGAAGCGACCTTCCGCGATATCCAGGTGGCGTTCGGCGGCGGCCGGGGCGGCGGCGGTGGCGGGGGAGGCGGCGGCGCCACTCGCGACATGCAGGGCCTGTTCGATCTCGAGCTCGACACCGAGAAGAATCAGTACGAGAGCGCGCGGCAGGGCGGACAGCAGGGCGGCGGCAACGACCAGCAGAAACAGGTCGATGAGGCGCTGGAGAAGTTGAAGCAGCTTGCGAAGCGGCAGCAGGAGCTCGCCGACCAACAGCGCCAGTCGAAGCAGCAGACCCCGCAACAGCGGTGGGAGCAGGAGATGCTGCGCCGCCAAGCCGAGGAGTTGCAGAAGCAATTGCAACAGCAGATGCAGCAGGGGCAATTGAGCCGTAACAGCCAGCAGTCCCAGCAGCAGGGCCAACAGGGGCAGCAGCAAGGCCAGCAGGGACAGCAAGGGCAACAGGGCCAGCAAGGACAGCAGGGACAACAAGGCCAGCAGAGCGGGCAGATGAGCCGCAATCAGCAGGGCCAGCAGGGTCAACAGCAGCAGCAGGGTCAACAACAGCAGCAGCAGCAGCGCATGAATCAGCAGGGACAGGACCGGTTGCAGCAGGCGAATCAGCAACAGCTGCAACAGATGCTGGATCGGCTGAAGCAGGCGGTGGACGACATGCGGGGCGCCGCGTCGTCGCAGCAGGCCGGGACGCCGCAGGGAGAGGCGCAGGCGCGCCGGGCGGCCGATCGTCTGAAGGAAGCTGCAGACATGGCTGCGGGGATGCGCAGCCAGCAGTCGAACAACCAGGTGGAGAGCCTGGCGCAACAGGCCGAGGAACTGGCTCGCAAGCAGCAGGACTTCGAAGGCGAGATGCGCCGACAGTTCGGCGCCAATGCGCAGGGAGTGACGCGGGAAAAGGCCGAGCAATTGGCCGGCACGCACGAGGCGGAGCTCAACGACCTGAAGAAGCTGGAGCAGGGAATGCAGAGCGCGATCCGCGATTTGCAGGGGACGTCGCGGCAGGCCTCCACCAAGCTGCGGGACGCGTTAGGCGAGATGCAGCAGCAGGAGATCGCGCGCGGCATGCAGCGGAACGCGGATTGGATCCGCCGCGGCATGGGGCAGTATGCGGTCCTTTCGGAATCGCAGATCACCGCCGGACTGAACGAAGTGCGCGACCAGTTGAAGCAGGTGCAGCAGGCGTTAGCGGCCGGCGCGAAAGACCCCAAGCAGAACGAAACCGATAAGGCTGTCGAGAAGACGCTGCAGAATATCGAGCAACTGCGCCGGCAGATGGAGCAACTGGCGCAACAGGGTCGCGGGCAGCAGCAGGGGCAGCGCGGACAGCAACAGCAGCTCGCGCGCGGTCAGCAGGGTCAGCAAGGGCAACAGGGACAGCAAGGGCAACAGGGACAGCAAGGTCAGCAAGGGCAACAGGGTCAGCAGGGGCAGCAGGCTGGCCAGCAAGGTCAGCAGGGGCAGCAGGGGCAGCAGGGGCAGCAGGGGCAGCAGGGCCAACAGGGTCAGCAAGGCCAACAGGGCCAGGGTGGACAGCAGGGCGGCCAACAGGGCCAGCAAGGCGGCCAAGGTAGTCCCGGTTCGCAGGGTGGCGCGTACGGGCCGAATGGGGGCTCGTATAACGGCGGCAATGTCGGATCCTACGGGAATCGGCAATGGAACGGCCAATACAACGAGGGGCAGGTGCGGCCGCAGGACTTCCAACAGTCGTATCGCGACGCCATGCAGAGCTTGCAGCAACTGCAGCAGCAGATGCGCGACGATCCCAATACGGCGCGCGACATCCAGGGTCTGATGCGGGATCTCCGGCAGCTCGATCCGTTCGCGGGGTCGAACGATCCGTTGTTGGCGGAGCGCATCCAGGCGGCTTTGGCGGGTGTCGAGCAGGTGGAGATGGAGCTTCGGCGTAAGGTCGAAGACAGCACCGGCGGCGGCAGCGTGCGGAGCCCGGGCGGGGAGAAGGTGCCGCAAGGGTACGCGGATAAGGTCGCGGAGTATTACCGGAAGCTGGGGAAATCGAAGTAACGGTTGGGGCCATGCCAGCACGAATGCTGGCATGGCCAGTTGGAAGCTTGCTCCACAGGTGCGCGGCTAGACACTAGCGCGCGGCTAGTTTTCTTCCGGCGTCCAGGGAGTCGAAATTCAGGATGGCGTTGAAGACCAGGAAATAGCTGCCTTTTGTCTCGGCGCGCCAGAAGGGGTTGTTCGAGAAGAGCACTACGTGGCCCTGGCCGTAGGGCGAATCGATCACCGCGGGGTGTTGCGCGAGCTCGGCTCCGCCGTCCAGGAGGCCCGACACCAGCAGCTCGGGGGCATTGGCGTAGCGCAGCACGACCCGGGGACGCTGCGCGGGCGGGATCAGGTTCACGGGGTTGCGAAGCTGCTCGTCCAATACCAATGGCGGCTCCCAGGCCTCGGGCTTGGGCTCTTCCGGGATCTCCATTGGGGAGCGGCCTTGCGGCAGATCGGGATCGTCGGCCGTGCCGCGGCCGGTGGGGCGCTCGGTCCCCTCGGGCCCGCCGCGCCGGCCTCCGCCTCCGCCCTGCAGGTTCGTCAGGGTGAACACGGGCGGGTTCGAGGCGAATAGCGCCAGGTTGTCGTTGTAGCCATATACGATCGGGCTGGCTGCGTCGACGAGCTTCGACCGCAGCGCGGATCCGGTAACCTTCAATCGCTGTGTCGTCCCGATATTCACACCGGGCGTGAAGCCGAAAGTCACGGCGAAATTGCCGGTATCGTTCGCCGCGATCAGCAAGCCGCCCTCGCGCACGAAGTCTTGCACATGATCGAGGCCGTCCCAGCCGAGGCCGGGGCGCATGTCGTCGGTCTCGTCGATCGCCAGGTTCGGGGTCTCGGGGGTCTTCTTCCAAGGCAGGGGGTTGCCATACATCGGCATCCCCTGCACGATCGCCTGCGGATTGCCGCGGACACCGGGCGCGAAGACGATGACGTCGTACTTCGCCCGCAGGTCGAGCTTGGCGGCCGTCTGCGTGCTGATGTAGTCGTACGGGATCTTAAGGCGGTCGAACTCCAGCCGCCACCAACCCTCACTCTGCGTGCTGAGCCACGTGTGCATCATGGCGATTCGCGCGGCGCGGATGGGGTGTGTCTTGACCGATGGCGCGGCCGCCACCGCGTAGGCGCGCACGCCGAGCTCGACGCCGGCCTTGGCCAGCTCCGCGGTGGCCACGCTGCGCAGCACGAACGACCCACGATTGAACTTATGCCCGCCGGCTTCGAACGGTTCTTCGGCGGCCTCGAACGAGGCGGCTGGAAAGCGATACCGTAGCGTGATCAAGGAGTTGTCGGCATTGTGATTGATGAGGAAGACGTCGCCCGTGCCCTCGACGCCGCCGGGCGCCTGCACGGGGCCTTCGACGCGCGTCATGGCGGCGTCCAGCACCTTGAGGTCGGTCACGCGCGTCACCTGCACATTGCCAAGCTCGCCGAAAGTCCAGCCGGTGTCGTCGTAGATATTCTTCTGCGGATCGTTGGCGGCCCAGTATTGATAATCGAGCAGGGTGTCGGCGATGCGGCTGTAGGGCTGGTCCATGCGCACCACGTACGTGCCCGCGGCGAACGTCTTCGGCTCCGGCTTGGGCTTCTCGGCGGGTTTGGGGGGCGCGCCGTCGGCCGCCGCGTCGCCATCGGCCGAGCCGCGTCCTCCGCGTCCGCCGACGCGCGGTTTTTTGCCGGGCACCAACACTGTGAACGGCGCGGTCGCGCGGAAGACTTCGCACTTCTGGTCCTGCAACATATTGAGCAGGTCCGCCTGCGCCCCAGGGCGGGGATCCTCGGAGGTGAAGACATACGCCGCCGGACCTTCGGTGCGCGGCTTCTCGATCGACCGCTTCGCCTTGGCGTAGAAATTCCGCAGGAAGAGTTTGTTGTTCGACGCGAAATAGTTCAGCGCGGTGAGAACGCCCGTCTGTTCGTAATTGTTGTTGTTCCGCTGCGACCACTTCGCCTTGGGCAGCGGAGGATTCTGGCGGAACCAGGTCCGCGAGTAGTCGTTGGGGCGCAGGGTCCGCTCTTCGGTGTCGGCGCCGCCATTCCCGAAAGTCTCATAGAGCCGGCTGATGCCGTTGTGCATGGCGGCGATAAACATGAGGTAGCTGGGAGACCAGGTGTCGAACGTGCCGTGCGTGAACACTCCCGGCATGCCGAACTTCGTCATTTCCGAGACGTTGTTCCAGCCCATCATCTGCCATTCATCGGCCAGGATCGGGTCGATCCACGCATTATACGGGCCGTCGCCCACGGTGTTGTCGTAGAGGTAGGGCACGGATTCATGCAGATCGTGCATCACCTGGGCCTTCCAGCCGGTGAAGGTGTTGAGGACGTTACGGGTGAGCTGCAGCGTCAGGCCCATGGCGTCGCGGTTGTTGTCGTGCGCCACATAATGCCCCCAGTAAATGAGGCTCGGCCACTGCTGGCCGGGATGCGCGAGGTGCCAGCGGTAGATGTCCACCATGCGGTCGCGGCCATCCACTTCCACGATCGGCGTGATGAGCGTGATCACATTTTCCCGAATGTTCCGGATCCAGGCGCTGTCGTCGACTGCCAGGCGGTAGGCCAACTCCATGAGGGCGGTCGGGGCGCCGGTTTCGGGCGAATGGATCGTGCCGGTGAGGTAGTAGATGGGAGTGGACGAGGCGACCAGTTTCTCCGCCTCCGCGTCATCCATCTTAATGGCGCGCGGATCGGCCAGCTTGGCCAGGCGCGCGCGATTCTCGTCGAGCGAGGCGATGAGGCGCTCCGTGGCGACCGCGACCGCGATCATTTCCCGGCCTTCTTCCGTCTTGCCGATGGTGAAGACCTTGACGCGGGGACTAGCCTTTTCCAGCATCCGCATGTAGCGATACACGTCGGCGGAGTAGGGCAGAATGCCGGGCGCGCCCGCGACGTCGCCGAGCACAGCCTTGGGGGTGGGCACGGTTTTGGACGCGGGCAGGTAGTCCGTCAGGGGCGAGTTGAAGAACTTCTCCGTGGTGTATTCGCGGATCTTCTTCGTGTATTCCTCGTCGACCGGCTGATTGACGTCGCGGCCGGGTTTCGGCGGCTGAGCGAGCAGCGGAAGGGTGAGCAGAATGGTCGCGAAGAATCGGCGCATTCGTTGAATATAGCGCAACAGTCCGCCGTCCCACGAGATGTATACTGCATCGATATGAGAACCTGCCTGATCGGGATTCTGGGCGCCGCGGCGCTGTGGGCGCAATCGCCGGAGGTCGCGGCGGACCGTCATGTTACGTTTCGCCTGCTCGCGCCCAAGGCCACCGAAGTGAGCCTGTCCGGCGAGTTCCTGTCCGGAAGTAAGCCGTTCCAGAAGGACGACAAAGGTCTGTGGACGGTCACCGTCGGACCTGTTGAGCCCGAAATCTACAATTACAACTTCACGATCGACGGTGTGAAGACGATCGATCCGGGCAATCCCAATGTGAAGACGGGGTCGACGCCCAGCACGATTCAGAGCATCCTCCACGTGCGGGGCGATGCGCCGGCTTTCTACGACGGGCGGAGCGTGCCTCACGGCGAGATCCACACCAACTGGTATGCGTCAAAGTCCCTCGACACCTTGCGCCGTCTGACTGTCTACACTCCGCCCGGGTACGATTCCAACGGCGCGACGCGATATCCGGTCCTCTACCTGTTCCATGGCGCCAACGCCGATGAAACGGCGTGGACGCGGCTCGGCCATGTCAATCTGATCCTCGACAACCTTCTGGCGGCGGGCAGGATCAAGCCGTTTCTGGTGGTGATGCCGTTCGGGTATGGCGTCCCGCCGGGAACCAGCGGCGATAACACGGCGCAGTTCAGCCGCGATCTTCTGGAGGACGTCATTCCGTTTATTCAGTCGAAGTACCGCGCCGACACCAGCCGCGACCGCCGCGCGATTGCGGGCCTCTCCATGGGCGGGGGCGAGTCGCTCGCCATTGGGCTGAATCATCTCGAGTTGTTCAGCTATGTGGCCGGCTTCAGCGCGGGGCTGCGCCAGGCCGATTTTCCCAAGACGTTCGGCGGCATCCAGGGGGCGAACGAGAAGCTGCATCTGCTGTGGGTCGGCTGCGGCAAGCAAGACGGTCTGATGGCCGCGAACAAGGCGTTCTCGGAACTCATGACGGCGCAAAAGATCAAGCACGTGTTCCACGAGAGCGAAGGCGCCCATACCTGGATGGTCTGGCGCCGGTACCTGAACGAAGTCGCGCCGCTGCTGTTTCAGTAGCACGATCAGAGCCATGAGAGCCGCGACAGGCCGCTCGCTTCACGCCCGAGGCTTCGTCAGCGGCGGGGCAGCACGATCAGGCCTATGAGACCGGCCGCTCCGCACAAACCGCCGAACGGCGATGGACGGCGGGGCGGCGGGGGCAACGCCGGGGCGAAGGGCACGAGCGCGGGATCTCCGTACACCCTGCCGCCGGCCACCACGACCGTGCGATGGGCGCGGATGGCATCGAGCACCGCTTCCGCCGAATCGCCGCGTGCGAACACGTAGGTGCGGCAGAGACCGAGCGGTCCCACGCCGTGGTAGTCCGAGGACCCGATCGCCGCTACGGGCGCCTCCTCGTAAAACTCTTGAAGTTCGGCGGCGCGGCGGCCGTCTTCATCCGAATAGACGACGGGCTGCCATACTTCCGCGCCATCGAGCTTCAGTCGGGCGGCGGAATCATACGCCGCCCATGCTCCCGCAATCGGATGGGCCGCGATCGCCACGCCGCCTTGCCGGTGGACCTCATCGATGGCCTGGCCGGCAGGCAGACGCCAACTGATGTAGCGCTCCGTGCCGAGCGCGATCAGATGAAAGCGCGGACCGTGGATCTCCTCTCCGGCGATCACCGCCGGACCGCCGGCGAGACGCGAGAACCAGCGGCCGATCTTCCCCGGGAGCGCGCCATTCTGGGGCGTGATCGCGATGACGTCGAGCCCCTGCCGGCGGGCTTCGAGGACGAGATCCCAGGGGGCCAGCGTGGACCCGCTCAAGGGAAACGGATGGGTGTGGAAATCGGCCGCCAAGACGCGATAGCCGCCGAGCTCGACGCGCGGCGAGGGCGCCGGAGAGTCCGCTAGCGTTCCGGCCGCGATGCCGGCGGCGACGAACAGCCACGCGATGGCGCGTCCGGTGGTCATATGCCGAGCGCGCTGGCGATGGTCTGCCAACCCGCGGGCGCAACGAAGAGGAGCGATCCCGGTATCCAGCAAAGCGCGCGCTGCGCCAGCAGACGAGCCAGGGCCCGGCCGCCGCAGATTTCACGGAAAAAGCCGTAGTCGATGTATGCGGACCATGCCAAGACTGCGGCTGCTGTCGCCTTCCACAACAGGACATGCGGGTAAACCGCCGCGGTAGGGAGCAAACCCCAGACGGCGGCGGAGGCCACCATCCAGAGCGACCATGGCGCGTGTCCCACGAAGAAGAGGCCGACGGCGCGGCGAATCGGCAGGGAACCGCGGCATACGATGGCGAGCGACGCTATTTCGAGGAGGGGCACGAAGCTCCAGAGCAAGGCCGCGGGGAGAGCCAGGCGGAGCGTGAGGCGTCCCGCCGTCATCAAAGAGACGCCGCATCCGAGCACCAAAGCGACGAGCGCCGGGCGCGCCAGCCAGTTCCCGGCAGGCGGCGCCTCGGCGAGGCGCCGGTAGGTCGCCGCCGGGAGGAACAGGACTTCGATTTCAGGGCTCCAACGCAAGCTCTCAGCTTGCCATATTCGCGAGATTCGCGTCCCGTCAGGTTTTCCGAATCGGCAGACATCCCGCAGGAGTGCCTTGTACGGGAACGGCGAGGGTCTGCGCCCAGGCGTTCTGAATGTCCGCGGGGAACGTGCGCATCAGCCGGTCGACGCGCATGCGAAGGTCGGCGACGACCGCCGAATTGCGGTCGGACCGGTCATGTCCTTCGTCGACATCCGAGACTACGTCGTAAAGCTCGGGCGCGGGTAGCGGCAGGTTGATCCTTCCCTCTGCAGGCGCGGGGGTGAAGGCCGGCACGTTGAAGCGGGACAAGTGCATCTTCCAAGAACCCAGCCGCGCTGCCTGCAAATACACATCGTTGAAATACAGGAACGCCTCGCGGGGCAGGCTGCTGGCATCTCCCGTCAATAGAGAGCGGATATCGATGCCGTCCATCGGGTTCGCGGGTAACGCCGCGCCAGCGAGCGCGGACACGGTTGGCATGGCGTCCAGGCTGGTCGCGAAGGCCGAACACACCTGGTTTTGCGGGATGAATCCCGGAAAACGCGCCACGAAGGGCACGCGCACGCCTCCTTCGAACGTATCGCCCTTGCGTCCGCGCAGGCGGCCGGGGCTGCCCTGGAACCAGGGCCCGTGATCGCTCGAAAACAGGACCAGCGTGTTCGAATCGAGGCCATTTGCCTGGAGCGACCGCAAAACCTGGCCGACGCTCCAATCGATCTCCTGCACCACGTCGCCGTATGCGCCCTGGAACGACCGTCCGCCGAACTGCAGCGACCCGGGCAGGGGCAGATGCGGAAAGGAATGAGCCATGTACAGGAAGAACGGGCCACCCTTGGAGCGCGCGATGAAATCGGACGCCATCGCGGTGTAGCGCTGCGTCAGCGTGTCGAGGTTTGCCGGTTCCTCGATTACGTCGAGGTTGCGCATCAGGGGACGCGTGCCCTGGTCGATGCTGTAGGGAATCCCGTAGAATTCGTCAAAGCCGCGCGCCGTCGGGAGGTAATCGGGTGTCGATCCCAGATGCCATTTGCCGACACAGCCGGTGGCGTACCCGGCGTTCTTGAGCGCCTGCGCCAAGGTGGTCTCCGTGTCCGGGATGCCGTAGGTGTCGGTCGTGTCGAGCACTCTCGGCAGGCCCATTCGGGTGGGATACCGGCCGGTGAGCCAGGCAGCCCGCGAAGGCGTACAGACAGGACTTGCGGAGTTGAAGTGGGTGAAGCGGGTTCCCTCCGCCGCCATCTGATCGATATTCGGCGTCGAAATGCTCGATCCATAGCAGCTCAGGTCGCCATATCCGAGGTCGTCCGCCAAAATCATGATGATGTTGGGAGGCGCTGACCCGGCTCGCGCCGAAAGAGCGAGGCTGGCAGTAGCGGCAGTCTTCAAGAACGTGCGGCGATCGCTCGTCATTGGGTCGGAGGAACTACGCTTGTCTAAATTGGATTATCCATAATAGCACGCGGTGGTTTCAATACAAGATCCGTTGTAGTACCAGGGGTCACGGTCTTCTCAAGCACTGTCAGCATCCCCTGGAAGTGCCGCGGAGTCAGGCCCATATCGGCGAAATTCTCTCCGATCGCCACTTGTTCGGGGGCTGCGACTAATAGCCCAACCTGGTGATGGAGGACCGCGCGCGCCCCGGCCGATACCGTCATTTCGCCAGTCGCCGGCGAGTAATCGAGGCCAACGGGAAGGGGCTCGGGTCCGACATCGGCGATCTGGTACGACATCTCCGATTCGTTGGTCTTCGATACCAGGCGGATTCCACCTGCCGTGCGTTCGGCATATAGAAAATAGCAGTAGTGCGAATGCCCGATGGTGACCAACGGCTCGCGATATCCCGGGTTGGCAGGAACGAACTGCGCCGCGAGACGCACCGCGATGCGGGGGCTCAGCTCGGGCCGGAAGCGGGGTAGGGGTGAGAACCGGCGGGCGAGACGGACGTAGCGCTGGGGATGCGACTTGAGGAAATCGTCATACGGCCCGGCCAGTCCGAGGGCGAGGTTTGCGACGGCGCTGTAGGCGATGAGGACGCAGACGGCCACGGTGAGGGAAGGGCGGCGGGCCACCGCCACAGTCGCGACTGCCGCGAACACCAGCAGAGACACGAAGTCGCCCTCATACCGCTCGGTCGCAAGGTGCGACGACATGAGGAATAGCAGGACGACCGCGCCGGATGCCGCGGCGGCGCAC
This sequence comes from uncultured Solibacteraceae bacterium, assembly GCA_964608645.1. Taxonomy (GTDB): domain Bacteria; phylum Acidobacteriota; class Terriglobia; order Bryobacterales; family Bryobacteraceae; genus CAZSQK01. Next base: position 50,572 of record CAZSQK010000003.1, on the reverse strand, counting down.
GTGACGAGGCGTGTTTCGGTTCCGCGCTTCGTGACGGCTAAGACCAGGAGCGCGGCCAGGAGAAACGGCGCTGTCCACAAAGCGCCTACGGTGGGCTCTATGAAGTACTCCGGCGGCAGGGGATGCTGCTCCGCGGAGTCGAACGGAAATCGAAAGACCATGCGCATCCAGGGGAACACTCCACTCCATTCGGGCCGTGAGAGGAGCATGAAATAGAGGCCGGGAACGAGGTTCCGGGGCGCGAGTTCGACGCGGTTTTGCCCCGGTCCCGCGAGTTGGTAGCGGAACCCGAACTCGACGGGGTTGTCGAAGCGCTCGTAGTTGTAGAGCGCGATGACCGCTCCCGTGATTCCCCACGCCACGGCGAACGCCACGAAGGCTCGCGACTTCCGGCGGAGGTGAAAGACGGTCAGCATGGCCAGCACGATCGCTCCGGCCAGGAACAGGTGCGGCCGGCTGGCGACCGCCAGACCAAACATGACCCCGGATGCCGCCAGTTTGCCGCGCGCCAGGAAAAAGATCCCGCCCGAGACACAGAAGTACCCGCCGGCGACGGCGAGCTCGTAAACCGCCGCGCGGTTGAGAAGGAACGGCGCGGTTTGGCAGACGCCAAGGGCGAGAAACAGAAACGCGAGCGTCAGCGGGCCGGGATGCGCTTCCGCCATGTCGAGAATTCGTAGCAGGGCTCCGCAGGAGAACAGAAAGGCGCCGAAGCAGAGGACGACGATGCCGAAATTCTCCGGCATGTCGTGGCCGGTGGCGAGACGCCACGGGGTAAACAACAAGACGGCCGGCGCGGCTCCGAAATAGAGGTAATAGTGGCCGCCGTAGAGGACCATGTCCTGCCGCCGCAGGGAGGGATCGACCTTGGGGTCCCACGGATTCGGCAGGGCCAGCAATTGAGGGGAAGGCTGCACCGGCAGATACAAGTGCCCGCCGGCGAAACCCTGCGCCAGGAGATTGTAGTAGCCGTCGAGGTCATGGCCCCACTCGAACGGACCATTCCCGGCGCGCGCCTGCCACAGATAATAGGCGCCGGTCAGAACGGCCATTACGGCGAGCACGCCGGATCGAATTGCGCGCCGCCTCATGGAAGGGGAGGCGTATACAAATCGTTCAGGCGAAAGCTGCGGTATTCCTGTGCGTAGATCTGCATTCCCCAGACAATATTACCGCCGGCATCGACCTCCAGCGCCTGGGAGATGCGCGCGGGGGGATGGGCGGGGTCCGGAAAGAAGCCGGCATCGAAGTGAAAATGCCCGTTGGCAAGAAGTTGGGCCGTTCCGAGCGCCGAGGAGTTCACCCGGAGGCCGGCATTCATCATGACGGTGGCGGTGCGGGCCTGATCGTCGATCAACCATACCTGGCCGCGGCTGGCGCCGTCGCCGTTATTGTCCGCAATGCGGGTATTGCCGTTGTCGAACAGCAGCAGTGTGCGGTTGTCCGCAAGGAACTGGGGATCGTGCTGATGCGAGAACCAGTCGGTGGAGTCCCCGCTGGTAAGGGTGAAGTCACCATCGCGGCCGAGCCGCCAGAGGATATCGCCCGTGCCTGCGCCGTTGCGGTAATCGATTTTGACGACCCAGTCCTGATGCCGGACGGAGTAGAGGATGTTCCCGTCGGGTGTGAGTTGGAGGCCGTTGCCGTGTAGCCAATCATTGGCATTTCCGGCGCCGTAGAAGGTTGAACAGGCCAGCGTCGCGGGGTAGGAACACGTCTCCTGAAGGGTCGCGGCGCGACCCGGATCCAGATGATCGAACGCATCCCACGCCCACAGGACCTGCAAGTTCCTGTCGAGGACGAGGATGGTGTCGCCCAGCACGTCGATCGGACCATCGCCCTGGACTCCGGTGAGGATTCGCTCCGAGCCGGCGAGCACGAGGTACTTCCCGTCCGGGAGGCGAATGGCCTCGTGATGGAAGGAGGTGATCGAGTGAACGCTCATGGTGACCAGTTGCTCATTGACGCGCGCCGCGTTGGTTTCCGCCAAGGTGACTCCCGCCAGGTCGAACTCGCGGACGAACTGCGCGGCCGGTGGTTGCGAGCCATCCTCGTGGACGGCGAGGAACGTGCCGCCCGAATTGGCGCGGGTGAGCAGGGAAAGACCCTCGGGTCCGAACCAGAGCAGATTCCCGTTGAGGTCGGTTGCGATCGGGCGCGAGTTGATTACGCTCTGCAACAGGATGCCGGCATCGGAGGGCACGGGCGTGGACAGTGGCATCGCCACCGGAGCCTGAACCGCGACGCCGCCGGTCGTGAAACTCACGGCCGGGCCGTCGATGCTGGCGCCGGTTCGCGTCTCGACCGTGTGCTTTGCCGAAAACGCGGTGTTGGAGCGCATCCCCGCCAGGTAGAAGTTCCTGGTGAACCGCGAGTCACACGCCAGCCAGGGAGTGTTCCGCGCGACACCATCGGCCGATTGGAAGCGCACGCGCATGCGGCCACCGTCCGGACACTCAGGCGCGCTGTAGATGAACACCAACGGATGAGCGGTCGGCCTGACCACCGGGGCCGCCTTGGCGGCGAGCCTGGTGAACGCCACGGTTGTCGTGCTCCGTGCGGTCTCGCCGGTGAGGCTGTTTTTCACGGAGGCTTCGACTTCATACGATCCCTCGTGTTCGATGGTGGTCCAATCGAACGTCGATTTGGGGCCGTAGTCGACGACGGTGCGGAAGTCCGGGTCCAAGGCGTGACGCCGGGAATGCGCGCCGGTGTATCGGGTGCGAAAGCGATAGGAGAGCGCCCCCGCATCGGCGCCGGCCGTCATCGCGGTGAAGGTCACGAGCGTGCCCAGGGGCGCGGGCGTGTCGACGGACGGGCTCAACGACACCGACATCGCGGAAGCCGCGGCGGAGACCGTCACCAGGAGATAGAGACACTTTCGCACGAGCACTGTTTCAATTGTGACGTTCGAGGTTCGACCGTTGCAATACCTATGTTATGGACAGCGCGTGCGGAATCATACGCCGACGCCCAGCGCCTCCCGAACCATGGCGGCCACTCCCGGGACGCACCCGATCGAGGAGCCGCGATCGATCCGCCGCGAGCCGTCCAAGGCAAAGAACAACCCGCCCGCCTCTTCGATAATCAAGCGCAGCGGCGCCAAGTCCCAAACCTCGACCTTGGGTTCGAACCAGATCTCCACCTTTCCCGCCGCCAAAAGGCAAGCATCGAGCGCGCCGCCATGGGCCCGCACGGACCAGGACCGCTGCATCAGATCCATCACGCGCGCGAGGTGAGGCCGGGCCTGCGCGAGTTGGAGGCCGCTCGGGCTGAAGCAGCAGGCGTCGAGGGAGTCGACGTCCGAGACGCGCAGACGCTCGTCGTTCAGGTATGCCCCGCCGCCGCGCACTGCCCAGTAGGTCTCGTCCAGCAGGGGAAAATGGGCCACTCCGACGAGCGACTCGTCCTCTTGCTCGAGGGCGATGAGGACGCACCAGAATCGATTGCCGCGGACGAAGTCGCGCGTTCCGTCGATGGGGTCGACGATCCACCGCCGGCCGCTGGTTCCCGTCTTGCAAGCCCCCTCCTCGCCTACGATCGCATCGGCGGGAAACTCCTGTTCGATCGCCTCACGGATGAGGCGCTCGTTATCGCGGTCGGCGATCGTCACGGGAGAGGCGTCGGCCTTGGCTTCGGCGGTAATTCCGTGGGCGCGGATGCGGCGCGCGTTCTCGCCCGCGGCTTTCGCAATCCGCCGGGCGAATTCGAGCTCTTTCTGATAGTCCATCTTTTCTATCATGCCCGAGGAGGGCGCTGGCGAGCCGGGGAACTTTATTCACCATGGAGTTGATACAGGATCTCCGGTTCTGTTTGCGATCTACAATGAGGGCTAGTTCCGTCGCGGACGGTCGTCGCGCCCGTCGCTGCCGATGAAGGCGCGGAGCTGGTTGTAGCCGCGGTGCGGGTTGTTGAGGCTGCGCTCCGACCGGATCCAACTGGCCTGGTACCAGCGATCGAACGGCGGATACTCACCGCGGGCGAAGTCGGTTTCGAGCTGCTCGAGCGAGGCGCGCGCCGCCAGGACCGATTGCCACATGCGCGCGGCGTCGGGCGCTCGCAAGGCTTCTTCCAGCAACAGGGCCGCGCGCGTCTGGCGTTGGGCGATCCGCAGGCCGAGTCCGGCGTCGATCGAGAGGAATCGCCGCTGCGACGCCGGCAGGCGGTTCTCCATCTGCTCTTCGGCGGCCACGGCCTGATCGAGCAGCATGGCGCGCGTTTGTAACTGTGCCAGAGTCTCGCCGCTGAAGGGCGCCGGCGCAATGCCCGCGGCTTTCTGATAGAGCCGGTCAATCAGACTCTGGATGGCGTCCATCGCCGTCCAGAGGGCGCCGGGTTTATCCAACAGCGAGAAATACTTCCGATAGAGGTCCTCGACGCCCGCGCCTCCGAAATACTCGCGCGACCACCAAGAAGTGTAACGGGCGGCGGCATCCGGCGCCGCATAGATGGCCGGGGCATTCCAACAAATGTCGGCGATCATGCGGGCCCCCATGACGTAATCGCGCACTTCGGAGACGTTGACCAGCATATACTCGGTGGCTCCGGACTTGACGATCTTCTGGAACTCATCGGCGATCAGCGACGGAGTTTCGGTATGCGTCGTCTGCTTGCTGAGGTTGCCGCCGAGATATGCGAGATGGTAGTACACCCCGTGTTTCCACTTGCCCAGCGACGCGGGCAGGCCGCGCATGTGGCCGTCGTTATCGTCGGGCCAAACGATGATGACGTCATCCGGCAGATCGAAGGCGGACGGATTGCGCTGGTACTGCGGCAGCATCTCCGCGTACATGGTGAAGTGGAACAGCGGGTTCGGAATCGCGGCGCGCACCATACGGACCTGCTCCCCGATGACTTCGCGGAAGGTCGCCGCCTTGCGCTCGTCGGTGGTCCCGGCGGGGAATGTGAAGGGCCGGTCCGATGTGCCGCGCATGCCGACGGGCCAGATCACGTCGAGATCCTTGTTCTCCGCCAGTCCGCCGCGCCAGAACGCCAGCATGCCCTCGCGATTGGTGAACCAGTCGTATTCCGCCTTGACGCCGCGCTCCGCCGCGAGATTGAATGTCGTAAAGCCGAAGGGATTGGACACGAGGATGTCATAGTGGTGGGACGTGTAGTAGAGACCCCAATCGCTGGCCAGTTTTTGCACTTCGTAACGGCGGTGGACACGCGTGTAAGGGGCCACCATGTTCATGCGCAGCCGCAGCGCGGTTTCGAAGAACCGCTGGTACCACACGAGCGGCACGTCGCCCGTCTGCAGGGGATTGCCATTGGCGTCGAAGGGCCGCGGGAGGAGGTCCTCGTCATCGTGGAAGAAGCCGCGATAGCGGACGGTGGGCGGCCCCTGAGCGAAGCGCGTCCGTTTGAGCACCAGAGGATCGTGATGCTCGGGCTGGTAGCCAGACCAGATATAGATCGGATCGACGCCGAGCCGCTCGGCCAGCGTGTATGCGGCAAAGGCGGTCCCGCGCGGGTTGGAGCCGGCCAGCCAAACGTCCCGTCCTTCGGTGACGATGCGGTAACTCTCCCACTGTCCCTGCATCGAGCCGGCATCGACGGCGGCGGGCGTCTGCGCGTGCCCCAGGGTGACGAGCCGGATATTGACCTTGCCGGCGGCGGCCGTCTTCACCACGGCCGGCCGGTATCCGCTGATCTTCTCGATGTCGTCCGCCAGAAACGCCGCCGCCTGATGTACGGCGGCATTTTCGTCATCGGCGACGACGATCTGACCCACGGCGTCCTTTCCGGCCAGGATGACGTCTCCGGCGGCCGCGGTTCCGGTCTCCACCCAGGATCCACGGACGATCCCGGTCCATGGAGAAGTCTGGGAAGGGGTCTGGGCGAGGGCGGGCAGCGCCCACAATAAATAGGGAATCACACGAACGTTCATTACCGGTCCTCCGCGCTGAAAATGAGAGCGAGACGACCCCAATTGTATCTCAGGCAATCGGGTCTATTAACCTGAATAACGGCGCTTGCGGCGTATTTGCCGGCGTGATAGGCTCACACCACCGAAATCTCTCTGTCGAGGAGTCTGCATGCAGAATGGGTTGAAGTGGATTGGAGTGTGCGCCGTGGCGGCTGCTATGGCGTTTGCCCAGACCGGCGGCCAAATCACCGGTGAGGCGCGGGACCCTTCGGGCGCGCTGGTGCCGAGCGCGTCCGTCACCGTCACCAATACCGCGACCGCCGTGTCGCGCACGACGACCACGAACGCCTCGGGGATTTACGCCTTTCCCGACTTGACTCCTGGAACGTATGACGTGAAAGTGGCGGCGCCGGGCTTCGACACGATCGTTAAAGCCAACATTCCGCTTCAGGTGCAACAGACCGCGCGGATCGATTTCATTCTGGCGGTCGGACAGTCGACGCAGCGGGTGGAAGTGGCGGCCAATGCGGCGATGCTGACGACGGAAAGTGCGACGGTCGGCACGGTCATCGAGCAGCAGCGAATCGTCGATCTGCCGCTGAACGGCCGCAGTTTTTTCAGTCTGGTTGCACTGAGCCCCAATGTGACCTACGGCTTTACTCCCGCCCAACAGGCCGCGGCGCGCCTGGGCGGTTCGCGGTCCGCGCTGACCATCTCGATGTCGGGCGCGCGCGCAACGTGGTCGAACTATACTCTGGACGGTATCACCAACACCGACATCGACTTCAACACGTACGTCCTGCAGCCGTCGGTCGACGCGCTGCAGGAATTCAAGGTGCAGTCGGGCGTTTATCCGGCGGAATTCGGCCGCGAGGCCGGACAGGTCAATGTGTCGACCAAACCGGGCACCAACAATTACCATGGCGCCCTCTTCGAATTTCTTCGCAATAACCGCCTGGACGCCCGGAGCTACGATTTCAACTCGGCCACCCGCAACGCTACGAACCCCTCCCCTGTGAGCACGCCCTACCGGCAGAATCAATACGGCTTCACGCTGGAAGGGCCGGTCCGCATTCCGAAGGTGTTCAACGGCAAGAACCGGCTGTTCTTCATGTCGAACTTCGAAGGGTTCAATTCCCGGACCACGACGACCGCGCTGGCCACGACGCTAACGACAGCGATGCGAAACGGAGACTTTTCCGCCGTTCCCACGGCGTTGCAGGATGCGCTGACGCGCACCGGGACATTTCCGAGCATCACTTCATCGCCATTTCCGAAGAACCAGATCCCGGCTAGCCGCATCGACAAGAACTCCCAGCTCCTGATGAAATTCTTCCCCGAGCCGAACCAGCCCGCCACGAGCGGACTGCCTCTGCGCAATTACCAATACAATGCCACCACGCCGGTCGACAAGAACAATGTCACGGAGCGCGTCGATTTCAATGAAAGCTCGAAATCGCAGTGGTTCGGCCGCTACAGTTGGACCGACGAATCCACCGTGACCCCCGGCATCACCTCGAATGATGGGCAGACTCTCTACACGAGGGCGAGCCAGTGGGTGGTTTCGAACGTGCGGACGCTTTCCGCCAGCAAGGTAAATGAGGCGCGGTTCGGCTACAACTCGTTGTTCAACAACATCACGCAACAATTGGCCAACGTGGAAGACGTGGACGCGGAGTTGGGCATGCCGGTGAAGGTTCCGGATTCGAACTCCTGGGGCGTGCCCAACATCCAGCTCAGCAATAATCTGACGAGCTTCGGCAACCCCACCAGCAGCCCGTTCCAGATCAACGACAAGATTTACCAGGCGGTGGACAACTTCTCATGCGTCGCCGGGAAGCACTCGTTGCGCATGGGCGGGGAGTACCGCTTTAACAAGTTCCCGCAACTGGGCAACGAATTTCCCCGGGGGCAGTTCTTTTTCACCGGCCAGTTTACGAACACCATCACGGCGGCCGCGCAGACCGGCGGATATTCCGGCGCGGACTTCCTGATGGGGTACATGAATAACAGCATCATCGCCGTCGCGCTGGCGTCGGCCGATTTCCGTAACAGCGAATGGGCAACCTATATCGACGACACGTGGCGTGTGCGGCCGCGTCTGACCCTGACGCTCGGCCTGCGTTGGGAGGTGGCGCAGCCCCTGGTCGACAGCTCCGGCCACGAGGTCACCGTGCAGGTCAATGCGCCTCTTTCCGCCACCGCGAATGTGCAGGACATGAGCCAGCATCCGGTGTATGTGCGGGCGGGCAATGGAAACTTCTATGACGGTCTGAACTTCGTCTACAAGCCATTCTGGGCGGCACAGGGAGCAACCGTCGCCGGCTCGCCGGCCCTGCAAGTGGCCAGGGACGGACGCCTCGGCTCGCGCATGGTCAACACGGATTACAACAATTTTGCGCCGCGCCTCGGCATCGCGTGGAGCCCGTCGGACAAATGGTCCGTCCGCGCAGGCTTCGGCGTGTTTTATTCGCAGGAGAGCAAGAACTCCATTTTCGATCTCAATCGCGGACTCGGAGGCCGGACCGGCCAGGTGACTCCCACGACCTATGGGCTACCGACATTCGGCTATTCGAATTTCATCAACACGTCGTCGTTCCCGGTGTCCATCCCGATCGGTCTGACCTGGGGCGTGAACCCCAATCTGCCGACTACTTACACGATGCAGTACGTGTTGAACGTCCAGCGCACCCTGGGCCAATCGACGACTCTCGAAGCGGGCTACAACGGTTCGCAGAGCCGGCGGCTGGCCGACCTGATCAATGCGGGCCAACCGGTGGCGGGGACCGCGCCGATTGTCAGCCGCCTGCCGTACCCCGAGTTTGCGGCGGCGGGGATCCAATACCTGCACGCCGATGGAAAGGGCAACTATAACGGGCTCGGCGTCAAGTTGAGCCAGCGGTTCGGAGGCAACCTTTCGACCTTGTTCAGCTATACGTACTCGAAGGCCCTCGATGACGGCAGCGCGATTCGCGGACCCGGGAACGACTTCGTGCCGGCGAACTCGCTGTGCCCGCATGTTTGCGAATACGGACCCTCCACCTTTCACGTGCCGCATCGCTTCGTCGCTTCCATCCTGTACACGCTGCCGTTCGGAAAGGGCGCGAAGTTTCTGAACCACGGAGGCGTCGTGAACGAGTTGTTGGGCGGATGGCAGTTGAGCACCATTACGACCATGCAAAGCGGCGCCGTGACGGAGACCTCCACGTACGATTCGGCGGGCGTGGTGTTTTCGCCGAATGGCGCCCGGCTGAACTGCGTCGCGGGTGTCAATCAAGTCCTGCCCAATCCCGGTCAAAATGGGTGGTTCAATCCGGCGGCGTTTTCCAACCCGATTCCCGGCACATTTGGAAATTGCGCCCGCAACAACCTGGCCGGACCCCGTCAGACGAATATCGATCTCTCGGTGATCAAGAATTTCCGAATCGCCGAGAGCCATACCCTGCAATTCCGCACGGAGATGTTCAATGCCCCCAATCACGTGGAATTGGGCACGCCGAGCGCAAGTTGGGGTGGCAGTTCGAGCGTGACGCCACCGTCGAATTTCGGCTACATCACTTCGACGAGGGCCAGCATGCGGCAGATTCAATTTGCGCTAAAATACAATTTCTGAGGGTTGGCGATAGCCAGCCCCACTATCTACGCCCGACTGCGCCAGGAAGCGTGTCGCCGTAAATTCAGAGATTTAGCCTATTTGAATCCTCTCCGGAAATCGGGTACTCTAATAGGCAGCAATCTCTATCGATATTGGGATGATTATGGCCACACGCGAAGAGCTAGAGGCGCAACACGAGCGCACTGTCCGTGAGGAGATCGAGATTTTTCGCGACCGCGCGCAAAAAGTGTTGGCCGGGGAGATCTCGGATGACGAGTTCCGGCCTTTTCGCCTGAAACACGGCATCTATGGACAACGGCAGCCCGGCGTACAGATGGTGCGCTGCAAGATTCCGAGCGGCCTGCTGACCGCACGCCAGGTGGAACAACTGGGCGGGATCGCCGACGAGTTCGGCGGCGGCCGCGGCCACCTCACCACGCGGCAGAACATACAGTATCACTTCGTTCCGCTGGCGCGGGTCGCGGATCTGATGCATATGCTGGCGGACGCGGGTCTCACCAACCGCGAGGCCTGCTATAACACCGTCCGCAACGTCACCACGTGCACCTGGGCGGGGCTCGCGCACGATGAGGTCTTCGACGTCCGCCCCTACGCGCAACGCGTCGCCTATGCCTTTCTGCGCAAGGAACTCACGCAGAACCTGCCGCGTAAGTTCAAGATCGCGTTCGACGGCTGCGCCGGCCAGGACTGCATGCAGGGGGCGATTCACGACGTCGGCCTGCGCGCCGTGATTCGCGACGGCCGCCGCGGGTTCCGTATGGTGATTGCCGGCGGCCTCGGGCCGCTGCCGGTCGAGGCGCAACTGCTGGACGAATTTGTCCCGGTCGAGCGCATCGTCAACCGCATCGAGGCGGTGATCCGGGTCTTCAACCAGTACGGCAATCGGAAGGACAAGAACAAGGCCCGCCTCAAATTCGTTTTGCGCGAGCGCGGCGTCGACTGGCTGCGCGAGCAGATCGAGAAGGCGTACGCCGATATTCTCGCCAACGGCGGCATCGAGACGCCGGAGATGGTTCCGGAAGGCTTCGGCGGCTATCAGTCCAATCCGGCTCCGCTCGGCAGCGGCGCTTTGCTGCCCGTGCTGCATGCGAACCATAGCCAGAATCCCCAGTTCGACGCGTGGCTGGAAACCAACGTCCGCCAGCAAAAGCAGACGGGTTATGCCGCGGTGACCGTCCGGGTGGAGCAGGGTAATCTCACGGGCGACCAGCTGCGCGGGGTGGCGCGAATTGCGTCGACTGCCGGAGATGGCCTGGTGCGCATCGCGATCGAACAGAACCTGGTGCTGGCGTTCATTCCGCTGGCCCGTCTGCCGCAGGTGCATGCCGCCCTGGAAGCGATCGGTCTCGGCGACGCCGGGGCTCGCGAGATCGACGACGTGCTCACGTGCCCGGGCGCATATTCGTGCAACCTGGCGTTGACGAAGACCATGAATCTGGGGGCGGCGCTTTCGCAATCCGTGCGGCAGTTCGACGATCCGCAGGTGAAGCATCTGACGATCAAGGCCAGCGGCTGCCCCAACGCCTGCGGGCATCACTGGATCGGCGATATCGGATTCTACGGCAACGCCCGCAAAATCGACGGCAGGGAAGTGCCGTACTACCAGATGCTGCTCGGGGGCGGCTATGACGAGCAGGGCGTGATGCGCTTCGGCCTGGCGGTACAGTCGATCCCGGCGCGCCTTGCGCCGGCGGCCACCGCCCGCGTGCTCGACCACTTCATCGCCAACCGGGTCGATGGCGAGACCTTCCGCCAGTATGTCCTGCGCCACAAGGTGGAGACCTTTCGCGAACTGACGCGCGAATTCGCCAAGCCTGCCGATCTTTTCCCGGAGATTTACCAGGATTGGGGCGACGACGAGGCCTACTCGCTGCAACTCGGCCGCGGTGAATGCGCCGCCTGATTCGCTGACGATCTCCGCATGTTATCGTGCGGAGAGATGTCCATTCGACGCGTTCTCATCAGTGTCACAGACAAGACCGGCATCGCCGATTTCGCCCGCGCCCTGAGCGGTCTGGGAGCGGAAATCGTCTCCACCGGGGGCACCGCCCGTTCGCTGCGCGAGAGCGGCGTTCCGGTTCGGGATGTCTCCGAAGTCACGGGTTTTCCCGAGATGCTCGATGGCCGCGTAAAAACATTGCATCCGAAGATCTCCGGGGGCATTCTTGCGATGCGCGGCCGCCAGGATCATATGGCTGCGTTGGCCGAGCACGGTATCGAACCGATCGACATGGTCGTGGTCAACCTCTACCGCTTCGAAGAAGTGGCCGCCCGGGAGGGCGCGCCCCTCGAAGAGTTGATCGAGAACATCGATATCGGCGGCCCGACGATGATTCGCGCCGCCGCCAAGAACTACCAGGATGTCGCTGTTGTGGTTTCGCCCTCCGACTATGAGCCGATCGTGACCGAGCTCCGTGCGGGTGGACTCTCGCTGCAGACCAAGTGGCGGCTGGCGAAGAGGGCATTTCGCGCCACCGCGGACTACGACAGCGCGATCAGCGCGCGCCTCGCGCAGGTCGGCGAGGAGGCGGCCGGGGCGCTGCCCACGGCCCTGGATATCCGCGCTCCCAAGCTGATGGATCTGCGCTACGGCGAGAACCCGCACCAGGCTGCGGCGTTATATGGACGGAAGGGCGCCGGGGTCGCGGGCGGGGAGCAGTTGCAAGGCAAGGAACTCTCGTACAACAACCTGGTCGATCTCGACGCGGCCTGGCAGCTCGCCTGCGAGTTCTCCGGACCCGCCGTGGCCATCATCAAGCACACCAACCCCTGCGGCTGCGCCGAGCAGGAGACCCTGGCGGAGGCTTACCGCAGGGCGCTCGAATGCGACCCGGTGTCGGCGTTCGGCGGTGTGATCGGCATCAATCGCGCCGTCGACGAGGAAACCGCACGCGAGATCGCCAAGCTCTTCGTCGAAGCGATCGCGGCGCCAGATTACTCCGGCGCCGCGCTCGCGGCTCTCGCCGGGAAGAAGAATCTGCGGCTGATGCGCGTGGCCCCGGAACTCGACCCGCTAGTGGTTAAATCCATCGCGGGCGGTTACCTCGCGCAGACCGCCGATCACGCGAAGATCGAGCGCGCGCAATGCGCCGTCAAGACGAAGCGCGCGCCGACCGATGAGGAATGGCGTGGCCTCGAGTTCGGCTGGAAGGTCGCTAAACACGTGAAGTCGAACGCGATTGTCTATGCCCGGGCCGGGCAGACGGCCGGAATCGGCGCCGGGCAGATGAGCCGCGTCGACTCGGTAAAGCTCGGCGCTATGAAAGCGGTGCTGCCGCTTGTCGGGACGGTGGTCGCATCCGACGCGTTCTTCCCGTTCCCCGATGGGGTTGAAGAGGCGGCCAGGAACGGCGCGACTGCCTTCATCCAGCCTGGCGGGTCGGTGCGCGACGAGGAAGTGATCGCCGCCGCCGACCGGTTAGGAGCCGCGATGGTGTTCACCGGGGTCCGCCACTTCCGTCACTGACAATAGCCGAGGATCCGGCCCTCTGCAAGCTGTTCGGCAGCCTGCTGGCTCTTATGTGCCGTTATCTTGCGGCTAGAATCTAAAGCAGTCCCGTGATCGCCACGATCACGCCGATGACGCCGGCGGTCACGCCCATCACGGGGAACATCTTCTTCTTGGCGATGAAGTACAGCGAACTGAGCACGAGCCCGATCTCCAGCAGGCCTTCGCCCACATCGTACTTGAGCGCGCGATGCTCGTCAGCCTCGGCGGCTTCGTCCCAGTGACGCGCGGTCTCCTGAATCTCCTTGCTCTGGGCTTCGTACTTGGTCTTCTGCGCCGCGTAATCGGCCCGCATCTTCTCCGCGCCTTCGCCGTTGGCGTGCAGGACGCTCAGGAGGTTCTCGCCCAAGTCGAGATTGTGGTACTTCACGCGGGTCGATTGGTAGTGAGACCATTCGTCGTTCGCGGTCGACTTGTGCATGATCGCAGCGGTGTGAGTGCGGTGCGACGCGATCGTCACGATCGCGAGCGCCACCGCCAAGATGGCGGCCAGGATGCCGACCTTCTGGCCGAGGGGGTCGGATTCGTGTCCGGTTTCGTGGTGGATCTCGAGTTCAGGCATGAGGCTTGGTTTCCGTATTATAAGCTGTAGTGACGCGCGACGAACGGTACATGCAGGAAGCGCTGCGATTGGCTCGGGACGGAGAGACGGCGGGCGAGGCTCCGGTTGGCGCGGTCGTGGTCATCGGCGAGGAAATCGCGGGCCGCGGCTCGAACGCGCCGATTGCGCGGAACGACCCGACGGCGCATGCCGAAATCGTCGCCTTGCGCGAGGCCGCCGCGGCGGTGGGTAACTACCGGCTGCCCGGCGCGACCCTCTACTGCACCCTCGAACCATGCGTGATGTGCGCCGGGGCGATCGTCACCGCGCGCATCGCCCGCGTGGTCTTCGGCGCCCGCGACCTGCGTTTCGGCGGTGTCCGCAGCAAGTTCCGGGTGGCCGATTCCGACATCCTCAATCACCGCGTCGAGGTTGCCGAAGGGGTGCTTGCGCCGGAGTGTGTCGAGCTTCTCCGGCGTTTCTTCGCCGCGAGGCGGATCGCCGAACCGCCTAGAAGTTGATCCGAAGCGCGAACTCCAGAATCCGGCCGCCGGGATCATTGGTGTTCGACAGATCGCGATAGGCGCCATTGGTCGGGATCTGGCCGAAGCTCGACCCGATCGCCTGGTTGCCCGGAATATTGTTGCCGGGCACGAACAGCAGGAAGTTCGTCAGGTTGAAGACGTTGAGCGCCTGCATGCGGAACTCGACGTTGGCGCGCTCGCCGATCATCGTCTTCTTCACGAGGCTGACGTCCCATTTCTGCTGGCGCGGCCCGTACAGGAAGAGCCGCTGTCCCAGTTCGCCGGGCACGTTGGCCGGTCCGATGTACGGCTGGTTGGGGTCGAGATTCGCCAGCGTTTTGCCCCCGATTTCGAACGCCGCCAGCGTGTTGTCGATCAGGTTCTGCGGCAGGAAGTAGACGACACCCTGTGGCACGCCGCTCGAAAGCTGCGTGGTCTTGCGGATCTGAATACTGCTCTGCAGCTGCCCCGCGGTGATGCCGTGGAGGATGACGCCGGAGTCGTTCTGGTTATAGGTGGCGCGCCCGCTGGTGAAGCGGACGGGAGCGCCGGTGTTGATGCGTGTCACCGACGCCAATTGCCAGCCTTCCAGGGCCTTGCGCGCGAACGCGTTCTTGACGTGGCCGAGGAACATCCGCTTTGGTCCAAACGGCAGCTCGTAAATCCAGTTGAGCTTCAGCGCGTGGCGGATGTCGTAGGGCGAGGGACTCTTGTCGAGGCCGACATTGCGCAGAGTCGTGTAGCTGCCGGCGACCCCATTGGAGAACTCGTTGCTGATGGAGTGCGACCACGTATAGCTACCCTGCACCAACAAGCCCTTGGAAAGGCGGCGCGTGACTTCGGCCTGGAGGCCGTGGTAGCTGCTGTTGCCGCCATTGACCAGGAGGTTCGCGGCGCCGCTGCCGATGGTCGGGTTCACCAGGAACAAATTGACCGGGAACCCCGCCGACGTCAGGTTCTTCATGCGGGTGGTATTGGTAGCGATGCCGTTCGCCACCGCGCCCGCCTGCCCCTGCGCGATCTGGGTGGCGGTGGTGCTGTCGCTGCTGGACCCGATCGCGGTGGGAATGATGGAGAGCGGGAGTTGGCCGGGAAGCCCCGCATAGACGTTGCTGGCCGGGTTGCTGGCTCGCGCCAGCGCCAGGTTGGATTGCGCGGTCTTGAAGTCCGCGAGGAAGCCGTTGTTGAAGATGTTGACTTCGTTCAGGTTGATGGTGCGCCAGAGGTCGGTGCCATGGTTGCCGATGTAGCGGACTTCGAGCACGGTGTCGCGTGTCAGTTCGCGCTGGAGGCCGATGTTCCAGCTCTGCACGTAGCCGACCTTCAAGTTCGGGGAGAAATCGCTGACGCTATTGGTTGCCGCGGCGGCAAGGGGGAAACTCGGGTTGGTGGGAGCCGTCTTGGCAGGCAGAGGATTACGGAAAAGCACGCTGCCGGGAGCGCCGAAATCCGCCGGCGTCGCGGTGGGGTCGATGTTGAGAGAGACGGTGCGGCCCTGATTGTTTCCCCAGGTTGCAAACGTCGAGGCATCCTCGCGGATGGTGTTGATGGCATATCCGGCGCGCAGCACGCTCTGCCCGCTCTTCCCGATCAGCCATGACAGCGGCCTAAACTCTGTCTTGGGCATCACCCATGCCAACCCGACGGAGGGCGAGAATTGCAGGTGCTGGTCGAAGCCGGCACTGCCGGGAGGAACAAGGTTGAAGACCGGGGCGGAGCCAGTGAGCGTGCCCGGCGTGAACAGGTTGCCGACGCCGGAAACGCCCCACACGCCCGCATAACCGGGACGGGTGTAGACGCCATTGAGGTTGACGGGAGGATTCTGGCGATCCCACCTCACGCCATAGTTAAACGTCAGGCGCGAGTTAACGCGCCACGAATCCTGGACGTAGAGGCCGAATTCGCGCTGCTGGTTGCGCACGATCGGCTGGTTGGCGCCATAGGTGTGCGTAGTCTCGTCGAGAACGACGCTGCGATTGATCGCCGAAACGCGCCCTGTCAGCAGCGCGTAAAGCGCCGGAGCGTTGGTCTGCAGGTCCGTTGTGGTGGCGCCGGGGAAGTTCGCGGCCGTAAAGATGTTGGTGGCGCCGGTGATGATCGGGTCGCCCGTGGCGACGTTGAAGGTGACGCCCGGTATGAACTGTGTGCCGTTGGCGGAGGTGGTCCAGCTGTTGACCTGGGTGAAGCTGCCGCCGAAATTCAACTGGTGGACGCCAAGCAGCCACGTCAGATTCTCACTGCCCTGCTTCAAGGGCGTGTTGCGGCGGGTCTGCCCGGTCGTGCGGAACGGGCTAGTCACGAAGTTGAAGTTCGGAGCGTAGCCTTTCCATTGCAGGAAGTCGTTGGCGCTGATGCCGTTGTTGAAGATCACGGTGCCGCCAACGAGGCCGAAGCGCGCTTCATTCGTCAGATGCGACGTCAGCGTCGAACGCAACGCAGCAACGGCCGAGAAGGCGATGCCGCCCTGGTTGCCGGGCTCCGTCCCATTGAGGACGTTCTGCGTGCCGGGAAAGATCGGGCTGGCCGTGCCGACGTTGACGCCATCGGGCCGGCGCACATTGGTCTGATACGTATAGACGAACTCGATGTGGTGTTTCTCGGTGACGTTGTAGTCCCACTTGGTGGTATAGAAGCGGCGATAGTTGCCGCCTTTGCTTTGGAAGTTCAGGTTATTGCGGTTGTAATCGCTGTTCGTCGAGATCCGGCTCACCAGGCCGGACTGGCCATTGGTCAGCGAGGCGATCTG
Organism: uncultured Solibacteraceae bacterium; assembly: GCA_964608645.1. Classification (GTDB taxonomy): domain Bacteria; phylum Acidobacteriota; class Terriglobia; order Bryobacterales; family Bryobacteraceae; genus CAZSQK01. The sequence goes on along the minus strand of CAZSQK010000003.1, from coordinate 33,768 downwards.
CGCGAGGGTCTGGCCGAGGATCGGATCGACGGTGGATGGGAAGCCGGCGGCTCCGGCGAGTTGCAGCAGGTTTCGCGATTGGAAGTTGCCCTTGCTGTCGCCCCACCGGAAGATGCCCTGCGCCGCCTCCGGCGTGAGGACGGTTCCAACCGGTTCGGTGTAGGTCTGGGGCAGTTGGAAGATCTCGGGGTTAGCGAAGAAGAACAGCTTGTTCTTCTTGAGCGGGCCGCCGATTGTGCCGCCGAACTGGTTGAATACGATGTGGTCGCGCGGCTGGTTCTGCTGGTTATTGAAATAGTAGTTCGCGTTGAAGAATTGATTGCGGTGATTCTCGAAGAGGCCGCCGTGCCAGGAGTTGGTTCCACTACGAGTCACCAGTTTCATCTGCACGGCGCCTTCCGCATTGCTCTCGGCGCCGGCCGCTGCGCTCGTGATGGTCATTTCTTCAATGGCATCGGCGCGGGGAAAGATCGCGTTGAAGAACCCGTCGCTCGAGCGATTGTTGTTGTCCTGGATATTAATGCCATCCATGGTCACGTTGAGGGCGCTCTGCGGCAGTCCGTACACAGAAGTGCTGCGCGGCACGCCTGGCGTGGCGCTGCCCGGCTGGGTAACGATCAATTCCGTCAGGTTGCGGCTGGTGAACGGCAACTCATGCAACTGCCGTCCTACCAGGGTCGAGGTGACGGTCGCCGTCGCGGTCTGGAGAATCTCGGCGCCGGCGGACACCTCGACGGTCTCGGTGAGCGCTCCGACCTCGAGCGTGGTGTTCACGGTGGCGGGAACGCCCGCGTCCACTTTCACGTTATCGACGGTCGCGGTCTTAAAGCCCTGGCTGGTTACAGTCACTCTGTAGAGCGCCGTGGACATCGACGGCAGCGACCAGTAACCTTTTTCGTCCGTAACGACGTTAAAAGTCTGGCCGGTCTGGGTATTTACCACTTTTACCTGCGCGGCGGGAACGGCCGCGCCCTGGGGATCAGAAACAGTCCCCTCCAGACGGCCAGTGAGAACCTGGGCAAACGAGGCCGTAACAATTGCAAATAGAACGAGAACCGTTTTCGCGATCTTCAAGAGACCCTCCTGGTACACGAAGAGTGTGCGGCGTAGAAACCCCTAGTGATGGGTTACATCTTAGCTGGGGGGAGGCGCGCCGGTCAATCCCGCTGAGGTTAACTCTTACTGTCGGCGAAGGGCCGCGGAGCACGTTAGATGGCAGTGGACTCGCGCGCGATGAGGGCCGGTTCGATGATCACGGTCCGCGCCGGCCGGCGGCGCTTCGATGTGATGGCTTTGATGAGGATGTCGGCGGCCTGTTGGCCGATGGCGGCGCTGCTCTGATCGATAGTCGACAGCGGGACGCGAAGGAGGTCCGAATAGTGGACATTGCCGACGCCGATCACCTTGATGTCACGCGGGATGTGGAGACCATCCTCCAGGATCGCCTTCATGGCTCCGGCGGCCGTCGGGTCATTGTATCCGAAGATCCCGTCGGGGCGCGGATCGAGCGCGAGCAAGCGGCGCGCCGCGTCGTACCCGGTGGCGTCGTCCTTGGCATGTACGACGTACGATTCGTCGAATGCGATGTGAGCTGCGGCAAGCGCGTCGCGGTAGCCCATGAGCCGGCCGGCGCCGGTGGGGCGCTGTTGTCCGGCAATGTGAGCGATGCGGCGGCATCCGCGCTCGATCAAATGATTGGTGGCGACGCGGCCGATCGCCTCATCGTCGGAGCCGACATAGGGCGCCTGCGATTCGGCGAATCGCCGGTCGATGAGCACGTATGGAATCCCGCGCGCTTCCATGCGTTCGAAGACATCGGCCGAGGCGGAGGCTTGCGACGAGGCGAGCACGAGGCCATCGACCTGGCGGCCCAGGAGCCGCTCGATTTCACTGGCCTCGACGGCGGCGTCTTCCTCGGAGTTGCAGATCACGACGTCGTAGCCGAGCGGGCGGATGGCGGCGGAAACGCCCTTCGCGATCTCGGCAAAGAAGGAGTGCATCAGATCGGGAACGATTAATCCGATCATGAAAGTCCGCCGCGCCGCGAGGCTGCGCGCCACCCAATTCGGCTGGTAGTTGAGCTCCTTGATACGGGCCAGAACCCGGCTGCGAGTCTCGGCCCCCACGTCGGCGCAGCCGCGCACGACCTTGGACACGGTCATGACAGACACGTTGAGGTCGTGAGCGATGTCTTTCAGACGAACGGGCGAAGTAGGCAGATTGGACATTGGCGCGGCGCGGAAGTTCCAGAAAAGGCGAGTATAGCAGGCGCCAAGGCGTCCGGCGCGAACAGTCCCTTGACAGTTGGTCTTTACTGATATATATATCAACTGATATACATATGCGCAAGCCAGAGCAGTTTTTGCCGTTGAAACCGGGTTGGTTTCACGTTCTGTTGTCGCTGGCGGATCAGGACCAGCACGGATACGGAATCATGCAGGAAGTGCTCGAGCGGACGGGCGGGAAGGTGCGGCTTTGGCCGGCGACTCTATACGGCACATTGAAACGGTTGATGGATCAAGACCTGATAGCGGAGTCGGACGCGCGCCCGGCGCCGCAACTGGACGATGCACGGCGGAAATACTATCGGCTCACCACGCTCGGGCGGCGGGTTCTGGCGGCGGAGAGTGAGCGCCTGGAAGATCTCGTCCGGGTCATCCATGCCAAGAGTGGGATCCCGGAAAGGAAGGCCGAGTCATGACGGGACGGGCGGTCACCTATGGTCTGCGCGTGTATCGCGCATTGGCGGCGGCGTTTCCACACGAGTTTCGGAACATCTACGGCGATGGAATGCTACAGATGGCCGAGGAAGCGATTGAGCCGGTTTGGCGAGCGCGCGGCTGGCGGGGTCTGACGCGGTTGCTCTTCGATGCGGCTGGCCGGATTCCCGCGGAATACGCCAGCGAGATGCGCCAAGATGCGCGCTACGGACTGCGAATGCTGCGCGCATCCCCGGGCTTCTCGGCGGCGGCGCTGCTGTCCTTGGCGCTCGGGATCGGCGTGGCGACGGCGGCGTATAGCGATATGAACGCCTTCATTCTGCGGAATGTGCCCGCTGTGGCGAAGCCCGACGAACTGGTCGCACTCAAGTCGCCCGTCTCTTATGAGATGTTCCGCCGGTATGCGGCGCGCGCCGATCTCTTCACGGGAACGCTTGCGTATCTGGCGCCGGTGGCATTCGGAGTGTCGCTCAACGGCCGGCCGGAACGGGTCTGGGGTCATGTGACGACGCCCTCCTACTTCGACACTTTGGGTGTACGGCCGGCTCTCGGGCGCTTCTTCGGTGAACGCGCCGGCGCGGAGGTAGTGGTGAGCTATGGATTCTGGCGGGACCGGCTGGGCAGCGACCCGGCGATTGCCGGCAAAACGCTGCGGATCAACGGCAGTCCTTGTGTCGTGATCGGAGTGGGCCCGGAGGATTTTCGAGGGGCGTCGCCGCTAGCCTACGGGGCGGACATTTGGGCCCCGGTCTCGATCGACGCGTCCATCGTGCCGGAAGTCGGAGGGCAGGCACTGGAGCGTTACGACCGAAGGGTTTTTCTGTTTGCAGCGAGACTGCGGCGGGGAGTGCGCACGGCCCGCGCCGAAGCGGCGCTCGACGCCGTAGCGCGCGGGGTGGAACAGGAATATGGCGTATCGGATCGAGACCGGAAGGGGCGGCGGGCGGCTCTCGCGCAGGGTGGAAAGCTACTTCCGTTGGAAAAGCGGGATGTGCCGCCACTGGCTGGCTTCTTCGTGGTGCTGGGCGGGTTGATTCTCGCAATTGCGTGCGCGAACGTCGCCAACCTGATGCTGGCGCGCGCCGCCGCACGGCGAAAGGAAATCGCGATGCGCCTGGCGCTCGGAGCCAGCCGGAGCCGGCTGGTGAGGCAATTGCTCGCCGAGAGCATGATGCTCGCGCTGGCATCGGGCTTCGCCGGATTCCTGCTGGCCGAATGGCTGATGCGCTGGGCCAGCCAGTTGCGGCTGCCCTATCCCATGCCGCTGAGTTATGACCTCAGACCGGACGGCGGAGCGCTGCTGTTCTGCGCCGCCTTAACTCTGCTGACTGGTATTGCGTTCGGGCTGGCGCCGGCACTCCAGGCAACGCGCACCGACGTGACGCCGGCATTGAAGGAGCGCGGTACCATCCAGATCCGGCGGTATCGCCGGTTGAGCCTGAGGAACATTCTCATGACGTCGCAGGTGGCGGCATCGCTAGCCCTATTGCTCATCATGGGGTTCATGGTGATCGGACAGCGCCACCTGGCGGGCACGGATCTGGGCTTCGATCCGGCGCGGATCCAACTGCTCTCGCTCGACCCGGTGCGCGATGGATACTCGCGACAGCGAACGCAGGAGTTCTTCGAAAAACTGAGAGATCGCGTTGCGCGGCTGCGCGAGGTAGCCTCGTCGACCCTGGCGGACGCGGTCCCGATGACGATGATCGGTAAGCCGATGGCGCCATACGCCGCCATCACAGGATCCGGCAAGGCGATTCGTTGGGCGCACCGGTACGGAGTCGGGCGGGAGTTCTTCGAGACGATGGGGATTCCGGTCTGGCGGGGCCGCGGGTTCACCCGGGCGGATGAAGCGGACGATTCGGCGGCGGCGATCGTGAGCGAGAAACTGGCGGCGGATTGCTGGCCGGGAGAGGATGCGGTAGGCCGCCACATTGAAGTCGGCGATGACGATGTTCCAGTATTTCGGTTTGGCGGAGGCGCGGCGTCGGCTCCGCCAAGCATTGGAAGGACGCGGACCGTGGAAATCGTCGGGGTGGTTAAGAATATCCGCGAGGGCTTTATCGGACGGATTGACAAAGCGCCCGGCGTGATCTACCTGCCGCTGCGTGCTTCGGATATGACGGGACTGACGCCGCGCGGAATTACCCTGGTGCTGCGAGGCGCGCCTGGGGCGGATGCGGCGACCGCCGGGCGGCGCGAGATCGCTGCGATCGACGACCGGATCACGTTGTATGGCTCTCGCAGTCTGTCCAGCCATGTCGACGACATCCTGTCTCCGATGCGCGTGGGGTTGTGTGTATACGGATGCATCGGGTTGTTCGGAATGTTGTTGGCGGCGGTCGGGCTGGCGGGCGTCACCGCATATACGGTGACGCGACGGCGGCGCGAAATTGGCATTCGCATTGCCGTCGGCGCGCAACGCGGCGACGTGCTGCGGCTGGTGATGAAGGAAGGGCTGACGCTAGTGACGATCGGATCGCTGATCGGTTTCGTGGCCGCGCAGGCGGGGATCCACGCGATGGGCGCCGTGATGTCCGAGGTTGCGCGCACGTCCGGCACGAGCACATCCGACCCGGCGCTGCTGATCGGAGCGCCGTCGCTGCTGGCCGTGGTGGCGCTCGCATCGTGCTACTGGCCGGCGCGGGCGTCGACCCGGATCGACCCGGTCGAAGCCCTCCGGCAGGAGTAGCGCGAACGGTATTCGGCAAAGGAAAGGCGGAGGCATGAAAGCGACTGATGATCGGCCTGTGGCGACCGTATTGCGCTTGTTCCGGGCGCTGGCCGCGGCTTATCCACAGGAGTTTCGAAACGTATACGGCGACGCCATGGAACGTATGGCGGAGGACACTGTCTCGCCGCTTTGGAAGGAGCAGGGCTTGTGGGGAGCGATTCGGCTGCTGCTGAATATTGCGCTGCGGATTCCGGCGGAATACGCAAGCGAGGTGCGGCAGGACGTGAAGTACGGATTGCGCATGCTGCGCGCGTCGCCGGGGTTCACGGCGGTGGCACTGTTGTCGTTGACTCTCGGGATTGGCGTGGCCACGTCGGCATTCAGCGAGATGAACGGCTTCATCCTGCGCGACGTGCCCGGAGTGATGGGCGCGGACGAACTGGTGGCTCTGAAGGCGCCGGTTTCCTATGAGAACTACAAGCGTTACCGCGAGCACCAGGAGTTGTTTTCGGCGACGCTCGCCTACGTGGCGCCGGCTGCGTTCGCCGTGGCTGTGGGCGGGCGTCCGGAGCGAACGTGGGGGAATCTCGTAACGCCGTCGTACTTTGCGGCGCTCGGCGCGCGGGTGGCATTGGGGCGGTTCTTCGCCGAAGACGATCGCGACGCGGTTGTGGTGAGCTATCGGCTGTGGCAGGACCGTTTGGGGTCGGACTTGTCGGTCGTAGGAAAGACACTGCGGATTAACGGGCATTCCTGTGTGGTCGTAGGAGTGGGGGCTGAAGGCTTCCGGGGGGCGTCGCCGATGGTCTATGGAGCCGATGTGTGGATCCCCATCGCGGGGGGTGAAGCGATCGCGCCGGAACTGGCGGATCATGCGCTGGAGCGGCCCGACAGAAAGATATTCCACATGGTGGCGCGCTTGCGGCCGGGCGTTTCCGTGGCGCGCGCGGAGACGGCGCTGGACGCGGCGGCGCGGCAGTTGGAGCAGGAGCACGGCGATCCGGATCGCGATTTGAAGGGGCGGCGCGCGGCGCTCGGGCAGGGAGGGAAACTACTGCCGTTGGAAAAGAAGGACGTGCCGATGTTGGCCGGTTTCTTCGTGGTGCTGGGCGGCCTGATTCTCCTGATTGCCGTCTCCAACGTCGCGAATATGACGCTGGCGCGCGCCGCAGGGCGCCGCAGAGAGATCGCAATGCGGCTGGCGCTCGGCGCGGCGAGGTGGCGGCTGATCCGACAGTTGGTCATCGAGGGCATGTTGCCGGCGCTGGCGTCCGGCGCGCTTGGATTCCTGGTGGCGATCTGGCTGATGCGTCTGGCTTCGCAGCAGCGGCTTCCGTACCCGATGCCCCTACGTTACGACCTCTCGCCAGACGGCCGCGTGCTGATATTCTGCCTCGGTTTGACGCTGTTCACGGGCCTGGCGTTCGGGCTGCTGCCCGCGCTGCACGCGACACGAACGGATCTGACGCCTGCATTGAAGGACGGCGGGAATGCTCCGCTGGGCCGCCATCGGAAATTCAGCGCACGGAACGTACTGATGACGTCGCAGGTAGCCGCTTCGCTGGCATTGCTGCTGATTACGGGATTCCTGGTGATAGGCCACCGCCGCATGACGTCCGGCGATGTGGGCTTCGACGCCGAGCGGTTGGCGACGATCTCGCTGGACCCGGTTCGCGACGGGTACTCGCCGCAGCGCACGGAGGAGTTTTTCGAGAAGCTCACGGAGCGGGTGCAGCGGCTGCCGGCAGTCACGGCCGCCAGTCTCGCGGACGCCGTGCCGATGACGATGATCGGCAAGCCCTCGGCGGCTTACGCCGTGCCGGGCGACACGGGCAGGACGATCCATTCGGCGCGGCGGTATGCGGTTGATCGGAAGTTCTTCGCCACGATGGGGATTCCCCTCGTGCGTGGCCGCGATTTCCGGCAGGAGGACGAAGCGGATGGGTCGTTGGCTGCGATCGTCAGCGAGAAACTAGCGCGTGAGTGTTGGAAGGGGCAGGATCCGATTGGCCGCCGGATCGAGATCGGGCAAGACGGAATTCCGTCGTTCGGTGTCGGAGGCAACGGTCCCGCAATGAAGAGGACGAATCTGGGAATGACCCGCACCGTATCGGTGGTGGGCGTGGTTAAGGATGTGCGCGACGGGCTCATCCTCGCGGCAGCGGATCTTCCCGCGATTATCTATGTTCCGCTGCAGCCGGCGGATTATGCCCGGCCGCCATCGCGAGGGATGTCGTTGCTGATCCGCGGCGCCCCCGGTGTCGACGCGATTGCGGCCGTGCGGCGAGAGATCGGCGCGATTGACGACCGGATCACGCCGTTCGGCGCGCGGACGCTCGTAGACCAGATCGACGAAATCATGTCGGCGGTTCGGGCGGCCGGATGGACTTATGGTTGCATCGGGTTGTTCGGACTGATTCTGGCGTCCGTCGGGCTGGCGGGCGTCACGGCGTATACCGTCACCCGGCGTAGGCGGGAGATCGGAATCCGGATCGCCGTCGGGGCGCGTGGCAGAGACGTGCTGCGGCTGGTCATGAGCGAAGGATTGGCGCTAGTGACGATCGGATCGCTGGCGGGGCTTCTCGGCGCGCGGGTGGGAATCCGGGTGATGGGCGGCATCCTGTCGGAGGTTGCGCGCACGGCGGGGACTAGCACGTCGGACCCGGCGTTGCTGATCGGGGCTCCGCTGTTGCTGGCGTTGGTCGCTCTGGTGGCCTGCTATTTGCCGGCCCGGGCTTCGACGCGAATTGACCCGGTAGAGGCTCTGCGGCAGGAGTAAGCAAAAAAAGGCCCAGCCAAGCCGGGCCCGAGTGGGTGCTGCGGGAAAAAGGCGGGTTAGTCTCTGGATTTGGGCGGGAAGCGGTCGAACATCTCGGCGACTGCCTGTTCTAACTTCCGGTCATTCTGCTCCGGCTTGGAGGATAAAGTTCCGGAGGACGTTCCGCGCCAGATCAGGCGTCTGGTTTGTCCATCGAAAACATCCACGGTCAGATTGCCTATCCGTTCGGGAATGACTTGCGTGGTGACGGTGCCAGCGCCGCCCCAACCCATCCAGCCCCAGCCCGGGGATCCGTTGTAGAACGTCTGCAGAGTGTCCTGCTCGGTGAGCTTGCCGAAGGCGGCTACGATGACGTCGGCGCCGGAGTCGACGCGGGTCCATCCTTTGGCCGCGAGTTGATTGTCGACGTCGGCGCGGATGCGGTCCGTCCAAAGCGAATCGCCGGGGTGGACTCTGAGCCAGGAGTAAGTATGATAGCGGCTGAAATCCGCTTTGTGGTCGTAGTCGGTATGAACATTCGCAGCGAAGGCGGCGCACAGGGCGCCGGCGATCGCGGGCACGAGCCGAAGGGAAATTCTGGACATCGAAACGCCTCCCCATCGTGTTGTTGCAGTTGCCACGCCAGCGTGCGGAATGGCGCTACCATCGAAGTGTGAAGCTGCTCGTGATGCTTATGGCCGCCGCTGTGACGCCTAATCTCAATCAACTGAAAGAAATGACCGCCCGATTCGCGCCCGTGCAACCGAAGTACGACGAATCGGGACTCTCCGCGGGAGACCGGAACGCGCTTGCCAAACTGGTGGAAGCCGCGCGCATCCTGAACCTGGTCTTTCTCGACCAGTTGTGGAGCGGGAATCGCGCGCTGTACGAAAAACTCCAAAAGGACGCGACGCCCCTCGGGCAGGAGCGCCTTCACTATTTCTGGCTCAACAAGGGGCCATGGTCGGATCTGGATGGCCACACTGCCTTTCTACCCGACGTGCCCGCGCGCAAGCCGTTGGGCGTGAACTTTTATCCGGAAGATCTGAAAAAGGAGGAGTTTGAGGCCTGGGTGAAAGGGTCCTCCAAGGAGCAGCGGGAACAGGCCGAGGGGTTCTTCACGGTGATTCGCCGCAACGGAAAACAACTCACGGCAGTCCCGTACAGCCAGGCGTATGCTGCCGACTTGACGAAAACTGCGGGACTCCTGCGGGAGGCCGCCGAATTGACGGAGAACGCGTCGTTGAAGAATTTCCTGAGGGCGCGCGCCGCCGCCTTTCTCTCCAACGATTATTATGCGAGCGACGTGGCATGGATGGATCTGGACGCGCCGCTCGAGATCACGATCGGGCCTTATGAGACTTATAACGACGAACTGTTCGGGTACAAGGCGGGCTTTGAAGCCTACATCACGATCCGCGACGCCAAGGAGACGGACCGGCTGAAGAACTTCGCATCACGGCTGCAGGAGATCGAGAACAATCTGCCGATGGATCCGAAGTATCGCAATCCGAAGCTCGGGGCGGCTGCGCCGATCCGCGTGGTGAACGAAGTGTACGCTTCGGGCGACGGGGCGCACGGCGTCCGTACGGCGGCGTTCAACCTGCCGAACGACGAGCGCGTCGTCCACGAGAAGGGGTCGAAGCGGGTCATGCTGAAGAATATTCAGGAGGCGAAGTTCGAGAGCAACCTGAAGCCGATCGCGGCGCGCGTCCTGGCCAAAGCGGCGCAAAGCCATCTCAGCTTCGACTCGTTCTTCGAGCACATTCTGGCGCACGAGCTGAGCCATGGGATCGGGCCGCACCAGATCACCGTGGCGGGCCGTGCGACTACGCCGCGACAGGAGATGAAGGAACTCTACAGCGCGATCGAAGAGGCCAAGGCCGACGTGACTGGGCTGTTCATGCTGCAATACCTGTTCGACCACGGGATGGCGCACGGCGCGACGGCCGAGCGGCAGTTGTATACAACGTTTCTCGCGTCGGCGTTTCGTTCGCTGCGCTTCGGGTTGACGGAGGCGCACGGCAAGGGAATGGCGCTCCAGTTCAACTACATCACGGAGAAGGGCGGATTTGTGGCGAACCGGGACGGCACGTTCGCGGTGGATTTCACGAAGATCAAGGGCGCAGTGCGGGACCTGACGCACGATCTGCTGACGATCGAGGCGCAGGGGGATTACGCGGCGGCGAAGAAGATGCTCGACCAGTGGGGCGTGGTGCGTCCGGAGATGCAGCGCGCCATCGACGGGTTGAAGGACGTGCCTACGGACATCGATCCGGTGAACGAGCGGTAGGGCGATCCGGGCTCGTCAGCGGACCGCCAGACCTTGGCGGAGGGCGGTCTCATAACCTTTCACCATGTGGATGGTGAGAAGGTCGAAGAAACGGCCGAGACGGCGGTCGAGCTCTTCTTCTTCGTAGAGTTCGAGGCTGCTCTTCGCGAAAACATGCTCTTCGACGAAATCGAGCACGCGCTCGCGCATGATGCACAGGCAGCGGACCGATTCGTGCAGCGGGACGTCCTCTTCAAAGCGCAGCTTGCCGAAGCGCTCGTAGCGGTGGACGATCTCGTCCTCCGTGCCGGCGCTGAGCCAGTGGCCGAGGTTCTGCAGCAGAAGCTGCCCCCATTCGCGGAGTTCGGATTCGAGACGCGCGCGGTAGTGGGCCACTTGGGGTTCGCGGCGGATGCGCGTAATGACGTTGGAAATGATCTCTTCCCAGTGGGATTCGATCAGATGAACGAGTTTGCCTGATAGCATAGTTCACCTTCTATTACTATGGTAACGAAAATGAGCAACGCATTCACCGGGAAGGCGGAGGCGCCTTCCGACGCGGAACTGGCCGCCGAGCTGGCACCCGCCAAGGCGCTTTGGGAACGGGTTTGCGCCGAACTGGAATTGCCGGGTGAGTGGCATTCGTACTCGAAGAAGGCAGGATGGTCGATGCGGCTGCGCAAAGGCGACCGAAACATCGTGTACCTGATTCCGGGGCGCGGCGGATTCGAGGTGAGCATGGCGCTGGGAGATCGCGCCGTCACGGCGGCGCGGAATCGCGGGCTGGCGCGCATGGTGGATGGGGCGAGACGGTATGGCGAAGGGACGGCCGTGCGGTTCGCGGTGAAGGGGCCGCGCGACTTCGCTAACGTGAAGAAGCTGGTCGAGATCAAACTGGAGTTTTGAGGATGCGTAGAACTGCCTGTGGGTTGTTGCTGGCGATCGGTCTGTGGGCGCAGGACGTCCATCCGGTCACCGGCCGCAAGTATGCCGGCGTGATGGGCGCGACGGGCGCCGATTGGCTGGTGCGGCCGGAGCGCGAGCAGGAGGAGCAGCCGGACGCCGCGCTGGATGAAATCGGGATCGAGAAAGGCGCGACAGTGGCGGACATCGGCGCCGGGGCGGGATACATGACGTGGCGCATGGCGGAGCGGGTAGGGCCGTCCGGCAAGGTATACGCGAACGACATCCAGCCCAAGATGTTGGAGCTGCTGAAACGCAATATGGAGCAGCGAAAGCTGGCGAATGTCGAGACCGTGCTGGGGGCCGTGGACGACCCAAAGTTGCCGCGCAGCGCGGTCGATTTGGTGCTGCTGGTGGATGTGTACCACGAGTTCTCGGCGCCGCAGGCGATGCTGCGGCGCATCCGCGAATCGCTGCGCGCCGGGGGCCGGCTGGTATTGCTGGAGTATCGCGCCGAGGACCCGAAGGTGCCGATCCGGCCGGAGCACAAGATGACGGTGGCGCAAGTGCGGGCGGAATTGGAGCCGGAAGGCTTCCGGCTGGATCGAGTTTCGGAAGCGCTGCCACGGCAGCATATTCTGATCTTTCGAAAAAGCCCTTGACCTGTCTATAACTGCAGGGTTGAGACTGGAAGTAGAGCGATGCCGTTGACAGTGACAAGGCTGGCGCGGGCCTGTGGCCTGAGCCGCAGCACGGTGCTGTATTACGAATCGGTGGGGCTGCTGAAACCGGTCCGCCGCAGCGCGGGGAATTACCGGCTGTACGGCGAGCGCGACCTGGAGCGTCTGCGGCAGGTGCTCCTGTATCGCAGCGCCGGTCTCAAGCTCAGCGACATTCGCTCGATTATCGATCGCGCACAAGGCGACGCGGCGTCGGTATTGCAGAGGCGCATGGCCGAATTGGGTGGAGAGATCGAGCGGCTGCGGGAGCATCAGCGGGCGATTGCGCGGATGCTCGAGAGCACAAACCGATTGAGGAGAATGCGAATGGTGACGAAAGAAAAGTGGGTAGACGTGATGCGGTCCGCGGGGTTCACCGAGGACCAGATGAGGCGCTGGCATGTGGAGTTCGAGAAGGCGGCGCCGGACGAGCACCAGGAGTTTCTGGAGTTTCTGCACATTCCGGCGGAGGAAGTGGTCAAGATCCGCGAATGGAGCCGGGAATAAATGGCAGTGGAGCGGATTCTCCGCGGACTGTCGCAATTCCAGCGGAATGTCTATCCCAAGCATCGCGATCTTTTTCAGCGGCTGGCGCTGGGACAGCGTCCGCATGCGCTCTTCATCACGTGCGCGGACTCGCGCATCGATCCGTGCCTGTTGACGCAGACGAAGCCTGGCGAACTGTTCATCTGCCGGGTCATCGGTAATATCGTGCCGCCCTACCCGGATGCGATAGGCGGCGTCTCCGCGACGATCGAGTACGCGGTGGCTGTGCTGGAGGTGCCTGACGTCATCGTATGCGGGCACACCGATTGCGGCGTGATGAAGGGCGTCATAGATCCGGAGCCGCTGGCCGAGCTTCCCAATGTCTATGTGTGGCTGCAGCACGCGCACGCGGCGCGGGAGGCGGCGGGAACGCAGGATCTGCTGGCGCTGACGCAGCGGAACGTCGTGGAGCAACTCGAGCACCTGCGGACCCATCCGTCGGTGCGGGCGCGCCTGGACGCCGGCGACCTGAGCCTGCACGGATGGGTGTACGACATCGCGGAGGGAACTGTCTCCTCGTACGACGCGGGTGTAGGCGGCTTCGCGCCGGTGCAGGGGGCGCCGGCGCGGTAGGCGGTTGCAGCGTCAGTCAGAAATGGTATTTCAGCGCCATTTGGATCTTACGCGAGCCGGTGATGACGTTGTCCTTGATTCTGCCGAAGGTGCTGCTGGCCAGAGAGGTGGTCGGGTAGCCGAATGACACGGAGTTGGTGAAGTTTGTGGACTCGAGACGGTATTCGAGCTTGTGGCGCTCGGTAATCTGAATACGCTTGATGAGCGACATATCCATATCCCAGCGCCATGGCTGATTGAATGCGTTGCGGCCGGTGTTGCCCATCGAGCCGGCGGCCGGACTGCTGAACATCGCGATCTGGCTTTGATTGAAAAACCATTTGTAACCGCTGGCCGAGTCGTCAAAAACAGTTCCCATGCCGGATGTGCAGCCTTTGCAATCGGCCGTGCTGGTGACGACGCTCGACATCGTGTATTGGCCGGACCAAATTGTGAACGGCCGGGGACTGAATACGGTGAGGAAGCCCGCGACCTCCCATCCGCCGATGGCATGGTGGAGGATTCCCTTGCTGTTTCTGGCGAACGGCAACTCGTACGTCCATCGGCCCTGCACGACGTGGCGGCGGTCGAAATCAGAACGCGCGTAGTTGAGATAGCGGTTACGGAGGTCGAACGGTGTATCGCCGGCGGACTGCGCGGTCCCGGTGCTGACGACGGTGGAAGTCGGATCGAAGGAGCGGGTATCCATGGACTTCGAGAGGGTGTAGGCGAACTGGAAGCCGAGCCCGTTGGTGAAGGCGCGCTCGAGACGCATTTCGAGCGCGTGATAGTGCGAGTAGTCGTTCGAGTCGATCACATACATGCCGCCCATGAACTGCGGATAGGGAACGAAGAAGTATGAGCCGAGGCCTGCCAGTTCGTTGAGACTCTTGCCGCCCTGGAATCGCGTGCCGACGCTCTTTGCCAGGCCGGCGACCGAGTTGGTAGAGAGGTTGGTGGCATATAGCCGGCGCACCAGGTCGGAGCCTGTCTCGCCGGCGCGGATGCGGGAATCAACCCCCATCAGCTGATTCATGAGGGGACTTTGGCCGCCGCCTTTTACGGTGTTGAAGGCGTCCAGGAATCCGTTGTTGAAGATATCGAAGTTGTCGATGTTGTAAGCGCCCAGTAGATTGAGCGCGTGCCGTCCAATGTAATCGATCTCCACCTTGGTGTTCTTGAGGGCCTCGAACTGGAAGCCCAGGGCCCACATGTGCGTCTTGGGCGAATGGTAGGCGGGATCGACCACATACATCGCATTGGTAGTGTCGGTGGGCGGAGTCAGGAGATCCAACGGTTTGACGGGCGGGGCGACTTGGGGGAGCTTGCTGAGCCGCCCGCCGGCTGCCCCGAACGTGGGATCGACGACCGTGTACGTGCTGCCCGGCAGGTTCTGGAAGATCTTGGACGAGAGCAGGAATGTATTGATGCGGTCGAAGGCGAGCCGGTAATTCGCGCGCAGCGACATCCTGCCCCTTCCGGTGGGATCCCACGCCAGGCCGACCGACGGTCCGACATTGTTGCGGTCGCTCGGATAGAGAGGGCCCTTCTGCCAGGTGAGCGTGGAACTCGGCGCCGTTCCGATCGTGACTGCCTGGCTGGGGCGCTTCACCGTGTCATTGGCGTCACGAGGCGTGAGGCGCAGTTCCCAGCGGAGTCCGGCATCGAGAGTCAGGTTCTTGCGCAGCTTCCAGTTGTCCTGAAAATACAGGTCATGTTCGGGATAGCGCGCGTCGAACTGGTAGGTTGTGCCGCCGGGGGCCCAGGAGCCGCCCTTTGCCACGAAGCCTTGATAGATGTTGCCGACACGGCCGAGTTGAAAGTTAATCAGGCTCTGCAAGATCGGCAGATCGTAGCTTTGGTTGAGAGCCGACGCGGCAGGCAGGTTGAAGGTCGCCGGATCGACCGTATTGACGCCGGACGAGAAGTCGACGATCGGAGTCACGTTCCAGCTGCCGACGGAGCCCCGCTCGTCCTGGTGGCGCACGAGGCGGAGATTGGCGCCGAGTTTGAAATTGTGCGCGCCATGGACATAGCTGAAATTGTCGACGGCCTGATACGTGGTGATCGTGCGAAGGTTGCCGATGCCAGTGGGCAGGGGCATGGTCACTTGCGAGTACCAGGTGATGTCGGGGATGGAGGCGTCGGCGGTCGGCGTCACGAAGTTATAGACGTAGTGCTGTTGGCCGAGGACGAGCTCGTTGGTGGTGCGGGCGGTGGGACTCCACCGCCAATTGAAGGCCAGATTGCGGGGGCTGCGCGTGGTGTCCACCATGCAGGGGCCGCCTGGGAAGGCCGGCTGGCCGCCGTTCACCTGGTCGCAGCGGGTGTCCTGCTCCCCGAGGTAGATGCGCGCGAAGATCGTCTGCCGGGACGTCAGGACGTGGTCGATCTTGAAGGTGATGTCGTGTTGCCGCTCGAATTGGGGCGCGACATAGGTGAAGCCGGCCGTGTTGAGCCCGTCGCCGATGGTGAAGTTGTTGGGCAGCGGCATCATGTTGACCTGTTTCATGACGGTGGGGTCCTGTCCGAGGTGCTGCGGGTCGTTGGCGACGACGTCATAGGCCCCGATATTGACGCCGCCGAGCACATTTCCGGCGGCGTCGATCGATGCCCCGGCCACGCCCGATGGCTGGTTGCGGCCGCCGATCATGTAACGATAAAGGCCTTTGCGCGCATTGGCGGTGTAGACGGTGCTGGTGAATGTCCCCGTCTCGTGTGTGCGCAACCACTGCACGTTCACGAAGAAGAAAGTCTTGTCCTTGCGGATGGGGCCCCCGAGGCTGAAGCCGGGGATCTGCTGGACGAACTGCCGCTTGCCGACCCGATTGGTGTTGTTTTCCCACTCATTGGCATTGAATCGCGGTGTGCGGTAGAAAAAGAAGCCGGTTCCGTGGAGGGTGTTGCCTCCGGAACGGGTAACCATCGCGACCTGGCCGCCGCTGTTGCGTCCGTACTCGGCGGTGCCATTGCCGGTGATGACCTGGAATTCGGCCAGCGAGTCGGGATTGGCGCGGGCGGGAGTAGTGTTGGAACCGCCGTAACTGGACTCATTGTTGTCGA
Source organism: uncultured Solibacteraceae bacterium (assembly GCA_964608645.1). Classification (GTDB taxonomy): domain Bacteria; phylum Acidobacteriota; class Terriglobia; order Bryobacterales; family Bryobacteraceae; genus CAZSQK01. The sequence continues at coordinate 17,561 of CAZSQK010000003.1, read as the reverse complement.
TACCGTCGAGCGTGTAGTTCCATGAGCGGTCGCGAGCGCCATGCACGTAGATGCCGCCGCCGGCCATGTTGCCGTCGGTGGCGACAACGCCGGGCTGCGTGTAGACGAGGTCGAGCGGGCTGCGTCCGCGAGTGCCGACGATCGGCAGATCCTGCAAAACGCGCTGTTCGACGAGCGAGCCGAAATTCCCCGAGGTGCTCGTTTGCACCAGCTCGGCCGCGCTGCTGACGACGACCGACTCGGAGGTCGCGCCGACTTCCAGAGTGGCGTTGACCGTCGTGGGCTCGCCGATGACGAGGCGATTCCCGGTCGAGATGTGCTCGCGGAAACCCGGCGCCTGGATCTCGATCCGATAGACGCCGACCTGGATGGCCTCGAAGACGTAGGCGCCGGCTGGCGTGGTGGTGCTGGCGAAGGCGACGCCAGTGGCTTCGTTGGTCAGCGTGACCTGGGCGCCGGGGACGACGGCGCCGGAAGAATCCGCGACCGTGCCGACAACGCGCGAAGTGGTGCCTTGCCCAAAAAGGGAAGCGGAGAAGAACAGGATGGCCAGGAATCGACTCATTTCTCACCTCAAGAAATCGTTTCCGCGATATCCCGGGAGATGGAAAAGGGTCCAGCCGCCCCATCCGATGCTGAGATTCCGGTCAGTGGAAAGTATGAACTACCGGCGCGGCGGAGGCAAGGGGGCGGCTGGTCCACCTGGCTGTATAAAATTAGAGCGTGATGTTTGTCGATGCTTCGCGCGTCGCTCCAGGGCGCGGGTAATCAGGGATGCCGGCGCCAGCGATTCTCGTTCGCGACCTCAGGAAGTTCTATGGGCTGAAAGCGGCCGTCGATGGGGTCGACCTGGAGGTCCCGCGCGGGTCGTTCTTCGGATTCCTGGGGCCGAACGGGGCGGGGAAATCGACGACTATCCGGATGCTGACAGGTCTCATTCCGGCGGATAGCGGATCGGTCGAGATTCTCGGTTACAAGGCGCCCGAGGGCGAATTGGAGATCAAGCAGCGGATCGGTCTCGTGCCCGACGAGTCGCTGCTTTTCGACCGGCTGACCGGGCCGGAGTATCTCGAGTTCGTCGGCCGCATGTACGGAATGCCGCGCAGCACGGCCGTCGAACGCGCTCGCGGGTTGCTCGACCTGTTCCAACTGGAGGCAGATCGCAAGATCATCGCCGAGTACTCGAAGGGAATGCGGAAGCGTGTGGCGATGGCGGCGTCCCTGATCCACCACCCGGAACTGTTCCTGATGGACGAACCGTTCGAGGGCGTGGATGCGGTGGGCGCGCGCCTGATGAAGGATATTCTGCAAGATCAGGTGCGGCGCGGGGCGACGATTTTCCTGACCAGCCATGTGCTGGAGGTAGTCGAGCGGTTGTGCGACCGGGTGGCGATCATCGACCGTGGGCGGATCGTGACGAGCGGCACGCTTGCGGAATTGCGGGGCGGCGGCGAATCGCTGGAAGACGCATTCGTGCGGATCGTCGGGGCCGAGCATCCCCGGGAGCGGCTGGACTGGCTATGATCGGCGCGATTCTGCGGGCGCAGTGGCTGACGATGCGCTTCGGCGGGCGCGGGCGCGGCATCACGATGCTGGTCGGGGTGCTCTGGTATGGCATCTGGGCGGTAGCGGCGGTGGCATGCGGCATCGCCGCCGCCGATTCTTCCCTGGACCGGTTGTCCGCCAATCTGCCGCTCGCTCTGCTGGGCATCTGCGCGTATTGGCAATTGATGCCGATTCTCTCGGCGAGCATGGGCTCGGCGCTCGACTTGCGGAAACTTCTGGCCTATCCGATCCCACACCGCAAGCTGTTCGCGGTAGAGGTGTTGCTCCGTTTCACGACGGCAGTGGAAATGGCGCTGGTGCTGGCCGGCGGCGCCGTGGGGCTGCTTTTGAACCCGTTGACCGGTGGATGGCGCGGGGCGGCGCGGATCGCGCTTGCGCTACCGCTATTTGTCATGTTCAATCTTCTGCTGGCGTCGGGCACACGGAGCCTGTTGGAACGGATGCTTTCGCGGCGGCGGGTGCGCGAAATCGTGGTGCTGGTGACGACGATGTTGTGGGTCGTGCCGCGGCTGCTGATTGCGATGGGCTACGGCGGGAGCGCGCTGCGGCGCTTGGGGTCGTCTATACAGACGGTCGCGCTGCCGTGGACCGCCACAGCCGATGCGGCGATTGGGCGGACGCAAGCGCTCGCTTTGCTTTCGCTGGGCGCGTGGGTTGTGGCGGCGGGATGGTTCGGACGGCGGCAGTTTGAGAGCAATCTGCGGCACGATGCGGAGGCGTCGCAGGCGTCGCGCGCGCAGGCTACGGGGACTATGGTTGCCATCGCCGAGCGATTCTACCGGCTTCCGACGCTGCTGTGGCGCGATCCGCTGGGCGGAATCGTCGAGAAGGAGCTGCGGTCCTTGGCGCGGACGCCGCGGTTTCGCACGGTGTTCATCATGGGATTCACGTTCGGGCTGGCGGTGTGGTTCCCGGTGGTGGCGACGCGACACTCGTGGGCCGAGACGGGACGCCAGTCTTGGTTTCTGACGGTGGTCTGTGTGTACGCCCTTACCCTGTTGGGGCAGGTGTCGTATTGGAACTGTTTCGGATTCGACCGGTCGGCGGCGGCTTTCTACTTCGCCGCGCCGTTGCCGCTGGGACGGGTGTTGGTGGGGAAGAACCTCGCGTCGCTGATCTACATCTACCTGGAGGTGGCGATGGTGATCGCGGTGACGACGGCGCTGCGACTCTCGGCGGGCTGGGATCAGGCAGTGGAGACGCTCGTGGTGATGGGGATCTGCGCTTCCTACATGCTGGCATTGGGGAATCTCGGGTCCGTGCATTATCCGAGAGGGCTGACCGGTGATCGCGTGGCGCACGGCGGCGGGCGGGGGTTTCAGGGATTCCTGTTTCTGATTTATCCCGTGGCGCTGCTGCCGGTCGGGCTGGCGTATTTGGCGCGGTATGCGTTCGAGAGCGAGACGATGTTCCTGTTGGTGCTGGCAATCGCGGCAATCATCGGGGCCGTCTTCTATTGGATCGCGCTGGAATCTGCCGTGAGCGCGGGGGTGCGGCGGCGAGAGCAGATCGTACGCGAACTGTCGGAGGGGGATGGCCCGGTGGCTGGGGAGTGAAGAGGGTTTGCCATGCCCGCATCGTGCGGGCAAAGGGGCCGGCAAAAATGCAGGCATGGCAAGCCGGAGGCTTACTCTACTGCTTGGATTTGAGGACGTCCACCAGTTCCTGGACGGAGGTCGCGCTCTTTTGCAGCATGGTTTGTTCCTGCTCGGTCAGCTTGAGCTGATAGATCTGCTCGATGCCGAGAGCGCCGAGTTTCACCGGGACGCCGACGAAGAGGCCGTTGATGCCGTATTCGCCTTCCAGGTAGGCGGCGCAAGGCAACACCTTTTTCTTGTCCTTCAAGATGGACTCGGCCATTTCGACGGCGGCGGCTGAGGGGGCATAGTAAGCGCTGCCGGTCTTTAGATATTTCACGATTTCGGCGCCGCCGTTGCGGGTACGGTCGACGATTCGATCGATCGTCGCCTGGTCCATCAGTTCGGTCAGCGGGATGCCGGAGACGTTGCTCAGGCGGACCAACGGGACCATGGTGTCGCCGTGGCCGCCCATCACGACGCCGGTGACGTTCTCCACGGAGACCTTGAGCTCCTGCGCGATGAACGTGCGGAAGCGGGCGCTATCGAGCACACCGGCCATGCCGACGACGCGGTTCTTGCTGAACTTCGACACCCACAACGCGGCCTGGGCCATGGCGTCGAGCGGGTTGGTGACGACGATGATGATGCAGTTCGGCGAGTACTTGGCGACCTGCTCGGTGGCCGTGCGCACGACGTCATAGTTGGCGAGCAGAAGATCATCGCGGCTCATGCCGGGCTTGCGCGGGAACCCGGCGGTGATGATCGCGATATCCGAATTGGCGGTGGGCTCGTAGTCGTTGGCGCCGGTGATCAGGACGTCATAGCCCTGCACGGGCCCGGACTGAAGAATGTCGAGACCCTTTCCTTGAGGAACGCCCTCTACAACGTCTACGAGGACGACATCGGCGAGTTCCTGATCGGCGATGCGCAACGCGCAATTCGCGCCGACATTCCCGGCGCCCACAACGGTCACTTTGTTTCGCAATGCTAGCTCCTTTTATACGAAATGAGAAACTCGATTATAGCGTCAGTTCACCCACCATCTCCGGCCCCATGAGGCGATGTTTCTCCTGGCCCCCGGGCGGAAGGGGCGACGAGCAGAAGACGCAGTTTGGCGATGGCATTGCTCGCGCGCCCGGTGAACCGATCGGTTCCTCGCCGCAAGCCGGAAGGTTCATTTTCAGCCCGCTTTTTACGCAGAATCAATCGGTTAGCGGTTGGGCCGACGCATGCTTCTCATTCGCCCGTACTCGGGAACGCAGCGAGCGAGCCCGAGGAAGGAGGGTGACATGAAAAAGATGGCGATGACTTCGATGATGGCAGCCGCAGCCATGGCGATCGCGGCCGGCAGCGCTTCCGCGCAGACCATGAAGGCGGACATTCCGTTCACCTTCCGGGTGGCGGGCGCGGTCATGCAGCCGGGGACGTACCACGTGCAGGCGGCGCAAAACGTGTCGGCGCGGTACATGATCCTGCGTAATGCCGAGACGGGCGCGTCGACACCGGTGCTCTATGCGTTCGATGTTCCGTCCAAGGAGACGGAAGCGCGCGGCAAGGCGATGGTGCAGTTCGACTGCGCCGGGACCACCTGCGTGTTGCGCGGGTTGTGGAAGGGCGCGGGCTTTCCGATGTACCGGATCGCCGGACCGCGCCTCGGACGAGACGCGCAGACCGCGCAAGTGTTCATGACGGTTGTGAAGACCGACTAGGGCGCAGTTCGCGTACGGTTCGGCCCGTGAGTCGTTATCCCAGGTTCCAGGATTCACGGGCCGCCGCGATGGTCCGGGCGATATCGTCGCCGGTGTGGGCGGCGGAAAGGAACGCGGCTTCGAACTGCGAGGGGGCAAGGTAGATGCCCCGGTCCAGCATGGCGCGGAAGAAGCGGCCGAATCGGGCGGTGTCGCTGCGCTTGGCGGATTCCCAATCGGTGACCGGGTGGTCGGTGAAGAAGAAGGTGAACATCGACCCGACGCGATTGACGGTCACTCCAGGGGGGACGGTGTTGCACAGTTCGGCGGCGCGGCGTTCGAGCTGCTCGTAAATCTCGGGATGAGCTTTGAGGTGGCGCAGCATGGCGAGCCCCGCCGCGACTGCCAATGGGTTGCCGGAGAGCGTGCCCGCCTGGTAGATCGGCCCGATTGGTGCGACCTTGCTCATGATGTCCTTGCGGCCGCCGTAAGCGCCGACCGGCAGGCCACCTCCGATGACCTTGCCGAGAGTGGTGAGGTCCGGCCGGATGCCATAGAGTTGCTGGGCGCCGCCGAACGCGACGCGAAAGCCGGTCATCACTTCGTCGAAGATGAGCAGGGCACCGTGTTCGGCGGTGATGGCGCGCAACGCCTCGAGGTAGCCTGGCTGGGGCGGCACGCAGCCCATATTGCCAACGACCGGTTCGACGATTACGGCCGCGATCTCGCCGCCGCGGACGCGAAAGGCCTCGCGGACGGCCTGGGCGTCGTTGAACGGCAGCGCGATGGTGGTTTCGGCGAACGCCTGCGGGACGCCCTGCGTGTCGGCAATACCAAGTGTCGCCATGCCCGAACCGGCCTTGACGAGCAGCGAATCGACGTGGCCGTGGTAGCAGCCTTCGAACTTGACGATGCGATCGCGGCCGGTGAAGCCGCGCGCGACGCGAATGGCCGACATGGTGGCTTCGGTGCCCGAGTTGACCAACCGCACCATCTCGATGGACGGGACGGCGCCGCAAATAGCCTCGGCGAGGTCGATCTCCTGCGGGGTCGGGGCCCCGAAGCTGGTGCCGATCGACAGAGCGGCTTCGAGGGCGGCGACGATCTCGGGATGGCGGTGCCCTAGGAGCAGCGGGCCCCAGGAGCCGACATAGTCGATGTATTCATTGCCGTCGACGTCGAAGAGGTGTGAACCTTGGCCTTCGGCGATGAAGGGAGGGTTTCCGCCGACACCGCGGAAGGCGCGCACCGGCGAGTTGACGCCGCCCGGGATCAGTTCCTGGGCGCGGCGAAAGAGAGATTCGGACTTAGTGTGATTCATCAGTGTGGACATCTTAGCGGCGCCCGGATACTCATTTGGCCGGCAGCCTGCCGGGGACGAGGCGGCTGAAGCCGAGGCTCATGAAGATCTCGTAGAGGCTGCCGTTCAGATTATTCAGGAGCCGGCGCTTGAGACCCAGATAGGACTGGTTGCCGGCGAACAGATCCTGCATCACGGCAGAGAAACGCGGGCTACGCCGCGTGAATTGCACCATGCGCGACGGCACGTCACCGAGAAGGAAGCGGCCATGGAAGACGCGTTTGGCGAGACGGGAGCCGAACTCGAGATCGGCCGCGAAGTCCCGCCGCAGCAGGCGGCGATAATGAGCGCTGGGGATCTCGCCGGCGTCGTTGAGCACGGCGCGCGCAGCGAGGTCTCCGGAGCGGATGGCGTAGTACAGGCCTTCGCCCGTGATCGGGTCGACCAGTCCGGCGGCGTCGCCAACAGCCAGCCAGCCATCGCCGGCCACCCGGTTGGATTTCCACGATTTGGTTTCGAGGGATGGCAGGAGGTGGCTGTAAAACCGGGCGTCCTTCCAGGAGAGGCCGCGCTCCGTCATATACTGTTCCAGCCGTTTGCGCAGCGCCGTGGCGGGCTCGCCCTTGCCGCATATTCCCACCGAGAGGTGCCCGCAGCGTGGAAAGACCCAAATGTAGCCCTCGAGATGCGGGAGGAACTGGATGTCGATGCGCTCCTGCTGGCCGGCAACGTAATAGCCGAGGGCGGACATGGCGTCCTGCGGGCGAAGTTGTGTGCCGACGTCGCGCAGGGGGTTCCGGGCGCCGGTGGCGACAATGCAGAAATCGGTTTCGATGAGGCCGGCGGGCGTGCGGAGTTGCCAGCCATCGCCGCGGCGCGTGAGCCCGGTAATGCGGGCCTTCTCGATGGCCGCGCCGGCGCGCTCGGCGCGTTCCAACAGCATGTTGTTGAGGTCGTAGCGGGAATAAATCAGGAGCGGCTCGTCGAGGTGAAGCTTGACCTCGCCCGCGCGCGGCGCGGCGAGCATCGTCTCAGTGACGAACCGTTTTGGGGTCGGGTTATCGATGAGGAACGGATACTGACTATAGGCTTTGTAAGTGAGGCCGCCGCCGCAGGGCTTTTCCCAGGCGAGTTTTTCGTCGAACAGGCGCACGCGGAGACCGGCCGAAGCCAGTTGTTCCGCGGCGAACGCGCCCGCTGGACCGCCTCCCAGGATGGCCACTTGCTTCATTGTTTTTTGGCGGGGGGGAGATCCTCGGGCGACGGCATCCTGGTCGCGCCTGACGGGGGAGCCGCGCCGCCGCCATGAGGCTCGGAGCCGGCGGGAGCGGACGGCATTGCGCCTGCGCCATGCGGACTGGCGCCGGAATCCTGCCGCGCTACGACCGCCCACTTATCGCCTTTCTGCTCCAGGTGATACTTCATGGTCATGCCTTGTGCCGGAGCGCCGCCGGCGGGCGTGATGGACACGGTCACATCGGCTTGGCTGCCATTCATCTCGAGGTTCGTCACGGCAACCGTCATCGCCTTCGGGATGTCGAAACCTTTGCCGGTGAGGTAATCCACCACACCCTGACGCACCGCGTCATTGTTTTTCTTGGCGCCATTGCACGCGGCCAGAGAAACGATCAGGAGCAAAACTGCTGAAATCCGCACTACTCGATTATATGCGGGGGAGCGGGAGGACGGAGCCCTAGGCCCGTCAGCGGCAATATTCTTGCCAACTGAAGGGCGGCGCCGGTCGTACATCCCTTGTATGATCGACGACGTTCGGCTGGCGGGACGGATGCTGCGGAAGGACCCCGCGTTTACGGCGATCGCGGTGGCGACCCTGGCCCTCGGCATTGGAGCAAACACGGCTGTGTTCAGTCTGGTCGACCGTGTGATTCTGAGGCCTCTTTCATATCGGGAGGCGGGCCGGCTGTATGCGATCCACGAGATGGTCCTCCGGTTCGCGCAGTTCTCGCCGCTCGTGCCCGTCAATGCGATGCACTTCGCGGAGTGGCGCAGGAATGCCACCTCTTTTGAGGATCTGGCGATGATTGGCGGGATCACGTTGAACCTGACGGAGACGGGCGAGCCGGAACGCTTGCCGGCAGCGCGCGTGTCGCCGAGCCTCTTCCGCATGCTGGGCGTCCAGGCGCAGGTGGGCCGCATATTTCTCGACGAAGAGGACCGGCCGGGGAGAGACGGTGTCGTGGTTCTCTCCGACGAGTTGTGGCGGCGGCGATTTGGCGGCGATCCGGGAACGGTCGGCCGCAAGATCCAGCTCAATGGGCGAGCCCATGAGGTCGTGGGTGTGCTGCCGGCGGGGTTTCAGTTTCCCAAACTCAACCAGTTGTATGCGATGACGATCGCAGGGGATCGGCCGCAGATCTGGAAGCCGTTCGCCGTGCGCGACGACGAGCTCGACGAGATGGGGGATTTCAACTACGCGTGCATCGCGCGGCTTCGGCCCGGGGTTTCGGCGTCGAGAGCTGGCGCGGAACTGAACGGCATCCAGGCGGCATTCGCCGCGCGGCTTCCGGAGAAGACCGAACTTCGCGCAGAAATGGTGGCATTGCAGGAACAGATCACCGATCGCGCGCGCGGCGGGCTCATGCTGCTATGGGCGGCGGTCGCAGCGGTGTTGCTGATCGCGTGTGTGAATATGGCGAACCTGCTTCTGGCTCGTGCCACGGCGCGAAGGCGCGAGATGGCTGTGCGGACGGCGCTGGGGGCGGGCGCCGGCCGCCTGCTCCGCCAGGCGCTAGCCGAGTGCCTGCTCCTGGCGCTGAGCGGTGGAGCGCTCGGCATGGCGCTGGCGTATGCCGCGATCCGCGCGATCGTGCACAACGCCCCAGTCGATCTGCCGCGAATCGAGGAAGTGCGGCCGGATGCGCGGCTATTCCTATTCAATCTGGCGATCTCGGTAGGGGCGGGTCTACTGTTCGGAATGTTGCCGGCGTGGCGATTCGCGCATGCCGATCCCCAGGAGGCGATGCGGTCGGGCACCCGCGGAACGACGGCGGGACGGCCGGCGGCGCGCCTGCGATCGGCGCTCGTCAGCATGGAGGTAGGGCTGACCGCGTTGTGCCTGATCGCCGGCGGACTGCTGCTGCACAGTTTCGTCAAGCTGCTCCATGTCGACAAAGGATTCGAAGCAGAGCGGGTCGTGGAGGTCGATTTGAACCTGCCGGCGAGCCGATATCCCGATTTGCAGAAACGGCAGGCATTCGCCCAGGCGCTGCTGGCGCGCGTCACGGCGTTGCCCGGCGTAAGGGCGGCGGGGATCTCGAACCAACTTCCGTTGGCCGGTGAAGGTGGCAACAATCTGCTTTCGAAAGAGGGGAATATCCTTCCGGTGACGGATCGGCCGCTGGTGGATGTCCGCAGCGCGAACCCGGCCTACTTCACGACGATGGGCATTCCACTGCGCGCGGGGAGGGTGTTTGCGGAAAGCGATCGTGGCCGGGCCGTAGCTATGGTGTCGGCGTTGACGGCCCAGCGGATCTGGCCGGGAGAGGACCCGGTCGGCAAGCGCTTCCGCATCGGTGGCGACAGGTCGGCACTGATGGAAATCGTCGGGATTGCGGGCGATGTGCGCGGCGTCAGTCTCAGCCGGGCGCCCTCGAGCACGATCTATCTGCCATATTGGCAGCGGCTGTTCGATAGGGTGTCGCTGGTCGCGCGGACGGAGGTGGGTGCCGCTGCTGCCGGATCGTCCATCCGCGCGGCGATTCGCCAGGCGGATCCGGAGTTGCCGATTCCGGCATTTCGCGCGATGGATGAGATGGTGGCGGCTTCGTTGGCGCCGAGGCGCTTCCAGTTAACCCTGGCGCTGCTCTTCGCGGCAGCGGCGCTGTTGCTCGCGAGTTTGGGAATCTACGGCGTCGTTTCGTACTCGGTGGGTCAAAGGACGGCAGAGATGGGGATTCGGATGGCGCTGGGGGCCGAACCGGCGCTCATCCGCCGCATGGTGCTCCGTCAGGGGCTGACACCGGTGGCGGCAGGGCTAGCGGCGGGAGTCGCCGGGGCGCTGGGCCTCGGACGATATCTGGCAAGCATGTTGTTTGGGGTCGATGCCGGGGATCCGGCGACGTTGTCGGTGGTCGTCGTATTGTTGACGTTGGTGGCCGCGGCCGCGATTTCCGTTCCAGCGTATCGGGCCACGCGGGTGGATCCAGCGAGCGCGCTTCGGCACGAGTAGCTGCCGGGAGTGTGGCCGGTTGCTATAGTGTTGCAGTAGGTCCGATGCCATCACAGGAACCCGGCAACCGTTGTCCCCGCTGCCTGCAACCCGTACCCGCGCGCGTGCGACGCTGTCCGCAGTGCAACGAGAAGGTCGCGCGTCCGGAGCGCAACCTCATGTTGCTTGCCGGTATTGTCGGGGCTATTCTGCTCATCGGCGCCATCGTGTTGGGGCTTTATCTGATTCCTAACGAAACTGACGGGACGGCCCCGGCGGAGCAGAAGTCGGCTCCAGCCCAGCAGTCCAAACCCCCATTGAACTAAGTGCATGGGCGAGCCGGGCAGGATGCCTTCGCGCTCTACGGCAAGGATGTGCCGCGCTGCATCGGGTTCTTTAGGCTCCTAAACCCATATCCACACGGAGAGGTAGGCGAGTGTCGCGCCGATGACGGCGCCGGCCAGTACGTCGCTGAGGAAATGCATTCCGAGGACGACCCGCGAAGCCGCCACGCTGATGGCACAAAATAAGAGGGCCGGCGTCAAGCTCGGATAGAAGAGGCTGAGGGAAACCGCCGCCGAGAATGCCGTGATGGTATGGCCGGAGGGGAAAGAGAATTGATCCGGCGGAAGCAGGCGGGCCCAGCAGTGCGGCTCATAGGCGCATGGACGCTTTCGGCCGGTGGCTTTTTTCACGTGCAGGAAGAGCAAGATGCCGGCTCCGATCGCGGTCGCGGATGCCGCTAAGGCGCGGAAACGGTTCTCGCCGCCGAACAGAAGGATTACGACGCCCATGGCATACCACAGCCAACCGTCGCCGGCGCGGGTAGCGGCGTACATCCAGACCCGCACCCATTGCGGCGCGCGCCAGCGGTTGAGGCGGCGCATCAATCGTTGATCGCGGCGATCGATGAAGCTGAGCACGTCGGTCGCGAATTCCAGTTGCATACCGGCATCCACAGGGTAACCGCCGCGGTCTTACAGGCGGATGACGGTCCGGAGACAGCTGCGTGAAGGCGGCGGGCGCGTGTGGCATGGCACAATCGGACTGAGTGAAAAGGCTCGACTTTATCTACTTCGACGCGGGCGGAGGACATCGGGCGGCGGCCAATGCGCTGCGGCAAGTGATCGAGCAGGAGGGGCGTCCCTTCGAGATCCGGCTTGTCAATCTGCAGGAGCTACTCGAGGAAATCGACGTGTTCTACAAGCTCACCGGGTTGCGGATGCAGGACGTTTACAACGCTCTGTTGAAACGCGGGTGGACACTCGGGTCACCGCAACTCACTGCCGGCATGCATGGGATCATCCGGCTCTTCCACGGGCGCCAGGTGAAGGTGTTGGAGCGTTTCTGGCGGCAAGGCGGACCAGACATGGTGGTGTCACTGGTGCCGAACTTCAACCGCGCGATTCGGGAGGGGCTGGCGCGGGCGCTTCCCGGCGCGCCAATGGTGACGATTCTCACCGACATTGCCGATTATCCGCCGCATTTCTGGATCGAGCGGCATGATCAGTACCTGATCTGCGGGTCCGACAAAGCCGTGGAGCAGGCGCGCGCGCACGGGTACCCGGCGCATCGCATCGAGCGCGTTTCGGGAATGGTTCTGCACCCGCGGTTCTACGAGATCGAACCCCTCACGCCGGAGCGGCGGGCCGCGGAGCGCGCGCGTTTGGGCTTCGATTCCAGCCTGCCGGTCGGATTGGTCCTTTTTGGCGGGGAAGGGTCGGCGGCGATGGAGGAGATCGCGCGGCGCGCTGCGGACCGGCAGCTTCTGCTGATCTGCGGTCACAACCAGAAACTGGCGGCGCGTTTGCGGAACACGGCGCATCGCGCGCCGATATTCGTAGAGGGATTCACGAAAGAGGTTCCGCGATACATGCAACTCGCCGACTACTTCATCGGCAAGCCCGGACCGGGAAGTCTAAGCGAGGCCGTGGCGATGCGTCTTCCAGTGATCGTGGAGCGCAATGCGTGGACGCTGCCGCAGGAGCGCTACAACACCGAATGGGTTCATGAGCAAGGGATCGGAATCGTGCTGCCGAACTTCCGCCGGATTGCGACCGCGATCGATCAGCTCCTGGAACCCGGCGCCTACGCGGGTTTTCGCGCAGCGACCGAACGGCTCCGAAATCGGGCGGTGTTCGAGATTCCGGGCATATTGGAGCGCATACTCGACCGGCACCAATCCTGAGACGGCCTGTCGGGAAAAGGACTGGATGTGGTTTAGTGTATTAATTCCTAGGAGTTACGCGGTGTGCACTATGCACACCCCATGTAATTTATGCCGCTGAAAGAGTGTAACGGATTCTCCACAGAAATCGTTTTTGTCTCATTTCGGTAATCTTGCGCACGTACTTAGTCCGAACGCCGGGAGTTTCCCATATGGCATCCACCTTGCAATAGGAAATGTCAGTTGAAGTGGCGCGAACCGGTGGGATCGGCGGAGTTCGAAAGAACAAAGCCGGTTCCACCGGTTTTTGATTTGGTAGCCGCGTCTTAGGGCAGCACGACAACCGGCGCGCGCCAGAATGCGAACTTCTGACCACTGGGGTTCAGCACCGAAACCTGGCAAGTATAGCGGCCGGGGGCGAGCTTAGCCAGGGGCACGCTGAATTTCAGCGGCAGTGCCTTGGACTTCGGGTCCAGTCCTTCAGTGATCTGCAGCGGCGCCGTCTCGAACGTCTTTACCTTTCCCTTCATGAAGCTCACGGTCGCAACCAATGGCTGCGTGGTTTCGGAGGAGGGCTCGTAGGCTTGCAGGTAGACGTAGATCTCCTGCGACTTGTTGAAGACACGAGTGACGCTGGGGACTAACTTCTTCCCGTCTTCAATCAGCGGGTTCGCGGACAGGATCTTCTTGTCCTTCTCCGCGTTGAACACAGCCTGGCTCATGTCGATGCGCTGGCTGCTCAGAATCACGGAACTGATCGGCAGGCGTTTCAGCTCGGCCGTCAAATCCGGCACGACGAACTTGGTGTCATAGGTGCCGATCTTGCCGGTGGTGTTTTCGCGCGCGACAAAGCGTAGGGAGTAAGAGCCGGGCGGCAGGGTGAAGCCCGAATCGTACTCGATGGGGCGTTTCGAGAGTTGGGCCGCGGTGGCGTCCTTCAATTTGAAATTCGCGAAGTCGCGGACGTTCGCGACCTGCTTGCCGGCTGCATCCTTGATCACGCCAATGAAGTCGATGGTGGTGGTCTCGGCGCCGCCGTGGCGCGCGAGCTCCAATTCGCTGCCGGGCATTTTGGCAGAGATCGGGACGAAGTAGCGGTCGCGGGCGAGCCGGAAGTAGTCGACCTCCATCGCGATGTCGAGATCCGTCAGTGGGTCGCCCAACATCAGAGCTTCGGTGAGCTGGCGTTCCTTGTCGCTGGAGGTGAACTGCTTGAAGTTCTTGCCGGCGTAATAGCCGCGCCGGTAATCGAATTTCGAGAGCTTCGCCTGCAGGGCGGGGTCCTTCATGCTGATCTTGATCGTGCGGAATTTCCCGTCCGGCTTGTCGTTGGTGGTGTAGTAGCCGAGGATGTAATAGCTCGAGATATCCTTCTGCGCCTGGACAATGCCGACGGCGAGATCGTTGTTGTCGAGCAGCGCTTTGCCCCCGGTATCCGCGGCGAGTGTGTAAAGCGTATTCTGCTGGTTCTGGAAATTCGCCTGACCCGACCTCGCTGAGCTGCCGGTATACATTCCCTGGCCACCCGGGGAGGCCCTGGTGGCGTCGCCGAGCGGCGCCGAGGCTTGCAGACCGCGCGCGTCGATGGGGAAGAAGGAAACGTTGGACCGGATGGCGGCGTTCACGGTAGCCTGCAACTGGGCCTGGTTATCCGAGCCGTTGGATTGGAGTCCGCTGGCGAAGTAGACGAGAGCTTTCTTCTCGTTCAGCGAACCGAGCATTTTGACGGCGGTCTCGAGCGCGGAGAGCTGGCGGTCGGTGTTGAAGATGTTGAATTCGCTGTCGTCCTGGTTGAATGCGGCGGCGTTGTCTCCGGCGCTATCGTCCGCATTGGTGATGTCGAATCCCTGGCCTTCGCCGATGGTCAGGTTCTTAATATCCTTCAGCAACTGGTCGCGATCGTCGGTGAAATCCTCGACGACTTTGATGTCGCTGGAAAAAGTCATCACGGCCATCAGGTCCGATTTCGTCATCTGCGTCTTGACGAATTTCTCGGCGGCAGTCTGGGCGCGGATCTGGTCTGCCAACGGCATCGAGGTCATGTCGAAGAACATGACCATGAGACGGCGATCCTTGTACTTGATGTCGCCGGGCTTCTCAGCGGCAATCTGGTTGGCTGTGACCGGCTTGGGCGCGGCCTTCTCGGGCGGCGCCGGCACGGGGCCGCGCTTTTCGAGAGCCGGCTCGGGCATCACGACCGGCGCCTCTTCCAGGTTCTGAAACTCCACGAACTCGATCTTCTGCGGCTTGCCGTCTTCCAGGACGACAAAATCGGACGGCTTGAGGCCGGTGATTGCGTTGCCGCTCTTGTCTTTCAGAATCAGGTCTTCCACCACGAGTTGAGTGCTGGAAGAGAATTTGGCGCCGGTCTTGGGGGCTTCGGGCACGGGTTGCTGCGTCGCGGGAGGCGCGGGCGCCTGCTGCGCGGACAGCACAAGAACCCAGGCGAGAAATGTCGCGGTGATCGATCGCATGTTAGAACCTCAACCTCAACGTCGCCGTTAGCGAGCGCATCCCGCCCGGCGATTGCAGCAAGCCGAACTGGGTCGACCCCACCGTGGTGTTCCACGCGCCGAAGCTGACGTGGTTGAGCGCGTTGCGGGCGTCGACGCGGAAATCGGCGCTCCGGCGCTCGCCGAGGCGAATCGTTCGGCTGGCCGAGGCATTCAGAGAAAACTGATTCGGTCCGGTGATGATGTTTCGTCCGGCATTTCCGTAAACGCCGGGGGGAGGCGCGACAAACGCCGCCGGATTCAGAGCGCCGTCCGCGGCGAAGACGGGAAGACCCGTATAATAGGCGCGCAAAGGACCGGTGATGCCGGTTCCGCCGAGAGCTTTACTCAGGACGGTCGGCGTCAACGGGGCGCCACTGGCGACCGTGATGTTGGTGGAGATCGTCCAATCGCGAAGGAGTTTCCCTTTGATGCCGTTCGTCAACGCGCCGCCGCGGCCGCCCATACCCGTGCTGAATTGCATCATGGCGCTCATGGTGTGGGTGCGGATGCCGCTGGTGCGCGCGCGCTCGGCTTCGAGATCCTGCCAGTTTTGAGCAACCACGCGAGCGCCCCCGCCGCCGCCGCCGCGGCCGCCACCGCCGGCGGCGCCGTTATCAATGGAGTTGGCGTGCGCGTAACTCAGATTCCCCATGAAGCCGCTGCGGAATCGACGCTGCAATTGGAGCCACAGATTGTGGGCAATCGTGTTTGCCCCGGTCGTCATGTAATAAAAGTTGGTCGGGCAGGTGGCGCAGGCCGGCTTTGCGCCAGGAGGAGCCGAATTGGGGATGAACTCCTGGGCCTGATGTGTGCCCTTCGCGCCGGAGTATGTCAGCGTGGCCACCATCGCCCACGGCAGACCCTGTTGGATGGCGGTCTGCCAACTCTGTGCATAGCCGATGCGGTAATTCGGATCGACGGCAAACGTCGTGATGGGCGTCTTGGAAAGAAGCGGGAATCCGTTCGCCAAGGTAAGGGGCGCCTGGGTCGCGGAATCGATCAGGCTATACGAGAGCGGCGACTGTTGCGACATCTGGCTGACCAGCGCCTGGTACACCGACGTGTTGTAGTAGATGCCGTAACCGCCGCGTATGACGAGACTGCCCTTCGTGAGAGGCCGCCACGCATAGCCGATACGCGGCTGAATCTCGCGCGGGTCGCCGTGCACGAGAGAGTCCGGATATCCGACCTGGCTCGCCACGGCGCAGCCCGCGACGCTGGTGGCGCAGACGGTGCTGGCGGTCGTGAAGCCGGGGCCGATGTTCAGATTGACCAGACGGCCGTAGCGCTCGGTGGTAGGCATCTGGTAATCCCAGCGGAGGCCGAGATTCAAGCTGAGTTTCGTTGTGAGACGCCAGTCGTCAGTCATGTAGGCCGAAAACCAGCCGCTGCGGAAATACTTGTCGGCGTTGCCGTAAGCAATTTGGCTGGTGTCGGGGAGGCCGAGGATGAAATCGGCGAGATCGAATCCGCCGGCGCCGTTGAGGGCCGTATTGCCGCCTGTAAAGCCGAACGTGCCGCGAGGATTCGATTGCGAGAGCGGGTTGTTCTGCACGCGCCGAAAATCGCCGCCGAATGTGAAATTGTGCGTGCCGTGGAACCAGCGGACGCTGTCGTTGATCGCCGACGTCTGGGCGCGGCTGAGGAGCTTGTTGCCGTCGGAGAGGCCCTGGAAGCCGTTGGCGAAGGAAAGGCTCGGCGGACCCCAATAGTTCGGGTCCTGACTGCCGCCGGTAATGCCGAGTTGCCCGGACACGTTGGTCCTGTTCGCGAAAAACGGGTCCGTGGTCTGGGTGTTGCGGCTGAAATTGTAGGCGAGAGTGTTGATCAGCCGGGTCGTGAAGTGATAGGTCCAGTTGATGCCGCTATTGACGGCGCTCTGATGGTTCGAGGTGACG
Organism: uncultured Solibacteraceae bacterium; assembly: GCA_964608645.1. Taxonomy (GTDB): domain Bacteria; phylum Acidobacteriota; class Terriglobia; order Bryobacterales; family Bryobacteraceae; genus CAZSQK01. The sequence goes on along the minus strand of CAZSQK010000003.1, from coordinate 699 downwards.
AAGCCGAAGACGTTGGGGGTAGAGCCACTGGCGCGCTGGTAGGAGAAATTCCCGCTGAACTGGTTCTTGGTGTTCCAGGTGTGGCTGATGCGGGAATTGATGTTGTCCTGATTGTTGGCCCCGACGATCGCGGTCTGGTAGTTGTACCGCTGGTTGTTCGTGAAGTTCGGCAGCGGGTAGAACGCAAGCAGCCCAGCCGCCTGCGGACTGATGCGATTCGCCGGGATGATATTGCCGGGGAAGGGCAGCCCGGTGGCCGGATCGTAGATCGTGACCGGCTGGCCTTGCAGGGAGGTCGCCTGCGAGAAATCGCCTGCGCGCTCGGCGGCGGTGGGAAGAAGGGTGCTCACGGTGTTGCCGTTCCGCGTGCGCGCGAACTGATAATTGACGTTGAACGTGGTCTTCTGTCCGCTGACTAAATGCGGAATCTTCAGCGGTCCGCCGAACATCGCGGTCATGCGCATGTTCTGAGTGGACGGCTTCGGAGTGTCTTGTCCCGTCAGCGAGTAAGACCGGGCGTTGAGGGCCGAGTTGTCCTCGATAATAGCGAGATTGCCGTTGTAGCGCATACGCGGATTCCGCCGGCCGTTGCCGAACGCATTAGGATTGCGCCCGCCGGGGCCGCGTCCGCCATCCCGTCCGCCGCGCGCGCCGCGGTCGCCACCCCGGCCGCCGGGGCCGCCGAAGCCGCTGAAGCCG
>CAZSQK010000002.1:0-182674 GCA_964608645.1 uncultured Solibacteraceae bacterium | reverse complement strand
AATTTTCCGTTATGCTCCGGGCAGCATGACTGGATTCGGCCTGGTCGTATTTCTCTTCCTGCTCTTGCTGGCCAAAATGGCGAAGCGCTTCCGCATTGGGCCACAGTGGCTTCAGCGGTTCACGATCGAGAAACACACCTACTACTAGCCGATCATCCTGATCCTCATCCTGATCCTCGGTTGACTCGCGGATGGTGGACTGCTAGAATCGCGCTCTCAAGCGGCGCCTTGAGAGGGGACGTGCAATTGGACAGTTCAACAGCGAATCTTCAGGCGTCGTATTGCCACTATCTTTGGCATTCGGCAACGGTCCTCTGTGATGGCCGGGTTACATGTGGGCTGGACGATGCGCATGGCCGATTCTGCCTGGGCAACATCGAAGAGCAAAGTCTGAGCGAGATCTGGAGCGGACATCGCTCCGAGATGCGCCGGTGGAGGCTGATTTCCGGTGAACTATGTATGCATTGCAAGTTGTCGACGCGAATCTCCGAAATCGTCGACAGGCAGTTGGTGCTTCCAGACACTCCGCTGCCACGGCGCTTGATCCTGGAGCCTACGATCCTGTGCAACCTCAGGTGTATTAATGGGACCTGTCAGGCTGTTTATTCTTCCCCGGGATTTCGCCGCGGGCGTCAGATGATGCCATGGGATTCTTATGCCAGGCTCATGATGCAGGCGGCTCCCCACCTGGACGAACTTCACTTCTACAATTACGGCGAGTCCTTCCTGCATCCTCAGGCAGCCGAAATGCTCGAGTATGCCAAACGAATTAAGCCCTCGCTCCGAATTTACACGAGTACGAATGCGATTCGCTTGAGCAGACCCGGCCTGGCGGAAAGAGTTGCGCCGTTGATCGATAGCATGGTGTTCACGATCTCCGGCGTGGATCGGCGCGCCTACAAACGGTACCATAGTTTCGATCGGTTCGACGAAGCAATGCTTGGTATGCGCTTGATGGCAAATGCGGCTGGCGCATTGGAAAAGCGCCCACGGCTGATGTGGCGGTACATCCTCTTTAACTGGAACGACTCGGGAGAAGAACTGATCCAAGCGCGAGCCCTCGCAAGGGAAATCGGAGTCGAACTTATTTTTATTTTGACGGCCGATCCTCTCTACGGCGTATCGAGTCTGCGTGCACCCGGGGCGCCAGGGCATACCGCCGTCCAGGATGCGGCGGAATGTTATTTTGGTTACGAGCCCAGACTATTCGAACAAGAGGGACTCTATCCGGTCGAGTACTCTGATGCCGGCCTTTATTGCTGGATCGGGAAGAGCGCTCGTCTAGTGTTTCGCTGCCCAGTGAAGAAGCTGAACTTGAGACTGCGCGCGGACTCTGGCAAAGGCGCGGACCGTCCGCATGTAAGAATCCGGACCGAGTTGGAAACCATAGATGCTTCTGTCGGCACAACTACGTGGTCCGACAACTTTCTTGAAGTTCCTATAACAGAAAATTCGAGGTTTGTTGTCGAGATCGATTCCGATCGTACTTGGTGTCCGATGGCGGCCGGACTGGGAAACGACGAGCGGCAGTTAAGTGTGGCGCTCGCAGTCGACGAATGGAGAGACGCCGATTGCATCCATGCGGCATGGTGCTCGCACTCGTGACGCCCGCGGCCACAGACCTTGGAACTGGACTAGGGCTGCTGCCGGCTTATTGAATCGACAGGACCGGTTGCTGCTGAGACCGTCCAACAATAGGGGGATTTGCTGCTCACACCTGGCCCAGGTTAGTTGCGGGGATAGGTGTTTCGAATCCCTGCAAAAGCGCGGGTAATGCCGGTTTCCTGGCCTGGGTTACAGTATGCGCTCTTCCTTCGCGTGCTGCACATATGCGAATGCGGACGTCCTGTCATTTGCCTGCTTCTGGCGATCCTGGCGGCCTTGCGAGAGACCCCTTTTCCCAGCCGAAAACGACCCTACTTCACCACCAGCACCGTGCCCTCGTGTCCCTGCAGCGTCACCTCGATCGTCCCCTGCCGTTTCCCATAGTCCCGCCCCGACCACAAGTCCGAAACCGTCCCGGCCCGCGGCAGCTTGACCGTCCGCTTCGAGGGCTCCGCCTCCCAATTGAACAGGCAGATCAGGGTCCGATCCTTCAACCGCGCGACCCCCGTCCGCAGCGTTGCATCGTCGAACTCCGCCGCCACACCCGTCGGAGGCAGCATCTTCTTCAGCATCGCCAGCCGGTCGGCGGGCAGCGTGCTCAGATCGTCGCCCGACAGCACCAGCCCGCCGGCCGCCACTGCCATCGTCGCGTGGAAGCGGTACTCCTCCGCCGGCAATGCGCCGCTCAGCGTCACCGCGTCCGGATCGTTCCACCACAGCGTCCCGTTCTGCCAGTTGCGGTTGAGATTCTGCCGCGCGATCTTCTGGAATGTGTCCCACGTCCGCTTCACGTCGCCCGAGCTGCGCGAGCCGTGGATCAGCCCGAACGAGGGCCAGATCGGGTGGTTGCAGCCGAGGATGAAACTGTCACCGGCGCCGCGCAATACCGCTTCCATCCCCTTGCGATAGGCCTCGATCCGCGTGGCCTTCGGGTCGTGCAGCCGTCCCCCGTGCATCGCGCCCCAGAAATTGGCGTCGAGCTTGAAATAGGTGACGCCCCACTTCTCCCGCATCGTGCGGAATACCCCCTCGAGGTGTTTCTGCACCTCGGGATTGGTCCCGTCGAGCGCATACCACGGCCCGCGCCGCCAGCCCCGGAAGGTGACCTTATCCGCGGACAGCGGCTTGCCGCCGTCGTCCTTCATAAACCAGTCGGGGTGCTGCTGGAAGATGTGCGAGCCTGCCTCGGCGATGAATGGCGCCACCCAGATCGCCGGCTCGAACCCCTGCTTGCGGATCGCCTGCAGCACGCTTTGCACGTCGCCGCCGAAGGCCTGCCCCGTCTCCAGCCAGTCGCCCATGGCGGGCTGATAGCCGTCGTCGAGCTGCACGTATTTCAACTGCGGGACGTCCTTCGCGATGGCCGAGAGATTGTCCATCACGTTTTTCGCCGTCACCCGCGCCCCGAAGCAATACCAGCTACACCACCCCGCCGGGGGATGCGGGAACTTCAGTGGCGGATGGTTCACGTCGATCTGCGACGCCAGCTTCGTCAACAGCGCGGGCCGGCTCGATCCGCTCGCCGCCAGAAATTCCTCCAGGTCCCAGCTCTCTCCCGGCGCCAGCGCCAGCCCTTCCGTGTCGAGCACCGCCTCGATCGATTTCGGCCGCAGATAAAACCGCCCGTTGAAGCGCTTGCAGCTCGTAAAGCCGAGCAGCGATGTCGGGCCGCCCGGCGGCGTCAGCGTCAGCATCCCGGTGACCACCGTCGCATCGGCCGGCTGCGGGATCTTGTAATGCGACAGCTCGTCGTAGCCCAGATTCACCGGCTTGCCCAGCGTGCCCGCCGTCTGCGACAGCATCTGGAAGCTCTCGCCGTAGAGGACTGTGTCGTCCGGAAGATTGTGCGCGATCCGGAACAGCGCCACTTCCTTGACGTGCACGGGAGTGCTTCCCGAGTTGGTGAGGCGCGCCCGGTACAGATCGCCGGTCCGGGTTCCGCTCAGTTTGACAGCCCCGCCCGGCTCCACGGTGCGCACCTCGGATTGGGCCGTCCAGACGTTCAGCGTCTGCGCCGGAAGCGCCGCCGCGCAACAGAATATCACCACGCCGTATCGCATCACGTACATACTTTATCGCTATTTTCAGTGCGAAAACAGCGCGCGCGGAGGAGCCGCCCGCGGCGCCCCCTTCACTTCGCGTTGGCGTCCATCTGCATCATCCCGATCATGTGGCCTTCCGGGTCCTTCACATAGGCGAGCCACCCGACGCCCGGCACCGCCATTTTCGGCAGCGCCACTTCGGCGCCGTTGGCCAGCGCCGCCGCCAGCGTTTCGTCCACATTGGTCACGGAGACCGTGTTCACGCACGGCTCGTCCTTGTGGTCTTGCCGCTTCATCCCGCCGTTGATTCCCCGCTCCGAGTCGGGACCGGTCGTGATGAGCCAGTACGGCATGCCGCCTCCCTCCCATTTCTGGAAGGTCCATCCGAAGACGGTCTGGTAGAACCCGATCAAGCGTTCCGGGTTTTCCGAGGGAATCTCAAAGTGTATTGGTCTTGGCATAAGTCGATCCTTTCGGGGCGGTCCCCGCCTTTTGCGTCAGAAAGCCGATCATTGCGCCGGTAATGAAGCCCGGAACCATAATCTGTACGTAGTAATGGCTGCCGTCCGGCTGCGGCATCATCGCCACCAGCCACGCGAACAGCAGTCCGAGGGCGGCGCCGGCGGCGATCCCCGCCGGGGTGGAATTCACCTTGCGCGCGAAGGCCCCACTCAGCACCCCGACAACCATTCCCTTGACGCCCGAACCCATCAGAATGCCCGCGATCTCGGGCCGCGCCGCCGGAGTAAACCATGCCGTCGCCCCATCCAGAATTCCGAGGATGGCGCCCACCACGATCCCAACCACCGGTTTGTTCATAACCTTCCTCCACACTCCTGATTCCGCGTCCCGGCAGATTCCTTTACCGCCGGAACAGAAAAACCAAGGCGAACTTTACCACGAGGTACGTGGCCAGCAGAAGCAGCAGGACGGAGTTGCGTTGCGCGAACCGGATGGCTCGTTCCACCGGACTCTCGCGGTACGCCGTGACCGGCATCCGGTCGAGAAATCGGGCGATGTCGGCCGCGAAATCCCGCGCCGCCGCATAGCGAAGCTCCGGATCCGCCGCCGTCGCGCGCGCCGCGACCGCGGCGAGCGGGCGCGGAAGCGGCCCACAGTCCTCGAGGAGGCGGCCCAGCGAATAGATGTCCGAGCGCGCGGTCTGCGCCGGTTCGGGACAGCGGTAGTGCGGCGTGCCCGCCGCCGGAGCGCGATTGTTGGCCATCCCCCAGTCCATCACGAACACCTCGCCGAACTGTCCCGTCATGACATTCTGTGGCTTCAAATCGCAGTGCACCACGCCCCGGCTGTGCGCAAATGACACCGCTTCGCAGACCTTCTCCAGCACCCGCAGCCGCGCCGGGAGCGCCGGCTCGCCGCGGAGAAATTCGTCGAGCCGCTTTCCCTCCACCAGACGCATGGCGTAATACGCCCGCCCGTCCGGGAGGACCCCGCAGTCGTACACCGGCACGAGTCCGGGATGTTCGAGCCGGGCCAGCGTCCGCGGCTCGTCGGGCGGCCCCGCTTCGATCACTTTGAGCGCCACCCGCCGGTCGAGTTGCGTGTCGCGCGCGCGATACACGATCCCCATGCCGCCCCGCCCGATCTCCTCTTCGATCTCATAGCGCGTTCCGGCCAGGTCGGGCGTCTCGGTGACCTGCCGCAGGTGGTCGAGGATGCGGTCGGAGAGGAAGCTCACGAGCGGTCCAGCCGCTCCCGCAGCAGGCGGCGCAATTCGCGCCGCGCCCAGGCCAGGTGATTCGTGACGCTGGTGACCGCGATCCCATGCTCCTCGGCAAGGCCGGCATAGCTCGGACGGACGTCCTCCGCCAGGTCGTACTGCTCGAAAATGCGCAGTTGGAGACCCTTGCCGTTTTCGCGGCAAAGGGCGCGCAGGTCCTCCAGCGCGCGGGCGAACATCTCCCGCTCCCATTCGCGAAGGAAAACGTCTTCGGCCGAGGGCGAGACGCACGCCAGTTCGCGCTCCGCCGCGTCGAAATCGAATGTCAGTTCCACGCCTCCGCCCCGTTTGAGCCGCGCGGCGGATTCGTCCTGTTTCATGACGAAATGATCGAGACACGCGCGCAGAAACGTCCGCAGCCGACCCTTCGCGGGATCGAAGCGGGCCAGCAGGTTGTCCTCGAGCAGCGCGGCGAAGAACGACTGCACCAGGTCCTTGGCCTGTTCGTTCGAGCGGCTCCACTGAATCCGCACGTGTTTGTAGGCCGGTTTCCAGTAGGCCGAGATGACCTCGTCCAGCGCCTCGCGCCCGCCCCCCGCCGCGGCCTCGATCAGCGAGTGCCGGGTCGCCGGGAACCGATGTTGGTTCCCGCCGAGCGCGGTGTCGGGTTCATAAGCCACGAGACCCTATTGTATTGATTTTTCGGGAGAATTGGAGCATTCTAGGCTTAGCCTGTGAGGGGAAATGCATAGAGCCGTTCTAGCTGTGTTCGCCGGTTGCGTGGCGTTGTTTGCCGCTGAGAGTTTCACGCAACGGCAGCGCGACTTCTGGTCGTTCCAAAAGGTCAAAGAACAGACCCTGCCGCCGGTGCGCGACGCCGGTTGGGCGAAAAACGCCATCGATCGATTCGTGCTGGCGAAGCTGGAAAGCAAGGGCCTCCGCCCCAGTCCCGCCGCCGACAAAGTCACACTGCTCCGGCGCGCCAGCTTCGATCTGACCGGTTTGCCGCCGACGCCGGAAGAGATCCAGGCATTTGTCGCGGACCAATCGCTGCGGGCTTTCGAGAAGGTCGTCGACCGGCTGCTCGCCTCGCCGCGCTATGGCGAACGGTGGGGCCGTCATTGGCTGGACCTGGCGCGGTTCGCGGAAAGCGAAGGATTCAAGGCCGACGAGCCGCGTCCCAATGCATGGCGGTACCGCGATTATGTGATCCAGTCTTTTAACTCCGATAAGCCTTACGACCGTTTTGTGCAGGAGCAGATCGCCGGCGACGAGATGTGGCCCGGCGATCCGCAGGCGCGCGTCGCGACCGGGTTTCACCGGCACTATCCCGACGAAAGCAATGCGCGCAACCTGTTCCAGAGGCGGCAGGAGATTCTCGACGACATCACCGACACCACGGGCGCCGTTTTCACCGGCCTCACCTATGGGTGCGCGCGCTGCCACAACCACAAGTTCGACCCGATCCTGCAGGCGGACTATTACAGATTGCAATCGTTCTTCGCGAACACGGCGGCGGCGGACCATATTTCGATGCTAAAAGCCGCCGAATTGGATGAATATCGGCAAAAAAAGGCGATTTGGGAGGCAAAAACGAGCGAAATTCGCGCTCAAATGACCCAAATTCTGGTCCCCGAGCGCAAGAAAGCGGCCGACGACTACTTCGAAAAGTACCCGCCCGAAATCCAGGCGATGATCCTCAAACCGGGAACGCAGCGGACGCCCTATGAGTGGCAAATGGCCATGAAGGCCAAACCCTACCTCGAAACCACCGACGAGGAGGCCGCGAAACTGCTGAAGGGCGAAGCCAAGAAAAAGTATGAAGCGTTGAAGACCAAACTCGCGGCGTTCAACGATATCGATCCCGGTCCGCTGCCGGAAGGAATGGGCGTGGCCGATCTCGGTCCCGTAGCGCCCGCGACGCATGTTCTCTCGGTGGGCAATTACGACCGGCCGAAGGAGGAAGTGCAGCCCGGTTTTCTGACGCTGCTCGATCCGGGCGACGCGAAGATCGTGCCGCCGGCGGGCGTGGAATCGACGGGGCGGCGGACGGCGCTCGCGAAGTGGCTGACCGATGCGGCGAATCCGCTGACGTCGCGGGTGATGGCCAATCGCATCTGGCACTATCATTTCGGCAAGGGCATCGTGGGCACGCCCAGCGATTTCGGCGTCATGGGCGAGCGGCCCACCCATCCGGAACTGCTCGACTGGCTGGCGCGCGAATTCGTCCGCAGCGGCTGGAGCATGAAGCACATGCACCGGCTGATCCTGAATTCGGCGACCTGGCAGCAGGCGTCGGCGGAACGCAAGGATGCGGCCGAAGCGGATCCCTCGAACCGGCTGTTGTGGGCCTATCCGCGGCATCGCCTGGAAGGAGAAGCGATTCGCGACTCGAGCCTTTACGTGGCGGGGCTGCTGAATCTGAAGGAGGGCGGCCCCAGCGTGTTCCCGGATCTGCCGGAGGGCATGGGCGCGCTGCGCGGCGGCTGGAAGGTGTCGGCGCAGGACGAGCGCAACCGGCGCAGCGTGTACATTTTCGTGAAGCGCAATCAGCGCTACCCGATGCTGGAAGCGATGGACATGCCGGACACGCACGAATCGTGCGCGCGCCGCGGTGTGACCACCACGGCGCCGCAGGCATTGACGATGCTGAATGACAAGGTGGTGCTGGAGTGGGCGCAGGCGTTTGCGGCGCGGGCCGGCAAGGCGGCGGACCCGGTGGCCGCGGCATACCAACTGGCATATTCGCGGCCGCCGGATTCATGGGAGAAGGACACGGTCGCGACCTTCCTCCACAAGCAGGCAGGGGTGGCTTCCGACGCGGCGGCGTTCGTCGATTTCTGTCAGATGCTGCTGGTTTCCAACGAGTTTGTCTATGTCAATTAGGACCCGCAGGGAGTTTCTGATGCGTTCCGGCGGCGGTCTGGGCGCGCTCGCGCTGTCGTCGCTGCTCGAAGCGGAGCAGGGCGATCCGCTCGCCCCGAAGAAGCCCCACCATCCGCCGACGGCGAAATCGGTGATCTGGCTGTTCATGGAAGGCGGACCGAGCCATATCGACCTGTTCGACCCGAAGCCCGCGCTCGACAAGCTCGCGGGTCAGCCGATGCCCGCGTCCTTCGGCAAAGTGATCACGGCGATGGGAACGGCCTCGAACACGCTGATGCCCTCGACGCGCAAGTGGAAACAGTACGGCCAGAGCGGCATGTGGGTGTCGGACCTGTATCCAACGGTCGCGCAGCACGTGGATGAGATGGCGATGTTTCAGTCGTGCTGGGCGGACGGTCTGAATCACGTCGGCTCGGTGTGCCAGATGAATACGGGGTCGATTCTGGCGGGGCGTCCCTCGATGGGTTCCTGGGTGACGTACGGACTGGGGAGCGCCAATCAGAATCTGCCGTCGTTCGTGATCCTGACGGATGCGGCGGAGGTGCTGGGCGGCGGCAAGAACTGGAGCTCCGGATTTCTGCCGGCGACGTTCGAAGGGACGCAGTTCCGGCGGGAGGGCGCGCCGATCCTCGACCTGGCGCCGCCGCCGTCGATCGGGGGCGAACAGCAGCGGGGCAGGCTGGACCTGTTGAAGGCGCTGAATCGACATTACGGCGACCGGCGGCCGGAAGACACGGAACTCGAGGCCCGGCTGAACTCGTTCGAACTGGCCTACCGCATGCAGGCGGCCGCGCCGGAGGCGGTGGATCTGACGAAGGAGTCCGAAGCCACGCGGAAGCTGTACGGCATGGACAATGAGAATACCGCGAGATACGGCACGAATTGTCTGTTGGCCCGGCGGCTGGTGGAGCGCGGGGTGCGGTTCATCGAGCTCTACTCGGGCAGTGGCAGCGGGTGGGACGCGCATAACGCGCTCGATAAAAACCACGAGCGCTATTGCAAGCAGACGGATGTGCCGATCGCGGGCCTGCTCACCGATCTCAAAGCGCGCGGGCTGCTCGACAGCACACTGGTGGTGTGGGGCGGCGAATTCGGCCGCACCCCGTTCAATGAGAAGGGCGATGGCCGCGACCACAATCCGTGGGGCTTCACGATGTGGATGGCGGGGGGCGGCATCAAGCCGGGCACGGTGATCGGGCGCACCGACGAGATCGGACTGCGCTACGTCGAGCGGCCGGTGCATGTGCACGATTTCCATGCCACGATCCTGTGGGCATTGGGGCTCGATCACGTCCGCGTGACGTACCTTCACAATGGCCGGTCGGAGCGGCCGACCATCGTGAGCGGCGACGTCGTGCGGGAAGCGCTGGCTTAAGCGGCGCCGGACAGCGCTATTTCGTCACGCCGAGGCCGTCGATTTGGACCTCGAGAAGGTGATTGACCCGGGCGCCGTAGATGCCGTCGGTCTTCGCGAGCGCTCCCGTTTTGGGGGCAGAGTGCACCACCACGCCGTTGACGACGAAATCAACCTTATCGGCGCCGACGCGGACTTCCAGGGTATTGGTGGACTTGCCGGTGTCGTCGGGTTTCTTGATGGCTTCGTTGGGGGTGCGGGCGACCACGTTTTCGGTGGTCGCATCGCCGGCGCGGTGTTTGATCAGCCAGGTTCCATTCTGCGCGACGAGGAAATACAAATAATTCTGCTGCGGACCTTCGAGATCGCTGCCGCCGAAAATCAGGCCGTAGTAATTGGTATGGCCGCTCGGCTTCATCAGCGTGAACGTGCCCTTCAGCGTGTAACTGCCGGTGGCCTTGTTGGCCGGATTCCAGTACACGGCGGCGCTCGGGTTGGTGGCGTGGAAGCCGGATCCCATGGTGACGAATTTGATCTCACCCGGGGCGTCGGGGTCGGACGCCGCCGTGCTCTTGTCGACGCGCATCTTCCAGCCTTTGGGGGCCTGGGCGCTCAGTGGGGCGATGGCGGCCAGCGCGAGCAGGGCGGTTAGAACGGAACGCTTCATTTCTTAATCTCCTCTTGGATTCCTGCGTCCGATTATATTACGAGGGAGTCGATGGCGGCCTACTTGCCGGCATCGCGCAAATAGGCGATGATTTGCCATCGCTGCGCTTCGGGGAGATGGGCGAACGACGGCATACCGGGCCGCAGGGATCCGTTGCGGAGGACCCAGAAGAGCGCGCCCGCGGGAGCGCCGGATACAGCGGGCGCGCCGAGCGGGGGCGCTTTGCCGATCCCTTCGCGTTGCCGGCCATGGCAGGCCGCACATTCGCGCTGATACAACTTGGCGCCGGCGCGTCGCGCACGGCTGTCGTTTCCGAGCGGGTTCTCGAGGCCGGCGGCGGATGGCGGAGCCTGCTGCAAAAGGCTTCCGACTCCGGCCCACCCGTGGGCGAGCAACAAGGTGGCGAAGATGCAAATCGAGGCTCTCATGGACGACCTCCCGAACGATGCAGGAGCCGGCTGGCGCCCCTTCCGAACTGCGCAATCTCATACGTCGCGCCGAAACGAAACAACACCGGAACGCTGGATGCGGTGAGGCCAAAGCCCGGGGACACGCGGAGCGTGAGTCCGTCGCAAGGGGTCCAGGATACGGTGGGGGCCGCGTATTGAGAGGTTCCGCGCGGGCCGAAGTCCTGGTGTGTTCCCAGGCCGCCATACACCTCGACGCCTAGCTGGATATTCTCCGCGCAGAAGCTGCAGGGCTCGGGCCGCGCCGCCAGGGCCAGCGGGCGGCTGACGCCGGCCGCATAACCGAATTCGAATGGTTCGTGCCTCAGGTTCTTCTCGGCGATCAAATTCCCGGCGATCGTCCATCCCTTGTGGTGGCTGCCCAGAATCAGCTTGGCCTCGATCTCGCGCTTTTTTTCGGCACGAGCCTCGCGATTCGGTTCCGTCAGGTCATCCTGGCCGTCATGGTTCATCACTTCCAGCAACGTGCGGTCGGCGCCGTTGATATTTTCGAATTCGACATACAGCACCGGGTTGATCCAATGTTCGCGGGGAAGGGGGCGAAACCGGTTCTCCCATCGATAGCCCGTGAACAGAGAGCCGTCGCGGCGCGTGCTCTGTCCATCGAAGTACACTTCGGTAGTCCACCAGCCTTTCACGCCATATTCGATTTCCAGGGCGCCGGCAAGGAAACGATTCCCGTCGTTCGGCCGGCCGGTGACGTTCTTGACGCCGAACTCCAGATTTCCCGGCTCCTCCATTTGATGCGTGTAGGTAATCAGGAACGGACCTTCCCCGGCGATGGCGGAGGTCTGGCCAAGAAGGGCTAACGCCCACACGGCCCAGGGCAAATGAGAACGAATCGGTATTCTTCGTCGTGGCAGCATAGCGTATTCTGCAACTGAGTTGCAGATATTACGACAATATCATGAAAGGATATTGCTTTTCCACATGTTTCAGCAAACGAGTTGCATCTGAGTCTGAAAGGCGCCAGCGGCGGCTCGAACGGAATCGTCCTGTGCATGCATTCCCGGCACCGGTTCACCGATCGTACTTGCAAGCCAATTGCTTGTATGGGACTTGGGGGGCGCTAATTGCCTGTGGGGCGTTCGACTCCATCAGTCAGAAGAAGGGAAGCGAATCGAAGAGAGCTTTGGCTGTTTCGGATGCGGCCGCGCAGCACCAGCGGGCCAAACGAGCCGCATCCTGCTAGCCTGCCCTCAGCGCTTGCTGGACCGAGACGCGGGCGCCATTCATCGAGCTCAGGAACTTCCGGCGCGCCTGCTAAAAGATGAAGCGAAGAGCCATCTGCATCATGCGCGACGACGCGTCGCTGCGGGCCGCGCCCACATAATTCAGGGGGCTGTACGTGCCGGTGATGCGCCCGAAGCTCTGGCTCAGGACGCTGGCAGTCGGCAGCGCGAAGTGGGGCGTATTGGTGATGCCGTAACTCTCGGCGCGGAACACCAGGCTCTTGCCCTCGGCGACCCGGAAGGATTTCATCAGCGCCACGTCGATATTGAAAAGGCCCTGCCCGAAAAAGGTGTTGCGTCCGAGAGAGCCGGCGCCGGTGCCGCCGGGATCGAAGGGTCGGGACGTGGACTTGGTGGAGACCGTCGGATAGAAGGCGCTCAGCGGGAATTGTTCCACGGAGTACTGCACGCCGGTCGCGGGATTGGTGCGCGCGTTATCCACGGAGCGGCCGAAGAGGGACGGGTCGAGCAGCAGCGGCCGGTCGTTGCTGACGCCGTCGGCGTTGAAGTCGTAGCCTGCCGTGACGGTGAAGGGGTTGCCGCTGGCGAAGGTCTGGTTGGTGCTGAACTTCCAGCCTCCGAGCAGGAGCCCGGCGGCGCCGCGGTTGCGCTTGAACCACGGTGTGTCATAGGTGAAGTTAATGTTGATGCGGTGGCGCTGGTCGAAGTCGCTGAGGCCGCGATTGCTGGCGGCCGAGCCGAACTCGGTCAGGGTGGTGCCCGCGGTCACGTCCGATCCGGTGTCGATGGACTTGCTGAAGGAGTATGCCACCGCCCATGTGAGATTGTGCGAGAAACGCTTGTTCAGGGTGAGCCGGAACGCGTTGTAATAACTCCACGAGTTATTGGAAATGATATAGACGGAGCTGTACCGGGGATCCGGGCGCCGTTCGTTGATGCGGGGCTGCGTGGCCGAAATGTAGCCGGGCGCGGGCGCGGTGTTGGCAGGATCGGGATCGATCTTGTCGTACAAGATGCCGTTGGGCGATTGGAACGGAAAACGCGCGCGGTTGACGACCTGATTCTGCAAAAGCCCGATGCCGCGGGTTCGCGCGTAGCCGATACTGAGCGCCATGTTGCCCGGCAGCTGGCGATCGATCGTGAAGTGATATTGCTGGATCTGCGGCATTCCCAGACCCGGGTCGATTCTCACGGTGGTGATGCGGCCGGGGTCGAACTTAGAGGGATCGTAGACGAAGCCGAGCGACGGGTCCGCCACTTCGAACGACGCGCCGATATCGCGATATACGCCGTAGGGGGGCAGGGAACGCAGGCTGATGCCTCCCTGCGAAAAGATGGATTGGAAAATGCGGCTGTGGAACATGCCGAAGCCGGCGCGCACCACGGTCTTATTGGGTCCGCCGGTCAGTTTCCCCCATAGCCCCTGCGTCCCGGATGGCGACCATGCCAGCCCGGCGCGGGGCTGGAAACCGTCGAAATCGCCGTAGGAGTACAGAATTTTGCCATAAGCTTCACTGGGACTGAGCACCTTCTCCCAGCGAACGCCGAGGTTAATCGTGAGGTTCGGCAACACCTTGATATCGTCCATGGCGTACGAGTTATATTCACCGAGGCGGTTATAAGTGACGAAGTTGCCGTAGCCCTTCTGAAAATCGGTCTGATAGCCGCGCAGGAAGTTCTCCCACCCTTCGTAACGGCTGGCGGTTCCGACCGTGCCGGTGGCGGCGTAGGTCCACCATCCGCGCGAATAGTTGTCGGCCAGGTCGTCGAGGTGCTGGCGGCGGAAATCGATGCCGGCTTTCATGGTGTGGCGGCCCTGGATGTGGTTCAGGTTGTACACGTACTGATAGTCGGTCTGGTAGCGGTGGATGGGGAACGATCCGGCGCTGCCGAGTGTCGTGATGGTGTAGGCGGTCGGGTTGTTGATGCGGACGATGGGGGTCTGGTTGCCGCCCGAGATATCGACCAGGGTGGTGCGGAGACCGAGGCCGAAGCGGAATTCGCCGGAAGTGGTGGGGGAGAAGATGTGGGTCTCGGTGAAGCTCACGTTCTGCTGCCGGTGGTTCTGCTGGGCGGCCTCGCCGGTGATGATCTCGGCCGGGGTGCGATGCTGCCGGCTGTACTGATAGCGGACGTTGGCCATGTCCCGCTGCGAGATGTTGTAGTCGATGCGCCCGCTGTAATCCTGATCGGGGAAGGAGGACCGGCGCTGTTCGATATAGCAAAGGTCGCAGATGGCGGGGGCGTTGGGCTGGACTTTCGGGAAGCGGTCGAGGAGGGATTTTTCGAAGTTGTAATCGGCCTGGATGTTGGGATGGTCGGCGGGGTTCAGACAGAGCCGGCACGTGCCGATTTGCAGGGGGTTGCCGGCATAAAAAAGATAGCGCGTGAAGGAAGTGTACTGGACCTGCCTGAGCTGTTCGAAGCTATGAAAAAGGAACAGCTTGTTCTTGATCACCGGCAGACCCGCGGTATAGCCGAACTGGTTGCGCCGATAGGGCGCGCGCGGCGAGACCAGCGTGCCGTCCGGTTTGCGTCCCGCGGCGTTTCCGAAGTAGGTATTGGCGTTCAGGACCTGGTTCTGGAGATACTCATACGCGTCGCCATGGACATGGTTGGTGCCGGACTTGGTCTGGACCAGGACGACGGCCGCGCCGCGTCCGAACTCGGCCGAGTAGGCGTTGGCGAGCACCTGGAACTGGAGGATCGAGCTGACATTCACATTCTGCCGGTTCTGTCCTTCCGAGGAGTCGTCGTTGTTGACGCCATCGATCTGGAAGGCGGCGGAGCGGCTGCCGGCGCCGTTGAACGCCACGTAGCTGCCGCTCGAGAGGGTCGGATTGTTGATGCCGCTGTAGCCGCCGCTCGACTGAAAGCCGGGCACCATTTCGACGAGCGAGAGGATGTTGCGCGAGGAGAGCGGCCGGTCTTCGATCTCCTTCGTGTCGATGTTGTTCACGATCTCGCCTCGGGCGGTGTCGATCAGGGGAGCCTCGCCGGTCACCGTGACCTCGGTGTTGACGGCAGCCGGCTTGAGCTGAAAATCGAAGCTGCGCGAGGTGTTCAGATCGACTTGGGCGGGCCGCGACTGAGCGGCGAAGCCCAGGGACGCGGCGGTGATGGTGTAGTGGCCGACGGGGAGGAAGGTGAGTTGCGCGTAACCGTCCTGGTTGGTCCTGGTCGCGCGCGCGAGTCCGGTTTCTTCGTTCTTGACGGTGACGTCGGCGCCTGCGATGACCGCCCCGGAAGGATCGGTGACGCGGCATTCCAGCGTTCCGGTGACGGTCTGGGCAACGCCCGACACGATAAACGCAGCCATAAGTCCTGCAACCACCCAAAGCTTGAGCATGTTCGGATTTCAGCAGAGAGCGCCGCCGAAGTCAAAGGCTTACCGTACAATGTGTCTGCCATGTCCGACTCTCCCGTGCTTTCGCGGCGGCGCCTGCTGCCGCTCCTGGCCGCTGCGCCCGCGGCCGCGCAGACGATCTCCGGCGCGCGCTTCTACAATATCCGCGACTTTGGCGCGAAGGGCGACGGAACGACGCTCGACACCGCCGCTGTGCAGGCTGCCGTCGATGCGTGTCACAAGGATCGGGGCGGGACCGTGCTGGTTCCCGCCGGTGTGTTTGCCATCGGGACCGTCGAGCTGCGGAGCAATGTCACGCTGCATCTCTCGGCGGGAGGGAAGCTCTTGGGGAGCGCCGATGGGAAGCAGTATCGCGCGGCATCGGCCATCCCGCTGACCGGCGAGTGGACCATGGGCGACGGCAATGTCGCGCTGCTGTTCGCCGCCAGCGCGGAGAACATTACGGTGGAGGGGCAGGGAACCATCGACGGACAGGGCGCGCAATTCCGGCCGCCGGCGCGCGGCGAGGCTCCGCCGGCGGGATTGACCGGCAACAAACGGCCGCATCATCTTCTGTTTTACAAATGCGACAACCTGACGGTTCGCGACATTTACCTGACGGCGGGCGCGTATCACTCGGTGCGGGTCGCGGTCTGCAGCCATGTGAAGATGGACGGCGTCCGCATTTACAACCGCGTCAACCACAATAACGACGGATTCCACTTCATCAGCAGCCGCTACGTGCATGTCAGCAATTGCGACGTGCAATGCCAGGACGACGCCTGTGCGCTGTTCGGGAGCTGCCGCTTCGTGACGGTGACGAACTGCTCTTTCAGCACGCGATGGTCGGTGTTTCGTTTCGGCGGGGGGCAGGCGGAGGACATCGCGGTTTCCAACTGCGTCATCTACGACACGTACGGGTGTCCGATCAAGATGCGCTGCGCGCCGGGTTCGCGGTACGAAAACATGTCGTTCTCGAACCTGGAGATGCGCCATGTCACGGGGCCGATCTCGATCGGGGTGGGACCGCAGCGGCTGCCGGCGCCGGAGGGGCAGCCGCCGGGCATCGTCCGCAATATCGCGTTCCGGGGGATTCACGGCACTGTGGTGAAGCCCGTGCCGTTGCCCGACGTCGATTTCGTGAGCGCGTACAACCCGGGCGAGATGAAGTCGTGCATGGTGTTGAATGGCGTCGATGGCTTCATCGAGGGCGTCACGTTCGAGGATGTTCACCTCTCGTACCCCGGCGGGGGGACGGCCGAGGAGGCCGCTGTCCGCGACATTCCGAAGATCGCGAGCGAGTATTATGCGCTCGGCGTGCTGCCGGCGTATGCGCTGTTCGCGCGCAAGGTGCGGGGGCTGACGATGCAGAATGTGCGATTCGAGGCGGCGGCGCCGGAACTGCGGCCGGCGATCGCGATGGAGGACGTGGAGGATGTCGCGGTGAACGGGTTGAGCGTCGGCGGCGATGCGATGGCGGAGTCGCTGGTGCGGCTGACGAGGGCCCGGGACGTGCTGTTCACGGGGGCGCGGGTGTTGACCAAGGCGCGGGCTTTCTTGCGTGAGGAGGAGTGCCGCAACGTGCGGATCGACGGGGGAGATCTGTCGAAGGCCGATGCGGCCCGGCGGTAGAGCTCCCGAGCCGGCTGAAAACGTAGTAGACTTCCGGAACAGGACAATTGGAGGGTACGGCATGAAACAGGCAATAGTCGCGGTTCTGTTCCTCGCATGTGGATCCGGCGTGGCGCAGAATCCGGGGGTTCAGCGGACGGTGGTGCACCGCGCCGACGTCTCGGTGCCCGGCCGCGAGGCGGTGATCGCGCGAGTCGAACTTGCGCCGGGGGCATCGGCGGGGCGGCATACGCATCCCGGGGACGAGATCAGTTACGTGATCGAAGGCGAGGCCGAGATCCTCATGGAAGGACATCCGGCGCGCAAGGTGAAGGCGGGCGACGGGTTTGTCGTGCCGGCGGGCGTCATCCATGACGCGCACAATACCGGGACGGCCCCGTTCAAGCTGGCCGGCGTTTACGTGGTCGAAAAAGGGAAACCGTTGGCGACTCCGGCGAAGTGACCTGTGGCGCCGGCGCTACCGTAGCTGGCCGCGTCCGCGTCCACCGCGGCCGCCGGCGGGAGTCTCTTCCTCACCGGGGGGCGGCGCGTTCGGGTTGACGCCGCGTCTGCCACGTCCGCCGCGGGCGGGAGGCGTCCAGCCATCGTTCGAGGGCCCGTTCTGGAAGAACTTCGCGTCCTTGCTGAGCGGGTGTCCCTTGGCATAGTTGGCATTCGCCTGGCCGAAGATCTTGCCGGCGCGCAGGACGTCGTCGTGGACCTTGGTCATCAGCATCTGGTAGCGGTCGTCGGTCTGGGCAAACCCGGAAAAGGAGCTCAGGTCGTTGTTGCCGATGATGACGACGTCGACCCCGGGGACGGAGGCGATATCGAAAGCGTTGGCGACGCCGGTGGGGCTTTCGATCATGATCACGACGAGCATGTTGTCGTTAAACGTCTGGCGGTAATTGATGCCATTGATGCCCCAGATGGAGGCGGCCTGGCCGGAGCCGGCGCTGCGGCGGGCGACGGGTGGGTAGCGCGCCCATTTTACGGCCTCCCGCGCGCGGTCCACGTCGTCGACGGTGGGGACGATGATGCCGAGGACGCCGATATCGGTGGCGTGCTGGATGTGCCACTCCTGAGCGTCGGGGAGGCGGATCATGGGGATGGCGCCGGCGTGGGGGCAGGCGGCGATCATGGCCTCGATGTCCTTGAACTCCAGGGTGCTGTGCTGCATCTCGTACCACGTATAGTCGTAGTGCTTGGCCGCTTCGCAGTTGGCGGCGATATCGAACTTGCTTTGGGTATAGCTGAAGATCTGCTTGCCTTCGGCTAGCTTCTGCTTGACGGTGTTGTACAGGGGCGCCTTGGCCGGCTGTGCATGGGCCGCGAGGCAAAGGAGCGCGGCGAGCGCGACGGTCAATCTCATGGTTGGCTTTCCTCTCCCGCCCGAAAACGGTGGAGAAAGTATATCAAGCCAGCCGAATGCGAGCATGGCAGGGTTGGCGCGGCTGGGTTGGCAAAAGCAAGCAGTACGCTTGTGGCGGAATGTGCTACACTCAACCCCATTTGCATTACCGGAGGGCAGGATGGAAAGGAAGTTCCGCGCGATTATCCTCTCCGCAGCGGCAGGCCTGATGAGCTCGGCCACACAAGCGGCGACGCTCGATCTGTTTGTAACGGGGGCCGGTGGCAACACGATCTACCGGATTACGCCCGCGGGCTCGAACAGCACCTTCAGCTCGGCGACCAATCCGCAGGGGATTGTGTTCGCCAGTAACGGCAATCTTTTCGTCACAGAGGGTACGGCCGGCGATATTGTGAAGTTCACGCCCGGCGGCGCGGTGAGCACCTTCGCGAGCGGGTTCACCAACCCCTACGATATCATCTTCGACAGCAGCGGTAATCTCTTCGTAGACGAGCCGGGCCTCGGCGATATCATCGAAATCGCTCCTGGGGGGGCACAGAGCACGTTTGCTTCCGGCTTGAACACTCCGACGGGACTCGCGTTCGATGCGAATGGGAATCTCTACGAGGCCGACGCCTCGGGCGGCTCCATCAATAAGTTCACGCCGGGAGGCTCGATGAGCACCTTCGCCAGTTCGGTGGGCTCCCCGAGAGGCCTAGCGTTTGATAGTAATGGCAATCTGTTCGTAGCGGATGCCAATACCAATACGGTTTTAGAGATCACCCCCGGCGGGTCTCAGAGCACCTACGCCACCGGACTTAACAATCCGTCGGGCTTGGCGTTCGACAGCAGTGGGAATCTTTTCGTAATCAACAACCTAGGCGGCACCGGCGGTTCGATCTATAAAATCACTCCGGGCGGGGTGAGGAGCACGTTCGTAACCGGATTGTCGAATCCCTCTTTCCTGGCATTCGAACAGTCAGTACCCGAACCGGGCGAGTTCGGATTATTGGCGGCTGGGCTCACGGCACTCGTGGGTTACGGCAAGTTCCGCCGCTGATCGGCTGTCTGCGGAGCGGCGCAAGCCCCCCGATGCATCGCGCTTGGCCAGCATGTCCCGGCCCTTCTGGTGCAGGGTCCGGGAGGAACACGCTCTTTCTCATCGTCCACAGATGCCGGGAAGCGGAACTTTCTACTTTGCCTTGACAGTGTCACGGTTGGCAACCGCTGCGGCGCAACCGATTCTTAACCGGCTTCGATCTCGATGTGGTATTCCATGCTCGCGCGGGCGGAGCCGCGAAAGGTCCCGGAGACCGGGGATGCGAGGTTGGGGTGGGCGGCGGCGGCGGCGGCGACATGCGAGGTCGCGACGGCCAATCCCAGCGATGGGTCGTAGCCTCGCCAGCCGCCGCCGGGAAGGTAGACCTCGGCCCACGCGTGCAGGTCCGGGCGATCCTGTCCGGACGCGGTGTAGCCGCTGACGAAGCGCGCCGGAATCCCGGCGGCGCGGCATGCGGCGCAGAAAAGCACGGACAGATCGCGGCACGACCCCGACCGGGCGGCGAGCGTCGCCTCGGGTAGTTCGGCGGGTCCATCGTCGCGGATGGTATGCGCGAAGCTCTCGTAGACCATCTGGTTCAAACCCGAAAGGAAGTCGAGTGTGGGCTGAGCGGCGATGGGCCGCACGAACTCCGCAAGGGCGTCCGATCCGCCGGCGCGCAGATAGGGCTCGAGGGAGGAACGGAGAGGTTCGCGGAGCTCCGGTCCCCAGAAGATGAAATCGAAAGGATTGTCGCGGAGGGTCTCCACTTCAAAGGAGCTCTCCACGGCGAGCTCGCGCATCGGCTCGCGAAACCACGTCTCCACGACGACGTTGCCGTCCTGGTCCAGGCAGGTGGAGCGGCCGGCGGGGGCGGGAGTGATCTGCAGTTCGTGGCGAAGCAGGCGTTGCGAGCCGTCGCTGCGCGGGGTCAGCCGGAAGGAGTGGGGCTCCTGGTAGACTTCGGCGTCGTAGCGATAGCGGGTGGAATGCGCGACGGAGATCCGCATCAGCGCACGGCTCCGGTGCGGGTCAAGCGCGAGAAGGCCGCCTCGATCCATTCGGAAGGCAGATCGTGGACGCTGCTCCGCATGCGCTCCTGCCACCACGCGGAGATGGCGGAGAGGTCCTCGCGGTCGTAGCGTTGTTCGATGAGACTGAAGCTGCCGCGCGAATAGAGGATGACGTCCATGGGGAAATCGACGTCGGCGGCGCAGAGCCGGGTGGCGTCGAAGGCCAGCAGACCGACTTTGAAGGCGTAGAGCATCGAATCCGTGCGGGTGAGGGATCGCTCGAGGATCGGCTTGCCGAAGCCGGAGGCGCCGATGATCTGGTAGGGCGTGTCGGGGCCGATCTCGACCCAATTGCCTTCCGGGTAGACGAGGAAGAGGCGATGCGCCGAATCGCCGGCCATCTGGCCGCCGATGAGGGAGAAGGCGTTGAAGCGCAGCTCGGCGGTTTCCAGCGCTTCGCGATCCTCATGCGCCACCCGCCGCACCTGGTTGGCATAGAGGTTGACCAATTTGTAGAGGCGGTCGCGGGCGGCGGCGTCGCGGGCGAAGGCCTCTTCGAAGTAGAGCAGGATCTTGTCGCGCAGCGAGCGGAGGCCCGAGGTCATCACGAAGAACGAGAAGCCGGGCCCCTGATAGCTGGCGGTCTTTTTCGCGATGAGGCATTCATTGCCCGCGACGACGCGGGTGTCGGCGATGGCGATCAGGCCCTGTTCGACGGTAATTCCCAGGCAAAAAGTCATGGAGTTGAAGGCGCTTGGCGGGGGCGCTTCATCATTGTATATCGCGGGCGCATTTGTCAGACTGAAAATGGTGCCCGAGGTCCCCGATTCCGATTGTGTGCGCTCCGGCAGCGTGCGCGCCGCGTGCGACACGTGCGGGCGGCGGCCGGCGCTGCTGCATTTTCCCAGGGAGTCGCGCGGATGCTATTGCGAGGCGTGCTGCCCGGTGTGCACGGCGCGGATCGAACCGGAGAAGGCGGATCTGCTGAAGCAGGTGTTCGGCGGAGTGGAGGCGGCGGAGCTGGCGCGCATGTACTTCGGCGCGGAGGAGCTCGCGCGGATCGAGGGGATCGCCAAGGAGCAGGCGGAGGGCGATTTTCGCCAGCGGCTGCACCTGGCGGCATTCGAGGCGCTGCAGACGGTCACCGGCGAGTTGAATCCGCCGGCGGTGGTTCCGCCGGAGAAGCTCGCGGAGTTCTACGCGGAGTTCGCCGCGCGGCTGGCGCGTATTCTGGAAAGCGACGGATAATTACGGCTTGAGCGAGGCCGAATAGGCGACCAGATTGAGCATGTCGTCTTCGCTGAGTTTCGCGACGACGGGCTTCATGAGGTCGGTCCAGAGGCCTTTGCGGGCGCCTTGCTGCATGTCGTACATCTGGCGCATGAGGTAGCTGGGCGAACGGCCGGCGATCCCGGGGACGGGACCGAGGCCTTTCAGATCGGCGCCGTGACAGACGCCGCAGGATTTGGCGAGAGCTTCGCCCTTTTTGAGGCTGCCGGTGGGGACATACGCAATGAAGCCGGAGCGCGGATCGCGCAGGGTCTCGGTGGCCTCCGTGTTTTCGGGGACTTCGATGATGCGGGCGCCCAGCGGCTCTTTTTCGCCGCCCTCGGCGACGAGGAACAGGCCGGCGGCGATGCGGGTCTTGGGGACGGTGGCGGTCTCGACGACCTTGATCCACGGGGTCCACTTCATGGAGCCGAAGTATTCGGCCGCGGCTTTGACCTCATCGTCGGTCATGGCTTTGGCGATGGCGATCATGACGTTGGTGTTGCCCTTTTTGGGGTCGGCGCTCTTGCGGTTGCCGTTCTTGAAATCGGCCATCTGCTGGATGAAATAGGCCACGGGGTACCCGGCGATGGGAGCATTTTCGGCGCGGCCTTTGCCGTTGGGGTAGTGGCAGAGAGCGCAGGCGCGCACGTCGGGACGGCGGCCGTGGGCGACGATCTCGGGCATGGCCGGATGGTCGCCGGGAAACCAGTCGGCGGGGCCGAAGCCGTCGCGGATCTGGGGAAGGGTGAAGGAGAGGGTGCTGCCGGCGAGGGTTCGCGGCGTGGTGTTATCGGGCGGCGCGGCGGGCGCGCCCCGGCCGGCAGGCGCGGCTGCGGGCGCGGTCCCATAGGCCCATTGCGGGGGGCCGTCCGCCGCCAGGGCGATGCCGGCGGTCAAGAGCGCGATGAGGGGAAGTGCGGCCTGATTCATGGAATCTCCGATCGGTCGTCACCGATTCTATATCAGGGGGCGGCGCGCGGCGACATCTATTTCGAACCGCCAGATCGTTTACCATAGAGAGATCGCCGGTAAACGCTGCCTCACCCTTTGTCTGTGCGCCCTTGGGCTGTCCGCGCAAACCTCCCAGCCGGGGATCATGCTGCGGGGCGGGTCCATTCATCCGATCTCGGGGCCGGTGATCGAGGGCGGGTCGGTGCTGTTGCGCGACGGCCGGATCGTCGCGGTGGGAAAGAACATCACCCCGCCGGAGGGCTATCAGGTGATCGACATTGCCGGGAAGCAGGTGTATCCGGGAATGATCGACGCGGCGTCCATGCTGGGGCTCGACAGCATTACGAAAAGCACGGGCGGCGACACGCAGGAGCCCGGCCTGCTGAATCCGCATCTGCGGTCGTTGACGGCGGTGAACGCGGAGAGCGAGCAGATTCCGGCGTCGCGCGCCAACGGGGTGACCAGCGTCATCTCGATGCCCGAAGGGGAACTGCTGGCGGGGCAGATGTCGCTGATTCATCTGGACGGGTCGTCGAACGACAAGATGGCGGTGGCGCCGCTGGCGGCGATCCATCTGCGCTTCCCTTCGCTGGCGACGCGGCCTCTCCGTCCGCACGAAAGCGACGATGCGGACGACGATCCGGCCGAGCCGGAGCCGATCCCGATCGAGGAAGCGCAGGCCGAATACGGCCGCAAGATGCTGGCGCTCGAGACGTTCTTCGAGGAAGCGCGCCAATACCGGCGGGCGCGTCTCGGCAAAGCCGCGGGCTTGCGGACGGACCTTCGCTTCGAGGCGATGGCGCCGGTGCTGGACGGCAAGACTCCGCTGTTCGTGACGGCGGTGCGCGAGCGGGAGATCCGCGAGGCGATCGCGTTCGCGGACCGGCAGCAGGTGAAGATCATTCTGGCCGATGCGTACGAATCCTACAAGGCAATCCCGTTGATCAAATCGCACGATATTCCAGTGGTGCTGGGCCCGACCTTCAGCCTGCCGTTGAATCCCGACGACCCGTACGACCGCTCGTATACGATTCCGGAGGAGCTGCGGCAGGCCGGGATCCGCTTCGCGATCGCCAGCTTCAGCGCGCGTCAATCGCGCAATCTGCCGTACCAGGCCGCCGCGGCGGTCGCTTTCGGACTGCCGCATGAAGACGCGTATCGCGCGGTTTCGCTGAGCGCCGCCGAGATCTTCGGCGTCGGGCAGCGGCTCGGCTCGATCGAGGAAGGGAAGATCGCCGACCTGATCGTGGCCGACGGCGATCCGCTGGAAGTGACGACGAAGGTGGATATGGTCTTCATCGGCGGGAAGGCGGTCAGTCTCGACACGCGGCAAAAGCAGCTCTACGAGAGGTACTCCAAGCGGCAGTGACGCCCCCGGGCGGAACATGCTGTAATAGCTGCTTGACGGCATCCAAGGGACCTAGCGGACACATGGACATGGAACTGAGCTTCCTGCAAAGAGCGCTGGATGCTGCGGCCACGGGCGCCGTAATTACAGACCGCGACGGGAACATCGAGTGGGTCAACGCGGGATTTACACGGATCACCGGGTATTCGCGGCAAGAGGCGATCGGGCGAAATCCGCGTTTTCTGAAATCGCCGGCGCACACGCCCTCCTTCTATTCTCAGTTGTGGCAGACGATTCTCTCGGGCCGATCGTGGCGGGGGACTTTCGTCAACCGGCATAAGGACGGGAAGCTCTACAGCAGCGCGCAGACCATCGCCCCGGTGCGGAACGAAGCCGGCGAGATCACCCATTTCATCGGGATGATCCAGGAAACGGGCCCGGGCAAGGCGCTGCAGGAGAGTGAGGACCGCTATTACGCGCTGATCGAGAACCTGGGCGACGGCGTGTTGAGCACGACTCCGGACCGCGATATCCGCATGGCCAATCCGGCGGCGGCGAGGGTCTTCGGATTTCCCCGGGACATGCTGCTGGGGCGGAATCTGCGCGATTTCGTGCATCCGGAAGATATGCCGATCCTGGAACTGGAGTCGGCGCGGCGGCGAAAGGGGGAAAGAAGCGTCTTCGAATTCCGGCTGGTCCGCCCGGACGACGGGGCGGTGCGGACGATTCAGGTCACGGCCACGCCGGAGTTCGATTCGCAGCGGAATTTCCGCGGATCGCTTGGAATCTACCGCGATGTCACGGCGGAGCGGGAAATGCAGCAGCGGCTCCGGCTGCTGGCGCATACGTTGGAAAGCGTCGACGAGTTGGTGGTGGTCTGCGGGCCGGACGATCGCATCGTTTTCGTCAACCGGGCTTTCACGCGCGCGTACGGGTACGCGGAGGCGGAGTTGGCGGGCGAACACATCGGGATCGTGCGCTCTCCCTTGAACCCGCCGGAACTCACGGGCAAGATTCTGCCTGCCACGTTCTCCGGCGGCTGGCGGGGGGAATTGTGGAACCGCCGCAAGGACGGCACCGATTTCCTGATCCTCCTCACGACCGCGTCGGTGACCGACGAGACCGGGAAGCTGCACGCCACGGTGGGTGTGGGGCGGGACATCACGGAGGCCAAGCGGTTCGAAGCGGAGTTGAAGCGGGCCAAAGAGGAGGCCGAACGGGCCAATCGCGCGAAGAGCGAGTTTTTGGCCACGATCAGCCACGAAATCCGCACCCCCATGAACGGCGTGATCGGTATGACCAGCCTGCTGCTCGACACCGATCTCGATGCCACGCAGCGCGACTATGCGGACACGGTCCGCAAGTCCGCCGATGCGCTGCTCGCGATTATCAGCGACATTCTGGACTTCTCCCGCATCGAGGCCGGCAAGCTCATGATCGACGCGCAGCAGTTCGATCTGCGGACGGTCATCGGGGAAGTGAATGGCATTCTCGCGCCCAAGGCGGGCGCCACAGGCCTGTCCCTGCTCATCGACTACCCCGCGTCACTGCCGCGGAGTTTTATCGGGGACGCCGGAAAGATCCGGCAGGTGCTGATGAACCTGGTGAGCAATGCGCTCAAGTTCACTCCCCATGGAGAGGTCCGCGTCACGGTGGAATGCGCCTCCCAAAACGGGCTGATCGCCGAGGTGCGCGTGTCGGTGCAGGACACGGGCGTGGGGATTCCGCAGGACAAACTCGACCTGGTGTTCGAGAAGTTCAGCCAGGTGGACAGCTCGAATACGCGGCGCTACGGAGGAACGGGTTTGGGGCTGGCGATCGCGAAGGAGCTGATCGCGGTGATGGGCGGCACGATCGGCGTGGAGAGCCGGCTGGGGCAGGGCTCGACGTTCTGGTTCGCGCTGCCTCTGCGGCTCGAATCCGCGGAGCCCACGGCGGCCGTTCCGGCTGCGCGCGTGGACCTTTCGAGCGCCGTTTCGCAGATCCGCGTCTTGCTGGCGGAGGACAATCCCGTCAATCAGAAGGTCGCGGCGGGAATGTTGAAGCGGCTCGGGGTGCAGACGGATGTGGCGGCCAACGGGATCGAGGCCACGGAAAAATGCGCCCGGCAGACGTATGACGTGGTGTTCATGGACTGCCAGATGCCCGAGATGGACGGGTACGACGCCGCCCGCGAGTTGCGCCGCCGCGAAGGATCGGCGCGCCGCATGATCATCATCGCTCTCACCGCCGACGCCCGCGCGGGCACGCGCGAGCGGTGTCTCGACGCGGGAATGGACGACTATATCGTCAAGCCGATCAAGCTGGAGGACCTGCGCCAGGCGATCGAGAGATGGTCGGTCCGGACGCCCTAGAGCGCCGGAGCCGCGCCGGCAATTTCGGAAGACTGAACCTTATGCGCTCAGCCGTACTCATCTTACTGACGATCGCCGGAACCGCCTCCGCGCAGCCCGCGCCGCAGCCGGAAGCGTTGACCGCTCTCAATAACGCGTTCCGGCAGGCATATGCCGGCGCCAAGCAACGGATGCTCGCCGGCGCCGGTCCGCTGATTATCGCGAATGGCGACACCGCGGCGCTGGTGCGCAACGGCGGCCGGTCGGAAGCGACCGTCAATGCGTTTAGCTA
Source organism: uncultured Solibacteraceae bacterium (assembly GCA_964608645.1). GTDB lineage: Bacteria > Acidobacteriota > Terriglobia > Bryobacterales > Bryobacteraceae > CAZSQK01. Next base: position 156,223 of record CAZSQK010000002.1, on the reverse strand, counting down.
TCACACGGTAAAGACGATCGCGCACATTCCACTGGCGATTTTTGTGGCGCTCACGCCAGGCGAAGGAGAAGTCGATGGGGAGCGGCGGAAGACGCTGGCGGAGCTGCGGAAGCTGATCCCGCCGGCGCGCGCGAGTCTCGACAGCCTGGCGCTATCGGCGGCCGTAGTGGGGCGGCAGGATCGGATCGTCAACGCATCGCTGGCGTTCCTCGACGAAGCTCTGCAGCGGAATCGTTACACGCGGGCGGCGCTCGAAGAGTACACCCGGCGGATGGCGCCGCTGGTGATGGAGAATGTCGGCGACGCGACGCGGGCGGAGTTGGATGTGCTGCACGCGCAAGTGTCCAAGTGGCGGCGCGAGATGAGCGCGGCGGAGTGGGCGAAGTTGCAGGTCGTCGTGATCGGTCCGCATATGCCGCGCGAGGACCTCGTGGTGGTCCAGTATTTCAGCCGGCTGCTGGGAGAATCGCGGGAAGGCCGCCGGATTGTTTATGCCGAGGGCCTTTGGGAGGAGCCGCGCGCCCTCGACCTGCTGGGCACGCATATTCTGGACGGCGCTGTCGGCGAGGCGTTCTTCGGCGATTATTGGGTGATGCACCGGGACTTGCTGGCCGGCGCGGCGCAGGAGTATCTGCGAAAGCTCTTGCCGTAAGCCGCGCCCTCAGCGAGTGTCGCGGGCGGAGCGGGCGCCCACGTCTTCGCGGGTGAGTTGCCGGATCGTCTCCTCGAGCTCCGCGACGCGGCGCGCGAGATCGTCGATGGCGGCGCCTTCGGGGTCGGGCAGGCGGCCGTGCTCGAGGTGGCCTTCCGGGCGCACGCGCACCACGCGGCCGGGGACGCCGACCACGGTGGAGTTATCCGGGACATGATGCACCACCACCGATCCGGCGCCGATCTTGACGTTGTCGCCGACCGTGATGTTGCCGAGCACTTTGGCGCCGGTTCCGACCACGACATTGTTGCCGAGGGTGGGATGGCGCTTGCCGCGCTCGCCGCCCGTGCCGCCGAGGGTCACGCCCTGATACAGCAGCACGTCGTCGCCCACGATGGTCGTCTCACCGATGACTACGCCCGAGCCGTGGTCGATGAAGAAGCGCCGTCCGATGGTGGCGCCGGGGTGAATTTCGATCTGGGTGAAGAAGCGGCTGATCTGGGAGATAACGCGCGGGAACAGCGGCACATGCCACCGGTAGAGCCGATGCGCGAGGCGGTGGGACAGGATGGCATGGAAGCCGGGATAGCAAAAGAAGATTTCGACGACACTCTTGGCCGCCGGGTCTTCCCGGAATATCGTGTCGATCTGTTCCCGGATGGCTCGAAACATTCCGCGCTTCAATGGATGTCGCGCGCCGCGCCGGCGATTCGTTAATGCGCGGCGCCCGCGCCCTCTTCGGCCCCGACCTGGATCCGGCCCTGCGCGCCCGGAGGCATGGGGGCGAGCATGTCTTCTTTGCGCTTCACCAGCGTCGAGGTGTTGTAGCTGGCCACCTCGAACCCATGGCCATGGGTGATGGCGTCGGTGGGGCAGGCTTCCACGCAGTAGCCGCAGAAAATACAGCGGTTATAGTCGATGTTGTAGACGCTGGCGTAGCGCTCGCCGCCGGAGATGCGGGCCTGTTCGGTGTTTTCCGCGGCCTCGATGTAGATGCAATTAGCGGGGCACGCGGCGGCGCAAAGGAAGCAGGCGACGCACTTTTCCAGGCCGTTGACGTCGCGCTGCAGAACGTGGACGCCGCGGAAGCGCTCCTCGAACCTGGGCGGCTCGTCGGGGTAATACTCCGTCACGGTCGGAGACATCATTTCTTTGAACGTGACGCTCATGCCCTTGGCGATGGACGCCGCCGTGCCGAGAATGTCGAATCCTTTATTGGCCATCGGTCTATTTCTATTCTAGCGTTGACTCCCGCCGGGAGCCTAATTGCGGGAACTTCAGCCGGGTCTGAGCTGGGGGAGGTTCTCACCGGCGCGGAACAGCTCGACGCCGGCGAGCGCGGCGAGCGACTCCATCTCGCGCTTCGCCCAGCCTTCGACGACGCGGGAGATCGTGCCGTCGCGCTCGACCCGGAATAGCGTGGGGACGCTGGAAATGCCGTAGGCGTCGCTGGCGGGGAAATCCCGGTCCTCGCGGTCGAGGAGGGTGGGGAAGGTGACGCCGAACTCGCGATTGAATTCGCGCGTGCCCTCGGCATCGTCCTGTGAGACGCCATAGACTGGAAACGCGCCGGGGGTGTGCAGGCGGTCGAGGAAGGGAAACGTCATCTGGCAGACGGGGCAGGTGATTTTGAAGAAGGCGAGCAGAATGGGGCCATTGGCGATGAGGTCGTGAAGCGAGGCTTCGCCGCCGTCGAGGCGGTCGAGGCGGAATGCGGGTGCACGGACGCCGGTAGAAAGGAGTCTTTTCTGCTGACGGGCGGCCATCAATTCAGTGTAACGTGCGGCCTGCCGTGTGTTCAGGTTTCAAATTCTCGATTCGTTTGCGGCTCGTTTTCGAGCCGGGACTGCAAGGAGCGCTCCTTGTCTCCACTCGAGGTGGAGTGCAAGCCACTAGGGCAGCCTGAGAACGTTGCGCCTGCGTTTGAGCCCGATCGCGTGTCTCGAGAACTCTGGATCGGAACGCGGCCCCGGAACGGCTGCTTCTCGGCCGGCGAGCAGCTCTTTTCAATCAGGAATCTAGCACGGCGGAATCGGGTTCCGGACATGGCTGTCCGTTAAGTTGCTGATTCGCGGGCAAATCCAGTTCTCACTTTTTTGTGACAGACTTCCGCTTCTCCTCGTAGGCGGCGAACTGCTTCCGATAGTCGTCATAGCCTGCCCGGCCCATCAGGGCGAAGGTGAACTTCTTGCCGAGCTCCACGCCTTCCTGATCGAAGGCGTTGATATCGAGCAGTTCGCCGACGAAGGCCGTCTGGAACTCCATCATCTGGAGGAACGCGCCGAGGTGCTCTTCGTCGACACGCTGGAGCGTGACCGTGCAATTGGGACGGCCCGCCGCCGCGATGGCCGCCGCGGTGGCGCGGCGCTCGGCATCGATCAGTTTGGCCAGGGACTGTCCGGCGAGCGCGTCGAAGGCCGCGAGGCCGGTGCGGACCTTGGGAATCTTGCCGGCCGCGGAGAACTTCTCGACCGCCCAGAAGGTGAACACCTTATCGTTCGGCCCTTCGATGTAGAGCTGCACCTGCGAATGCTGGTCGGTGGCGCCGAGCGCGGCGACGGGGGTTTGTCCGGTATGGACGATTTCGCCCTTGCGATTGCGCGCCTTGCCGAGCGACTCGGCCCAGAGTTGGCGGAACCAGAACGCCGTGCCCCATAAATGATTGGCATAGGGAAACGCCACTTGAATGGGCTTATTGCAGCGCGTCCAGACCAGCCAGTGGTAGAGCGCGGCGCGGAGGGCGATGTTTTCGTTCAGGTCGTCCCGCCAGCAGAGGTGGGTCATTTCCGCCGCTCCGCGCATGAGCTTGCGGATGTCGATGCCGATCAGCGCGGCGGGCACGAGCCCCACGGCGGAGAGGACGCTGAAGCGGCCGCCGACGTTCTCCGGAATGCCGAAGGTGCGATAGCCCTCCTTCTCCGCGAGCGCGAAGAGGTCGCCCTTGCCCTGCGTGGTGACGGCCACGATGCGCGCCGGATCGTTGAGCCACTCGCGCACGATCAGGAAGGTGGAGACGGTTTCGGCGGTGCCTCCCGATTTCGCGATCACCACGACCACGGTTTTCGCGCGGTCCATCGAGGCGAGGGACTGCGCGGTGAACGACGGATCGACGTTATCGAGGATCACGAGCCGCGGGTGTTCGGGGGTGTACGGGCCCTGCACGGGGTGCGGCCCGCGGATCCCGCAATCGAGCGCCCATGCGCCCAGCGCGCTGCCGCCGATGCCGACGACGCAGACGGTGTCGTAGCTGCCGCGCAGGCCGGCCGCATAGCTGAGGACGTCTTTGACGACAGCCGTCTGGAAGGGCAGGTGGGGGAAGCCGTACAGGCCCTGCTCGCTCTGCTTACGGAAGGAAGCAAGCGCCTTGAGCGCCTTGCCGCGGGAGCGCTCCGCTTCCGCGCGCGAGATGCCATTGCCCTTGCCGGCGACGTCGGCCAGGAGGTTCGTTTCGTCGAATTGAATACGCACGTGCCAATTCTACCGTGCCGGTGCAAGGGGACGAGAATGGATTTCACCGCAGAGCCAGCGGAGAGGGCCGAGTTCCTTGCTTTGTCTGCGTCTCGCGACTCGCGGGCCGCTACGCGAGATCCTGCGGGCGGATCGGGAGACGGCGAATGCGTTTGCCGGTCGCGGCGAAAATGGCGTTGGTGACGGCTGGGGCGATGCCCGGCGTGCTGGCTTCGCCGATGCCGCCGGGGGCGGCGTGGCTGGGCACGAGGTGCACTTCCACTTGCGGCATCTCGTCGATGCGCAACATATCGTACTGATGGAAATTGCCCTGCTGGACGCGGCCACGGTCGATGGTGATGGCGCCCTTGAGGGCTGCCGTCAAACCGAACGCGATGCCGCTTTGGATCTGCTGCTCGACGCCGGCGGGATTGACCACCTGGCCGCAATCGACAGCGCAGACGACGCGATGCACGCGCAGCTTGCCCTGCAGCACGGAGACCTCGGCCACCTGCGCGGTGAAACTGCCGACGTTGTCGGAGAAGGCGATGCCGCGGCCGTGTCCCTTGGGAAGCGGCTTGCCCCAACCGGCCTTTTCCGCGGCGAGTTCGAGGGCGGCGAGCAGGCGCGCGTTCTTGGCGATGAAGCGGCGGCGCAGGTCCAGCGGATCCTTGCCGCCCGCGGCGGCGATCTCGTCGATGAAGCTCTCCATGAAGAACGTGTTTTGCGAATAGCCGACCGAGCGCCAGTAGCTCACGGGAATTCCGGGGTCGAGCGCGTGGTAATCGACCAGCACGTTGGGAATCGCATACGCCATGTCGGCGACCCCTTCGACCGCGGTGCGGGAAAGGCCGTCGCGGATGCCGCCGAACGGGGGGCACACGATGCGGCTGGTGACGACGGCAGGCCAGCCCTCGGCGTCGAGCCCGGCGGTGAAGCGCGTGTAGGAGGCGGGACGGTACCAATCCTGCTGCATGTCGTCCTCGCGCATCCAAGTGAGCTGGACGGGGGAGCCGACGGCTTTGGAGACTTCGACCGCCTCGCCGACATAGTCGTTGCGCGCGCGGCGTCCGAAGCCGCCGCCCATATACAGCGTGTGCACTTTGACCTGCTCGGGTTTCAGGCCGGTGATGCCGATGGCGGCCTGGAACGCCGCGCTCTGCCCTTGCGTGGAGGCCCACACGTCGCAGCCATCGGCGCGGACATCGGCCGTGCAGTTGAGAGGCTCCATCGGGGCATGCGCGAGGTACGGAACTTCGTAGACGGCTTCGATCTTTTTGGCGGCGCCGGAGAGAGCCGCGGCGGCGTCTCCTTCCTTGCGCGCCACGACGCCGGGCTGTTGGGCGCGATCGGCGAAGTCCTTCGCGATCGCGGCGCTGTTCAAGTCCGCATGGGCCCCCTCGCTCCACTGGATGCGGAGCGCTTTGCGGCCCTGGTTGGCCGACCACGTGTTGTCGGCGACGACTGCGACGCCGGTGGAAATCTGTACGACCTGTTTGACGCCGGGGACGGCTTTGGCGGCGGCCGCGTCGAAACTGGCCACTTTGCCGCCGAAGACCGGGCAGCGCTCGGCGACGGCGTACAGCATGCCGGGCAGGCGAACGTCGATGCCGAAGGTCGCGCGGCCGGTGGTCTTGTCGGGTGTGTCGAGACGCTTCCGCGGCTTGCCGATGACGGCGAATTGGGCGGGATCCTTTAACGGAGCGTTGGCGGGCGGGGTCAGCTTTGACGCGGCTTCGGCCAGCGCGCCATAGGACAGTCGCGCGTTGGTGGCGGTGTTGACGACGGCTCCATTGGCGGCGCGGCACTGCGCGCGGTCCACGCCCCAACGCGATGCGGCGGCTTGCACGAGCATCTCGCGCGCGGTGGAGCTGGCGCGGCGGAGCGTCTGGTACGAGGTGCGGATGCTGGCGCTGCCGACTACGCCCTGATTGCCGCCGTATTCGCGATCGATTCCGGGAAATTCGGTGCGGATTTTTTTCCAGTCGCACTCCAGCTCTTCGCCGAGAAGCATGGCAAGCGAGGTCACGGTACCCTGGCCCATCTCGGCTTTGTGAATGAAGAGCGTGACCATGTCGTCGGCGCCAACGTGGACCCAGGCGTTGAGCTTGAGGGGCGCGGCGGCGGTTTGGGAGCGCAGCGGCAGGCGGAATCCGACGAGAAGTCCGCCGGCTGCCGTGGCGCCGGTCTGGAGGAAGCCGCGGCGGCTGAATTTCAGAGTAGCGCTCATTCGGCGGCTCCTTTCCGGACGCCGGCGGCGCGATATTGCGCGGCCAGGTGGACGGCGCGGCGGATCGACTGGTAGGTTCCGCAGCGGCAGATATTGTTGCGCATGGCCTCGTCGATATCGGCGTCGGTGGGGTCGGCTTTCTTGGCGAGGAGAGCGGCGGCGGTCATGATCTGGCCGGACTGGCAGTAGCCGCACTGCGGCACGTCCTCCTCTACCCACGCGCGCTGCACGGGATGGCTGCCGTCGGGCGAGAGGCCTTCGATGGTCGTGACGGCTTTGCCGGCGACGCTCGACACGGGCGTCGAGCACGCGCGCATCGGTTGGCCGTTGACGTGGACCGTGCAGGCGCCGCACAGCGCCATGCCGCAGCCGAACTTGGTTCCGGTGAGACCGATGGTGTCGCGCAAGACCCAGAGTAGCGGCATTGCGGGAACGGTCTCGACCGATTGAGATTTTCCGTTGAGTGTGAACTGAATGGCAGCCACAACATCCCTCCCAGGTATGTTGCGAGTATACAACGGCGAAGCCCGGTAGAATAGCTGAATGCCCATCGATTTGAGCCGTTTGACGCAGTTCGACACGCCCACTATCTGCAATACGATCGAGCTGTTCGAGGTTCGTCCGCGGACCGAGGGATACATGGACGGGCGGATCCGCGCCTGCTTCCCGGAGATGGCTCCGATTGCCGGGTACGCCTCGACGGCGACCATGCGCTGCGCGTTTCCCAAGCGGGAGGGCGATGTGTATACAGCGCTGGACGAGCAGGTAGCGCGCTTCGGCGAGCTGCCGGGGCCGGCGATCGTCGTCTACCAGGACCTGGACGATCCGTGCGTCGCGGCGACGTTCGGCGAGATCATGTGCTCGACCTACCAGGCGTTCGGCGCCGCCGGACTGATCACGAGCGGCGCGGCGCGCGATCTGGACCAGGTGCGGCGGATCGGGTTCGCGGCGTTCAGCAATGGCGCGATCTGTTCGCACGGATATAGTCATACGGTGGATATCCACCGCGCGGTGCGGGTGGGCGGGATCACGGTGCATCCCGGGGATCTGATGCACGCCGACGCGAATGGCGTGACGACGATTCCGCTGTCGATCGCCGATGAGGTCGCGGACGCCGCCGTGGAGTATGTGAAGGCGGAGGCGCACGTGCTCGATTATCTGAAGCTGGGGAAGCCCGATGTGGCGGCGTTTGGGGCGGCGCGGCGGGCGATGCTGGCGGAGATCGGGGCCCTGGGGGCGCGCGTGCGGAGCAAGTCGGCGAGGGCGTAAGGCGCCGATTCGGCTCGGTCGTTCTGGATCGATTCTGCACCGTCACGGCGTTTTTCAACGAGAATGAAGTCGATGGCCCGACTGCTCCTTGTGCTGACCGTTGCCGCCCTCTCGGCGAATCTACCCGTCAGGGCGCAGCATATGAACGAGAAAGACTCGCCGTGTGCTGAAGTCGTCGTGACTGCTGACCTCGCGAACTGCCTCGCAAAGGCGAGAGACACAGCAGACGAACAACTCAATGCAGCGTACAAAGCCCTCCGGGCGAAGTTGGACGCCGCCGACGACCAGCGACTGGTTACGGCTCAGCGGCTATGGATTCAGTATCGCGACGCGAACTGCACGGCTGAGCGGGCGTTGTATTCGACTGGCACGGCGGCAGGGCCTGCATATTTGGCATGCCTGGAGGCGATGACGCGAGCGCGAACAAAGGAACTGGCGGTCACGTACGCCGTGAAGCTGAAGTGATATCGGGAGGCGCCGGGTGCTTCGCCGGTAACCGCGTTTCGCGGCGGGAACCGGCGGCGTCCTGCGGGAGATCCGCGAGTCCGCGGCAGCGACGTCCGATCGACTTCTCGAACTCTCGCGCGAAGAAATCTTTCGGGCTTAGGCGCGCTTCGGGCGTCGCTGGCGGGAACGCGGCGGACGAACGTGCTGATGATATGCTCTAGGTGATGACTCGCTGGCAGGCGCCGTCCATGACATCGCGGAGTCTCAGAAGGGCGACTTGAAAGCGATCATGCGCCGTGAAGATGAAGTGGAGACTGACCGATGCGCCGTAAAGATGGTATGTGCTGAGGCGAGGGAGCGGGCGCATCTAGTCCTTCGCGAGGAGAGCTTCCAATTCCGCGGCTGACGGACTCAGGCGGGCCCCTCGGAGCGCTACGATTTCTGGTTTCCGGCGGCTTCGGCTTCATCGGTTCGCATCTCTGTGAAGCCCTCGTCCGGCGCGGCCACCGTGTGCTGTGTCTGGACAATTGCTTTTCGTCTTCCCCGGGGGCGCCGGACCGCTTAATGCAGCACGAGAGCGTTCAATTCATCGAACAAGACGTGTCGCGGCAGCTCGCGATCGCTCCACCGCTACACGGTGTCTTTCACCTGGCGACACCAGCCGATCCACAAATTTTCCGCACCCATCCCGTGGAGGTCGCGCGGGCGGCGGCTTTCGGAACGGCGACGATGCTCGATGTGGCCCGCGAACACGGGTGCCGATTTCTTCTCGCCTCTTTCGAGGCCGTTTACGGCAACTCGCTGGAACACCCGCAGAGTGAAGCTTCCCTGGGAACCGCCGACCTGATTGGGCCCCGGAGCGCGTACGACGAAGGAAAGCGCTTTGCCGAGACACTGACGACGGCGTAACACGTCCAGTGGGGCGTGGACACCGCGATCGCACGCATTTTCCACTCCTATGGCGACGGGATGCCTTGGGACGGGCGCTTGATTCCAACCTACATCGCAAACGCCCTTCGGGGAGCGCCGCTCCTGGTGCTAGGGACTGGCGAACAAACGCGATCCTATTGTTATGTCTCCGATATGGTGGACGGCATTCTCGGACTGTTCGATGTGGGCTACCACGGGCCGGTGAATCTGGGAAACCCCAGTGAGATTTCGGTGCTGGTCTTAGCGCGCCTGATCGCGAATCTCGCCAAGAGCCAAAGCGGAATTCAGTTCGGCCCCGCTCTGGAAGGAGACCGGCGTTCGCGCTGTCCCGACATATCTCTCGCCACGCGGCTTTTCGGGTGGCGCCCCACCGTTTCTCTGGAGGAAGGCTTGCGACGGACGATTATGGGGGTAACCAGTTCCCGGGAGATCCTGGCATGAGAGTCTGTGCCGGCGACACCCGGAGAGGCTGTGTCGAGGAGGACCTCGGGGCCCGATCGCTGTGGGTCCGGCAGCGCATTCTCGAGATGGCCGTCAATTCGGGCTGCGGGCACATCGCATCGTCTTTCTCCTGCGTCGAGATTCTGGTCTCTCTCTATTTCGGAGGGCACTTCCGGTTCGATCCGGCCGCGCCCCATGCGCCGGAACGCGACCGCTTCATTCTCAGCAAGGCCCAAGCAGCCCTGGCGCTTTACCCGGTGCTGGCGAGCCTCGGCTTCTTTCCGATTGAAGAACTGGACACCTTCTGCCGCAACGGAAGCCGGCTCGGCGGGCATGCCGAGGACTCCCTTCCGGGCGTCGATGTTTTCTCGGGTTCGCTGGGCCACGGTCTTTCGCTCGGCTGCGGAATCGCACTCGGCGGCAAGCGCGACGGCGCGGATTACCGCGTCTTCGTTTTACTCGGCGATGGAGAATGCCACGAGGGCTCCGTCTGGGAAAGCGCGATGTTCGCCGGCCACCACCGGCTGTCGCGTCTCACGGCAATCATCGACAGCAACGAGATCTCCGCCTCGGGCCGGCTTGCGGATTTCCTCGCTGTGGAGCCACTCGAAGAGAAGTGGGCCGCATTCGGTTGGGACGTCGTCAGTGTGGATGGACATAGCATTCCGGCGCTGCTGGCGGCGTTGCGCCGGGCCACCGATGAAGCCAGGGAGAAGCCATTGGCGATCGTCGCGCGAACCGTCAAAGGAAAGGGTGTCCCGTTTATGGAGGGACAGGCGGCGTGGCACTATCGCCTCCCCTCCGGAGACGAACTGGCGGCGGCACGGAAGGAACTGGGCCTGGCAGAGACATCCGATTTTGTGGAGGATCGGCATTGAGAGAGGTCTTCCTCGATCAGTTGTTCGAAGCGGCCCGACGCGACGCGCGAATCGTCCTGGTGAATCCGGACAGTATGGGGTTCTACTGCGAAGCCTTCCGCCGGGAGTTGCCCGGCCAATACCTGAACGTGGGCATCGCCGAACAGAATGCGATTGGCGTGGCGGCCGGTCTGGCTCTCACCGGGAGGCGGCCTTTCGTGTTCAACATTCTCGCCTTCAACTCGTTCCGCTGTTTCGAACAGGTGCGTCTCGACGTCTGTGCGATGAACCTGAGCGTGGTTCTGGCCGGGATCGGCGCCGGCGTCGACTACGGCGTTTTCGGTCCTTCCCACCACACGATGGAAGATGTGGCGTTGATGAGGACCCTGCCCGGGATGACGGTGTGGAGTCCGTCCGACGACATCACGGCGGGCAGGCTGGCACGGCGCTCGATCCAGGATGGCGGCCCGGCGTACATCCGGCTCAATCGCGAGGGGCGGCCGCTCATTTATTCGAACGGCTCGACATCGGACCTGAACGAGGGCCTTGCCGTGCTGCGACAGGGGAGGGATCTGCTACTGGCGGCGACCGGTCCCATGGTCCGGAGAGCCATGGAGGTCGCCGCGACATTGGCCCCTTCCGGGATCGACGCGGGCGTCATCGACGTCTTCCGGCTCAAGCCGTTTCCGGAACGCCGCGTTGTGGAACTGGCTGCGACTTATCCCCGCATCGCGACGATCGAGGAGCACTTTGTGTCGGGAGGACTCGGAACCGCCGTGTTGGAAGCCCTGGCCAATCATGGGCTCTACAGGAACTTGCGGCGCTTCGGGTTTCCCGAGGGCTTCCAGCGCATTTGCGGAGACCGCGAACACCTACACCGGCGGGCCGGGTTGGACGCGCAGTTCCTGGCGGCGCAGTTATTAACAACTCCGAGTTGACGGCGACGCCGCAAGCAGCGAACGGCATGCCGAAGCACGAGTCGTCAGTATGTCTTTGACACTGTTGATGCTCACGATCAATGGGTCGCAGAAACTCGCGCGTGTGCTGCCGGCGCTCGCGGGAATTGCCGATGAGCTGGTTATCGGCATCGATGACAGCACCACGGACAACACCCTATCCGTGGCTCGCGATTTCACGGATCGCATCTTTGCGGTCCCGCATGCGGCGTTTCGCGCCGGGGGACAGCCGGACCACGTCGTGCAGCTCAAATATATGTTGCCTTATTGCCAGGGCGATTGGGTGCTGAAGATCGATCATGACGAGACGCTGAGTCCGCACTGGCACGATCGCGAATATGTGAATGCGCTGCTCTCCGACCGCAGCGCAACCCGCGTCTGGATCCCGCGGCGCTGGGTGGTTCCTCCCGGAGATCGCTATATCTCGAGCCGGCACTGGCAACCGGATTACCAGCTCCGGCTGTTCCGGAATGTCCCGTCCCTGATCCGATTCAACACCAAGGCGCACGACCCGCCCGTCATCGCCGGCGAGGCGCGCTTCCCCGCCGATTGTTGGATCGAGCACTGGGATTACGTCTGGCACGACCGTGCCACCCGCGAGCAGAAGGTGCGTTTCTATGCCTCGTTGAACGTGTACACCGGAGCAGACTATTACTTATACGAAAACGAGCGGTACGAGACGAAACCGCTTTCCCACATCCCTGTGGTGACGCCTCCCGCGGCGGTCCCGGCGCCAAATGGCGCTTTCAATGCGGTAGTCCGCATAGTGGAACGCCCGGAGGTTTTTCGGGCCGGCGCCTTGGAGCCAATGCTGGTATTGATCACTAACACGTCGGCGCGTCCATTCTTCATGGGCGATGGGTGGTCCCCACCGGCCAATGTCGGCGTGTCCTATCACTGGTTTCATGCGGACGGGCAGGTGCTGAAGTGGGACTACAGCCGCACCAGCGTGCCGCGATGGATCCAGCCCGGCGACTCCGCGCTGATGTTCCTCCGCGTATGGGCTCCCGAGCAGCCGGGACGATATCTGATTCAGCCCGACCTGGTCGAGGATGGTGTCTCGTGGTTTTCGCAACACTGTCCCATGGAGAAATGGGAAGTCGTCGTCGAAGGGCCCTGAGCAGGGGCGGATGGGGGCCTGCCCGCAGTACGATATCTGCATGCTCCGACGCAGAGAGTTTCTCGCCGCCGCGGCGGCCGCATCGCTCCGGGCCGCGGATGCGAACGCCATCGTAGTGGACCCGACGCCGCGGTTCGAGATTTCGCCGCTGCTGTACATGCAGTTCATGGAGCCGCTGGGGGCTACCGACAGCGCGGTGGAGGCGTCGTGGGACTACGACGCCGACGACTGGCGGAAGGACTTCGTCGACATCACGCGCGACCTGGCGCCGGGAGCGATGCGGTTCGGCGGACTCTTCAGCCGTTACTACAAGTGGCGCGAGGGCGTCGGTCCGGCGGAGAAACGTCCCTGGATGCGGAACTATGCGTGGGGCGGCAAAGAGACCAATCGCGTCGGCACGCACGAGTTCGTGGATTTCAGCCGGCGGGTGGGAGCGGAGCCCTTCTATTGCGTGAATTTTCTCAGCGACGGCGAGAAGCGATACGCCAGCCGCACGGGGACCGCTCGCGAGGCGGCGGAGTGGGTGTCGTACGCCAACGATCCCGACCACCGGGAGCGAAAGGCCAACGGCGCTGCCGCGCCGCTGAATCTCAAGCTGTGGCAGATCGGCAACGAGACGTCGTACGGGGCGGCGACCTTCACGAAGGACGAGGCGATCGGGCATACGGTCGAGTTCGCGAAGGCGATGAAACAGCGCGATCCGTCGATCCGCCTGATCGGCTGGGGCGACCGGGGACGCGACGGGCGGCTCTGGGCTCCGGACCTGCAGAAGCAGGCCGGGGAGTATCTGGACTACGTCGCGATCCACATGATGGGGCAGAACCCGAAGCGTCCCGACACGGTGCTGAAGGGTCTTCGCTACCAGGCGGAGCCGGAGCGCGCGTGGGAGGAACTGATCGAGCTGTCGAACGCGGTGGAGCGGCGCGTCGGGGAGATCGAGCAGGCGGCGGCGGGGGCGATCGCGATCACGGAGGGGCACCTCAGCCTGAGCCCGTCGAACGCGAACCCGATTCTGTACGAGTGGCTCTCCGCGGTGTACCACGCGCGGTCGATGAACATTTACCAGCGGCATGGAGAGCGGGTGAAGATCGCCACGGCGGCCGACTTCAACGGGAATCGATGGACGAACACCGCGGTGATGGTGCCGACGCCGCGCGGGCGTAGTTACCTGATGCCGGCCGGGTCGATTGCGCGGTTGTTCAAGCGGCACAATGGCACGCACGGAGTCACGGTCCAGAGCGCGCCGGCGGGGCTCGATATCGCGGCGAGCCGGGCGGGGAACAAGTTGTACCTGCACGTCGCGAATCTGAATTACGGGCGCGCGGTGGAGGCGAGTTTTCCGGGGATGGCGAACGGCCGGGTTTTCGAGATCGCGCCGGAAGATATGCGGACGTATGTCAATCAGGACCAGCCCGAGGTGTTCCGTCCCCGCGAGATGGGTTTGACGCCGGTGTGGCGGTTCCCGGCGGGATCGGTTTCGGCAGTGGAGGTCGAGATCGCTTACTGAACGTACACGGTCGCGGAATTGCTCGCGGCGCCGCCTACGGTGACCACTACCGGAGAAGGGCCCGAGGTCGCGGCCGGCACGACCAGGTTCGCTTGCGCCCAACCGATTGTGGCTGGGGTCAGGCCCAGGAACTGGACGACGGCGCTGGCGCCGCCGATGGTGGCGGAGAAGGGCAACGTGGCCGCGGATACGGGTGACGACGGTGTGGTGGCGCCCGCCGCCACCGGATTATCGACCGGCCCGATTCCGGTGAGGGACACGACCACCACGGAGCCCGCTTTGGCGGGGTTGGCGGCGATGTTCACGGTCCCATCCTGGTTGGTCGCGACGGCGTCGCCCGTCGCGGTCTGCCGCAGGTAGGGGGCGGCTTGCGCCACCTGGAAGGTGGCCGGCGCCGTGGTTCCGCAAGCCGTGGCGACACTGACCGTGGCGGCTCCGATGGCGGTTTCGTAGGGCAATTGCAAGTTAATCCGGGTCGCGGCCGATGAGAGGGGCGTCACGCCGGCGCCATTCACGGAGACGGTGGCGCCGGCCAGGCTGCCGCCGAGAATCGAAACGAGCGACCCCGGCGCGAGGGGGCCGGCTGTGAGGCCGGCGGTGCTGACGACGCCGTTCGACGCGATGGCGGGGTTGCCGCCGGCGGCGATCCTGGCGATGAAGGCATCGCCTCCACCGGCGGCGGCCGTCTCGTAGGCCCCGGCGGTCGCGGGAAAGTTCGTCGAGGTGGTGCTGCCCACGACGACCAGCCCGGCGGCGCAATTGACGGCGACCGCGTTGCCATAGTCACCCGTAGTGCTGCTTGCTCCGCTGCCGCCGAGATAGCTGGCGAACTGAATGGCGCCCGCCGGATCGAGAGACGCGACGATCGCGTTGAAGGCGGCGGCGTTCGTCGATTGGAAGGCGTCGGTGAGCGGGAAATCGGAGGAACTGGTCACGCCCGTGATGTAGGCAGCGCCGGCGCTATCGACTGCGATGGCAGTCCCCAAATCGTCCGCCGTGCCTCCGAGGAACGTCGAATAGGCCAGCGAGGCGCCGGTGGGGTTGAGTTTGGCGATGAACGCATCCGTCTTGCCGCCGGAGGCTGCCTGCGCGGGATTCAAGGAGGGGAAATCGGCGGAGGCGGTTTGTCCCGTCACATACGCGGAGCCGGCGCCATCGATCGCAATGGCGTAGGCATTGTCGTCGCCGCTGCCGCCCAGGTACGTCGAATAGACAAGCGTTCCCGACGGGGAGAGCTTGGTGACGAAGGAATCGATTCCGCCGGCGATTTTGGCCTGGTACGCCGATTGGGTGACGGGGAACGCCGTCGACGTGGTGGTGCCGGTGACATAGACATTGCCGGTGGTGTCGGCGGCGATCGAAAGCCCGTAATCGTCGCCCGCGCCGCCCAGGTAGGTGGAATACACGGGGGCTCCGGTGGCGTCGAACTTGATGACGAATGCGTCGACGCCGCCGGCCGACGCGGTTTGCGCGGTTCCGCGGCTGACCGGAAAGTCGCGGGAGGCGGTGGCGCCGACGACATAGGCCGCGTTGGAGGCGTCGAGCGCCACGCCGAACGCGATCTCCTGTCCGGAGCCGCCCAGGTAATAGGAATACACGAGACTCTTGCCGGTGGGGGCGATCTTGGACACGAAGGCGTCGCCATTGTATCCGGGGTACACGGTCAAGCCGGCGCTGGTCACGGGGAAGTCGGGCGAATTGGTCTCGCCCGCGAGGTACATGTTCCCGGCGGCGTCGACGGCCAGGGAGTGACACTCGTTGTCGTAACTGCCGCCGAAGACGCCGGTAAGCAGGGCGCTGGCGCCATCGGGCGTCAATTTGGCGAAGAAGACGTCGCCATAGCCGCTGGGACCGAAGCTGGTGCCGGCGACATAGATGTTGCCGGCGGCGTCGAGTGCGACCGCTTCGCCGGTTTCGGCGGCGGCCGAGCCGAAATAGGTGGCCCAGGTAATCGCCGGGTCGACGATCAGTTCGCGGGTGTGGTCGTAGGCGCCGATTTCGAAGCGGACGGTCTTGCCGCGCAGCGCGTAGCGTCCGGTGACGATGCGCCGGACGCCGCCGTCCTGCTGGTAAATGACGGGGCGGTGCTGGTGGAAGGCGCCGACGACGAGGTCACCCGCGGCATCGACTTTCGGCAGGCACGGGCCTGCGGGACAGGTGTAGGTCAGGCGGATGCGGCGCGGATCGGCGCCGGGAGCGACGACGAAATCGAACTCGAAGCGGCCGTCCTTGCCGTAGTAGACGGCGTCGACGCCGGGGTAGATCCCGCGGTAGCGGACGCGGCTGTAAGTCGGGATGTCGGTAATCCAGCGCGCGGGGTCGTTCCCCTTGAGATATTGGGCGACGCCCGGCAAGCGGGCTTCCGCGACAGGGCGGGCATCGGTGCGGGCGCCGTTCAAGGCAGCCACGATGTGCGCGCCGCGCGAGATCATGTCGATGCGATCGGATTGGAGCGACAGAGTGAAGCCGTTGCCGCGCGCGACGTAGTCGCCCGAGGCCTGTCCGCGATTGGGCTGAAAGGCGAGGGGCAACACGGCAGCCGGCGCGGCGCACGAGACCAGGAGGACGGCGGCGGCCTGCGCCAGGAGGCGCCCGTTTCTTTTATGATGTGAGTGCATTCGAGAACTCATGAAATATTTGCCGGTTCTGCTATTTACTGTTACCCTGCTCGGGCAGGAAAGTTCCGTTTCCGCGCTGCGAATCCGGGAACATACGCGATTTCTGTCGAGCGATCTGCTGGAAGGCCGCGGAGTGGGTCAGCGGGGCGGCCAAATTGCGGCGGAATACATCGCCACGCAGTTGGCGCTCGCCGGCGCGCGGCCGGCCGGGGACAACGGCACTTATTTCCAAAAAGTCCCCCTGGTGGGCGTCGAAACGGCGCCGGGCGCGACGCTCTCGGCGTCGGCGCCGGGGAAGACCGTCGATTTCACGTGGGGCGATGAATTCGTCGGCGTCAGCCCGCTGGAACGCCCCGACGTCCAGTTCGAAGCCGGGGCGGTGTTCATCGGGCACGGGATCGCCGCGCCCGAGTTCAAATGGGATGATTTCAAGGGCGTGGATGTCGCCAACAAGGTGGTCGTGCTGTTCACCAATGAGCCTGCGTCGCAAGATCCGAAGTTCTTCGAGGGCCGCGCGCTGACGTACTACGGGCGTTGGACCTACAAGTACGAAGAAGCGTTGCGGCGCGGCGCGCGTGGGGCCATCATCATCCATACGACGCCGACGGCGAGTTATGGCTGGGATGTGGTGCGCAACTCCTGGGGGCGTGAGACGCCCTTCGTGAAGCTCGGGGCGAACGAGAAGGCGCTCGCGTTCCAGGGATGGCTGAGCAAGGAAGCCGGCGACAAACTCCTCGGCCTGGCGAACCATACGGTCGACGAGCTGCTCGCCGCGTCGGAGAAGCGGGACTTCAAGCCGATCGACCTGGGGATCCAGATCCGGACGCACGTTCCTTCGAAGATCCGGGAACTGGAGACGCGCAACGTGGCGGCGATCATTCCCGGCAGCGATCCGAAGCTGAAAGAGGAAGCGGTCATCTACAGCGCGCACTGGGACCATCTGGGGATCGGGACGCCGGTGAACGGCGACAACATCTACAACGGCGCGATCGACAATGCGACGGGCTGCGCGACGCTGCTGGAGCTGGCGCGCGTGTGGGGCTCGCTGCCGCAGAAGCCGAAGCGGACGGCGCTGTTTCTGGCGGTCACGGCGGAGGAAGGCGGGCTGAAAGGCTCGGAGTATTATGCCGCGCATCCGCTGGTTCCGCCGTCGAAGACGGCGCTGGCGCTGAACTACGACGCGCTGTATCCCTGGGGCAAGGCCAAGGACGTGGTGTTGACCGGGGCGGAGCGCACGACGGTATGGCCGCTGGCGCAGCAGATCGCGAAACGGCTTGGGCTGGAGATCTCGCCGGACGCGGCGCCGGAGGCAGGCCACTATTTCCGGTCGGACCATTTTTCGTTCGCGCACGCGGGGATTCCGGCATTTTCGATCGAGCATGCGACGGAGTTCGCGGGGAAGCCGGCGGGATGGGGCAAGCAGATGTACGAGGAATACAACGCGAAGCACTACCACCAGCCGTCGGACGAGTTTCAGGCCGATTGGGATTTCACGGCGCTGGAGCAGGCGGCGGAGTTCGGTCTCCTGCTGGGAATGGACGCCGCCAACCAGGCGAAGCTGGTGGACTGGCGGCCGGGCGACCAGTTCCACCGGTGAAGCGTGGGCGGGGTTCAGCTGTGATACTCTTTCAAGGAAAGTGGAGGCTTAACCATTGAGACGCAAAACACTGATAGTGCTGGTTGCGATCGCGGCCGCCGTTACGCTGGCCGCCCAGGAAAAGAAGGACGCGAAGGAAGCGCCGAAGAAGGCGCCGATGATGAAGTCCCTGATTCTCCACCCGGAAATGACGCCGGGCGCGGGCAGTTACGACAAGCCGATGGCGAGCCTCGGCGTGAAGGCAGCCGAGCCGTGGACGACCACGACGACGGCAGCCGGCGTCGACAGTAAACCGCAGCCCGGGCGGGCGATTACGCGGGTCGGCGAGATTGTCGATTTCTCCTGCTACATCCAGCTCGGCAAGCACGGCGAGAAGCATCGCTCGTGCGGCCAGAAGTGCGTGCAGAACGGGCAGCCGATCGGACTGCTGACGCAGGACGGATCGCTGTACATGCTGATGCCCGAGGAGCACGATCCCCGGCGCGACGGCGGTGTGGACGCGAAGGCGTCGGCGGCGGACCACATGGGGCATATCGTGTCGGTCAGCGGCACGGAGGCTTCGGTGGGCGGTTATCGGGCCATTTACGTCCAGGGGCTGACGAAGTAAACCCATGGGAACCCCCAGGATTGCGGCCGGCTTTCTGGCAGCGCCGGCCGCGCTGTTGCTATGCCTGACGGCGGCCGCGCAGGTGAAGCCGCCGCTGGGCCTGCCGCCGCTTTCGTGGCCGGCGAAGAATCCGTATTCGGCGGCGAAGGCGGAGCTGGGGCGCTACCTGTATTTCGACAAGCGCCTTTCGGCGGACGACACGGTGTCGTGCGCTTCGTGCCACGACCCGCAGTTCGCCTTCACCGACGGGGCCGCGGTTTCGACCGGCATCCGGAAGCAGAAGGGCAATCGCAGCGCGCCGACGATCATTAATCGAGCCTATACGCTGGCGCAGTTCTGGGACGGGCGGGCCGCGACGCTGGAAGACCAGGCGAAGGGTCCGATGGCCAACCCGATCGAGATGGGAAATACGCACGAGTCGATTGTGGGACGGCTGCAGAAGGTCGCGGGGTACCGGCCGATGTTCACGGCGGCGTTCGGGTCGGACGAGATCACGATCGACCGTGTGGCGATGGCGATCGCATGTTTCGAGCGGACGGTGCTGTCGGGCAACGCGCCGTACGACCGGTACAAGCTCGGGAACAAGCACGAGTTGACGCCGCCGCAGATTCGCGGGATGTCGGTGTTCTTCGACAAGGCGAAATGCGATAAGTGCCACGAGGGGGCGAATTTCACGCTGAATGCGTACGCGAACCTCGGGGTGGGATCGGACAAGGCGGACCCGGACGTGGGGCGGTTTGCGGTGACCAAGAATCCGCGCGATTGGGGCGTTTTCAAGACGCCGACGCTGCGGGAGATCGCCCGCACGGCGCCGTACATGCACGACGGCAGTTTGAAGACGCTGGAAGAGGTCGTCGAGTTTTATGACAAGGGCGGAGTCAAGAACAAGAATCTCGACGAGAATATCAAACCGCTGCATCTGACGGATCAGGAGAAGGGGGATCTGGTCGCGTTCCTGCGAGCCTTGAGCGGCGAGGGCTGGCAGAAGGTCAGGGCTCCGGAGAGTTTTCCGCAGTAGGGCCTGAGCCGCAGGTGAACGCGGATCAACCCGCGTTCACCTGCGGCCGGCCGTTACGTGTTTTGGATGTCCTCGGCGAGGATGACCGCCTCCGCCAACTCCCGCATGGAACGGCGCAGACGGCGGCTTTGATTGCGGAGGCGGAAATACGCGTCTTCTTCCGTGGTGTTGTACTTCTTCTGCAGGATCCCCTTGGCGCGCTCCACGAGCTTGCGGTCTTCGAGCTGGCGCTTGATCGACGCCGCCTCTTCCATCAGCCGAGCTTTGGAGACGACGCCGCCCATCTGCTCTCCGATAAAGATGAGCAGCGAGATTTCTTCCTGGGTGTGCTCGTGAGATTCGCGGTGGTGGACGTTGATGACGCCGATGGCCTCTCCGCCGCTGACGATCGGGACCGAGAGGAAGGCCTCGTAGGTGTCTTCGACGAGCGCCTGGAAGCGCTTGAAGCGCGGGTCCGCGGAGGCATTCGATTTCAGCGCCACTACCGAGCGGTGCTCGGCGACCCAGCCCGTCACGCCTTCTCCCATCTTGATCCGCAACTCGCCCAAATCGGCGGCGTGGGGGACCTGGGAGGCGCGCAGGACCATTTCGTTGGCTTCGTGATCGATCAGGTAGACCAGGCAGGCGTCGCACCCGGTGACCTGCACGGTCAGTCCGACGATCTCTCCCAGCATCTCTTCGAGCGAAAGGTCAGAGCTGACGATGCTGCTGACGCGATGAAGAAGCGAAACCGGCGATTCGGGAATCATGATTGTTGTGCTCATAGGCGAGGCTTGTCCCCATCGTACGGGAGCCTCGCGTAGGCGTCCAATCGAAACTTTTGATGGACGCTATCCGGGCTCCCGGCGCCGCGCCCTGCGAGTGTGCGAATCCATACATGGGGCGGGCTATTTCCACAGGCGCCGCACGACGAGGGTGACGACGGCGCCGCTGATGACAAACACGGCCAGTAAGCCGAAGCCATACTCCATTCGCCCGTAGAGAAAATTGCCGACGGTGAAGAGCGCGGACCAGATCATGGTGCAGCCGCTCAGCCAGCCCACCAGAGCGAGCGGGAAGTTGTCTCCGGTTTCGGCGGCCTCCGCCGGGGTGAGACGGGCATTCGCGCGAACGGGCTTCCAGCCGGGGCCCATGGGGCGCACCTTGCGGTAGAAATTGACGAGGACGTCCGGGTCGGTCGCGGGACCCAGGTAGGCGGTGAGAATCCAGCAAACTGTGGTCACGCCGATGACGATGAGAAGCCCCTGGGCCGCGCCGATCTCGACGCCATTTCTGCCGAGGACGAGCAGCACGACCGCGGCCAGGAACGAACTGATCATGGCGACGATCTCGCACCATGCGTTGACGCGCCACCAGAACCAGCGCAGGAGGTAGAGGAGGCCGGTGCCGCCGCCGATTTGCAGGATGATGTTGAAGCTGCCCTGCGCGGTGTCGAGCGCGAAGACCAGGGAGGACGAGAGGACGAACAGCAGGACCGTCGCGACGCGGCCGGCCATCACGTAATGCCGCTCCGTGCCGTTCTGGTTGACGAAGCGGCGGTAGAAGTCGTGGACGAGGTACGAGGCGCCCCAGTTGAGATGGGTGAGGATGGTCGAGGAATTGGCCGCGACCAGGCCGCCGAGCATCAGGCCCATCCATCCCACGGGGAGGAAGCGCAGCATCGCGGGGAACGCGATATCGTGGCCGACGAGGCGCGGGTCGAGGCGGGGAAAGGCGGTCTGAATGTCGGAGAGCTGCGGGTAGACGATCAATGACGCGAGGCCGACGAGGATCCAGGGCCATGGCCGCAGGACGTAATGCGCGACGTTGAAGAACAGCGTGCTGCCGAGGGCGTCCTTTTCGGATTTGGACGCGAGCATGCGCTGGGCGATATAGCTGCCGCCGCCGGGCTCGGCGCCGGGGTACCAGACGGCCCACCATTGGACGGCGATCGGCATGATGAAGACGGCGAAGGCGAGATTCCAGTTGTTGTGAAAATCGGGCAGCATGTTCAGGTAATTCACGCCGCCCGGTCCGCGCATTCCTTCGAGCTTCGTCACCAGTCCATGGAGGCCGCCGACCTCGGGGAGAGTCACCGCGAAGTACGCCGCGGCGATGACCGCCGACATCTTGATGAAGAACTGGAACATGTCGATGACGAGCACGCCCCACAGGCCCGAGTGGGTCGCGAAGATGACATTGAGGAGACCGACGGCGAGCAGCGTCTGCCAGCGTTCGAGGCCGAAGAGAATGGCGGCGATCTTGCAGGCGGCGAGGTTGACGGTCGCCATGATCATGCAGTTGAAGAGCAGTCCGAGATAGATGGCGCGGAAGCCGCGCACGGCGCCGGCGGCTTTGCCGGAGTAGCGCAGTTCGTAGAATTCCAGGTCGGTGAGGACGCCGGAGCGGCGCCACAGCCTCGCATAGAAAAAGACCGTCGCGACGCCGGTGAGGGTGAAGGCCCACCATTGCCAGTTGCCGGCCACGCCCTGGGTGCGCACGAAATTGGCGACCAGATTGGGTGTGTCGCTGGAGAACGTCGTCGCAACCATGGAGAGTCCGGCGAGCCACCAGGGCACGGAGCGGCCGGAGGCGAAGAACTCGGCGGTGCTCTTGCCCGATCGCTTGCCGAAGAAGAGCGCGGGAATGAAGCAGATCGCGACCGCGAGGAACGCGATGAACCAGTCGATGGTGTGAAGCTGCATGGAGGTGGATGTTCCCTTCGTCAGGCCACTTTTCCCGCCAGAGCGCCGTCGCCGGGCACGGCCTCGAAGACGTGGCGATGGTCGCCTGCATAAAACCGTTCGATCAGCCCGGCGCGCACGCCCGGCAGGTCCGCCTGTTTCGCGAACACCACCGCGCAGCCGCCGAAGCCCGCGCCGGTCAGGCGGGCCCCGATGGCGCCGGAGGACATGGCCGCTTCGACGAGGTTATCGAGCGCGGGGCAACTGACGCACAGCCGGACGCGAAGGCTCTCGTGCGATTCGAGGAGGAGGCGGCCGAAATGGGCGGCGTCGCCGCGCTCCATGGCCGACGTGGCCTCGGCGACGCGGTCCGCTTCGCTGGTGACGTGCAGATAGGCATCGCGCTCCAATTCGGTGAGCTTTTCGCCGGCGGCGATCCTGGCCCGCGCCGTCAGGGTGGCGTTTCGCCGGGCATTGTATTCTTCCCGGGCGAGTCCCGACTTTTCGGCGCGCACGAGACTGTCGGCGACGAGGAATCCCCAGCCGGCCGGAATCGGGATGTGGCGGATCGTCACCGGCTTGAAGCCGATGAGGGAGGCGCAGCCCGCGCGCGACGCGAGGGCCGCCGCGTGGTCCATGCCGCCGCCGCGGGTGCCCACGAACTGCTCGCCGTCCGGCAAAACTTCCATTAATTCCTCGAATGCCGGATTGTATCCATTCGCGCGGAGCAATCCCAGGGTGAACGCGACGAGCAGGGCGGAGGACGACGCGAGCCCGGCGGCGGCCGGCAGGTCGGAGTCGATTTCCGCGTCGATGCCGACGCGGCCGGCGGGCAGGAAGGTTTGCGCCACGAGCGCGGCGGCGCGCAGGTAGTTCTCCCAATCTCCGCGGGCGACGGGCGCCAAGTCGCCGGTCCACTCGAATTCGCGGGCGCCGTAGGGACCGGAAGAGGCCTGAATCCGGCGGTCGCCGCGCGGCCGATAGGAAACGCGGACACGGCGTTGGAGGGCCATGGGCAGCACCGGCAGGTCGTGATAGTCGATGTGTTCGCCGATCAGATTGACTCGTCCGGGAGCCGCGGCTACCGCCCTTTCACGCGCCATTGGGTTCACGATAACATTCATCTATGAAACTTGCGTCGCTTCTCGCGTTTCTGGCGGCGGCGGGGCTCGCGCCCGCGCAAACACTGCTGGTGCTCAACAAAGAGGGCACGCTGGCGATTGTCGATCCGGCGTCGAAGAAGGTGTTGGGAACCGTGCGCACGGGGGAGCAGCCGCACGAGGTCGATGTGTCGGCGGACGGGAAGCTGGCGTTCGTGTCGAACTACGGGGGCGGCAATTCCCTCTCGGTCATCGACATCGCGGCGCGCAAGGAGCTGCACCGCGTCGACCTGACGCCATTGAGCCGGCCGCATGGGATGTGGGCGGCCGGAAACAAGGTCTACTTCACGGCGGAAGCGAACAAGGTGATCGGCCGCTACGATCCGGCGTTGAACAAGGTGGACCTGGTGCTCGGGACCGGGCAGAATACGACGCACATGGTGCAGGGGCTGCCGGACGAGAGCCGGATTTACACCTCCAATATCGGATCGGACAGCATCACGATCATCGAGCGCGCCGGCGTGGGCAACTGGAATGAGACGGTCGTGCCGGTGGGCAAGGGGCCGGAAGGGTTCGACATTTCGCCCGACGGCAAGCAGCTCTGGGCGGCGAACTCGCGCGACGGCAGCGTGTCGATCATCGATCTGGCGGCCAAGCGGGTGGTGAACACGTTCAACGTGCAGACGAAGCGGTCGAACCGGCTGAAGTTTTCGCCCGACGGCCGGCTGGTGCTGATCTCGGACCTGGACGCGGGCGAACTGGTGGTGCTGGAGCGGGCGACACGGAAGGATCTGAAGCGGATCAAGCTCGGGCGGGGCCTGGCGGGGATTCTGATTCCGCCGGACAGCTCGCGCGCGTACTGCGCCGTGACGGGCGACGACAACGTCGCGGTGGTGGATCTGAAAACGCTGGAACTGGTAGACCGTCTGAAGACCGGAACCGGCCCCGACGGAATGGCGTGGATTAAGTAGACTGTCCCGCGGCGGCCTGCTTGACGCCGAGGTATTCGGCGCTGACGTGGCGCGCGAGATCGCCGAGAATTCCGGTTGCCGGCCAACTGCCGCAGATCGCGTCGATCGTGTGCTTGCCGAGCATGCGGTAGCTCTCGGTCTGCGATTCGTCGAACCACTGATCGGCCGTGCTCTGGTGCGGGAAGCTGGTGTTCTGTTTCGCGTAGCTGACCACGTCGGGCGGTTCATCGCCGAGCACCTTGGGCTTGACGTACAGGAGCCAGCCCGGCTCGCCGCCGGCATAGTCGATCCGCGCCACGGCGCAGCGCTTGTCCGCCTGCACCCCGCCGTGGACAAATGTGATGGGGACGTTCATGTCGATGCGGATTTTGCGCAGGGCGTTGCCGAGATCTTCGTAGGTGAACGTCTCGTCGCAGCCGGAATCGAGCACCACGATGGAGCGGCAGCCGCGCAGGATCATCTCGTATAACGCCAGGTTTTCGAAGTGCCCGCCGTCGGAGAGGTACACGTATTCGCTCTGATTGTTGGTCAGGCCGAAGGCCTCTTTGAGGAGCGACCCGATGGCGGACTGCGGGCCCCCGAGCTTCCATGTCTTCCTGCCGGCCTGTCCCGGATTGCCGAGCCATGCGCCCAGCCGCGCGTTCAGCAGGGTCATGATGAAGCCGGTGGCGGCGGCGGAATGGTAGCCCATGTTGGGACTGGCGGCCGCTCCCGAGATCGTGATCGCGGTGCCGAGGGAGATGCCGCCGCCGAACGACTCGGAGGGACGGTATCCGACGTCGAGGTTGCCGCAGTGCAGCGGGGTCGCCGTGAAGGACTGCGCTTTGCGCTGCTGCCACGCCAGACGCTGGCCGGCGACCAAATTCAAGGTCATGTTGACGACGTGAAACGGGCGGCGGACGAGGGCGTTCATGAGGAGGTTATCGCTCTGCGCGAAGCCGGTGAAGCGATTGGGGCCGCCATCGACGACCTTGCCGGGGTTGTTCACGCGGTCCGGGTTCGACGCGCCGAGGTACGCGCGGATGAGGCGGTCCCGGTACATTCCGTGGAGGGAGAACTTATTGATGTTGACGAATCGCGCCGCGACCCAGGCGATCGCGTAAAAGGCGATGGCGACCGCCGCGAGGGCGCTCAGCGTGGAGTGTTCCAGCAGCGCCACGTGGCTCCACGAGGACGGGTGAGCGGCGTCCGTGAAATGCAGAATGATATTGGTAAGGACGGCCAGGCCGACGGCCAACGCCACCACGAAGACGGCGGGCGCGATCTTGACGGCGGTCGCCGTCCACGCGGGATAGCCGGGAGCGGCTTTGCCGTCGCGGCGTGTCAGCGAGGTGGCCCAGGCGGCGGCCCCTCCAATGGCGGCGATCGCTCCGCCGCCCCACTGTTTCCAGGCAAAGACCCACTGCGGCGCCTGCAGCACGATGAGGCACGCGGCCACCCACCCGACGCTCGTCAGCAGAATGGCGGCCGAGGCGCGCGAAAGCCACTCGCGGTCCTTGTCTTCGAGGGCGCCGCTCGACAGGCCGGCGAAGATGGCCAGCGCGGCGAAGAAACACACACCGAGGAGCGGGGGCACGACGGTCACATAGGCGGACCAACTGATCGCCGGCGCCAGGCGCGTGTTTACCAGCCATTCTCCGCAGCCCACCGTGACGGCCAACAACACAATCGCGATCGACAGCCGGCGGAGGAGGGTCCACCGATCGGGCGCCGGCTTGCCGCAGACGATCAGGAAGACTGCCCAGGTTCCCGCCGCGGGGACAAGGGTCGCCACAATGCACTGCCACATCGCGGGGTTGGTGTCGTCCCAGTAATACAGTGTGTCGTACGCGCAGAACAGGATCGTCGCCACGGCCAGGGGTGCCAGCACCCGTTTCATGAAGTCGGCTCCGGTGTGGTTTCGCCCGCCGACGCCGGGAAGAAATTTGAAGATGTGGTAGATCCCGTAACAGAACAAAAGGATGAATGCCGCCGGCAATACCCTGGTGACCACGAATGAGTCGGCGATGACCCCAGGCGTCTTGTAAAGGTCGTCGTAAACCTGCGCGAGGCGCGCGATGCCAAGCAGGATGCGCGGCGCCATGAGGAAAAACAGCAGCAAGGGAACCAGCACCAGCCAGTTGAGCGCGATGTTGCGGATAACCGTCGCGATGAGGGTCCAGGTGTCCTGGGAAAACCCGCCGAGTTTCGGCGACAGATAGTTGTTATATTCCCGCAGATGGCCGATCGGGTCCAGCTCGCCGGGGCCGGGCTGCGGAGCGTCGCTGCGCAAATGCGGCACGACGTTCTCGATCCCTTTTTCTCGCGTCGTCCAGGCCGAGAGCCAAGCGCCAATGTACCCGCCTCCCGACACGGTCGAAAGGTAGTCGAACTGGCTGAGGAGGCCATGCTCGGCGAGGCTCTGAATGGCGCCGAGCGCGAAGGTGGCGCTGCGAATGCCGCCGCCGGAGATGCAGAGAGCGCTTAACGGACGGGAGGGACGGCCGGTGGCGCGGAGAGCGTCGGATTCCTCCTGTAACACCGCGCGAAGCTGCAAGGGCTCGTCAGGCATTCGACTAATCTCTCCTTTGCCCCGGAGGTTGTCAAGCGGGTATACGGATAGGGTTAACACCTGGGGTAAGTTCCTGATGCACACCGCGCCACTCGAACTGGCCGGTGATTTCCGGCGGCAACACGACCGTCACCGCCTGTCCGTCGATGCGGACCTCGACGAAGCCCTTGGGGTGCGGCACGGCCCCGGCGGCGCGGCGAAGCTTCCCCAGGTGCGGGCGGACGCTGACACGGCGAAAGCCGGGCGCGGCCGAATCGACGCCCAGCACGTTGCGGAAGATCTCGATGTTCGGGCTGGAACTCCACGCGTGGCAATCGGAGCGGGACGCGGAGTTGGGGCGGTCGACGGTCTCGGCGAAGGTGGTCAGGCCGCGGGCAATCATGTCATGCCAATCGGAGAGCCGATCGAGGTAAGCGTCCCCGTCGCCCACTTTGGCGAACGCCTGATGAACATAGAACTTGAAAAAGAGGCCGGGCTCCGCGAGGCCGGGCCCGGTCACCGCGCGGGTCAGCAACTGTCGCGCCGGGGCTCCGGTCACGATATCGGCGAGCACCGCCAGGGTGTTGGCGTGCTGCGAGAACTGCTTCTTCGATGGGGTGTCCGCGTAGAGATTGCGCGCGGCATCCCAATAGAGCGAGTGCGCGGTGGTCCGCAACTGCCGTTCGCGCTCGCGATATACGGCTGCCAGCGGGCCGGTCTCGAGTTCGGCGGCCCACCGGTATGCCATCAGCAGCAGCATGTCGAAGAGCGCCGAGCCGCCCTCGGCGTCCTGCGGCGCGTTGCCGTTGGGCCACGACGGCACCCAGTCGAAGTAGCGCCACCAGGGCAGCGTCCGCAGCGACCCGTTGCCGGTCTGGTAGCTCTCGAAAAAGCTCAGCACGGCGCGCACGCCGGGGAGCATGCGGCGCACCAAGGCCGGGTCGTCGACATAGCGCCAGTAGTCGTGCACCATGCCAATCCACCAAAGCGAAAAACCGGGGATGAATTGCTCGAGCCTGGTGGGATAGCGGCTCATGGTGGCGCCTTCGCTTTGCCGCGAGTTGTCGATCTGCTCGATGGCGTTGCGCGCCAGCCGCGCATCGCCGCTGTTGAAGAGTGAGACCAGGCACTGTACGCGCGTGTCGCCGACGTACTGAAGCTGCTCGTAATACGGGCAGTCCATGTAGGTTTCATGGGCGCAGAGGCGGGCGGTGCGCCAGCCGACGTCGAGGACGCGGCCGAGCTCCGGGGCGTCGGATTCGAACCGCGCCCGCCGGTCGAACGGGTAGCCGACGGCGGTGGCGCGCAGGTTGTCGATGGTGAGCGGCTCTCCCTTCGTCTCGATTTCGAGCTGGAGATAGCGGTAGGTGCGCCACCACAAGGGACGGAATGTGCGTCCCGCCTGGCCATCGGCGACGAATTCGTCGCGATAGCCGATGAACTGCTTGCCGTCGACGTCGTTGCGGTTGCCTTTGACGAGGCTGCGGCTGCCGGGAGGCGTAGGCTCGAAAAGGCTCTCCGCGTAGGAGATTTTGACGATGGCGTCTTTTCCGCCGCTGACGATCAGTTCGGGATAGGCCGTGGTCAAGTATCCCTGATCGAGCAGCAGGGTGGCGCGGCTTCCCGCTGGAAAATGGACGGATTCGCCGGGCGCGGGGAACGTCGCGGGCGCGGCAATTCCGACCGCACGTCTGACCTTTTGCGGATGCTCGGGCCGTTCCTCCATGGCGGGGATGTTGCGCGGCACGAGCATCCACCGCGAATGGACGTCCTGCGCCTCGCGGCCGGCCGCGGGTCCGATCGGGAGCGCCGGGTCCCAGCGCGCGTCGTCGAACTCGGGGCGCTCCCACCCCCAAGGATAGAGGGCGCCATTCACGCGATCGCCGGGGCCGGCGACATAATATCCACGCACCAGCCCGCTGGTGATTTCGATGGGCGCGTAGGCCCGATTGCGGGCGCATTTCCAGTTGGGGCCTGTGTCGGCGACGCGTTCCGCATCGGTCGCGCCCTGCAGCAGGAAACCGGTCTGGAGCGTGATCTGCGCCTCGGGGGCGAGCTCGCCGAAATTCCATACCACCGCGGCGAGGACGTTGCGGCCGGCGTCGAGGTAGGGGGCGAGGTCGACGGTTTCGTAGCGCCAATGGAAGAGATCGCCGCGCGCCGGTCCCCATGCCGCGCGGCGGCCGTTGACGAACAACTGGTAGCGATTGTCGCCGGTGACGTGCACGAGGAAGCGTTGCGGCTTCGCCGGAAGGTCGAGGGCGCGGCGGAAATGGTAGACGCCATAGTCATTGGGCGGGGCGCCGGGGACAGCGATCCAGCGCGCGCTCCAGGTGCGGCGAAGAAGGTCGTCCTGCGCGCCGGCCACGAAGGGCAAGGCGCCGGCTCCCATGAGAAACTGGCGGCGGTCCATGCGCAAACGGTATCAGACGGCGCGCGCCGTTTGCACGATGTGGATGCGGGGATACCCATCCAAGGCGCCGCCGGCTTCGGTTCGTTCCACGGCTGCGAGCCCGTCGCGGTACAGTTGCGCGGTGTCGATGCCCTCGCAGGCGGGCCGGAAGGCGTCGAGTTTGCGCAGCCCTTTGCGAAGCTGGCGGCTGGCGCCGAGGGGATTGCCGCGCTGGTCGTGATAAAACGCTACGGCGAAATGGATCACCGCCTGCAGGAAGAGGCGGCGGGCGCCGCGCTCCGGCGTCCAGATCTCCTCCAGGACTTCATGGCACACGAAGAACTCGCGGCGATTGAACAGCTCGATCCCGTGCTGGAGGCGAGGGTCCATCGTCAGCGCTTGGTCACGAGGTCCGGATACTTCTTCTTGAGCTCGCTGAGCTTGGGAAGGTCGTTATAGATCACGTACGGGTTGCCGGGGTTGTGGGCGATGTAGTCCTGGTGATAATCCTCGGCCGGGTAGAAGCCTTCGAGCGGCGTGAGTTTCGTGATGATCGGCCGTTTGAAGACCTTCGCCTGGTTGAGCTGCTGAATGTAGGCCTCGGCGACGCGCTTCTGGTCTTCGGACGCATAGAAAATCGCCGAACGGTACTGCGTGCCCTCGTCGGGACCCTGGCGGTTGAGCTGGGTCGGATCGTGGGCGACCGAGAAGAACACCTGCAACAGACGGCCATACGAGATCTGCGACGGGTCGTAGGAGATCCGCACCGACTCGGCATGCCCCGTGCGTCCCGTCCCGACCATTTCGTAGTGCGCGGTGGAGGGCTGGCCGCCCGCGTAGCCGGAGACCACGTCGGTGACGCCTTTGAGGCGCTCGAACACCGCTTCGACGCCCCAAAAGCATCCGCCCGCGACGACCGCGGTCGCGGTGTGGGTTGGGGCGGGAGGATCGAGCACCGGGGCGGGGAACTCGGCCGCGGCGAAGAGGAACAACAACGGCACAGACAGCATGATTCCCATGGTAGCGCGCGGGAACCCTTGCGCTCCCGGGCGCCACATGCTACTGGTTTCGGCATGCAACGACGCGACCTTCTTCGCTCCGCCGGCGCCGGCCTGGTCCTCCTCAAGAGCGGCACGCTCCGAGGACAGAACGCGCCAAGCAACAAGCTCAATATCGCCCTCATCGGCGTGTGGGGGAGAGGAACGGCGCACTATAACGTCCTCAAGAACGAGAACGTGGTGGCGCTCTGCGATGTGAACGACAATCGCACCAAGGAGGCGCTCGAGCTGTTTCCCAACGCCAAGACCCATTGGGATTGGCGGCGCTGCCTCGACCAGAAGGACGTCGAAGCGGTCGTGATCTGCACGGCCGACCATCACCACGCCTTCATCGCCAACTGGGCGCTCAATCGCAATATGCACGTGTACTGCGAGAAGCCGCTCGGAATCACGGTGGAAGAGACGCGGACGGTGCGCGCCAATTACCTGAGCAAGCGCGCCAAAGTCGCGACGCAGCACGGCACGCAGCGCCATGCGTATCCCAATTTCGAGCGGATCCGGGAGTTGATCCTCGACGGCGCGGTAGGCGATCTCAAGACCGTACACGCATGGGACGCCCGGCAATTGCCGCGTCCCGGATACCCCGCCGGGGAGGGCATGGCGCCGTCGTTCCTGCACTACGAGCAGTGGATCGGACCGTCGCCCTACCATCCCTACAGCCCGCAGTATTTCGGCGGCTCGGCGGGGATGAACTGCCTCTTCTGGAATATGTACCGCGATTTCGGCGTGGGACAGATGGGCGATATGGGCGCGCACACGATGGACCTGTTGTGGAACGCCATCGACGCCGGCGCGCCGACCGCCATCGATATCGACCGCGAGGTCAGCGACAAGTTCGATCCGAACATCACGCCGGTGAAGCTGAAGGCGATGTTTGAGCACCCCGCGAACTCGTGGCGCGGGCCGATCTCGCTGGTGTGGTATCAGGGCGGCCTGAAGCCGAACGCGCCGAAGGGTTATATCGACGTGAGCCGCATCGGCAATGGCGCGATTTTCGAGGGCACGAAGGGGTCGATCCTGGCGGATTTCACGACGCGCATCCTGATTCCGAACAACGACGATGGCGACCTGACGTATTACAAGCGCCGCGGGAAGGATCAGACGCTGCCGCTGATCGGCGGGACGGGACAGGTGACGCAGGCGGCGACGCGGGCTCGTCCCGCGGCTCCGCGCCCGGCGCCGCAGGCCGGACGCGGTCCTCTTCCGGGCGGCATGTCTGCGATGCCGAGCGCCGAAGCCGGCCCGAACGGCTTCCCCGTCGTGCGGTTTCTGGAAAATGGCATTCCGCCCGCGCTGGGTCTGCCGAACCCCAGTCTGCGCGCCACCGGGAACACCGGCGACAGCCTCTTCCAGTTGGATTGGATCGACGCCTGCAAGGGCAAAAACAATGGCGTGGTCCACGGCACGAGCGCGAAGACGCACTGCGACTTCGATTACAGCGGGACGATGATCGAACAAATGCTGCTCGGCCTGGTCGCGCATCAGGCCGGCAAGCGGCTGGAATACGATCCCGCCACCGGGCGGGTCACCAATTCGAGCGAAGCGAACGAGTATCTCAAGAGGACGTATCGTTCGGGCTGGACGTTGAACGGGTAAGCGGGCAGCTACTTCAACAGGCGATACTCGATCTTGCGCACGCCGCCGGTAGTGCCGTACGAGGCGAATCCGAGCGGCGCGGAGAGCTTGATTTCGCCGTAACGCAGGGCGATCGACCGGCCGGCAATCTCGACGTTCACCGCCGGCTTGTCGTCGATCCACACCTGTATGCGCGCATCCGTCACCTGCACGCGAAAGGCGTACCACTTGCCGGTTTCGAAGGTGAAATACGAGCGCGTCTCGTTGTCCGAGGCGTCCCAGCCGTCGATGCTCGACAGGCCCACGATGTCGCCGCCCCAGCCGCCGGTGACGAAGGTGCAGAACGACTCGCCGACGGGGAAGGTCAGGGCCGCGAAGAAATCGCCGCCCTTGATCCGGGAGGCCTCGAAGCGGATTTCGTAATTCGAGCGGGGAAACGCGCCGGTCCAGGTGACCCCGGTGAACGGCGAACCGGCGACCAGCACGATGGCGCCGTTTTCCACGCGCACCGCGCCTCGTTGGGAGAACGGCGTCTCCTTCCAGCCCTGCAGCGACTTGCCGTCGAACAGCGATTCCGCCTGAAGCGCGAAACAGAAAAGACCCAACATCCACGCACGCGGCATCGGTTCAATAGTAACCTGAGTTTTTCATGGACGAATATCGCCTCATCACCCTCGACCCCGGCCATTTCCATGCCGCCCTGATTCAGAAGGAGGCTTACCCGGGAGTCTCCAACCGGGCCGCCGTCTATGCGCCGCTGAGCGCGGACCTCACCGAACACATGAACCGCGTCGCCCGGTTCAATTCGCGGCCGGCGAATCCCACGGCCTGGGAACTCGACGTCCACGCTTCGCAGGATTTCCTGGACCGCATGATCGCCGAGCGCCCGGGCAACATTGTCGTGCTCTCGGGACGCAACCGGCTCAAGATCCAATACATTCGCGCCGCGCTCGAAGCGGGACTGCACGTGCTTGCCGATAAACCGTGGATCATCCGCACGGAGGACCTGCCGGCGCTCGAAGCCGCGCTCGACCTGGCCGCGCGGCGGAACCTGATCGCGTACGACATCATGACGGAGCGTTACGAGATCACGTCGATGTTG
Organism: uncultured Solibacteraceae bacterium; assembly: GCA_964608645.1. Classification (GTDB taxonomy): domain Bacteria; phylum Acidobacteriota; class Terriglobia; order Bryobacterales; family Bryobacteraceae; genus CAZSQK01. The sequence goes on along the minus strand of CAZSQK010000002.1, from coordinate 123,136 downwards.
CAGCGCGAACTGGTGAACGCGCCGGAGGTCTTTGGCGAATCGGCCGGTGGCAGTGAGGCCGAGCCGGCCGTTTACATGGAGAGCGTGCACCACATCCTGAAACTGGTGGCAGGCGTTCCGAATCTGCGGCCGGCGTGGTTCTTCGACATCCACGAGCAGGGCGAGGCGCTCGCCGACGTCGGCACGCACCTGGTCGATTTGGCGCAGTGGACGCTGTTCCCGGACGTAGCGCTCGACTATCGCGCCGATCTCGAGGTGGTGAGCGCCAGCCGTTGGCCGACGACGATGACGGCGGAACAATTCCGCCACGTCACCGGGCAGCCCGGCCCCGCCCTCGACTATTACTGCAATACGCGCGTCTCCTACACGCTCCGCGGGATTCACGTGAAACTCGACGTGCTGTGGAACTGGGAAGCGCCCTCCGGGACGGGCGACACGCACCTGGCGGTGTACCGCGGGACGAAGTCGCGCATCGAGGTCCGGCAGGGGGCGGCGGAAAATTATCGGCCCGAACTGTATGTCGCGGGCGATGTGGGCCGGGCGCTGGAGGCGAAGGCCGCGGAGTTGATCAGGCAGTATCCGGGGATTGCGATCGAAGACCGCGGCGGCGAGTTTCGGGTGACGATTCCGGACCAATACCGGGTCGGGCATGAGGCGCATTTCGCGCAGGTGACGAATCGGTTCTTCGATTATCTGCGGCATCCGGAGACGTTCCCGCCCTGGGAGAACCCGAACATGCTCGCGAAGTATTCTGTGAGCACCAAGGGCACCGACGTCAGCCGGTAAGCTGAGACCTGATTTCCTCGATCTGCCCTGCGTGGCGATACGAATGCCCCGAGATGATGAGGAGCATCTCGTAGCAGTTCGCCTCGCCCAGGATCGGATGTTTGGCGATGCGGAGGCGGAGATCGCCATCGCAGCTTGCGGCATAGTCGAGGGTGCGGGCGCGGGCGGCCAGGAAGGCATCGACGGCATCGCGCAGGGTGGCGAACCTTCCTGCGGGCCGTGCCGCTTCGGGCGCCGGGATTTTCCGCGACCGATCGGCCGCCACCGCGCGAATCTGCGCCTCCCGCTCTCGTGGAAAAGGCGCGCCGGCGACGTCTTGCGCCTGGCACACGGAATTCAACAGATGGTACTCTGCGATCGCAACGTGCTCCACGCAGTCCATCACCGACCATCCTTCGGGACGCGGATGCTGCCGGGCTGCTTCTTCGGAAAGGCCGCCGACAGCCTCCAGGAATGCTGCGCGGCCGGCCGTCAGGGCGGCGAGTAGCTCTTCCCTCTCGTGAGGATCCATTTACACAACATTGTAACCATGCGTGTCATGATGGCGGGATGAGTCTCTGGGAACTGTCCGACCTTTCCACGCCCTGGTGCATTCACGTGGTCAGCACTCTCGATGTGGCGCGTCACATCGAGGCGGGGCTCGACCAGATCGGTCCGCTGGCCGCGGCGGCTGGGGCGCATGGCGAATCGCTGTATCGGGTCATGCGCCACCTGGTCGGCAAGGGTGTCTTCGAGGAGCCCGCGCCGGGCCGATTTGCGCTGAATGACGCGGCGCGTCCGCTGCTGGAGACTCCGGTGCGGCTCGCATTCGATCTCGATAGCCTCGGCGGCCGGATGGCGCATTCGTGGGGGACGCTGCTTTCGGCGGTGCGGACGGGAAGGACGGCGTATCACGAGGCTTTCGGATGTTCGTTCTGGGAGGATCTCGACGCACATCCCGAGATCGCCGCGGATTTCGATGCGATGATCGGGCCTGCCGGCCACGGCACGCCGGACCCCGCGGTGCTGCTCGATCCCGGCGGATGGGAGGGTGTGCGGACGGTGGTCGACGTCGGCGGCGGCACGGGATCGCTGCTGGCGGAGATCTTGCGCGCGCATCCGGCGGTGCGGGGGATCCTGGTCGATCTTCCGCGCACGATCGCGCGGTCGGCCGCCATTTTCGAAGGGGCGGGGGTGGCGGATCGCGCGACCACCGCCGCGCAGAGCTTCTTCGACGCTCTGCCCGGAGGCGGCGACCTCTACCTCGTAAAGAACGTTTTGGCCGACTGGCCGGACGCCGAGGCGATGGCGATCCTGCGGCGTTGCGCCGAGGCGGCGCATCCCGCGGGCCGGGTCGTCATCCTGGGCGGCGCGCAGCCTGATGGCGAGGTGACTCCGGAACTGTTGATGATGGTCCTGGTCGGCGGCCGCAATCGGGGGATGAGCGAATTTCGCGGGATGGCGCGGGAAGCCGGGTTGGAGGTGCGGGCTTCGGGCCGTCTGCCTTCGGGCCGGTTCGCCGTGGAATGCGCGCCGCTGTAATCAGCGGACGGCCACCAGATCCTTCAGATCGATCTCGGGAGCTCCGGCCTTGGGGGGCGCGGCTACGGTCACGACGACATCGATGTTCTTGCAAACCGACGCGGTGCAGGCCTGGCCGCGGATCGCGACCTTCGCCGGGGCGGTTCCGGTCTTTCGGCCTTTCGCGGCGAAGATCGCCTTTTGCTCGAAGCCCCAACTGAACCAGCGCAGTTCCGGATGCGAGAAGTCCTTGGGCGCGGTCTGATACCACGGTCCCGCGATGGCGACCCCGGAAACCGGCTTGATTTCCGTGGCCTTATCGACGCTCAGCGCCTCCTGGCCCGCCAGTTTTTCTTCCGCGCGGCGCTTGTTGTCGAGCGCGAAGGTGTGCCAGCCCGGACCGACGGTGGCGCGCACCACCAGATTGGGGCCGTCGAAGCGCGCCTCATAAGAGACGCACAAAGCGTCCTCGTGGCGAACCTCTACCGGCGCCGACCAATCGCCCGCGGCCGCCGCGCCGGCGACGAGAGCCAGGAGGGCGATGCGATGGAGTGCTGCGTTTATGTGCGTCATTTGCGGAAGCTCAGAATATGGCTGTGGAGCGGCATTTTGATCCTTTTGCCGTCGCGAATCACGTCCAGCGTGGCCGATTCTCCTGCCTTGGTGTGGAGCTTGATAAACAGCTCGGCGGTGTTAGCCCATTCGTCGCGCTCGACGCCGTCCACGGCGGCGATGATGTCGCCCACTTTGAGGTCGTGAGTCTTGCGGAACTTCGCGAAATCGGAGACGTACTTCACCTGGCTGGCGAAGCCGTCGGGCTTGAGACCCAGATTTTGTTTTTCCGCTTCGGTGAGAGGGCGGTCCTCGAAATCGATTCTCGGATCGACGCTCGATTGGCGAAAGCGCAGGTCGGTCCACCACCAGCGCTTGGGTAGCGCGACGGTGAGCTCCAGCGGTTTACCGTCGCGCTCCACCGTGACCTGGATCTTCTCCGCGCGGCGGTCCACTTTGTCATGCCGGTACTGCACGTCGCCGAAGGTGTATACGGGCACGCCGTTCCATGCGACGATGCGGTCTCCGGCTCGCATGCCGGCGGCTTGCACGGCGTCGCGCGCCTCTTTCACCACGAGACCCTTCGGCACGTCGAGATAGATGCCGATCGTCTTGATATCCGGGGATCGATAGAGATGCGTCAGCTTGTCGAGCACGCCGTCCTGTTCGCGCTGGATATTCTGGAAATCGCCGATCAGGTGGCATTCCACGCAACGGCGGATCGCGAACGTCCGCTCCACCAGCAGCGGCATTTCCTGCGGAAACAGGGGTTTGGGCCGGGGCTCCGGCGGAAGTTCCCCGTGCAGCGACTTCTGATGCAGGGCGAGGCCCTGCTGCAACGCCACCTGCATGCTCTCCAGGCTGTTATAGGTGTCGGGCGACTCCGATTCCCGCCCGCCATACCGCATGTAGATCTGCTCGTTGCCGTTCAAGACGAAGAAGTAAATCGCATTATTCCAATCCCGGTCGAAGAGTCCGACATCCACGTGGTCCATCCGCGTGACGCGCACGCACACGTATTGACTGAGGAGCTTGCCGAGCGGGGAATTCTTTGGTGACAGCACAACCTGTGCGTCAAAAATGCGCCCCTCCATTCAAGCTTCGCAGCGAAACTCGAGGAAGACCGGCTTCTGGGTCTCTCTGGCCTCCCGCAGCGCATCCTGGTAGTTGGAGCGCCAGTTGATGAAATTATCTTCTCCGCGGACACCCATCGGCGCGATGGCGCATGCCAGGAGCATCCCCAGTCCCACAAAGCCGGCTTTCATGAATCCTCTCCTTCGATCCCCGTTCTGTACAGGATACACTGGCCGGCCGGCTACCGGCCCAGGGGATGGGGCGAGGCCCGCACGGCGCGCTCGAAGGCCCAGCCGCGGATGTGGCTGATCTGCTCCTTCATGGTGCGGGAGAGCGGCACGAGTTTCGCGGCGATCCCAATCAGATCGTGCTCCGTGATCGAGCGATCCTCCAGGCGCGCCCGCGTGATGGCGGACACCACGCATTGCTCGATTTCGGCGCCGGTCCAGCCGATCGTGAACTGGGTGATCTGGGCCAGGTTGAAGCCCGATGAGTCCACGCCGCGGCGCGCCAGGTGAATGCGGAAGATCTCGACCTGCTCGTCCGCCAGCGGCAGGTCCACGAAGAACACTTCGTCGAAGCGGCCTTTGCGGATCATTTCCGCCGGCAGAAGGTCGATGCGGTTGGCGGTCGCGGCGACGAAAAGGCCGCGGGTTTTCTCCTGCATCCAGGTCAGGAAGAAGGCGAAGATGCGTCCCTGCTCTCCGCCCGACTCGGTGGAGGTGATCCCCATCTCGATTTCGTCGAACCAGAGGACGGCGGGGGCCATATCCTCCATCATGCGGCAGGCTTCCACGAAGACTCCTTCGGCCCTGCCGTGGCGGCCGGAGAAGATTTCGCTCATGTCAATGCGGTAGAGCGGCAACTCGAACGAGGATGCGATGGCCTTCACGCAGAGGCTTTTGCCGCAGCCCGGGATGCCCATCATGAGCAGGCCCTTGGGCACGATCTCCGCGCTGATGTCGTCGCGCATCTGGAAGAGGCGGCGCCGTTCGAGCAGCCACTTCTTCAGGCCCTCCAGACCGCCGACCTCGCCCAAGTGCACGGGGTCAGAGATGAACTCGATGACGCCGCTGCGGTTGACCAGCAGACGCTTCTCTTCGAGCAGGGCGGGCATGGCGTCCTGCCCGAACGGACGGCCTGAGGCGAGGGCGCGGCGCAGGGCGTACCGCGCTTCGTCGAGGGTCAAACCTTGCAGGGCTCGCGCCATCTGGTGGTAATCGCCGTCGCTGGCCGTGCCGCCGGTCTGCTCGCGAAGGAAGGCCATCAGCTCCGTCATGTCCGGGGGGCGCAGTTGCAGGAACAGGAGGCTGCGCTCCACCTCTTCGGGGACGAACCGGACCGGCGACGAGATGACGACGAACTTGCGATGGTTGAGCGAGCCGGCGTAGACATCGCGCAGGCGGCGGCGGATCTCCGCCGACTCGCGCAGCGGCTCGTGCAGATCCTTCAAGTGGAAGATGGCGCCTCCGGGGTGGGCCACGATGAAATCGAGCGCCAGGCGGGGGTCTGCGGTGCCGGGCTCGGCGGGGGCGCCATCCCGCCGCATCCCTTCCGTAAGACTCCACGTCCACACGGGCGTCTCACCGCGCGCCACTTCGGCCAGCACGCGCTCCACGCGCTGCTCTTCCGACGACTGGACATAGACCAGCGGCCGTCCGGACTCCATCGCCTCGCGAACGGCCTTCGCCGCCCGGCTCTCCTGTATGTTTGGCATCGAACTCTTCTCATTATGGACGCTCGGTCCGCCGGTTTTGTCTGAAGGCGCGATTGGGAATACAATCAGGACTTGATTTACCGCAATTGCGCTCTGTTTGCGCTGCTATGCCTTCCCGTTCAGGCCGCTCTGCCTGACCACCCGCGACTGCTTCTCGACGCCGGCGGCATCGAGCGTCTCAAACTGCGAGTGCAACGCCCCGAATGGTCGGCGCAGTGGAAAGCGTTCCAGTCCGCATACGATGGCACATTGTCCGCTGCCATCGACCTTCCGCCGCGCGGCAGCAACTGGTTCCACTGGTACGTGTGTCCGAAACACGGCGTCCGGCTGACGACTGGCAAATCGATCGGCGCCTGGCGCTGGGAGCACATCTGCCCGGCGGGCAAAGAGACGATCCTCGGCGATCCTTCGCGCCCGCAGACCGATTTCGACGGCTGCGTCCTGGCCGGGACGCACGACCGTTACGCCCGCGCCATCCGCGATGGCGGCCTGCTGTACCAGGTCACCGGCGACCCGCGGTATGCGCGCCGCGCGCGCGAGATCCTCCTGGCCTACGCCGCCCGCTATCTCGATTACCCGCTGCACAATACCGCCGGGGAGGCCAAGACCGGCGGAGGCAGAGTCGGGCCGCAGACGCTCGACGAGGCTGTCTGGCTGATTCCCGCCGCGCAGGGGGCCGACTTCATCTGGAACGCGCTCTCCGATGACGACCGCCGGCTGGTGGCCGGCCGCCTCTTCCTGCCGGCCGCGCGGGACGTGATCCTGCCGCACAAGATGGGCGTTCACAACATTCAGTGCTGGAAAAACAGCGCCGCCGGTCTCGCCGGGTTCCTGCTGGGCGACGAGGCGCTGATCCGCGCGGCGATCGACGATCCCGACCGCGGATATCGCGTACAGATGGCCAAAGGCGTTCAGGGGGACGGCGTCTGGTTCGAGGGCGCGTGGGGGTATCACTGGTACACGCTGAGCGCGCTCTGGCCGCTGACGGAGGCGGCGCGCAACGCCGGCATCGACCTTTACGGAGAGCCGCTCCAGAAGATGTTCGAAGCGCCGGTCCAACTGGCGATGCCGAACCTGATGCTGCCGGCGTTCAACGATAGCGCGGAGTCGGCAGTCCGCAATCCTCTGTATGAGCTGGCGTACGCGCGGTACCGCGATCCCGTCTACCTGGCGGCGTTGGCGGGCTCCAATCGGCGGAACGAATATGCTCTTTGGTTCGGCGCGGACTCGCTTCCCGCCGAACAGGCGGCCAACGTCGAGAGCCGCAACGCGACGGATTCCGGTTACGCCATCCTGGCGCGGGGCGGCACGTGGCTCTGCCTGAAATACGGGCCGCACGGCGGGGGGCATGGCCACCCCGATAAGAACAACTTCATCCTGTACGCCAGGGGCGGGGTCCTCTTCCCCGACCCCGGGACGCGCCCCTACGGATCGGCGCTGCATACCGAGTGGGATCGGGCGACGATCGCGCACAATACGCTGGTGGCCGATGGCGCCTCGCAAGCGCCGGCCGCCGGAAAATCGCTCGCATTCGGGCCGAATTATGCGATGACCGACGCGGGCGCGATTTATCCCGGCGTCCGCTTCATCCGCGCCGCCGCGATGCTGTCGGAGAACCTGATCGTCTTCGTCGATCGCGTGACCGCCGACCGCGAGCATACGTTCGACCTGGCGGCCCACTATGCGGGTTCGTGGAAGAACCTTCCGCCGGGCGAGAAGATTTCGCTCTCCTACGCGCATGTGGAAGACGCCACCACGCGGCGATCCGGGGCGCTGCAGACCGACAGCCTGGCGATTTCACTGGCCGGCAACGAACCGGCCGAGGTGATCACCGCGACCGGTCCCGGACGAAGCACGGCCGAGCGGATTCCGATGAGCATCTTCCGCCGCAAGGCCCGGGAAACCACGTTCGTGTGGGCCGTGTCGCTCGACGGGGCCGCGCCGGCGCTCGATGTGCGCGCCGGTGGAACCACGGTCGTGCGCGCCGCTCCCTGGACCGTGAGCGTGGACTTCGCAGGGTCCGCCATGCGGATTACAAGAGAATAGAGTCTGATATTGCTTGTATCGATCCCCGATTCGTTGTATATGTAAGGCAAGTTCGGGGTCTCGAAACGGGAAAGTTGCGCGCCGGCGCGCGGACTCCGACCTTACAGGAGGAAACATGCGCATCCGCATAGCCGCACTGCTCTTGGTTCTTGCGACGGCCCTCTCCGCGCAGGAGTTTCGCGCGCAGATCTCCGGCCAGGTGACCGACCCATCCGGCGCCGCCATCGCCAACGCCGCGATCGTAGCGACCAATGTCGAGACGAACGTCAAGCTCACCACCAACACCGGCGCCGACGGGCGTTTCGTCCTGGCGCAGGTCCCTTCCGGCGCGTATGTGATCACGTGCGACGCCGCCGGGTTCAAGAAGTTCACGCGATCCGGCGTGACCCTCCAGGTGGGGGACCGCACCACGGTCAACATTCCGATGCAGATGGGAGCGCAGACGGAGAGCGTCACCGTGACCGCCGATGTAGCCGCCATCGACACCGACCGGTCGGTGGTCAATCAGTTGATGGACAACAAGAGCGTGAGCGAACTGCCGCTCAACGGGCGCCAGGTGTTCATGCTGATGCAGCTCTCCGCGGGCACGGTGTTTACGCAGCAGCAGTTCGGGGCCAGCGGCTTTTCCGGCACCCGCGCGTGGGACACCAACGGCAGTCTGACGATGCACGGCGGGACCACCAGCAGCAACCAGTTCAACCTGGACGGCGCTTCGATCAACGCGGGGACGGGCGAATGGAAGTTCGCGCCGCTGGTCGACGGCATCGAGGAGTTCAAGGTGAGCACGCCCTCCTCCGACGCCTCGCTCGGGCTGTCCGGCGGCGGCGTGGTCAACATGACGATGAAGGGCGGCACCAACTCGCTGCACGGCACGTTTTCCGAGTACGTCCGCAACAACATCTTCGACGCGGTGGCGACGCAGACCAACCAGTCGCCCATCAAGGCGACGCAGCACCAGTGGAACGACTTCTCCACGCTGATCGGCGGGCCGATCCGCAAGAACAAGCTGTTCTTCTCGAGCTGGTACGAGGGTTTCCGCGAGCGCGTGCCGTTCCCGGTGACGCAGACCGTGCCCAGCGACCTGGAGCGCGCCGGCGATTTCTCCGACACGCGCAACGCTTCGGGCGCGCTTATCGTCATTTACGACCCGTTCAGCACCGTCGCCGCCGGGAGCGGCTACGCGCGGACGGCGTTTCCGAACAACACCATTCCGGCGTCGATGCAGAGCCCGATTTCGAAGAACCTGATGGCGTTTTTCCCGCGCGCCAACGCTCCGGGCAACCCGTACACGCGCGTCAACAATTACATCGCGACGCCGAATATCGGCAAGTACGGATACAACGCCTGGTATTCGAAATTCGATTACGTGTGGAACCAGAACCACCGCACCACCGGCAGCGTCAGCCAGGACTGGGGTTTCGAGTACCGCTCCGGCAACGGAATCCAGAACAGCCCGGCGAAATCGGGCAACGATCCGCTGCGCCGCATCAATTACGGATCGACGCTCGATCACGTCTGGACGGTCAATTCCACGACGGTCGTGGACATCCGCGCCGCATGGCAGCGCTATATCAACTACAGCGCGCAGGAGCAGGCCGACACCTTTGACGGCTCCAAGCTCGGCTGGAAGAACCCGATCGGCTCGGCGGGCGCCATTCACTTCCCGCAGTTGGCTTACTCGGGCTATCTCACCATGGCGACCGGAGGCTATAGCGCCAACCGCATCTTCTGGCCCGATCAATCGTACACGCTCAGCGGATCGGTCTCCAAGACGGTGAACAAGCATCTGCTGAAGGTCGGCAGCGCGATCGCCGAAACGCGGCCGAACCGCTACACCTCGGGTTGGACATACGGCAATTTCTCCTTCGACGGCGGCTTCACGCGGCGCAACCCGCAGACCTCCGACACGACGTCGGGCAACAGCATCGCCTCGTTCCTGTTGGGCGCGGTGGCGGGCGGCAACACCGATTCGAACGCGCAGAGCAGCGCCGTATTTCGCACGTACAGCCTATATGTGCAGGACGATTTCAAGGTCACCTCGAAGCTGACGCTCAACCTCGGCTTGCGTTGGGACCGTCAGACACCCATCACCGAGCGCTATGACCGCATGATCGTCGCCTGGGATCCGACGGCGAAGTACACGTTAGCCGGCGCGCCGGCCACCGGAGGCCTGGTTTTCGCGAAGCCGGGCGCGCGGAGCAGTTGGGACGCGAGCTATACCGGCTTCCAGCCGCGCATCGGTGTGGCCTACCAGATGCCGCATCGAGTGGTGATGCGCGCGTCGTACGGCATGAGCTATTTGCCGCTCGGCGGCAGCTTCGGACTCGTCACCGTCCGGCAGAACGGCTATTCGCGCAGCACGCCATACAATGCGACCATCGGCGGCGGTATCAACTCGTACATTCCGAATATGCCCGGCGCTTCGACCTGGGAGAATCCGTTCCCGAGCGGCATTCTCCAGCCGTATGGCAACACGCTCGGCTTCCGCACCGCGGTGGGCACGGGCGTCACGTACGACGCGCCGGATTATTCGACGCCGTACGTGCACCAGTTCAATTTCGGTTTCGAATACGAGCTGCCATGGTGGAACGTGGTGCTCGAAGCCTCCTACGTCGGCAGCCGGACGCGCCATGTCACGGTCAGCAAGAACATGAACGCGATCTCGCTGCAGGACCGGCTGAAGTGCTTCGCCGACCAGAACTACTGCAACAATTCCGTGCCGAACCCCTTTGCCGGCGCCTCCGAGTTGCTGGGCACGAGCCTGTACGGCGCCACCATCACGAATAACCAGTCGATGATGCCGTTCCCGCAGTTCACGGGCGTCACGCAGGCGAGCATGCCCATCGGAAACCAGAGCGGCGATCTTCTGGAAGTCCGCGCCAATAAGCGGTTCAGTCACGGGCTGATGGCGAACGTGTCGTACACGTTCGGCAAGATCATCGTCACCCGCGGCTTCCGCGAGGCGCAGTACAGCACGCCCTATCGCACGCTGGCCGATTACGACCGCACGCACCACGTCGCCCTCACGTTGCAGTACGACCTGCCTTTCGGCAAGAACCTGCGGGGAATCGCCGGCAAAGCGATCGGCGGGTGGCAGTACAACACATCGCTCGAATACATGACGGGCACGCCGACCGGCCGCCCCGACGCGTTCAACTTCGCGAATCCGGAGCTGCCGGACGGGCAGCAGACATACAACCGGTGGTTCAACACCTGCACGCAACTCGCGAACGGACAGCGCTCCAACTGTGCGACTGCCGACGAGCCCGTGGTCTGGATGCAGATGACCAACGGCTTCCAGTTGCGCGCGTACGACGACCGCTTCCCGAACATCCGCAATCCGTGGGCCACGCAGGTCAACATGTCAATGTTCAAAAACTTCAAGATCCGCGAGCGCGTCAACTTCCAGTTCCGCGCGGAGGCGTTCAACGCCTTCAACACTCCGATCTATCAGGGGCCCGACACCGGTCTGACGTCCAACACGTTCGGGCGCGTCACCATCTCGCAGCAGAACTTCCCGCGGAGCATGCAATTCGCCTTCCGCCTGTCGTTCTGATGTCCTGCTAAGCTTCCGTTTATGGCGCCGAAACGGGAGTTTGGATGGACCGGCGTCCAGGTCCCCATCATCGGGCAGGGGACCTGGATGATCGAAGGCGCGCGCGACGCCGAGCGTCGCGCCGTCGACGCGCTGCGCGCCGGTCTGGATCTCGGCATGAGCCACATCGACACCGCCGAGATGTACGGCAACGGGCGCGCGGAGGAACTGGTGGGCGAGGCGATCGCCGGCCGCCGGGACGAAGTCTTCCTCGCCAGCAAAGTGCTTCCGTCGAATGCGTCGTACCAGGGCACGCTGCGCGCCTGCGAGCGCAGTCTCCGGCGGCTGAAGACCGGCCACCTCGACCTCTATATGCTGCACTGGCCGGGCAGCTATCCCATCGAGGAGACGATGCGCGCCATGCAGAAACTGATCGAGCAGGGGTCGATCCGTTTCGCCGGTGTCAGCAACTTCGATGTCGGCGATCTCGCGCCCGCGGTCAAACTGCAGAACCTCGCCTGCAACCAGGTGCTGTACCACCTGGGCGACCGCGGCATCGAGCGCCGGGTCCTCCCGTATTGCGCCGGGCGCCGCATTCCGGTGGTGGCGTACTCGCCGTTCGGCCACGGCAGGTTCCCGGAAAAATCGGCGGCGCTGCAGGAGATCGCCCGGCGCCACGGCAAGACTCCACGGCAGGTGGTGCTCAACTTCCTGACCCGGCACGAGGGCGTCTTCGCGATTCCGAAGACGTCCCATCCCGACCGGGTCGCGGAGAATGCGGGCGCCGCCGGCTGGGAGCTCACCGCGGAGGACGTCGCCGCCATCGACGCGGCATTTCCTGCGCCCGACCATGACACGCCGCTCGGGATGTTGTGACGGCATCCTGCGATACTGGTAGGACCTTCATGTCGCGCATCCTGTTCGCCATCCTCGTGGCCGGCGCCTTGCACGGTCAGGACTACAAGTCCTGGCGCGACTACGCCGGCGCCGCCGACTCGGCCCAATACACGGCCCTCAAGCAGATCACGCCGAAGAACGTGAGCCAGCTCGAAGTCGCGTGGACGTATCCCACCGGCGATGGCCGCAAGTATTTCTTCAATCCGCTGATGGTCGAGGGAACGCTTTACGTGCTGGCAAAGGGCAATTCGATCGTCGCGCTCAATGCGGCGACGGGCAAGGAAATCTGGACATGGTCCGCGACGCCGGCGCCGACGATCATCACCAGCCGCGGCATCAACTATTGGGAGAGCAAGGACCGGCGGGACCGGCGCCTGTTGTTCTGCGCCAATCACGCGCTGCGCGCCATTGACGCGCAGACGGGCAAGGTCATCGCGACGTTCGGCGACAACGGCGCCGTCAATCTGAAGGAAGGGCTCGACCGGGATCCGAAGACGCTCAGCCTCGTCCAGTCCATCACCCCCGGCCGTGTGTTCGAAGACCTCCTCATCGTCGGCTCCGCCACCAATCAAGGGTATGGCTCGGGCCCCGGCGATATTCGCGCGTTCGACGTCCGCACGGGCAAGCTGGCATGGACCTTCCACACGATTCCGCGCCCGGGCGAGTTCGGCTACGACACCTGGCCCAAGGACGCGTGGAAGACCGTCGGCGGCGCCAACGTATGGGGCGAGTTTTCGCTCGATGAGAAGCGCGGGATCGTCTACGCCCCGACTGCCAGCCCGAAATACAATTTCTACGGCGCCGACCGGAAGGGCGCCAACCTGTTCGGCGACTGTCTGCTCGCCCTAGACGCGCGCACCGGGAAGCGCATCTGGCACTTCCAGATGGTCCATCACGATATCTGGGATTACGACGACGCCACCGCTCCGAAGCTGCTCACCGTCAAGCACGCCGGCAAGACCATCGACGCCGTGGCGCAGCTCAGCAAGCAGGGCTTCATCTGGGTCTTCAACCGCGTGACCGGCGAGCCGCTCTGGCCGATCGAGGAGCGTCCGGTTCCCAAGAGCGATGTGCCCGAAGAAGAGGCTTGGCCGACGCAGCCTTTCCCGACCGCGCCGCCGCCTTTCGCGCGGCAGAAATTCACGGTGGACGATCTCAGCCCGTATCTGAGTCCGGAGGATCGCGCGCGTTTTCGCGACGAGATGCTCAGCGCCCGCAATGAGGGCCTGTTCACGCCCCCGAGCCAGCGTCCCACGGTGCAGATGCCCGGCAACAACGGCGGGGCGAATTGGGGCGGGGCGGCCGTCGACCCGGCGAACGGGAAGCTGTATGTGGTCTCGAAGGACCTTCCGGCGATGCTCAAGCTGGAGCGCGACAAGGCGGCGCCGAATGTCCTGCGCTACGTCAGCGGCTTCAACTTCATGCTGGCCAGCGACGGGCTTTCTCCCATCGCGCCGCCCTGGTCGAGCCTGACCGCGTACGATCTGAATGAGGGCACAATCTCGTGGAAGATCCCGCTGGGCGACGCGCCCGGAAAGCAGAATACGGGCGCGCACTATCCCAAGGTCGGTCCGGTGGTGACAGCCACGGGCCTGCTCTTCACCGGCACGCGCGATAAGCAGGTGCGCGCCCTCGACGCCGCGACCGGCAAGGTGCTCTGGCACAAGGATCTCGATTCGGCGTTGGAGGGCATCCCGGCCGTCTACGAGATCGCCGGCCGGCAGTACATCGTCTTCTGCGTGGCAGCCCAATACGGCGTCACGCGCGCCACCGAAGAGAAGATCCAGGGCGCATACGTGGCGTTCGCGCTGCCGCGGTAGTCTCGCTTCAAAACCGGCTCCAACGCCCGCGGAATGTAACGGCGACGCAGCGCGGAAGGACCTCCACTTGCAATTATGCATTACGATTGCATATTTGCAAGAACGGCTGGGCGGCCGGTTGCTCCGATCATTCGCGAATGGTCTCTCGATCCGAGAGCATCAACATCTTCAAATCGATCGACATCCCCATCGCCAGATACCCTGCCCGGTTGGGATGGAGCTTGTCCCCCGGGCCGCCCGCGGTGCTGTCCGGCACGAACTCCGCCCGCAGTTCCCCGGTGGCCGGGTCCAGCGTGGCGCGGTCGAAATCGGCCACACCGTCGAACACGCCCGAGGTCCGGATGAACTCGTTCAGCTCCCGCCGCTTCCGATCCTCATCCGCCGACCCATGCGTGGCATTCGTGGCCCCCAACGCCGGCACGACGGTCGCGCCGATGACCCGAACGCCGCGCGCCCGCAGCTTGCCGACGACCTCCCGCATGCCGGCCGCGACGGCTTCCACCGAGGCGTCCGCCATCTTGTTGAAGTCGTTAATCCCCTCCAGCCAGATCACCGCGGTCACGCCGGAGAGGCTCAACACGTCGCGCTCGAGCCGCTGCCGCGCCGCCGGTCCGCCGGCGAACGGCTTCCGCGCGGAGTACTCCGCCGGTCCGATGATCTGGTTGCCGCCGATTCCCGCATTCACCACCGCCACGCGATTCCCGTACGCCGCGTGCAAACGGCGGGAAAGCACATCCGGCCAGCGGTCGTCGCCATTCAATGTGGATGCAGTGCCATCCGTGATCGAGTCGCCGAACGCGACAATCACCTGCGTGCCCGCCGCCAGCCGCATGTCCACGGCGTCGAGGAACCACCACGAGGTGGTCGTGAACGGAAACGCAGCCTCGTCCTCGGCCTGCCCATGCGCGCCGGCCGCGGGAGCGCTCAGGTACGACGTCGTCAGCGCCTTCGCGTGCCACGTCATCGGCCCGCTGTTGCCGGCGATGTGAAAACTCACCGCCAGCTTGGCTCCGGCGCCCGCCGGGGGCAGCGTCACTCCGTCGCTCCATGCCGACTGGCCCGGTGCGATCGTCACCGCCGGCTTTCCTCCGAATCGCACCGCGCGATTACTTCCCACGGCCACCGCCCCGCCTCCCAGATGCATGCCCGCATAGACTCCGTCCAGGGTCAGCGGCTTCGTCCCGAACACATTGGAGAAACGCAGCCGCGCTTCGTGCCCCCACACATCGGGCCGGACGATGAGGCGGAACGTCTGGTCGTGCGCCCCGGCCTCCGCGTCGGGAAAGGCGAAACGAAGGTTCGGCTGCACCGCCGGGTTTCCCACCGGATAAGGCCCTTGTACGGACGCCGCCCAGGTGGTCACCCACTTCTGGGCGGCGGCAGGAAGGCACGCGAATGCCAGCATCAAACCTCCGATTAGTACACGAAGCATAAGGGCATCATAATAGAGCAGACATGGCTCGCGTCCTGGCAATTCACGCACATCCCGACGACGTCGAAATCCTCGCCGGGGGCACGCTCCTGCTGCTGGGGGACGCCGGGCACGAAATTACCATCGTCACCTTTACGCCGGGGGATTGCGGATCGCGCGACCTCGGTCCGGAGGAGATCGCGGCGGTGCGGCGCCGGGAAGCGGCCAGCGCGGCGGCGCGCGCCGGGGCCGATTACGTCTGTCTGGAGTTTCGCGACCTCGCCATCTTCAACGATGACGACGCCCGCCGCCGCGTCACGGAAGCGTTGCGGCAGGCGCGCCCGCAACTGATCCTCACCGCGTCGCCGGTCGACTATCTGTGCGACCACGAAGCGGTCAGCGCCCTGGTGCGCGACGCCTGCTTCTCGGCGCCGATACCGAATTACCGCACCGACACCGATCCCATCGACGCCATCCCGCACCTCTATTTCATGGACCCGATCGGCGGCCGCGACCGCGAGGAGCGCGTGGTGCGCCCCGATTTCATCGTCGATGTGTCCGCGACATTCGCCCGGAAACGGGAGCTCCTGGCCGAGCACGCCAGCCAGCGCGAATGGCTCCGCTCCCACCACGGAGTCGACGAGTATCTCGACGCCATGGAGCGCTGGACCGGAGAGCGCGGCGCTCTGGCCGGGGTCTCGCACGGCGAAGGCTTCCGCCAATACCGCGGCCACGCCTACCCGCAGACCCCGCTTCTGCAGCAACTCCTCAGCGGAGCCGCCACTTACCTTCGCTGAACTCCGCGCTTGCTTCGTCCCACGTGCCGAACTTCGATGCCATCTGTCCCCCGTCGACGAACAGCGTCGCGCCGGTGATGTACGACGCCTGGTCCGACGCCAGAAACACGCATGCGTGCGCCACCTCTTCCGGCGCGCCGCCGCGCCCCAGCGGGATCTGCCGGAAATAGTCCTTGAGGACTTCGGGGCTGGAGAAATGGCGCTCGGTGAGCCGGGTGCGGATCAATCCCGGACACACGGCGTTGACCCGAATCCGGTGCGGGCCGAGCTCGTTGGCGGCGGTGTGAACCAGTCCGAGCAGTCCCGCTTTGCTCGCGTTGTACGCCGCCAGGCGCGCCTCGCCATCGTATGAGTTCGTCGACGCGGTCAGGACGATGGCGCCGCCGCGCCCTTTCATCAGGCGCGCCGCCGCCTGCACGGTATGAAACGCGCCGGTCAGGTTGATCGAGAGAATCCGTTCCCACCGTTCGACGCTGTGATCGAGGAAGGCCTCCTCCTCGGCGATGCCGGCGTTGGCAATCACGATGTCGGGCGTTCCCGCCGCCGCGAAAGCCGCATCCAGCGACTGCCGGCTTGTGACATCGGCCGCGAACCAGCGTATCCCGGTATCCTCCGCCGGCTTCTCCCGGTCGAAGATACACACCGCCGCGCCCCTCTCCGCGAGCAGCCGCGCCGCCGCCCATCCGATCCCATTCGACCCGCCCGTCACGACCGCCAACTTGTTCTGCATCATTTTCTCTTTGCAGTATCCTAACAGCTTGAGCCAGCCCCAGCCCATTCAGGAGGCCCCCGCGGCTTTTCGTCCCGTTTTCACGAAGCTCGGCCTGGTACTGCTGGTCACGCTGCTCCTCGGCGAGACCACCATCAACTTCATCGACCGCCAGGTGGTCTCGGTTCTCGCGCCCACGCTGCGCACCGAGTTTCACCTGAGCAACAGCGATTATGCGGCGATCGTGAACGCGTTTCTGGTGACCTATGCCGTGTCGTACACGTTCGCCGGCTGGGTCCTCGACCGCCTGGGTGTGGGCCGCGGGCTTACGCTTGCGATCACGTGGTGGTCAGGGGCGGGCATGTTGACGGCGTTCTCGAGCGGACCGTTGAGCCTGGGCTTTTTCCGCAGCCTGCTCGCCGTCGGTGAAGGGGCGGCCTGGCCCGCGTTCGCCAAGGCCGTCGCCACGTGGGTGCCGCCGGAAGCGCGCACGCTCGCCATCGGCGTATGCAACAGCGGCTCGAGCCTGGGCGCGATGATCGCCCCGCCGCTGGTCGCCTACATCACCCGGCACAGCTCGTGGCGGACCTCGTTTGTGGCGACGGGCGCGATCGGCTTCCTTTGGGTGGCCGCGTTCCAGCTCTTCAAGAGCCGCCATCCGGAGATGCGGCGGGCGGAGCTGGAACTTGCCGCCGGACCCGCGACGCGCGGTCTGGAATGGAGGCAACTCGTCCGTTACCGCCAGACGTGGGCGGTGTTTTTCTGCCGCTTCCTGGCGGACCCGCTGTGGTACTTCTACGTCTTCTGGATCCCCGAGTTTCTGACGCGCGAACGCGGGCTGAATCTCGCCGCCATCGGCGCCGTGGCATGGATCCCGTTCCTGGTCGCCGACCTCTCCAACTTCATGGGGGGCTATCTGACCATGCGGCTGCAGCGCGCCGGATGGAGCGCGAATCGCACGCGCAAGACGCTCATGGCGATCGGCGCGCTCGCTTCGCCAATCGGCATTCTGGCGGTCTTCTCGCAGTCGCTATTCTGGACAATCGGCCTCATCTGCATCGCGATTTTCTTCTGGATGTGGTGGTCGATCTCGGTGCACAGCCTTTCCGGCGATTACTTCCCGCCGCGCGCCGTGGGGTCGGTCTACGGCTTTGCCGGCACCGGTTCGACGCTGGGGTCGGTGATCAGCACGTGGTCCGTCGGCAAGACGCTCGATCTCACCCATTCGTACGTGCCGGTCTTCGTCGGTATCGGCGTCCTGATGCCCCTCGCCATGCTGATCGGCTTCTCCCTGATGAAAAAGGTCGAGCCGGTCACGCTCTCCAATACCTGAGCCGCCCACCGGCTGGTATCGTATGGCTGATGGCCATCAGGCTGAGCTTCGCCGCGCTCGTGTGGACGGGCATGGCATGGGGGGCCGCCGTGCACCCGTGGGAGAAGCAGGCGCTTACCTTCACCGCGACCCAACACTATGCCAACCCTTACACCGACGTAACGGTTTGGGTGGAACTAACGGGCCCGCATTTCCAGAAACGCGTCTACGGCTTTTGGGATGGCGGCTCGACCTTCCGCGTCCATCTGGCGGCCACCGAGCCGGGAACCTGGAAATGGAAGAGCGGCTCGACCCCTGCCGATCCCGGCCTCGCAGGCAAGACGGGCTCCTTCACTGCCGTCGGCTGGACCGAGGCGGAGAAGCGCGAGAATCCGCTGCGCCGCGGCTTCCTGCAAGCCACCCCGAATCAACACGCGCTGCAGCATCCCGATGGAACTCCGTTCTTCGTGCTGGGCGACACGTGGTACGCGGTTGGCACGAACCGCTTCCGCTGGTATGACGACGACCGCGAGCGTCCCCTGGGCGCGGAGGCCGGCTTCAAGGATTACGTGCGCTATCGCAAAGCGCAGGGCTTCAACTGGGTCAACGTGATTGCCGCCTTTCCCAATTGGATGACGGACGGACAGTCCTGGCACGTCGTGATGAACGACGCGGCCAAGACCACGGTGCGCTCCGCCTGGCTGGAGTTCGGGACCGGGAGCGCGAAGAATATGGACAACGAAGGCGGCCGCCCGTTCGAATTCCCCGGCAAGGCCCCCGGCTACGAAAGCATGTTCCCGGACGTCGACCGCATCAATCCGGCATACTTCCAATACGTCGATCGCAAGATCGATTATCTGAACGCGCAGGCTTCGTCCCGTTCATCGAGGTCTCGCGGCGCGATGCCAGCATGCTGTGGTCGAAGTATTACCGCTGGCCGGACTCGTACGCCCGCTTCATCCAGTATGTCTGGTCGCGCTACCAGGCGAACAACACCGTCCTCAGTCCAATCCATCTCGATATCATCAGCGAGACCGTCGGACCGGACGAATACGTCAGGGCCATCAAAATGGTCGAGCAGCGTTACGGCCTGCCCCCATACGGGACGCTGCTATCGGCGAACGCCAACCCGTCGACTTTGGAGAATTGGGGCGGCGATTCGTGGGTCACGCTCCACCAGACGGGCAACATGCGCGAGCACAACAACTACTGGTACCTCACCGAGATCTTCCGGGCGCCGCATCCGCGTCCGGCATTAAACGGCGAACCTTACTATGCGGGGTATACGGACCCCCGCTCGCAGGGCGGAGGCCGAGGCTATCCATTCGGCGCGCAGGGCGGCACGGAGCAGGACGACCGCTATGTGAGGTCGGGCATGTACGGCAGTTTCCTCTCCGGCGGTTTCGCCGGTCATGTCTACGGCGCCGAAGGCATTTGGGGCGCCGACATCGAACCCACCGCGCCCACCAAGATGTGGGACGCCTTCCAGTGGCGTTCCGCCGGCCAGATGCAGCATCTGCGAACCTTCGCCTTCTCGCTGGGCAACCGTTACCAGGACCTGGAGCCGAACGCGGATCTCGTGTCGCCGAACAAGACAAACGTGATCCGCAGTTATGAGGGCTGGGCTTATGCCGCGCGGATACCGGACCGGGGCGCGTTCCTGCTCTATTTCGAAAAGGGCTGCCTGCGGAGCCAGGTGCGGGGCGCGCGGCTGAACACGATCTATCGCGCCGAATGGTTCGACCCCCGCGCCGGAACGTGGCAACCCGCCGGGAATGGCACGCTCCGCTCCAGTCAGATCGGCATCGTGACGCTGCCCGATTTTCCCGGAGACACCGATTGGGGACTGCGGCTTCTCGCGCAGGCGCCCTGAGCGGGCTACGTCGTCGCGAAACGATCGGGCCGGCGGCGGCGGGCGCCTTTGACGCCCTGCGGACGGTACGCGCTCAGGCTGGACGGTTCGACGAATGCCAGCACGGCGCGGCGCTCGAGCCAAAAGAGCAGGAGGAACGGCACAACGAGAATTCCGAGGGCATAAAGCGTCTTGCCGGTGACCGTTTGCAGGACGATGCCATAGCCCACCAACGAAAGCGCTACCTGGCTCAAGAGAAGCACGGGCAGACCCTTCATCACGAACCACAGAGTCCAGTTCCCGGGCCAGGCGCGGCGCGCGGCACACCGTCGCACGGCGATGCGCGCCCGCAAGACCAGCGCAAACGTAAAGAGGGTCCAAAGGACGGCCAGCAAGGCGCTTCGCCTTGCCCTGACGAGCAGGCTCCACTGGCTGCAGCGCGCGTTCAACAAATCGAACAGGCGGCGGAACCCGTAATCGGCCGAGTCGCAGACGGTTGCCGCGACCTGCCCTCCATCACTCAGACCGCGCAGTTGCAGGATCGAGGACGCGGAGCGCATCCGTCTCACTTTGGGTGGATAGAGTTCGATGAGCCCATTCAGCCGCGCCACCTGCTGCGTCGCATCCGTATGGAAATCGTCCTCCAGCACGGACACGTAACGGTCGGTAAGGAAGAGGGCTCCCGCCGGCGCAAGGAATAGAAGAAAGCATGCGAGCAATAACCGCATGGGTTAGGTTTAACACGATTCGAGGAGAGCCCGCGCGGAGCCTATGGCACGAACTCGACGGCGACGGGAGGAGTTTGGACACCCCCGCAGGCGATGGCGAGGCTATGGGAGCCGGCCGTCCCGTTGGCGATGCGCAGATTGACCTGGCCGGCGCCGACGAAGGTGACGGGGCGCCGTTCGCCGTCGAGATACGCTCTTACGTTATGGACGTCGGCATTTCTCGGCAGGCCTCCGACCCAAGCCGATAGATAGCCATTGGCGATCGACATACGGTCCTTCTCCCAACTGACGCCGTCGCAAACGCTTTCGATGCGTAGATCGCGCACTTCCAGAGGCACATCGACCGCGATCTCGAGCGCAGCGCTGTCGCCCAGGCGGACCGGGTGCCATCCCGGAGGCAGCCCGGGCGGAAGCTTGAAATTCACCTGCCAGTAGCCGGCGTCGGCCCTGCCGGAGAAGATCGGATGGACGCCAAACTCGCCGACGCTCGGCTGCGCGGGTGGCTCCCCCTCGACGCAGCACGCCACATAGTCGTCGCGATCGGCGCGGAAGTTCAGGCCGAAATTCTCGGCATGCACCGCAGCCAACAATTTACAATTTGTTGGCGCCAACCGGTCCCACTTACGGTAACAAGTCACTGCCGCCCCATAATCCTGGACATTGTTCAACTCGACGCGCGCAAAGCCCGCCGTGCGGCAGAGAGCGGTGAGGCAACTGACCGACGGCCCGAACCAATTGTCGAACTGCCCTCCGAACTCGTCATACTCGAAGAACTCCAGCAGCTTCCGCTCCCCGGGATCCTTCAGTACGAAAGATTCGACAATTGCCATGCCGGTGGCGACGGAGCAGACCCGTTCCAGCGCCAGGATGGGATGCTTGACGTGGTACAACACCCCCATAAACAGGACAATATCGAAGGTCCCGACCCGGCTGGGGTGCAAGTCGTAGACATCCATTTCCCGGTAATCGACTTTGGATCCGAGCATGCGGCGCATCTCGTAGAACCGCGGATTCTCCCACCGGTCGATGGCCACGACTTCGGCGCCGCGCCGCTCCATCTCAAAGCTGAACCAGCCGTCCCAGGCGCCGACGTCGAGCACGCGCTTGCCGCGGAGATCGAGGGGAATCGGAAACTGCGCGAGGCGCCGTTTCTGCGCGGCCAGGTCGGAGACGCCCTCGATCAGCGACCCGTCGGGGAGCTCAAAACTATGCCACCAACCCTTGCTCCCGAACTCCCCGCGCCACCGGTGCACGTAAGAAAATGGATCCACCCCTCGATCGTAGCGCGCGGTCACCGGACCGTGATCAGCTCGTCTTCCTTCGGGTCGATCTCAATGGTCACGTCCTTGTACTCGTCGATCAGCCCGGCGTTGTGCATCTGCCAGGCGATGGGGCCCGCCTTTCCCGCCGCAGGGTCCTTGAAATCGAGCATCTCGATGGCTTTGCCGCCCAGCGGCTGGGCAACGGCCATCCGCGCGACTCCCGTGGCGGCGTCGGCCAAAATCTCGACGCGGCTCCATTCGTGAGGGTCGAAGCGGGTCTTCGTCATGGACGTGAACTCGGCCCCGCCATTGTTATTCATTCCCGGGCGGTAATCCCAACGTCCGCCGTTGGGAACCTGGAACTGAATGCCGCCGAGCGCGTCCAGAGGCTTCTCGCCGGGCTGCGGGCGGCTGCAAAAAATGAGGACGCAGGCCTGATGGTCGGGGTTGCCGGAGACGTGCCGCATCGTAAACATCAGGCGGAAGCGGCCGTAGTCTTTGGCTGTGTAGATGACGCCGCGACCGGCGCCGGTGCTCGCCATGGCGCCGTCCTTCACGACCCAGCCGGTGGAAGCGCTTTTCGCCAATTCGGCGGGATAGGCGTCTTCCAGCAACAATTTGTTCAACCGCGCCAGTTCCTGGCCAGCGGGATTCCGGCTGACCAACTGCGCGGTCTCGGGCCGCAGGACAACGTGGCTGAAACGCGCCTTGTCGTAAAGGGAGGGCCCGGAAATCGCCGCGTTCAGATCCTTGGCGAGCGCGGATACGACGGCTTTGGCGTTGGCGTTCGACGCGGAATACGCCGCCAGGTCGGCTCTGACCGAATCCTGCAGCCGGCCGCGCAGGAAGACGGAGACGGGGTCCGTCGCATTGCACAATTTGGCGGCAAGCGCCGCCGGGTCGGTGATGCCCCCGCTGCCGAGCGTGGTCGCGCTGTTTTCGATTTGCAGCCAACCGTCGAGCGATTTTCCGTCGAACAGCGAGACCGGCGCCGGCGCGGCGGTCAACGGGCCGAGAAGCGAGCCCGCGCCCACGACTCCCGCCAGTTTCACCAAAGTCCTGCGGGTCAGATGATTCGTCTCATTCCGCATCGTCGCGCTCTCCTCGTGGCGCCGGCCAGAGTGTATCACAGGGGGCGGAAGCGAAAATCGGCTTCGGTCAAGGGAGGGATCGTGGAGGCGCGGGTGACGATGAGGAGCGTCTTCGCGGACCCGGAGGTAGAGCGCACTTCGAGTTGCCGCGCGCCCCATAGGCCATGGGCGCGGTGGAGGCCGGTGAAGAGGAATTGCTTCTTCACCCGACCGCCCGGCGACGCCTTTTCGACGAAAAGCGGAACCAGGGTTTCGCGATCGATCCACGACGTCACCGACTCATACTGCGAAACGCCCGGCGAAGGAGGGACGCTCCGCAGGACATAGCAATCGCGGGCTCCCCGGCGCTCCTCTCCGGCCAGCGTCTGCGAAGGCCAGAAGAGGTGAAAGTCGAATAGGTCCTCGTACGACAGGCCGGCGCCGAGAACGGCCGTGCTCCATTGCGACGGATCGAGATCCTCACCGCTGCCGCCAACGCGAATGCGCGCCATCTCTCCGGCGTCGATCCGGACCTGGACCCGCGCCTCCGGCGGACCGGTCACGTCCCAGAAGAGCCGGGTCGTCTCGCCGAAAGTGCGGATTCTCCATTGCACCTGGCAGTTGTCCCGCCGTCCGCCGGCGGCGATGCGGACAATCCGGCCTTCCATGCGGAAGGCCGCGGCGCGGCGCAAGGACCGCAACTTCCCGACGAGCCCGGCCGCGGATTCGCCGCGCAGGAGAGCCGGCGGCAGAAAGAACAGCGCCGCGAGCGCGCTACCGCGTGTCATGAACGATCCGTCCGTCCTGAATGCGGACATTGCGCCGCGCGCGGGCGGCGATCTCCGATTCATGCGTGACGACCACCAGGGTCATTTGCCGTTCGTTTTGCAGCCGCGCCAGGAGGTCCATGACGCGGGCGGCGCTCTCGCTGTCGAGATTGCCGGTGGGTTCGTCCGCCAACAGGATCCGCGGCTCGTTGGCGAGGGCGCGCGCGATGGCGACGCGCTGCCGCTCTCCGGCGGAAAGGTCGCCTGGGTATTGCCGGGCGCGGCTCTCCAGCCCGACTTCGCGCAGGAGGTCGGCGGCGCGAGCGCGGCGCATGCGGGCAGTGCCGCCGGTCTCGATCATCGGCGCCTCGACGTTTTGCGCGGCCGTCAGACAGGCCAGCAAGTGAAACGCCTGGAAGACGAAGCCCACGCAGCGCGACCGGTAACCGTCCGGATCGGACAGACGGGCGAGGCTCTGGCCGCGATACAACACATCGCCGCCGGTCGGAACGTCGAGCGCGCCGAGGAGGTACAGGAGCGTCGACTTGCCGCTGCCGCTGGGGCCGCGAATGGCGAGGAACTCGCCGGCCTCGACGTCGAGGTCGACACCGCGCAGGGCGGCGATGCGGCCATGGTCGTAGGCGCGGACCAGACCGCGCGCGGCCAGCAGCGCGTCACTCATGGCGGAGTGCCGCCACGGGAGCGCAACGCGCTCCACGCCAGGCGGGCAGGAACCCCGCCGCGACGCTGATGCACCAGGCGATGCCCACAGCCTCGGTCATGTGAATCCATGTGGGCCGAATCGCGGGCAGGCCGCCCGCCATGCGAATGGAGGCGAGCACGGCAAGCCCCAGGCGGCCGGCGGCCAGCCCCACAATGCCGCCGGCGGCGCCCAGCAAAGATGCTTCCAGCAGAATCAATCGGATGATGCGCGAGCGCCTCCATCCGATGGCCCGCAGCACGCCGATTTCGCGCGTGCGCTCGAACACCGACATCGCCATGGTATTGGCCACGCCCAGAATCGCAATCAGCAGAGCCATGGCCGAGGTGGCCCATGCCGTGGAGCGGATGAAATTCGTCACGCGGTTGTTGCGCACGGCTTCCGCGACGGAGAGCGCGTGAAAGCCGGGGAGACGGACCTCGATGGCGGTTTGCGCGCGGCGCAGGTCCGCTTCGGTGGGACGCGCGCCGGACGCCGCCTGGAGACGCACGTGAAAGCCCGAAACCTTCGCGCCGAATTCCGAGAGCCGCTGGAGCTGATGCAGCGGCATGACGGCGCCGGAATCGGTGAGCGCGTCGCCGGCGCGGAAGACGCCGGCGATCGGAACCGGCGAGCCCATGATTTCGACCGTGCCGCCGGGACGCTTGCCGAGGTTTTCAGCGAGCAGCGCGCCCAGCAGAACGGCCGGCTCCTCGGCAAGCAGCGCGCGGCCCTCCAGAATCTTCAGGGAATCGAACTCGTAAGACTTGGCGGTCCAACCCTGCACCATTGCGCTGGTCTCCGCGCTGAAATCGATCAGGTCGAAGGCGACCGGCGACACGTCGCCGACGCCTTGTATCCCGCGCAGAGTCTCGCCGACCGCCTCATCGGTGGAGGCTTTGTTGAAGAGGCTGCCGAGACTGCCGCGGAGAACGACCAGGTCGGTGCTGCGGGAAGAATAGGACCGCCGCCACTGCTCTTCGAAGGATTGGGAGAACCCCACGAGAGCCACGAAGGCCCCGGCCCCGAGGGCGATGCCACCGACCGTCAGAACGGATCGGAACGGCCGATGGCGGATGCCCGCGAAAGCGACGTGTAAGAGAACCATGAGCGTCCTCGGCCGGTGGCCAGGATCAGTGTAACAAGCCGCGCCTATGCGGTAAAGGATATTCGGACTAGGAATACTGTTTTGCATTGACAGGCGGGGCGCCACGGGCTAGACTCTACGCAGTCCGGCTGGCGTGTGGGCCCGAATGACGATGCAGAACTTTTTCCGCGCCTATCCGTATTTGATTGGCGGCGTCATGGGATTCGCGGCGTTGCTCGTGGGCACGAGCCGCCTGAGTCGAGCGGAGCATCGGCGCATCGCGATTCGGCTGGGTCTCATGATGCTGCCGAACTTCCTGTACTCGGCGCTGGTGGAACAGGACTACTGGAACCCGCGGCGGCTGGGCGGCTGGATCCTCGGTGTGGAGGACCTGCTGTGCTCGTTCGATGTGGGAGCGGCGGCGTTTCTGCCGGCGGTGCTGGTGTTCGGAAGCAGGCTGGATGTGCCTGCCGGAGGCGTCCCGAACCGGGGCCGGATTGGGCTGGTGGTGGCGGTGTCGACGTTTCTGTGGCTGTCGCAGCTTTGGATGGGACACTCGAGCATGGGGACCCTGATCGTCACGCAGTCTGTTCTGGGACTGGCGCTCGTAGCGCGGCGTCCCGATCTGTGGCCTCTCTCGGTGGCGGGATCGGCCGGCTTTCTCTTCCTGTATGGAACGTCGGTGAAGGCCATCTTCTGGGCGTGGCCGGAATTCGTCACCTGCTGGCGAAGCGAGTGGCCCTGGGGAGAATTGGTCTACGGCCTGCCGCTCGGGGAACTGGCGTGGGCGGCGAGCTTCGGGTTCTTCTGGCCGTTGTTCGCCGGTTTTGTGTTCGACCTGCGCCTGGCACCGGCGCGGAGGAACTGGGAACCGCAGACTCTCTTTCCGAGATAGCGTCTCTATTCGGTTCGCAACGCGGCTATGGCATCCTGCCGCAGCGCCCGCCGCGCGGGAAGCAGCGCCGCGCCGAGGGCCACCAGGACGACCAGCGCGCAGCCGGCGCCGAGCGTGAGCGGATCGTGCGGTGTGACGCCGTAGAGAAGGCTCTTCAGGTATCGCGTGAGACCCAATCCCCCGGCGACTCCTATCGCCGCTCCGGCGAGCGATAGACGCAAGCCTCGCGCCAGAACCAGGCCCATAATGTGGGCCCGTCTGGCGCCGAGCGCCATGCGAATGCCGATCTCGTGGGCGCGCTGCTCGACCGAGTAGGCGAGGACGCTGTAAATGCCGATGGCCGCCAGGATGATCGCGATGGCGGCGAACAGGGCGAGAAGACGCATCACGAAGAGCTGCGAATTCACCATCGAAGCCATCTTCGCCCGCATGGTCTCGATTTCCGGCGGTGGCAAGTCGCGGTCCATCTCCGCGATCCGCGCGCGGAGGAATGGGATGAGGAGCCGCGAGTCCGCTGTGGAGCGAATTGCGAGGGTTTGCGCGCTGCCGCCACTTCTTGACTGCGCTGCCGGTTGAAAAAGCTCGGCGCGCGGCTCGCTGGCCAGTCCGCCCTGCGTCACGTCTCCCGCGACGCCGACGATGCGCACCCACTCCGTGACGCCCTCGATCCGGATGCGGGCGCCGATAGCGCCGCCGTTCGGGAAAAAACGGCGGGCCAACCGCTGGTTGACGACGGCCACCGCCGGACTGCCGGCGCGGTCTGTGCTGTCGACGGCGCGGCCTTCCAGAAGCGGGATTCCCATGGCCCGGAAATAATCTCCGGCAGTGAAGTTGACGGCTACGCCGTCGGCGCGCGGGTCGGCCGCGGGCTGGCCTTCCAGTTGGAGAGCTCCCGTCACCACGAAGCCGGCATAGGGCAGGCTCGCGACGGCGCACACCGCGTTCACGCCCGGCCCGAAGCGCACCTTCTCCATCAGCTCGTCCTGAAACGCGCGCTGCCGTTCGCTGTTCGGATACTTCCAATACGGCAGCGAGAGGCGCGCCGTGACGACACTTTCGGGATGAAAGCCCGGCGCAATCGCCGTCAGACCGGCAAACGTTCGCATCAACAGACCTGCGCCGGCCAGCAGAATCAGCGCGAACGCCGTCTCCGCTACCACCAGCAGGTTCTCCAGGCTGCGGTGTTTGCGTCCTCCGGTGGCGGAGCGAACCGTCTGCCTCAAGGCGGCTTCGGGGTCCATGCCGGATGCTCCGCGGACCGGGGCGAGGCCGAACAGAACGCCGCTCAACAGGGCAATGGCCAGATTGAATCCGAAGACGGCGCCGCTGATGTGGGCTTCCTCGATGTGCGGCACGCCGGCGGGCGCGATGGCGCGCAAAAGCCGCACGCCGCCCAGGGTGAGGAGCAGTCCGGCCGCCCCGCCGCAGGCCGCGAGCAGCATCCCTTCGGTGAGCAACTGGCGCAACACGCGCGCGCGTCCCGCCCCGAGGGCGATCCGCACTGCGATCTCGCGCCGGCGGGCAAGGGCGCGCGCCAGGAGGAGGTTGCAGATGTTCACGCAGACGATCGCCAGCACCAGCGCGACCGCTCCGGAGAGGACCAGCAAGGCAGGCCGCACGTTGCCGACGAGGCGATCGTGCAGGTCGAAGACGCGGGTTTGCGAGCCGGCTCTCGAACCGCGGAAACCGCGCGGGTAGGTGGCCTGAAGCCGCTGATTGATCAGGCCGAGGTCCGCCTGTGCGCGCTCGGACGTCACGCCGCGCTTCAAGCGGGCGATGACACTGTAAAACCAGGTGGCGCCGGCGGGCTGCGTGGCCGGCTCAGTCATGGCGAGCAGGATGCCGACATCGCTGTTTTCCGGGAATTCGAACGCGCGGGGAAGGACGCCGGCGATCGAGTAGGGCTTCCCGTTGAGGGTCAGTTGCTTCGACAGAATCGACGGATCGCCACCGAATCGACGCGTCCATAAGGAATAGCTGAGGAGCGCCACCTGTCCTCCGCGCGGCGCCGCGTCGGCGGAAGTGAGATCGCGTCCGAGGAGGGGATCGATGCCGAGGACATGTAAGAACCCGGGCGTAACGATCTGCGTCTTCACCTGCTCCGGCTCGCCGCCGCCCGTAATCGTGAATTGGCGGCCGGTGTATGCGGCTATTCCATCGAAGATGCCGGACTGTTCGCGCCAGGCCGCGTACTGGAAATCGGCGACGCCCAAGCCCATGAAGTCGTCTTTGCCCACGTTGACCGGGGAGACGAGGCGGGCGGCGTCGCGATAGGGAAGGGGCCGCATCAGCACCGCATGGACGATGCTGAAGATCGATGTGTTCGCTCCGATGCCGAGAGCGGCCGTGAGGATGGCGACGGCCGAGAAGCCGGGACTCTTCCGCAACGACCGGCAGCCGTAACGCAGATCCTGCCCCAGGCGATCGAGCCACGTGTAGCCCCACGCCTCGCGGGTCGCTTCCTGGACGGCGGCGGTGTTGCCGAAGAGCCTCTGCGCCGCATCATGGGCGCCCTTGGGAGTCGGATGGTTTTCGCGCTGTTCCTCAGCTTCGAGGTCCAGATGCGATTTCAGTTCG
Organism: uncultured Solibacteraceae bacterium; assembly: GCA_964608645.1. Classification (GTDB taxonomy): domain Bacteria; phylum Acidobacteriota; class Terriglobia; order Bryobacterales; family Bryobacteraceae; genus CAZSQK01. The sequence continues at coordinate 94,042 of CAZSQK010000002.1, read as the reverse complement.
CGCGCCAGGTCGGCTTCGCGCCGCTTGCGGCCCCACGCCATGTCATCCCTCCTCGGCCGGCCACATCACACGGGCGATGGCTTCGGCCATTCGTTTCCACTTGGATTCCTCGGTCCCCAGTTGTTTCCTTCCGGCCGGCGTCAGCCGGTAGTACTTGAACTCCCGCTTCTGATCTTTGCCCGCTGTTTCCCACTTCGCCGCGATCCATTTCTTCCGTTCCAGCCGGTGAAGCGCCGGATATAGGGATCCATGCTCCACCTGCAAGACATCGTCCGTTGTGCTCTGGAGATGCCTCGCGATCTGGTGGCCGTGAGCGGGTCCGAAGCGCAAGGTCCGCAGGATCAGCATGTCCAGGGTGCCTTGCAGCAGATCGATGCGGTCCGATGATTCTTTCGCCATGGTGTTGGTAGCCATTCTACCCTGAAACGCGTCCAAGCGGGTAGACGGCCTACCATCGAATTGGATAGGAACGCTCAGTCGGCGCGCAGGGCCACAATCGGATCGACGCGGGAGCCGCGCCGAGCGGGGACGAGCGATGCGGCCAGGGACACGGCGCTCAACGCGGCGACTGCGAACGCGTATGTGCGCCAGTCGTGCCTCTGCACCTGAAAGAGAAGGCTCTCGATGTATACGGTGAGGGCCCAGGCGCCGGCCAGGCCGATGGCAACGCCCGCCGCAATCACGCCGCCGGCCTGGCGTAGAAGGAGCGTCAGGATGCTTCCGGGCCCGGCGCCGAGAGCAACGCGGATGCCGAATTCGGCAGTGCGCTGCGTCACCGAATAGGACAGAACGCCGTAAATCCCGATGATCGCCAACGTGACGGCGACGCCCGCGAAGACGAGGAGCAGAATGGTCTGGAAGCGCCGCTGCGCCACGGACGCGGTCACAATTTCATCCAGGGTGAGGACGTTGGTGATGGGTTGGTCCGGATCGATGGCCGACACGCGGGTTTGGATGGCATTTACGAGCGCGCGCGGATCACCGGCGGAGCGCACGGCGAAATCGGACAAGGGGACGGGGTAGAGCATCGTTTGCGCGGCGGGAAAATAGACCTGCGCGGTGATATCGGCCGTTTTGCCGCCGCGGCGGATGTCATTCACCATGCCGACGATCTCGACCCAGGGGCCGCCGCCGCGGTGGAAGCGGCGGCCGACCGGGCCGGCGCCATTCAGGAGCTTGCGCGAGAACGCCTGGTTCACGACGGCGACGAGTTGCTGGCCGTCGCGGTCGCGAGGCGCGAGGGATCGGCCGGCCAGCAGGGGAATGCCGAGAGTCTCGAAATAGGCCGGGCTGACGGCCTGACAATCGGCCACGATGGACGTGTCGGGCGCGGCGTCCAGCACGATGCCCGACGACCACCCGCCGCGCAGCGGCAGGCGGTTGGCATATGCGGCCGTCTGCACGCCGGGTAGCGAGAGAACCTGTTCCTCGAGCCGCTCGAAGAAGCGCAAGCGCTGTTGGGGTGTGGCATAGCGGGGGGTAGGCAACGGGATGTTCATGGCGATGACACGGTCGGGCTGGAAGCCGAGATCGATCCCCATGAGGACGACGAAGCTCTTGAGCAGGAGGCCGGCGCCGACCAGGAGGATGAGCGAGAGGGCGATCTCGGCGGCGGTCAGCGTCGCGCGCCACCGCGCCTGCGCTCCGGCGGCGGTCGTGCGCGAGGAGCTGCGGAGGGAATCGGCTGGCCGCACTTGCGAGGCTTGCCATGCGGGGACGACGCCGAAGACGGCGCCGCTCAGAGCGGCCGCGCCGGCCGCCGCCGCGAAGACCCGCCAGTCCCACGGCACAGCGTGGAACATCGGCAGGTTGGCGGGCGCAAGGAGGACCAGCGCCCTTTGCAGCGCGAAGCCGAGGGCCACGCCGGCGAGGCATCCGGCGGCGGCCACCAGCAGACTCTCGGCGAGGAATTGGCGCGCGATGCGCCAGCGGTTGGCGCCGATCGCGAAGCGGACGCCGATCTCGTGCCGGCGGCCGATGGCGCGCACGAGGAACAGGTTGGCCACGTTGACGCAGGCGATCAACACGATCAGCGCCGAGGCTCCGAACAGGGCGGCCAGGGAGTCGCTGACATTGCGGGTCAGGTCGTCCCGCAGCGGCGCGATGACGGCTCGGATGGTCCGGTTGGTGGCCGGATATTCGCGGCTGAGGTTCGCGTTGACGGCTTCGAGCTCGGCGCGGGCCGCGCGGAGTCCGGCGCGGCCCTGCAATCTGGCGAGCGCGTTGACCTCGTGGTCTCCGCGGCTTTCGAGCAGACCCGGCGGGTAAACGGCGGGGATCCAGAACTCCAGCTTGCCGGGGGTCGTCAACTGCGTGGGGGAGCGGAAGTCCGCCGGCATGACGCCGATCACGCGATATGCCTTTCCATCCAGCAGCAGAGTGGCCTGCAGGGCGGCGGGGTCGCCCGCGAGGCGGCGCTGCCAGGTGTCGTGGCTCACGATAACGACGGATTCGTCTTCCGGAGCGAAGTTTCGTCCCATCGCGGGCATGGTTCCGAGGATCGTGAGGAAGTTCGTGGTGACGGTCTCCCCGGTGATGCGCTCGGGAACCCCGCGGCCGGTCAGATTCATGGAGGCGACGCTGAAGGCGGCCACGCCGCCAAACGCCTGGACCTTGCGGTAATCGGCGAGATTGGCGACCGAGACCGTGGTGCGATGCGGCGAACCGTTGCCGCCGACGGGCGTTCCCCGGCTGCTGAAGCCGGTCTTTTCCACGTTGGAACTCTCCTCCCACAACGAGACCAGGCGTGAAGCCTCCGGATAGGGCAGCGCACGCACCATCACCGCGTTGACGACACTGTAGACGGCGGTGTTGATGCCGAGGCCGATGGCCAGTGTGGCGACGGCCATTAGGGTGAAACCGGGCGTTTTGCGCAGGGTGCGGGCGGCATGGCGAAGGTCTTGAAGGAGACGTTCCCATGCGCCCCATCCCCAGTGCGCGGAGCTGGCATCCTGAAGCGCGGCGTAATTGCCGAACTGCCGCCGCGCCGCCGAGGGCGCGTCGGCGACACCCTGGCGCGCCAGCTTTTCCGCCCGCAGGTCGAGGTGCAGGCGCATTTCCTCATGGAGTTCGGCCGCGAACCGGCCGCGGCGGAAGAGGTATTGGATTCGGCGGAAGAGACGTCGCATGGGGATCCTATGCGGGTTGGAGGATGCGCGCGATGGCGCGCGCCACCCGCTCGTACCGCTCCATCTCCTCCCGGAGCTGCCTCCGGCCGGATGCCGTGAGCTGGTAGTATCGGGCGCGGCGGTTTCCTTCCGTTTTGCCCCATTCGCCCGCGATCCATCCCTTGACGAGCATTCGCTGCAGCGCCGGGTAGAGCGAACCTTCCTCGACCTGCAGCACCTCCTCGGAAGTCTGCTGGATGGCTTCGGCGATCTCGAAGCCGTGCATTTCCCGGCCGCGAGCGAGGGTCTTCAGGATGAGCATGTCGAGCGTGCCTTGCGGGATTTCGTCCCGCTGTCCTCTAATCACATAGACAATCTATGTCACAAAAGGTTAGGCGCGCAAGCAAAAAATGACCGGCGACCCTACTGCTGCGGCGGAGGCGTCGGGAATGTGAAGCCGATGGGGCCGCGCCAGAAATACACGCCGGCCGCGATTTCGAGGGGGCTCGCCGCATCGAACGGGTAGTGGGGCGCCTGGAAGCCCATGTACATCGTGTCGTTGGCGACAAAGCGGACATTCGGCGAAGCGAAGCCGGTGGTGAGGGTCGCGGTGATGCCGCACATTTTGAACTTCAGCGATTCGTCGGAGAGGGCGAGCTTCGGTTCGCCGCAGATGACGCCATCCGAGTTGCCGCCGCCCACGTCGGCGGCGATCGCGCCGCGGCCTTTGGAATCGAACGACAGGTCGATGGGGCCACTCAAACTGGTGTGTCCGTCCGAGACGATGTTCATCCGCGAATTCCACGTGGCGCCGCCGTCGTTGGAAACCAGCAGAAAAATCGTGTGGTCGTAGTCGTAGAAGTAGAGCTCGTCCATCATGCCGAGGAACGCGATGCGCGGGTTGGTTCCGGAAAACCGGAGGCGGACCTGCCAGAAGTCCCCGGGGCCGTTCACGCTCAGGTTGGCGACCGCCGCGGCCGAGCCGGGGCGGTAGAAAACCTCGCGGTGGCCGTCGTCGCCGGTGGTGACGTATGCCACCCCGGGGTTTCCGGCGCTGTCGAGCGCGACGTCGGAATCGTCCAAGTAATACGTGCCGCCGGCCAGCGGCGCCAATTCGCTGCTCCAGGTGGTGGGATCGTCGGCCAGCTTTCCGTTGACGTACCGGATGCCGTCGAAGTCATGGTAAAAACTGAGGTAGATTTTGCCCCCTCCGGCTGCAATGGAAGGGAAGCGGTAGCCATTTTGCGGATCGCTGACCACGGTGCGCTTGCGCCAGGTGACCCCGCCGTCGGTGGAATCGACGAGGGTGATGCGGAAGATGGAGGGATCGGTGGCGTCGATATAGACGACTTCGATGGCCCCGGTGGAACTGTCGACGGCCAACCGCATCTCGGTGGCCGGAGCGGCGCTGCCAATGGAGCCGACTACGCCCGCCGTGACCGGCTTCGTCCAGGTGTAGTGAGCGCGGTCCCAGCGAACGACCCGGAGGTCAGAATCGATGTCGTTGCCGTCGTCATTGGGGTCGACTACGAGATACGCCAGCACGGGATCGCCGCTGGGGTCGAGCTCCATCTGGGTGTCGCGGCCGAAATCGCTTTCGAAGCTCAGCTTGTCCGGGGTCGAGACGACGCGGGTGTAGCCGTAGGGCGGCGGTCCGACGGTCACTTCGTTGGTAGGGTCGGAGATGTCGCTGGGCAGGGGAGTCGTATTCACGGCCCGCACCCGGTATATGTAGGCAGTAAAGGGGTCGAAGGCGGCATCAATGTAAGCGGTCGCCAGAACCTTGTTGAGGTCGGGGACGACGGTCCCGATCGCCGCGAACGTGCCGTTGTCCAACACGCGCCGTTCGACCACATATTGATTCGCGTCGCTGCCACCGGCCGTCCACGAGAGCTTGACCTGACGATTGGTGGCGGACGTGACCGTCAAAGCGCTCGGCGCCTGCAAGGCGGCGAACGCGCTGCAGGCGAGTGTGAAATGAAGAAGTGCCAGTGTGCGCATCGCAGAGAATCCCTCTCGATTCTATAACGCAGGAAAAGGGAAGATTTAGGGCCACCGACGGGTGGGAAATACGGGCGGCAATAAAAAAGGGGGCCGGTTGCCCGGCCCCGATGTCCATTTCGATCAGAAGGTGACGACGACCTGGAAGCGCATGCTGCGCCGGTTCTGCCAGTTCGACGGCAATCCATAGAGAGTATTTAGCGTGCGGCCCTGCGAGTTGGCCGCTCCGATGTAGTCGAAACCCTTCGTCATCATGGCGCCATAGTCAAAGCCGGCGACGTCCGCCAGGGTCGGCGTGCAGTTCGTGCCGGCTGTTCTGCATTGTGCGGGGTTGAGTCCGGACTGCCGGATCATGTTCTGGTTGAAGATGACCGGGCTGTGGTTATTGAGGATGTTGTACGCCTCCGCCCCTACGCGGGCCACGATCCGTTCGTTGGTCTTGCTGACGTGGAACTCCTGCGAGACGCTCAGATCGGTCTGGAAGAAACGCGGCGTGCGCCTCTCGCCGGTTGCGCCGGCGGACCAGTTGCCGGTGGTGGGATCGCGGCTGACGTTGACGAAATTGCCGCGGCCTTCCACGAATACGGGGGCACCCCAGACACTGATGTAACTGGAGAGGGGAGTGCCCGAGTACGCCTGCTGGTACGCGCCGATCAGGGTGTTGAACTTCCACCACTTGAGGTTGTAGAAGGCCTGCGCCTTGACGGTGTGGGGACGATCGGTGCCGAGCGGTCCGTCGATTGCCTTGCCATGCGCGTCGAATTGCATGAAGGGCTCATCGAAGGCGCGGTCGGCATTGGCGCCGTTGCGGCCGACGCCGTCGCTGACGTCGGTGGAAGTCAGACCGCTGTAATTGCCGTACAGGCGGCTGTAGGTGTACGAGAAAGAGCCGAACCACCGGTTGGTCATCCGCTTGGTAAGGCGGAACTCCATGCCGTCATACCGGCGCTCCGCCTTGGGATTGAGCGGGCAGCCGTTACAGTTGGGCACCCTGGTATTGATGTTGAAGCCCGGGTTGGTGATGTAGTAGACTTCGCCGTCCTGGGTGATGGTGCCGGCGTCTTCAATCGTGCGGTCGAGCCGTTTGCGCGAGTAGCGGGCTTCGAAGGCCAACGTCGGGGAGATCGCCCAGTCGGCGCCGATTACCAGCTCGTGCTGTTTCATGGGCTGCAGGTTCGGATCCACCAAACCGGTCTTGCCGAGCGTCCCGATCTGGTTCGGATCGTTGGCGGGCTCGCGGTAGTCGTAGTTCTCGATGAAGCGCATGCCCGCGGGCAGGCTTCCGACGGCCGGGGTGCTGCCGCCGCCGAGCGGGCAGTAGTGACCCTTGGGGTCCCGCTGCGGAATGATGCTGTAGAAATCCGGCGTGTCCAGCGCGTAAACGCAATCGTGCCAGTAGTCGCCGCCGAAGCTGCCGCGCGGCAGGTTGTACTTCATGATGTCGTAGAAGTACCCGAAGCTGCCGAAAAGCTTCACTTTGCCGTTGCGCAGAACATCCCAGGAGGCGCCGAGGCGGGGAGCGATCTTATCACCCCAGCCGAAGCTGACGCCCTGGAAGCCGGTGGAGGGATCGTACGAAGGGAGGCTCTCTTTATCGAGCCGGAGCCCGAGGTTCAACGTGAGGCCCTTGCTGACGGTCCAGGTGTCCTGCCCGTAGAAGAAGTGGTTCCACCCGCCGACCTTGCCGGTGGTGGCGAGATCGCGGAGGTTCGCGGTGCCCCAGAGTCCCTGGCAGGCGCTGCCATCCGGCGCGCCGCCGGACTGTCCGTAGAGCGACGTATTCTGCGCGATGATCGCCTTGCAGCGGGCTATGCCGTTGGTGGTCTGCGGGCCGTACTGCACGTTATAGGCGACATACACGTCCGCGGTGTTGTAGCCGCTGAGCACGTCGTTCGTAGCGTGGTTAAAGCCATACCCGAACTTGAAGTTGTGCGTGCCGAGCGCGCTCTTGAAGTAGGCGAGGTCCTGCGTAAGGCTGTAGCGCTTCCACTGGTCGAACGTCGAGGAGGTGTTGGCGCCGATGTTCGCCCAGCCCGTCGAGTTCACGAATTGCGACGGCAGGACGGCTCCGCTGAGGGCTTTCGTGCCGGCCAAGGCGGGCGCGCCGCCGGAGGCATACGGATAGTTCGTGTCGCGGTAGATGTAGCGGATGCCGGTGGGGATGCCGCGGTCCTGATAGTCCGTGTAGAAGTACCCGTAGCGGGTGGTCATGATCAGGTTCGGGTTCAGGGTGATATCCGCGCCCGTGCTGTAGATGACGTTCGGGGTGACATTGCCGATGCCGCCGTTCCAGTTGTCCGGATTGGTGGTCGAGCTGGCATTGAACTGCCGATGGACGTCGTCGGCAGCCGGCAGCGAAGTGCCCGTGCCGCGCGCGTAGGAGTATGACCACGATCCGTACAGCCGGATCTTCTGCGTCGCCAGGAAATCGAGCCGGGCGAAGGAATAATAGGTGTTGATGTTGCGATGGAAGTCGCGGTTGCCCGGAGCGTTGGTGTTGGACGCGAAGTTCACGCTTCGCGCCAGCGTGTCGAGCTCCGGCGCGGTCGCGCCGAACGCCCACAGCCGGTCCTTAATGAGGTAGCCGCCCAGCGTGAAGCCGGGGGTCACCGTGCGCCGGTGATCCTTGACCGGGTAGTAAAACTCGGCCGGCTGGTCGAGTTTCTTGGCTCCGTTGGCATTGGCGGCCCACTCCGGATTTTTCTGCAGGATCGGGTTCGGGGCCGAATTGAAACGATCGCCCTGGTAGTACGTGTAGAGGCTGCCGTGCCACTCGTTCGATCCGCGCTTCTGGATGACATTGACCACACCGCCCAGCGCGCCTCCGAACTCCGCCTCGAAACCGCTGGATTTCACCTGCACTTCCTGGATGAAGTCCATGGGCACGTTCGCCGCGGAGTTGCCGTACCCGACCGACGCCGTTTCCTGGCCCTCGACCAGGTACGAGTTCTCGGAATTGCTGGCGCCGTCGATCTGATAGCCATTCAGGTTGCCATCGCTCTGCAGCGGCTCCGAGCGCGCGCCCGGCGCGAACTGAATCACGCTCTGGAACGATCGGGTCTGCGTCGGCAGGTTATGCAGGACGGTATCCGGGATGTTGGTTTGCACCTTGCTCTGGGTGACATCGACGATCGCGGCCTGGGCCGACACATCCACCGTTTCGGCCACCGCGCCGACCTGCATGATGACGTCCAGAGAGGGCAGCCGTCCGACCGACAGCTGAATGTTCTCCTGCTTGTAAGTGCGGAACCCCGTCGCCGTAACAGTCAGGGTGTAGACGCCCGGCGGCAGGTTTGCGAAACGGTAGTAGCCGGCCTGATCGGTTTCGACTTTCTTGACGCCGATGAGCGCCGGACTGCTGACCTCCACGCCGCCTTTGACGAGGACGCCACCGCTCGAGTCCTTCACGGTTCCCTGCAATCCCGCGGTCGTCTCCTGAGCGGGCAGAGGAACCGACAGAATCAGCACGACCGCCAGAGCGACGGTCATGCTCCAAAACGATCTCTTCATACCAACTAACCTCCATTGAGTGATTGAGGACCTCCGCTCCGTCGCCCGACGGCTCGATTGGAGAAGTCCTGTTTTTGCCCGAGCGAGCGCAGATATCGCGGAATTCTTCGACACCCAGCACTCGCTGGGTTCATAATATCACACCAACAGAGGTTAAATTCCTAAATTGTTACAGGGGCCGGGGAGGTCGGGGGGTCAGCCGGAATCTCAGCCTTGGTGGCGTCTAATCATGCCGTAGCGCCACTAACGGATCGACCTTCATCGCGCGGCGCGCCGGAATGTAACATGCCCAAAGGGCAATCGCCCCGAGGAGCGCCGTGACGCCGACAAACGTCAAAGGGTCGGTCGAACTCACCAGCAGGACGAACCGCGACGTCAACCGCGTCATCGCCGCCGCCGCTGTCAGCCCCGCCGCGACGCCGCCCGCCACCAGCGCAACTCCCTGGCGCAGGACGAGGCTGCGGATATCGCGGGGCTGCGCCCCCAATGCCATGCGAACCCCGATCTCGTGCGTCCTCTGGGCGGCCCCGTAGGACACGACTCCATAGACGCCTATGACCGCCAGAAGGAGCCCGAGCGCCCCCATGGACGACGCCTGCAGCGCGCCGAGGCGGAAGAGGAGGAAGCCGGCCGGACCGCCCATGGATTGCTTCATCGATTGCAGATCGGAGATCGGCATGTCCGCATCCAGGGCGAGGATCTGTTGTTGCACCGCGGCCGCCATCCGCTGGGGCGGCACGTTCGAGCGGACCTGAAGGACGCGCATGGAGTAGAACTTCTGCGCCGCCGGGACATAGAAGTAGGGCAAGGAACCCTCCGCGACGGCCAGGTACTTGCTATCGCGCGCCACACCGACGATCTCGAACAGCGGCCCGTCGGGCTTGGTGGTGTGGAAGCGTTTGCCCATGACGTCCTGGCGAGGCCAGAAACGCGCAGCCATCGTCTGGTTCACGATGGCAACGAGAGGCGCCGTCTCGGTATCGGAATCGCGAAAGGCGCGCCCCTGTAAGACGGGGATCTGCAGCGTGTCAAAATAACCGCTGGACACGCTGTTGCAGCCGACCAACGGAGGCTGCTCGCCGGGTTCGATCGTCCGGCCTTCGACATACACCCAATCGCCGGCGTTGATGTATCCGAGGGGAGAGCTAAAGGCGAGGGAGACGGACTGGGCTCCCGGCAGATTCCGGGCGCGCCGCTCCAATTCGCGATAATACTCGATGGTGCGCGCGCGGTCGTACCCCGCCTGTCGCGTGTCGATGCGGACGTTCAGGACGGGGGCCGGGTTGAAGCCGAGATCCATTCGCTGCGCCCGGTCGAGACTCCGCATGAAGAGGCCCGCAACGATCAGGAGGACGAGCGATCCGGCCACCTGTGCCATCACGAGGAAGCTGCGGACGCGATTGCGTCCGGCGGCGGTGGAGTCGCTGCGCATGCTGTTCAGCACGGAGCCCGCGCTTGCGCGCGATGCGCGAAGAGCCGGCCAGAGTCCGATGAGCAAGCCGGTTACGGCAGCCGCCACCAGCGCATACGTGAACACCCGCCAGTCGAAGCTGAAATCGAGCACGGTGGGGAAATCGGTGGCAAGATCGATGGAACTGGCGAAGGCGTCCTTGCCCCACTTGCCGACAATGACGCCGGCCATGGCTCCCATCAGGGCCAGCAGGGCACTCTCGGTCAGCATTTGACGGACCATGCGGCCGCGGCTCGAGCCGAGAGCCGCGCGAATGGCAAGCTCCCGCCGCCGCACGGTGGCGCGGACCAGCAGGAGGTTGGCGACATTCAGGCAGGCGAGCGCAAGGACCAGGCCTCCGAGGATGAAAACGAAGCTGCGGACGAAGGGAAGCACATCCGCCAGGAATCGCAGCGGCACGGGTCTCGCGAGATACTCCGGAATCACGCGCAGGCCGATCCCCTGGTCTGTGGCGGGGTACTGTTCCCCGAGGCGCCGCGCCAGCACGTTGACCGATCCCTGCGCCTGCTCGAGGGTGACGCCACGCTTGAGCCGCGCCATAACGGTCATGGGGTGGGTAGCGCGGTTCGTATAGATTGTGGTGGGCGTGTCCCAGAACGGCATCAGGGCCATCTGGTTGAGCGGCATATAGCCCTCCACGTCGGCGCCGGCGTATGTGCCATGGAACTCCTTGGGAGCGACGCCGATAATACGCGCGGCGCGCCCGTCGACCCGCACCTGGCGGCCGATCGCGTCCGGCAAACCGCCGAATCGCTTCTGCCAAAGGCCGTAGCCGAGCACGATCAGCGATTCGGCCCCCGGGTACTCGCCTTCGCCGGGGACGAAGAGCCGGCCGGCGGCGGGTTGGAGGCCGAGGGCCGAAAAATAGTTGCCCGACACGACGCTGTAGAGAAACTGCTGGGTCTTGCCATCGACGTTCAGCCCGCTCAGCCCGAGATCGAACGCGAAGACGTCGGAAAACGAGTCCGCCTGGGCGCGCAGGTCCTGCAGCGCAGGATAGGAGAGTCGATAGCGGAAGCCGGTTTCATCGCCTTTGGTCTGGGCGGCCAGGACGACGATCTGGTGCGGCGCGCGGACGGGGAGCGGGCGCAGGAATCCGTTGATCATGCTGAACACGGCGGTGTTGGCGCCGATGCCCAACGCGATGGTAATGACCACGAGCGCGGTGAACGCGGGAGTTCGGCGCAATTGCCGGATGGCATAGAGAATGTCCTGACGCAACGCCTGCATATTTTAGTGAGGGTACGTCATGCGGGGGCCGGATGCAAAGGTCCTGGTTCCTATGCGAAGCCCCTGGGGGCGGTGGGACTACAGCGTCTTCCAGTGCTCGGTCTCGCGCACGACGAAGTAGGCTACCAGCAGGCGGTACAGGTTTTCGATCACGCCGGGATCGAGATCCGCCTCCCGCGCCCATTCTCTCCGCGCCTGGAGCATGGCGGCCTGCCGCTCCGGCGCCGCCACATCCGCCTCGCTGGTCTTGAACCTGGCGGCGGCATGGACATACCCGGCGCGCTCCCCGATCAACGCGACGATGGCCCGGTCGATGCGGTCGATTTCACCGCGAACTTCGTCGAGAGAAGCGCACTCGGCTGGACTTTTCATACTGTATGATTACCCAATGCGACACCCCATCCGCCACACCATTCTCTTTTTCGCCGCCGTTCTGGCCGCGGGAGCGCAGACCCTCCTCGAAAACGATCAGGTGCGCGTGCTCAAAGCCGTCGATAAGCCGCACGTGAAAACCGCGCCTCACGAGCACAAGGTCAATCGCGTGATGGTGTACCTGAATGCGGGCAAGCAGGAAATGACCTCCAACGGGAAGACGAACCTGGTCGAATACAAGCCGGGGCAGGTTCTGTGGAGTCCCGCCGCCGGCACGCATACGGCGGAGGTGGTCAGCGCCGAGCCGTTGACCATCATCGAGGTCGAAATCAAGAAGCCCGCCGATCCGGCGAAGAGTCCCAAGACCGCGCTCGATCCGGTTGCCATCGACAAAAAACACTACCACGTCGAGTTCGAGAACCCGCAGGTGCGCGTCTTCCGCGTGCACTTCGGCGCGCACGAGAGCGCCCCTCTCCACGAGCACATTCTGAACCGCGTCGTGGTCTATCTCACCGATCAGAACACGCGCATGAACGCCGACGGCAAGATCGAGAACGCGCAGCACAAGGCCGGCGAGGTCAGCTGGGGCGTTCCGGTGAAACACACGGAAGACAATATGATGGACAAGCCGTTCGAGGCCGTTGTCGTCGAACTGAAAAACTGATTGGCGAGATCGTTTTTCGCGCTCTGGCATAATGGAATTTCATGCCCCTCGACGATCGCGCGATCGCCATTAGTGCCACATTTACCGCGGAAGCCATTCAGCCGGGACTGGCGTTTTGGGCCGGAGAACTAGGGATCGAGCACGAGATCCGATTCGCCGGATACAACCAGCTTTTCCAGGAACTGCTGGATCCGGCCGGCCTGTTCGCGCGCAATCACGGCGGATTCAATGTCGCGCTGGTGCGCCTGAAGGACTGGCGGCAGGCGGGAATCCTGGACGAGGCGCGGCGGCTGGTGGCGGCCGTCCGAGGCGCCGCCGCGGCATTTTCAGCGCCGCTGATTCTGGCGCTCTGCCCTCCCGCGGAGGAAGAAGCGGAGCGCATCGTCCGCGAAGGCGTGGCGGACCTGCCGGCCGTCCACACGATCTCGCCCGCGGACGTCGAGTCTCTGTATCCCGTCGCTGAGATCTATGACCCGCATGCCAACGAACTCGGCCACCTGCCGTATACGCCGGAATTCTTCGTCGCGCTGGCTACGGCCATTGCGAGGCGGATGCACGCCATCCGCAGCGCTCCTTACAAGGTGGTGGCGCTCGATTGCGATGAGACGCTCTGGTCCGGCATCTGCGGCGAGGACGGCCCCGCCGGGGTCACTCTCGACCCGCCCCGCCGGGAGCTTCAGGAGTTCATGGCGGAGCGGCGGCGTGGAGGGATGCTGCTCGCGCTGTGCAGCAAGAACAACGAGGAGGACGTTGTCGAGACCTTCCGCGCGCACCCCGAAATGCCGCTGCGCTTCGAGGATTTCGCGGCACGGCGCATTAACTGGGAAAGCAAGAGCGCGAACCTCGCGGCGCTCGCGGAGGAGCTGGAGCTCGGCCTCGATTCCTTCATCCTGGTGGATGACAATCCCAAGGAGTGCACAGAGGCGCAGGCCGGGGCGCCCGAGGTGTTGGCGTTGGCGCTGCCCGCCGACCCCGCCGCGATACCGGAATTTCTGCGCCACGTCTGGGCCTTCGACCGCGCCCGCGTGACCGACGAGGACCGGCGCCGCGCCGAACTCTACCAGCAGCGGGCCGAGCGCGTCCGCGCCGAGCGGTCGGCCGCCAATCTGGAAGAATTTCTCGCTTCGCTGCGGCTGGAAATCGAGATCGCGCCGATGCAGGCGTCACAAATCGCGCGTGTAGCGCAATTGACGCAGCGCACCAACCAGATGAATGCGACCCTGGTCCGCCGGACAGAGGCCGAGGTGCAGGCGCTCGACGCCGAGGTTCTCGTGGTGGACGTGAAGGACCGCTTCGGCAGCTATGGACTGACGGGCGTGGTCATTTTCCGCTGCGGTTCCGGCGCGCTGACGGTCGATACGTTCCTGTTGAGCTGCCGGGTTCTGGGCCGCGGCGTGGAGCATCGCATTGTGGCGCGTCTCGGCGAGATCGCGCTCGAACGGGGGCTGTCGCGCGTCGAGATCCCGTTTGTGCCGGGCCAACGGAATCGTCCCGCCGCGCTGTTTCTCGAAGCAATCGGGGCGGGGAAGGGTCTGCCGGCCGAAGCCGCCGCCGCGGTGCGGTACTCCGTGGGGCAGCCCTCGCCGCCCGACAGCCATGCGTCCGACTCCAGCCGCGACCGGGAGGAAGGCGCAGGCGCGCAACGCGTCAACTATGTCAAGATCGCGACCGAACTGCGCGACCCCTCGGCCATCCTCGAGCGCATTCGCGCCGCCACCCGGAAGCCCGCACACGCCGCTTCCGAGCCGCCGCGCACGCCGCTAGAAAGAGAGCTGGCGGAGCTTTGGGCCGGGCTGCTGAACGTTCCCGCCGTCGGCGTCCACGATAATTTCTTCGAGCTCGGCGGGCACTCGCTATTGGCCGTCCAACTGCTCTCGAGGGTTCGGCAGGTTCACGGGATCGAGCTTTCGCTCGAAGTGGTTTATAGCGGCGAGTTCACGGTCGCGGAGCTGGCAAAGGCCGTGGAGCTGAAAGAGATCGAACAGTCCGGCGCGGACTACCAGGACCTTTTGCGGGAACTGGAGGGCCTCTCGGACGAAGAGGTGCGCGCGCTCCTGGCCGAAGAGCAGGACGCGCTCTAGCGATGCGCATCCTGCTGACGGCGACCGCGTCTTACGCGCCCCCGCGCGGAGGCGCGACCCGCAGCAACCTCATCTGGCTCGATTCCCTGGCGCATGCCGGCCACCAGTGCCGTATCGTCTGCGGCGCCGCCGGACCCGGGGCCGAGTTGCGCCATCACGAGTCCATCGCGGTGCAGGCCGCCGACGATCCGGCGCGCCGCATTCACATCCTGCGCCAGGAAATCCGCGAGTTCCAGCCGGATTGGGTTCTGGTCTCCTCCGAGGATCTCGCGCACGGACTGTTGCGGGAAGCCCACCACTGCGCTCCCGGCCGCGTGGTCTACCTCGCTCACACGCCGCAGTTTTACCCTTTCGGCCCGGCGAGTTGGAATCCCGACCGGCATGCCGCCGGCCTCGTCGCGCAATCCGCCGGCATTGTCGCGATCGGCCGCCACATGGCGGAGTATATCGAGCGTGAATTGGGGCGGCCCGCCGCCGTCATCCACCCGCCGATCTATGGCGCGGGGCCGTTTCCCCATCTGGCGCGTTTCGATCGCGGCCTGATCGGCATGCTGAATCCCTGCGCGGTCAAAGGCGTTTCGATCTTTCTGGATGTGGCCCGCCGGCTGCCGGCGCACGATTTCGGAGTCGTCCTGGGCTGGGGCACCACGGCCGAGGACCGCCACGACCTGCTGAGCATGCCCAACCTCCATATCCTGCCGAATGCGCGGAAAATCGACGACATCCTGGCGCGCATACGAATCCTGCTGATGCCCTCGCTTTGGTACGAGGGTTTCGGCCTGATCGTCATGGAGGCGATGCTGCGCGGCATTCCGGTAATCGCGAGCGATTCCGGGGGTCTGAAAGAAGCGAAGAGCGGAACCCGCTATGTGATCCCGGTGCACACCATCGAGCGCTACCAGCCGGTCTTCGACGAGCACGGCATGCCGAAGCCGGTCGTGCAGGCCAACGACATCGCGCCGTGGGTTGCCGCCATCGAGGAACTGCTCGGCGACCGCGCGGCATACGAATGCGAGTCGGCGGCTTCGCGCGCGGCGGCCGAGCGCTTCGTCAGCGCTCTCGACGCCGCCGATCTGGAGCGGTATCTCGGCGGGCTTCGACCTGGCGCGTATGCGCCTGAGAAGCCGGAGCCGGTCACGATCGAATCGCTCTCCCCCGAAAAGCGCGCGCTCCTTCTGCAACGGTTGCGCGCGCGCCGGACAGCTCACTGATGCGCATCCTGCTCGCCCAGAATTCGCTCTACTACCCCGCGCATGGCGGCGGCGATAAGTCCAACCGCCTGCTGATGGAAGCTCTTGCCGCGCGCGGCCACGACTGCCGGGTCGCCGCCCGCATCAGCGTGTTCGGGGACGCGGAAGGGGCCCGATACGTGGGCGAGCTCAGGGGGCGAGGCCAGCCGGCCGCCCAACACCAAGATGGCGTGGTGTACTTCGAGCGCAATCGAGTCGATGTGCGGGTTGTGACGAATACCAGCCTGCGCGCGTACCTCTCGGCCCAGCTCGACGAGTTCCGCCCGGACGTCACCCTGGCGTCCACGGACGACCCCGCCCAGCAACTGCTCGACGTCGCCTTGCGAGGCCGCGTCATCTACCTGGCCCGCGCCACTCTCGCCGTGCCCTTCGGCCCCGACTGCGCTTTTCCGAGCGAAGCCAAGACCGGCCGCCTGCGGCGCGTCGACCGGGTGGTCGGCGTCAGCCAGTATGTGGCCGATTATTTCAAACGCAATGCCGGAATCGATGCCGTCCACGTCCCCATTTCGTTGATGGAGCCCGAAGACTGGCCGGACCTCGGCCGGCTCGACAACGAATTCGTCACCATCACCAACCCATGCGCCGTCAAAGGCATCGACATCTTTCTGGCGCTGGCCGACGCGCTTCCGCAGACGCTGTTCGCGGCTGTTCCCACCTGGGGCACGAATGACCGCGACCGCGCCGCCCTACTGGCCCGTCCCAACGTGCGCCTGCTCGACCCCGTCGACAACATCGACGAACTCCTGCGGCGGACGCGGGTCCTGCTGGTCCCCTCGCTGTGGGCCGAAGCGCGATCCCGCATCGTGTTGGAAGCCATGTTGCGCGGCGTGCCGGTAATTGCGGCCGATGTCGGAGGGATCCCGGAAGCGAAGATGGGCGTGCCCTATCTCCTGCCCGTAAACCCGATCGTCAAATACCAGCCGGCGGTCGACGAGCAGATGGTCCCGATCGCCGAAGTCCCTCCGCAGGACATCGGTCCCTGGCGTGAGGCTCTGGGCAGGCTTCTAAGCGAGCCCCGCCACTACGAGGAGATCGCCCGCCGGTCGCGGGAGGCTGCCTTGGCCTACGCCCAAAACCTCACAGTTGGTCCGTTCGAAGAGCTTTGTGCCGCGCCGCGCCGCAACGAGACTCCGCTCGAAACCAGCCCCGTGCCAGCGTCCCGCGCCCTCTCCGAAGACAAACGGCGTCTGCTCGCCCTCCGGCTGCGCAAACGCGCGCCAGGCTCCGCCTGGTTCCCCGGCGTGGACGCTATCCCTGCCCCCCGGCTCTTCTGGTTCCCGCATGCCGGCGGCGGAACCAATATCGGCCGGCCCGGCTCTGTCCCGGTCCGCCTTCCCGGCCGCGAATCGCGCCTCTCCGAAGCTCCCTTCGAACGCATGGCGCCCCTGATCGACGCTCTCGCCAACGCCATTGAGCCATACACGAAAGAGCCATTCGCCTTCTTCGGCCATAGCATGGGGGCGGTGGTCGCCTTCGAACTCGCACGCGAGCTCCGCCGCCGCGGTCTCCGGATTCCTCGAATGCTGATCGCCTCCGCCGCCCGCGCCCCGCAGTTTCGCCGCGGCCACGTGCCGCCGCCGTCCCCGGCGGACGACCAGCTTCTGCGCGAGGTCGACATTCCTGCCGAACTCGCCCGAGCCGTCCTGCCCGCGCTACGCGCCGACACGACGTTATACCGGCACTATTTCTATATCGAGGAGGCGCCGCTCGACTGTCCGATCCGCGCCTATGGCGGCGTCGACGACCCGCATATTCGTCCCGAGCACCTCGAAGCGTGGAGCGAACAGACCACCGCGTCGTTTGCCGTGCGCCGGTTCCCCGGCGGCCACTTCTACCTGCAATCGGGTCCGGCCGAGTTTCGCGCCGCGTTGGAGGCCGATCTCGCGTGAGCCCCGGCGAAGCGCACGTTTGGCGCATCCGTCTCAACGATGTCGAGGGTTTGCCACCCACCGCGGGTGAGACCGCGCGCGCGGCCCGTTTCCGATTCGATCGCCAGCGCCAGGAATATCTCCGGTCGCACGCGGCATTGCGCGCTATCCTGCGCCGCTACACCGACGCCCGCCTGGATTTCGCGGTCGCCGAGGCGGGGAAGCCCTATCTGCCGGGCGCGGCGCATCTGAAATTCAACCTGGCGCACTCGCACGAGATGGCTCTGGTGGGCGTCGCGCTCGAGGTCGAGATCGGCGTGGACATCGAACACGTCCGCCCGCTCTCCGACTATGGCGCCCTCGCCGAACGCTTCTTCCCGCCCGAGGAAGCCGCCGATGTCGCCGATGAAGGAGATTTTTTCCGCCGCTGGACGCGCATCGAGGCGGTCCTGAAAGCGCGGGGCTTCGGCCTGTACGAGGTGGGGACGGAACCGGCGGGTCCATGGACGGTCGAAGAGGTTTCGGCCGGCGCGGGTTATGCCGCGGCGGTAGCGCTGCCGCAGGCCGGTATACAAGTAGTAGTGAACGATTTTGGAGGGGATACGTGAAGATCACCGTTTTGGATGGATACTGCCTGAACCCCGGCGACCTTACCTGGGATGGGCTGCGGCGTTTTGGCGAAGTGGAAGTCTTCGACAGGACGCGGGTCGATGAAGTGCTCGCGCGCGCCGCGGGAGCGGAGATTGTCTTTACCAACAAGACACCCCTGCCGGCCTACATTCTGGGGCAACTACCGGGGCTCCGCTATATTGGCGTGCTGGCGACGGGCTACAACGTCGTGGACGTGGACGCCGCCCGCGAGAGGGGCATCGTCGTCGCCAACATCCCGACCTACGGCACCGCGTCGGTGGCTCAGTTCGTGTTCGCGCTGGTCCTGGAACTGTGCCATAACGTCGGACAGCATGCAGCGGCCGTTCGAGCCGGGGAATGGTCCCACAACGCGGACTGGAGCTTCTGGAAATCGCCGCTAGTGGAGCTCGCCGGCAAGACGATGGGTATCATCGGATTCGGCCGCATCGGGCGGCAGACCGGCCGGATCGCCGACGCCATGGGCATGCGCGTGATGGCCAACGACACGTATCGTGGCGATGAGCCCGCTTACCCCGGATTTCGATGGGCGAGCGTCGAAGAGTTGTTGCAGGAATCGGACGTGGTCAGCCTGCATTCGCCGCTGTTCCCGGAAACCCGCGGCATGATCAACGCCGAGAGCCTCGCGCTCATGAAAAAGACGGCGTTCCTGATCAACACTTCGCGCGGGCCGCTGGTGATCGACCGGGATCTCGCCGACGCGCTGAATGCAGGCAAGCTCGCCGGCGCCGGGCTCGACGTGCTGTCCGTCGAGCCGCCGGCGGAGGACAATCCGCTTCTATCCGCGCGCAACTGCCTGGTGACGCCGCACATCGCGTGGGCCACACGAGAAGCGCGTTCGCGGCTGATGGATCTGACGGTCGCCAATGTAGCCGCGTTCCTGGCGGGGACGCCCTCCAATGTGGTAAATTAAGTCCGAATTACCGTTAAATCCAGCGAGTGAAGGCCTCCAGCGGCCTCCCAGGAGCGGCTATGGATCGAAGAAGCTTTTTGATGAGTTCGGCTGCGGCGATGGGCGCCGCGTCGACCACGTTTGGCGCGGCCAACGACAAGGTTCGCGTCGGTTGCATCGGCATCGGCGGCCGCGGCAGGGACCA
This sequence comes from uncultured Solibacteraceae bacterium, assembly GCA_964608645.1. Classification (GTDB taxonomy): domain Bacteria; phylum Acidobacteriota; class Terriglobia; order Bryobacterales; family Bryobacteraceae; genus CAZSQK01. Next base: position 74,743 of record CAZSQK010000002.1, on the reverse strand, counting down.
CCTCGGCGGCTACAGCAAACTGGAGAACGTGGAGGTCGCCGCCATCTGCGATGTGGACGACTCGCACATCGCCAATGGCCTGAAGCAGCTCGACGGCCTCGGCAAGCCGAAGCCGCAAACGTTTAAAGACGTGCGGAAGATGATCGAGAGCAAGGATCTGGACGCGATCTCGATCTCCACTCCGAATCACTGGCATACCCTGATGGCGATTTGGGGCATGCAGGCCGGCAAGGACGTTTACGTCGAGAAGCCGTGCTCGCACAACATGTTCGAGGCGAAGCAGATTGTCGCCGCCGCCCGCAAGTACAACCGGATGTGCCAGCAGGGCAGCCAGATCCGTTCCTCCAAAGCGGTGCAGGAAGCGGTGCAGAAGATGCGCGAAGGCCTCATCGGCGACGTTTACCTGTCGCGCGGTCTCTGCTTCAAGTGGCGCGACACCATCGGCCGGAAGCCGGCCGAGCAGCCGCCCGCCAACGTGGACTACGATCTGTGGACAGGCCCTTCGCCGATGCACCAGTTCACCAAGAACCGTTTCCACTACAACTGGCACTGGTTCTGGGACACCGGCAACGGAGATCTGGGCAACCAGGGCATCCATGAAGTGGACGTCGCCCGCTGGGGTCTGGGCGTGACGTATCCGACCAAGGTCAGCGCCATCGGCGGACACTTCATGTTCGACGACGACCAGGAAACGCCCAACACCCTCAACTGCGCCTACGAATTCGACGTCAACGGCAAGAAGAAGATGATGGAATTCGAAGTGCGCCACTGGATGACGCATGGCGAAGCGAGCGTCCGCGAGCGCGGCAACAACGCCATCGGGAATCTCTTCTACGGCTCGAAGGGATACCTGGCGGTCGACAGCTACAGCTCCTACAAGACGTGGCTGGGAACCCGCATCGAGAATGCCCGCGGCGGAAGCACCTGGGAAGAGAAGCCCGGCCCCGAAGCTAAGGCCGGCGGCGATCACTACCTGAACTTCATCGAAGCGGTCCGCACCCGCAAGCGGGAGCACCTCAACGCCGAGATCGAGGAAGGCGCGATCTCGACCACCCTGGTGCACCTGGCGAACATCTCGTACCGCCTCGGCCGCACCCTGCATTTCGATGCTGCGACGTACTCGGTGAAGGGCGACTCCGAAGCACAGAAGATGTTCACCCGCGAGTACCGCAAGCCGTACGTAGTCCCCGAGAAAGTCTAGTCCATCCCCGGGGCGGGCAGGCGGCCATTCGGATGCGCCTGCCCGCTTCAGTGCTGCGCCAACCGCACGTCCACTTCCGTTCCCTCTTCCCAATCAACAGGTTCCAAGGGTTTGAATACTCCGTCCTCATAACGCGCCGCGATCACTACGGGCAGGGGCTCGGCTTCCGCCTGCGCGGCGAGCTCCTCCTCGGCTGCGCGGGATTGAATGATGGCGCGGGCGTCCTCCACGGCCGTTTCCGGCACCAGCACGCGGCTCGATTTGTAGGCGCTGGTTCCGAGCCACAGCAGGTCGCCGGTGTCCGATTCCAGTTCGGCCGCGATGCCCGCGGATTGCAGCAGACCCCTTACCAGCTCGGCTTCATCGATAAATCGGAAGGTGCCGGCCGACACCCATGGGACCTCGGTGTCGTCGATCGCCGCGGAGTGGCTCGCCGGCGCCGCAGCGGATTTCCGCCCGTTCAGGCCGCGCCGTTCGATCTCTCCGTCGTGGCATTGCCGCGCCACGTCGGTCAGCTCGCCGCGATTGATCGCGAAAAGCTCCTCGTCCGACATCTGACGGTATGCCTGCTTCAACTCTTCCGGCGTAATCCTCATGGCTCCAGTGTCGTGCGCCCGGTCCAATTCTGCAACCCAAACCACTGCAGCCGCGTAATATCTCTCAAATGCGCCCGATTCTCCTGCTCCTCTGCGGATCCTTCGCGATCCATGCGCAACCGTCGCCGGAGACACTGCTCGAAGAAGGCCACGGGAAACGCGCCCGAGCGCTCGTCGAAGCGAACTTCGCGGCGCGCCCCACGGAACCCGAGACTCTCTACCTGATGTCGTGGGTCAAACAGCAAATGGGGGATGCCCCGGCTTCCGTGCAACTCGCCGAGAAAGCCGTGGCGGCCGAGCCAAAGAGCGCGCGGTATCATTTCCGGCTGGCGCAGGCCTTGGGCGAGGAGGCGCAGAAGGCCAGCGCCTTCAAGCAACTCGGTCTTGGACGACGCTTCAAGAAAGAGGTTGATGCCGTGCTGGCGCTCGACCCGAAGCACGTCGAGGCACTGATCGATCTGATGCAGTTTCAACTGCAGGCGCCCGGAATCCTCGGGGGCGACAAAGCCAAGGCGCATGCCATCCCCGCGCGAATCATGGCCATCGACCCCGTCCGCGGGTATTTCGCGGAAGTGGCGCTGGCGCGCCACGACAAGCAGCCGGAACGGATCGAGGAGCTCTGCCGCAAAGCGGTGGAGGTTCGTCCCGGCAGCTACGACGCGAGGTTGACGCTCGCTGTCTATTTCGCCAACACGGCGCCGAAGCGCCCCGCCGACGCGGAGACTCAGGCCCGGGAAGCGCTGAAAATCAATCCCGGGCGAATCGGCGCTCACAATCTCCTCGCCGGGCTGCTGGCGTCGCAGGACCGGTGGAACGAACTGGATGCCGCGCTGGCGCAGGCGGAGAAGGAGGTCCCCGACAATTTGACCCCCTACCTGCGCGCGGCAAACCAGTGCCTGGCGAGAGGCGTCGAATTGCCGCGCGCGGAGCGTTATATCCGCAAGTACCTGTCGCAAGACCCGGAACTCGGGGCTTCGAGCCATGCTGTGGCGCATTGGCGCCTGGGCGTGGCTCTCGAGAAGCAGGGCCGGAAACCAGAGGCCATCGTCGAATACCAGATGGCCGTCAAGCTGGATCCTGCCTCTCCGGCCAAGCAAGACCTGAAGCGCCTGTAGCGCGCGCGGAAATCGTGGTGGCATTCGCCTGCGACCCACGCTAGAATCGGAGTTCGGTATCCGATTAGGAGGCAACATGTCATCATCCTCTTCCCGCCGCCGCTTCCTGGCCGCCGGCCTGGCGCTGCCCGCCGCGTCCTCCGCCTCTCGTTATGAGGAACAAGCCGCTCCGCGAACGCCCCCCAAACCGGCGCCTGCCGGTCCGGTGTTCACCTACAGGACCCTGGGCAAGACCGGCCTGAAGGTCACGTCCGTCGGCTTCGGCTGTATGATCACGTCCGACGGCAGCGTTGTGGAGCGCGCCGCGGATCTCGGAATCACCTACTTCGACACCGCGCGCGGGTATCAGGGCGGCAACAACGAGCGCATGGTCGGCGCGGCTCTCAAGCGCAAGCGCAAAGATATCGTGCTCTCCACCAAGACCCACGCGGGAAGCGGCGCCGACGCCCTCCGCGATCTCGACACCAGTCTCAAGGAACTCGGCACGGATTTTGTCGACATCTGGTACCTGCATGCCAAAGGGGCCCCGTCGGAAGTGAAGGACGACCTCATCGAGGCGCAACAGACGGCCAAAAAGGCCGGGAAGATCCGGTTCGCCGGTGTCAGCACGCACGGCGGCCAGCGGGAGCTTCTGCCGTGGCTCGCCAGGAACCAGAATGTCGATGTCGTGTTGACGGCTTACAACTTCACGATGGAGCCGTTCATGAACGCCGTCATCGAGGAGGCGGAAAAGGCCGGGAAGGGAATCGTGGCCATGAAGGTGATGGCCGGCGGGACCCGCCGCGTGCAACGGACAGATCCGAACTACGCGCGCCTGACCCGCGAAGGCGCCATGCTGTCGGCGCTCAAGTGGGTGGTGAACAATCCTCGCGTCCACACCACGGTCCCCAGCATGACCGACATAGAGCAGTTGGACGAAAACCTGAAGGCGATGTCCTCTTCCTTCAGCGACGCCGACCGCAAGATCCTCGCGGCGCAGATGCAGCGGATCGGCCCGCTGTACTGCCGGATGTGCGGGGCCTGCGACGGCCAATGCCGGCAGGGGCTCCCGGTGGCCGACGTCCTCCGCTTCCTCACCTATGCGGACGGCTACGGCCAGTTCGGTCTCGGGCGCGAGCGATTTCGCGAACTCGACGGCTCGCAGGCGTCGGTCAAGTGCAGCGAATGTCCGGGATGTTCCGTGCAGTGCCCCTACGGCGTCAATGTCACCGGCCGGCTGATCCGCGCGCAGGAGTTGTTCGCATGTTGATTCGGGCGGGCGCACTGGCGCTTGCAGTGAGCGTTGCCGCCTTCGCCGGTGGGCCCTCGTGCGGGATGATCGCAGGGTGGTCGCCGCAGGGAGCGCCCCGCGCCTATATCGCCGAGAACCTCTTCGAGTACATGGATGGCAATGCCGAGGGCTACCTGCTTTACGGCTTCGTAAAGATGCAGGGCGTGACCTGCGAGAAGAACGGCGCCACATTCGTGATCGACGTATCGGAATTCAGCGACGCCGATTCGGCCTTCGGCATGTTTTCGGCCAATCGCGACCAGCGCCGGCCGGTGGTGAAGATCGGGGCCGCCGGCCAGATCGCGGAGCGGCGGGGGCTGGTCGTCAAGGGCAAGTATTACCTGGAAATTGCCGCCAATCCGGAGGGCGATCATTCCGCCGCGTTGCGGGAATGGACCGCCGCGCTGGAAAAGACGGTCGAAGGCAGCGTCGATCCCCCCGCGGCGCTGTCCTGGTTTCCGAAGGAGAAGCAGCAGTCGCTGCGGCTTGTGCCGGAAAGCGTGCTCGGTCTGCGGGTGTTGAAGCGAGGCTATCTCGGCCAGTACGAGTTCGGCAAAGCCTTCGTCGTGCTGGAGGATTCGGCCGCCGCGGCGGCTGCCGTCATGCAGAAGTTGAAGACCCGCTTTGCCTCGGCCGAGCCGGCGAAGATCGCCGACGAAGCGCTGCAGACGAACGACCAGTATCTCGGCCGCCTCTGCATCTTCCGCAAGGGCCCGTACATCGGCGGGTATGCCAATGTGGCGGAGAGCGCCGATCCGGCAAGGCTCGCCGCGGCGTTATCGGCCGCTTTGAAATAGACGGCGCACGGAGAAGAATCCGGGATGATACCCTGAGTTCTTCGGTATGAAACGGATTCTTCTCTGTCTGACCCTTGCGCCAGCCTGCTTCGGTCAAGGCCTCGAATACATCAAGGCGCACTACACGAAGTACGAGCATCGCATCCCGATGCGCGACGGCAAACGTCTCTTCACTTCCGTTTACATCCCCAAGGACGATTCGCAGAAGTATCCGATCATGTTCGACCGGACGCCGTACAATGTCGCTCCCTACGGGGAAGACGCGTACAAGACCTCGCTTGGGCCGTCCGAGAAGTTCGCCCGCGAGGGTTTCATTTTCGTCTACCAGGACGTCCGTGGCCGCTACATGTCCGAGGGTGAATACGTCAACATGCGCCCGCAGATCCCGAACAAGCGCGGTCCGCAGGACGTAGACGAGAGCACCGACACGTACGACAGCATCGACTGGCTGGTCAAGAATATCCGGGGCAATAACGGCAATGTCGGGATGTGGGGGATCTCCTACCCGGGCTTTTACACTTCCGCCGGGATCATCGATGCCCACCCGGCGCTCAAGGCGGCGTCTCCGCAAGCGCCGATTGCGGACTGGTTCGTCGGAGACGATTTTCACCACAACGGCGCGCTCTATCTGCCGCACGCCTACCGCTTCTTCAGCGGTTTCGGCCATCCGCGGCCCGAGCCGGTCAAGCCGTCCACCGCCGCGCCGTTTCCGGCCAATGGGCCCGACGCCTATGGTTTTTTCCTGTCCGCGGGTCCGCTGACCACCATCGAGGAGAAGTACTTCAAGCGCGACGTCGCCTTCTGGACCGAGATGATGCAGCACGGCACATACGACGAGTTCTGGCAATCGCGCGATCTGCGGCGGCACCTGAAGGCGATCAAGCCGGCCGTCATGACGGTCGGGGGCTGGTTCGACGCGGAGGATCTGTTCGGGGCTCTCAATACGTACCAGGCGATCGAGAAGTCCAGTCCCGGCGCGCACAACACGCTGGTGATGGGGCCGTGGTATCACGGCGGCTGGGCGCGGAGCGACGGCGATTTTCTCGGCAACGTCAAGTTCGGGTCGAAGACCGCCGAGTTTTACCGCGAGAGTATCGAGTTTCCGTTCTTCAATTACTGGCTGAAAGGGAAAGGCGATCTCACGCTGCCCGAGGCGTTTGTCTTCGAGACCGGCACCAATCAATGGCGCCGCGAGGAAGCCTGGCCGCCGAAGGATGCCCGGTCCAAGACCCTCTATCTCCATGCCGACGGGAAATTGAGCTTCGACCCCCCCAAGGAGACGGGCGCGGCGTTCGACGAATACGTGAGCGACCCCAACAAGCCAGTGCCGTACATCGGCGGGCAGGCGCCGGGTATGACGCGCGAGCACATGGTCGAGGATCAGCGGTTTGCCTCGACCCGCGCCGATGTCCTCACCTACCAGACCGAGGAACTCACCGACGACGTGGTGATGGCCGGCCCCCTGACGCCGTCGTTATTCGTCTCCACGACGGGCACGGATTCCGACTGGGTGGTGAAGCTGATCGACGTCTATCCGGAGGACTTTCCGGATCCCGATCCGAACCCCACCGGCGTTCACATGGGCGGCTTCCAGCAATTGGTGCGCGGCGAGATCTTCCGAGGCAAGTTCCGCAACAGCTTCTCCAAGCCTGAGCCGTTCACGTCCGGGAAGATGGAGAAGATCGAGTACACGATGCCCGACATCGATCATGCCTTCCGCAAGGGCCACCGCATCATGATCCAGATTCAGAGCTCATGGTTCCCGCTGGCCGACCGCAATCCGCAGAAGTTCGTGGACATCTACAATGCGAAGTCGAGCGATTTTGTGAAGGCGACGGAGCGCGTTTACCGGTCGGCGGGCGCCGCGTCGGGCCTTCGGGTGAATGTGCGGTAAAGGCTTACCGGCGGCCTCTCCGCTGGATGTTCCAGCACCTCGTGCGCGCCGTCATGTGACGGCCCCGCGATACACTAAAAGGGTTCATGGCTTATCACTTCCGCCATTCGATCTGTAACGAAGCGTTCGAAGGCCAACCATTCGCGGATGCCTGCAAGACGATCCGCAAAGCCGGCTATACAGGCATCGAGATCGCGCCATTCACCCTCGCGGAACGGCCCAGCGACATCACCGCCGCGCAGCGGCGAGAGTATCGCGACATCGTGCAGGCCGAGGGCCTGGAATTCGTGGGCCTGCACTGGCTGATGGTCAGCCCCAAGGGCTTGCACGTCACCGGCCCCGACGCCGATTTGCGCGCGCGCAGTTGGGAGCACATCCGCCACCTGATCGATCTCTGCGCCGATCTCGGACCGAACGGCGTGATGGTATTCGGCTCGCCCAAACAGCGGTCGACCACCGGCGGCTTGACGCGCGAACAGGCGACGCGCAACTTCATCGACGGCTTGGCGGGAGTGGCGCCGCAAGCCTGTTCCCGCGGCGTCGCCGTTCTCGTCGAAGCCCTGCCGGCCGATCAGGCGGATGTCATTCTGAGCTTGGCGGAGGCCGTCTCCATCGTCCGTGAGATCGACAACCCGGCCGTGCGAACGATGTTCGACGTGCATAACGCGATCGACGAGAAGGAGCCGCACGCCGCCCTGGTGGACCGTTACTTCGAGTTCATCCGCCATGTCCATGTCAATGAGCTCGACGGCAAGCACTGCGGGGCGGGGAATTACGATTTCAAACCGGTCCTCGATGTGTTGCGGCGGCGCAATTATGCGGGATGGGTGTCGCTCGAAGCCTTCGATTTCACGCCCGGCGCCGGGCGGCTCGCCAATGAATCGCTGCGCCACCTGGAATCGGAAATCGCCAGTCTGCCATCATGAGCCACTATGTCGTTACGGGAGGGGCCGGCTTCATCGGCTCCGCGATCGTCCGCCGTCTCTTGCAGGAGGGGGCGTCCAAGGTGGTCGTCATCGATAATCTGCTGACCGGCCACGAACGCAACCTGGATGAAGTGCGGCCGCAAGTGGAATTGCAGCGCGCCGATATCCGCAACTACGAGGAGATCGCGCCGTTGATCCGCGGGGCGGCCGTGGTGTTTCACGAGGCGGCGATTCCATCGGTGCCGCGCTCGATCGACCAGCCGGTTCCGTCCCACGAAGTGAACATCAACGGGACCTTTAACGTGCTTCGCGCCGCGAAGGAAGGCGAGGCTGGGCGTGTGGTCTATGCGGCATCGTCGTCGGCCTACGGGGACACGGAGGTGCTGCCGAAGGTCGAAGGGATGCTGCCGCGTCCCAAATCGCCGTATGCGCTGCAGAAGCTCGTCGGCGAGTATTACGCCAATATTTTCTCCGGCGTCTTCGGACTGGAGACGGTTTCGTTGCGCTACTTCAACGTTTATGGCCCGCGGCAGGACCCGTCGAGCCCCTACTCCGGCGTTCTCTCGCTTTTCATGCGCGCGATCCTGGAGCGGAGGCCCCCCACCATCTTCGGTGACGGGCTGCAGTCCCGCGACTTCACATATGTCGAGGATGTCGCGGAGCTGAACCTGAAGGCCGCGCGCGCGCCGAATGTGTCGGGCCGCATGTATAACGGCGGCAACGGCTGCCGCATCAGTCTCAACGAGGCTTGGGCGCTGTTGCAGCGGCTGGAGGGGGTCGCGATTCCGCCCCGTTATGGGCCTCCGCGGGCGGGCGATGTGCGCGACTCCCAGGCCGACACCACGGCCGCGATCAGGGAACTCGGACACGCGCCGCGCTTCACCTTCGAAGAAGGATTGAAGCGCACGCTGGAGTGGTATCGGCGGCAGTAGCCCGACAACGTTACCATTAGGCATGCGGTGGACACTTTTGCTGGTCGCCACGGGCCTATGGGCGCAGTCGATCGCCGACGTGCAACGAGGCTTCCAACATCCCCCCGATGACGCGCGCATCATGATGCGCTGGTGGTGGTTCGGTCCCGCGGTCCATCCCGATGAACTGGAGCGAGAGATGCGCGCCATGAAGGAAGGCGGGATCGGCGGTTTCGAGGTGCAGCCGGTCTATCCGCTGGAGGTCGAGGGCAACTTCCCCTATCTCTCCGCCCCGTTCCTCGACGCAGTCCGCTTCACCGGCGAGAAGGCGCGCGAGTTGGGTTTGCGCTTCGATATGACCCTGGCCAGCGGTTGGCCGTACGGCGGGCCGCACATCCCGATCGAACAGGCTTCGGGGCGGTTGCGCGTATCGAAGACCGAGCCGAAGATCGGCGACGGGGAGAAGCTCATCGCGAAGGTCCCGCAAGCCGACGGCACGAGCCTGTACTTCGTCTCCAGCCGGACGCGGCAGACGGTCAAGCGGCCGGCTGTTGGCGCGGAGGGCTGGGTGCTCGATCATTACGACCGGGCGGCGCTCGCGACCCACTTGAAGGCGGTCGGCGAGAAACTGATGGAGGCGGCCGGAAAGAACCCTCCCTATGCCGTTTTCAGCGACAGCCTGGAAGTCTACGGCGCCGATTGGACGCCGAATTTCCTCGACGAATTTCGCAAGCGCCGCGGCTACGATCTGACGCCGCACCTCGCCGCGCTCGCCGGCGATATCGGCGAAAAGACCGGCGCAATCCGCCATGACTGGGGGAAGACTCTGAGCGAACTGGCGGAGGCCAACTACCTGACACCTTTGCGCGACTGGGCCCGCCAGCACGGCACGAAGCTGCGGTCGCAGACCTATGGCATTCCGCCGGTGACCCTGTCGAGCAACGCGCTGGTGGACCTTCCGGAGGGCGAAGGAACGCAGTGGCGCGCGGTGTCGTCGACGCGCTGGGCGACGTCGGCGAGCCATCTGTACGGCCGTCCCGTAACGTCGTCCGAGACGTGGACGTGGCTGCATTCGCCGGTTTTTCGCGCCACCCCGCTCGACATGAAGGCCGAGGCGGATCTGCACTTTCTGCAAGGCGTCAATCAGCTCATCGGACACGGTTGGCCGTATTCCCCGCCCGAAGCCGGCGAGCCCGGCTGGCGCTTTTACGCCGCGGCGGTGTTCAACGCGCATAACCCGTGGTACCTCGTGATGCCCGACCTATCGCTCTACCTGCAGCGCATGAGCTACCTGCTGCGGCAGGGAAAACCCGACAACGACGTTGCTATATACCTGCCGACCGCTGACGCGTTCGCGGGTTTCACACTGGGCCGGGACTCTGTCAATCAGGCGATGGACCGGCTCATCGGGCCGGCCGTCATCCCGCAGGTGCTCGATGCCGGATACAACTTCGATTTCATCGACGACACGGCGATCGCGCAGGTCGGTGTGCCGTACCGGATTCTAATCTTACCGGGCGTCGAGCGCATCCCGCTGGCGACCCTGGAGAAGATCACGAAGGCCGGGGTGACCGTGATTGCGACGAGGCGCGCGCCGTCGATGGCGCCCGGGCTGATGGAGGAAGCCGACACGCCAAAGATCCGCGCCCTGGCGGGCGGGCTGCGTGTGGTCGCGGACGAGGCAAAGCTCGGGGAGACATTGCATGCCGCCCTGGCTCCCGACCTGGCGTCGGCGCCCGAGATCGGCTTCATCCACCGCAAGCTCCCGGACAGCGACATCTATTTCCTCGCCAACACCAGCAATCACCCCGTGCGCGCCGCCGCGAAGTTCCGCGTCGAAGGCGCGCAGCCTGCGCTGTGGAACCCATTTACGGGGGAAATGGCGGCCGCCGCCAATCCGGCGATGCTCGACCTCGCGCCGTATGAATCGCGGGTGGTCGTGTTCTCGAAGGAGCGCGCGCCGGCGCCCGCCAAGACCGCGGCGTTCACGCCGATCGATCTGAGCGGCGGATGGAAGGTGACATTCCCGGACGCGACGGTCGAGATGGCGGCGTTGCGCTCCTGGACGGAGTCGCGGCCGAACTATTCCGGTCTGGCGACGTACGAACGGACGGTGACATTGCCCGCAACCACGGGCCGCGCGATCTATCTCAACTTCGGCGAAGGGACGCCCGTCGCGCGCGAGGGCAGCCGGGCGGGAGCGGGTATGCGGGCGATGCTCGACGGTCCGGTCCGCGAGGCGGCGGTGTTGTACGTCAACGGGAAGCGGGCGGGCTCGGTGTGGTGCGCGCCCTACGAGGTCAACGTGAGCGCCTTCGTGCATCCGGGCGAAAACACGTTGCGCGTCGTGGTGGCCAATTCGGCGCTGAATGTCATGGCGAAGGGTCCGTTGCCCGATTACAAGGCGCTCACTGCCAAATACGGGGAACGGTTCCAGGCGCAGGATATGCAGGCGATTGTGCCGCAGCCGTCGGGGCTGCTCGGGCCGGTGCGGCTGATCGGACGATAGAGTATGGCGATGAAGCGTCCGCACTTTATGCTCTTATGCGCCGCGCTTTCTCTCCCCGTCTCGGATGCAGCGGCGAAATCGGCGCCGCGCAAGCCCGTGCCCCCGGTCACCTCCGCCGGAATCCAGTACGCGGCTGAAGGCAAGGGAAAAGATCAATATGTCGTGAGGGTCTTCTACACCCACATAGCGTCTTGGAGGGAGGTGCACAGGTGGTCGACATGCCGAGGCCACGCCATGCTTCTCTTCACGGTTGGAGCTAGAGCAGCGTGCCGCGCATGATGATACTGGCGACGGTGAAATAGATGACGAGACCTGTGACGTCGACGAGCGTCGCCACAAACGGCGCGGAGGCGCTGGCGGGATCGAGGCCGAACCGCCGGAGAATGAAAGGCAGCATCGAGCCGGCGAGCGTGCCGAACAGAACTACACCCACCAGGCTGCACGCCACCGTCATCGCAACCAGCATGTAGTGCGCGCCGTAGGGCTTCCAGATCGCCTGCCACAGGAGAATGCGGCTGAGCCCGATGGCGGCCAGGAACGACCCGAGCACGAGGCCGGTCGATAGCTCGCGGCGCACGATCCGAAACCAGTCTCGCAGGCGGACTTCTCCCATGGCCATCGCGCGAATCACGAGCGTCGTGGCCTGCGATCCCGAATTCCCGCCGCTGCTGATGATCAGCGGCACGAAGAGGGCCAGCACCACCGCGCGCGCGATCTCCTTTTCGAAATACCCCATCGCGGTGGCGGTCAACATCTCGCCGACAAACAGGATCGCCAGCCATCCGGCGCGTTTCTTCACCATCTGCCAGAAGCCGATTTCCAGGTAAGGCGCGTCCAGCGCTTCCATACCGCCGACCTTCTGGATGTCCTCGCTGGCCTCCTCCTGCACCACGTCCACGATGTCGTCGACGGTGACGATTCCCTGCATGCGTCCTTCGGCGTCGACGACCGGAATGGCGAGCAGATGCCGTTGCGCCACGAGTTTGGCGACGCTCTCCTGATCCATGTCCGAGCCGGCGGTGACGATGTCCGTCTGCATGACCTCCCGCACCGTCTTGCCGGGATCGGAAGAGAAAAGGTGGCGAAAGCTGACGACTCCCAGAAGCCGCTGTGCGTCGTCGAGCGCGTAGGCATAGTAGATGGTCTCGACATGTGCGGCCTGGCGCCGGACATAGCTGATCGCCTCATCGATCGTCATGTCCGGCCGGACGCGCGCGAAGCGGGGACTCATCAGGCCGCCGGCCTGATCCTCCTTGTAGGCGAGCAGGGCGCGGACCTCGCGGAGCGTGACCTCGTCCAGTTGCTCGAGCAAACGCGGACGCTCGTCTTCACGAGCCGCCTGGATGACGTCGGCAGCGTCGTCCGGCGCCAGCAGGCGCAGCCAGATCCGGCATTCGCCGGGCGGGAGGCCGCGCAGAAGCTCCAACTGGTCGCGCGAACTGAGGGCGAGAAAGAAGTCGTCGGCCTCCGCGCGTGGGAGGGACGTGAAGGCCGCGAGCCGCGCGTGCGCGTCGAGGTCCTCCCACTGGGAGAGGAGGATCTGGGCGGTTGGTTCGAGGCGGTCGGTCACTGTTGCAGTGTAGCCCGACGGGCGCTCATCCCGAGCGCGGCTTTTGTGACGGATTGCCCGGGCAACGCGTCAGCTCTTCTCCAGCATCGCGGTAATGGCAGTCAGCTTCTTCCGTTTCGCCATCTCGAGCGCGGTCAGGCCGCCGGGATTCTTCGCCGACGGATCGGCGCCGCGATCGAGCATAATGCGGATCATCTCGGGCTGTTCGCTCACAACGGCTTGGATCAGGGGCGTGCCGCCACGCCAGTTTCGGGCGTTCACGTCCGCGCCCGCAGCGATGAGGAGATGGAAGACGGGTAGGGACTTTCCCACAATCGCGTGGGTGAGTAGCGGGATGCCGTGCGCGCCAGGGGTTTTGTGGATGGCTGGAAAGGCGGCGATCATGGCTTTGGCGGAGGGCTCCAGGCCGAGCATGAAGATGGCTGGTGCGTCGAGTCGGGCGCCGCTCTCGATCAGAAAATCCGCGATGTCGCGGCGTCCCATGTGGGAGGCGGCATTCAGGCCGGTCTCCCAGTCGCCGGCGCCCCAGTCCCAGGAGGCGTAGACGAGCCGCGGCTCCTTCTTGACGAGGTCGCGGACAATGTCGAGATCGGTATGCGATTTCCCGACATATTCCTTGACCATGTCCGGGGCCGTAGGCGGTTGCGTTTCGGGAGTCTGCGCCAGGGCGGCGGTTGCCGCGAAGGCGCCGGTAATCAGGTTGCGTCTGCTTGGGTTGAACATGCGTCTACTGCACCGCGAATCGGCACGGCGCTCCATGGGGCAACGCATTATTTGTTGGTTATTGCGGAAGTCGCTTGTTTCCCGGGTGTTACGGGCGCCTGTTAACGGGCCGATTTGCTGGAGCCGACGCCATCCCGACCTATACTCATAGAGGATGTTGCGCTTCGGAGTGTTCGAACTGGACGAAACCGCAGGTGAACTGCGCCGGAATGGCGCGCTCGTGCGGCTGCCGCCGCAGCCGTTTCAAGTGTTACTCGTGTTGGCCCGCAACTCCGGACAGGTAGTGGATCGCGACCGCATCCGCCGTGAGGTGTGGGGCGAGACATCGGTGGATTTCGACCGGTCCTTGAACGTTTGCGTGGCGCAGGTTCGGACGGCGTTAAACGACGATGCGGAGAGTCCGCGGTTCATCCAGACGTTGCCGCGGCGCGGGTACCGGTTTCTGGCGCCGGTGGACGGCGGAGAGCCCGCCGTAGCGCCGGCGGAGCCCGTGGGAAGGCCCCGGCACAAGCGTATCGCGATCGGCGCATTCGGCCTGCTGGCGCTGGCGGTGGCCGGCTACCGATTCATTCCGCCGGCGGACCGCACAATCCGGCTGGCGGTTCTGCCGTTCGAGGCGGTGGGGCTTTCCGACGCCGAGAGCGCGCAGATCGACGGGCTGTTCGACGAACTGCTGACGCGGCTCGGCGGCGTGCAGACCGACCGGCTGCGGGTGATCGGGCGGCGGTCGGTGGCTGTGTTCCGGAATGAGCGCAAGCCGCTACGCGAGATCGGCGAACGCCTGGGCGCGCCCTACGCGATCGAGGGCACGGTGCGCCGGGACGGCAGCGGCCTGCGGGTCGCGATGCGGCTGGCGCAGACGGCCAACGATGGCGTCCTGTGGTCCGAGACGTTTACCGGCGACGGCGATCCCGCCCGTTTCGAGGAGGATGTGGTAGCGCGCGTCTCGGCCGGGGTGCTGATGAAGCTCTTCTCGGGGTCGGCTGCGCCTGACGCGCGCGAGCCTGCCTGCCGCGATGGCTGGGAGGCTTATCGCACGGGCCGGCTGCTCGCCAATTCCGGGACGATTGCAGGGCTGGAGAAGAGCGTAGCCTTCTTCGAACAGGCGGCCTGCGGGCCGAGCAAGGCGGCGCTGGCGGATGTGTTGACGCACCTGGCGCGCACCGGACGTCAGCGGCAGGATGTCTGGGAACCCGCCCGCATCGCCGCCCGCGCCGCGTCGCAGTCCGACCCCAACCTGGCCGCCGCGCATTTCGCATTGGGCAACATCGCATTCTGGCACGACTGGGACTGGAAGACCGCCGAGCGCGAGTACCAGGCTGCCCTGCGGCTGAATCCGAGCGACCCCGATCCGCACCACGACTACGCGTGGCTGCTGGTGGCTTTGGGGCGGCGCGCGGAAGGGCTTGCGTCTTTGCAGCGGGCGGTGGCGCTCGATCCCCTCTCGGCGCGTATCAGCATGGATGCCGGGTGGCTGCTGCTGCAGGCGGGACGTTTCCGCGAATCGGCCGCGCAGGCACGGCGCACTCTCGAACTCGACCCGCACAATCCCGAGGCGCGCGCCTGTCTCTCGCGGGCGTTGGTGTACGACGGAGACGATCGGGCGGCGCTCGACGTGATTCGCGGAGAGTCGTCAGCGGAACGGCTCCGTGCCGTGGAAGGGATGACGCCGCACGACGCCGTGCGCGCGCTGTTCCGGAGCGCGATCCGCGAAAAAGGGTCGATGGACCCGTACCAGCGCGCGTGGCGGCTGGCATGGCTCGGCTCGCCCGCCGAGGCGCTCGCCAGTCTCGGGGACGCGATCCGCGAGCGGAATTCGATGATGCCGATGGTGGCGGTCGATCCCGCGTTTGCGTCGCTGCGGGGCGACGCGAGATTTCAGAAGATCGTACGCGAGATGGGGCTGTAAGCCCGCGGGTCGCCCGCTATCGCACCGCGATCGTCACGGTGTTGGAGATCGCGGCGCCCATCGAAATCACCACCGGAACTGCGTCGCCGGCCGGGGCAGTGGGAGGCGTCTGCACGTTGATCTGATACAGTCCAACCCCTCCGGGCGCCAACCCGGAGAATGTCACGGTGGCCGGGACGCCGCCGATCGTCACGACCGGCGTCTTACTGATGGCGATCGTGGTCGGGGTTTTCGGCTGGCCGTCGCCCTGCAGGCGGCTGACGGCGCCGAGCCCGGTCGCAAACACCTCGATCAACTCCCCGCGAGACGCGGGCCGCGAGCCCGGAAATGCGCCCGTGGGAGCCGCCAGCAGAGCCGTTCCCGCAATCAGGACCGCGCCCTGCCCGCTGCCCTTGCCATTTACCGAAAACAGGCTGGGGGCGGCCAGCGCGACCGGGACGATTACCGACGCGCTCGACAGCGTTCCGTTGGTCACCGTGAGGAGAGCGCGTTGAAAGCCTTCCAGGCCCCAGGGCGCCTGGAAATTGATTTGCGTCGGCGAGACATAATACAGCGGCGCGGCCAGGCCGTTGAAATCGACGGTCACGCCGCCCAGCGTGTACGGCAGGGGAGGCGCAGCCGCGGAGACAGTCTCCGCTGCCAGATTCGTGCCGGCCACCGAGCCGATGCTGCCGGGCACAACAGGCGTCTGCACCGGATTCGCGGCGCTGACGACTCCGCTGGGGGAAAAGGCGGGCGCCGGTCCCACGGGCACGTTCACGGCGTTCGAGAGGCCGGCGCCTGCAGTGGGATCAAATACCAGGATCGTTCCCCGGCCCGGCTTTCCCGTGTCGGCGGCGGTCAGGGCAACTTTGATGGTGCGTGAATCGGCCAGGATCGCCGGCCGGTCACTTCCATTCCAGCGCACGAAGGCGCCCGCGCCGAAATTCGAGCCCGTCACCGTCAGCGTCGCCGGCGCCCCTCCGGGAATGACGGGCGGGGACACGGAGTCGATGCGGGGAGCTTTGGAAACCGGCGCCGGCAAGGCGAGATCCCACATGCTGCGGCCATAAGTTACGGCGCGCAGCGTGCGCGATGGACGATGCAGGTTTAACGAGCGCACCAGCACGTTCGGGAGTCCGTTGGAGAGCGTCGACCAGGTGCGGCCGTCGTCGGGCGATTGGAAAACGCCGATGTCCGTCGCCACGTACAGCGTGCCGGGTATGTCCGGATCGGCGACGATATCGTTCATCGGGATGTTCGGGAGGTTGCCGCTGATGTCGGTCCAATTGAGGCCATAGTCGGAGGTCTTAAAGACGTGGCCGCCCTTATCCGCGGTTGAGAAACCGGCGAATCCGGAGAGCACGGCATAGAGCGTGAAGGGCGCCACCGGATCGAAGATGACCTGTGCGATGCTCCGTCCGGGGAGGCCGTCGGAACGATCCGCCCACAGGGTTGCGGCGCCCTGGCGCGCTGCATCGGTGATCTGGAGTTTACCGGTGTTCGTGCCGATGGCGATCACCTGGGGATTCACCATCGAGACCGCAACCGCGGAAATGGTTCCGTTGCCGCCGGTCAGATCGTTGGAGATGGCTATCCAGGTGCCAGCGCCGTCGTTGGTTTGATACAACCGCTGCGAACCGAAGTAGAGCCGCTGCGGATTGGAGGGATCCAGGACAAGCGGTGGATAGGAGAGAAAGCGGTCGGACGTTAACATCCCGTTATTGAGAATCGGGGACGCTCCGAGGAAGGGACTGCTGATCGTATTGAAGGGCGCCAGAGACGACAGCATGTAGATCTGCGATCCCTGAAACGCTCCGTACCAGATCCCGGGCACGGCCGGGTCGAGGGCGGTCGACCCGCCGTCGCCACCGACGACCATGTCCCAGGTCAAGCTGCCGGAATAAAGCAGCGTTCCGTTGTCCTGCGTCCCAGCATAGGCGATCTTCGGGTCCGAGGGATGGATCGACACGTTGGTGCTGAACTCGGTAATCGCGAGGGTGGAGTTGAGATTGTTCCACACCGGCGTGGGGGAAGCCAGGTTGGCGGTGCTGAAGACGCCGCCATCGTTGCCGTCGTAGAGGCGGCTGCCATCGGCGGCGAAGGCCAGCGCGTGGTGGTCGGTGTGCGACGTCAGGCCATCCGCGCCGGTGGCGACATTCGCCCAGGTGACGCCGCCATCCGTCGATCGGTACGGCGGCAGTCCCGCTGCCACGACGAGGTTCGGATTCGCCGGGCTCACGCGAACGACGTTGTCGTACCAGCATTGCGGTGTGCAATAATCCGGGGCCGCGAGCCGCGCCCAGCTTTGTGCCGCGTCGGTCGATTTGTACAAGCCGAGCAGCGCGCTGTTCACTGAATTGTGAATGCCGGCGAAGAGGGTCGCCGGACTGGAAGGCGCGATTGCCAGCGCAATTCTGCCAATGTTCGTGGGGGGTAGCGCGGTCGCGCCGGAACCGCCGGAGCGGGTCCATGTCGCGCCGGCGTCGGTCGACTTATAGACACCGTTCAACGTGTTGCCGCCGACGGTCCCCAGAGCGGCATAGACTATGTTGCCGTCGGCAGGGTTGAAGACGACGTCGCAGCCCACGGCGCCGGCGAGCACGAGGCGCCACGTCGCGCCGCCATCGGCGCTGCGGTAGATGCCGGCGGCGGTGGCAGGCGTGCGGTCCGCGGCTGCCAGGACGATATTCGCATTCGCCGGGTGAACCGCAATGGCGCCGATGCGCGCGGCCCCGCCGGAAACCCGCGAAGAACTGAACGGGCCCACGAACGGCCCTTCGATCTGCGTCCAGGTCGCGCCGCCGTCGGTCGATTTCAGAATGCCGGCCCCATAATAGCTGTCGCCGGAGTTGTTCTGTTCGCCCGTTCCCACAAAGACGATGTCCGGATTGGAGGGCGCCAGGGCAATCGACCCGATGGAGAGCGAGGCTTGATTGTCGGTGACCGGCGTCCAGTTCTGGCCCCCGTCGACCGTCTTCCACACGCCCCCTCCGGCAGCTCCCATGTATGCCACATTGGCGTTGCGCGGATCGACGGCCAGCGCCGCGACACGTCCCGCCGAGTAGGGGGAGCCGCCATTGCTCTGTTCCGCCAGCACATTCGTCGGGCGCGGTCCGATCAGCGTCCAGCCGCCTGTGGCGGCCTTTGGCGTCGCGCTCCGTTCGTTCGCCTTCATCCGTTCCAACTCCGCCAATGCGGCGCGGCGGCCGGCCGATGGGACGATATTTCCGGGCCACGCCCGCATTTGGTAAAACTCCTCCTGCGCGCGACGCGCCCGCTCGGCGCGGGCCTGCCGCGCCAGGTCGGCCGGCTGTGGCGATTGCGCCCAAAGAAGGGAAGTCGCGGATAGAAGAAGCGTCAGGCAGACGGGGCGGCGTAACCAAGCCATCAAAGGACCTCCAGTTATTGGATTCCAGCAGGCCAATCGTATCAGAACATACAGCCGCGAGGGTGAGGCTGGATGTATTTTTTCGGGTTAGACTGGGACACAAGCCGTATGCGATCATTCCTACTCTCGTTACTACTTCTTTCATCCAGCGCCGCCGCACAAGACCAAGGGAAGAAGGAAACCGTCGAGGAGCAGTTCGCCAAGCGAGTGGCAAAGCTGTGGTCGCTGCAGCCTGTGACCAAGCCCGAGGTTCCGCCGGGGAGCACAGCCTCGACGAACCCCATTGACGCCTTCATCGCCGGCGACTACAAGACCAGGGGACTCACGCCGGCCGGCCAGGCGGACAAGGCCACACTCCTCCGCCGTGTGTACTTCGACCTGATCGGGCTTCCTCCCACTCAAGAGGAACAGAGCGCTTTCCTGGCCGATCGGTCGGAGAATGCTTATGAAAAGGTGGTGGATCGCCTGCTGGCGAATGACCAGCACGGTGTTCGGTGGGCGAGGCGCTGGCCGGACGTCCTTCGCTACGCCGATCTGGATGGCTTGGACGGTTCGGTGATGCCGGCGTCCAATGGTATCTACCTGTGGCGCGATTGGGTGATTCGGTCGTTGAATGGCAATCTGCCATATGACCAGTTTGTGCGCGCGCAAATTCTGGGAAGTCGATACCCGCCCGAGATGGTGACGGCCGACTCCGGGCGCCGCTCTCGGGCGCCGGGCAGCGTGGAAGACACGTTCGCGCTCGGCTTCCTGGCCCGCGCCGCCGTGACGCGCGAGGATCGCGATCAGGATATTCCCTTCGCCGCGGTGGAGACGATTTCGACCGCCTTCATGGGAATGACGGTGGGATGCGCCAAGTGCCACGACCACAAGTTCGACCCCATCACGCAAAAGGACTTCTACTCGTTCAAAGCGATTTTCGACCCCCTGGTGCTCAAGAATGTGATGCTGGCTGCTCCGGCGGATATTTTTTCCAATGGCGAGAAGGCCGCCGAGAATAAGAGGAAGAACGCGCCGATCGCCGAGGCCATCGAGTCGCTCGTGGGGCCGTACCGCAAGAGGCTCTACGAAGAGCGCGTGGCGTTGCTCACGCCGGATGTGCAGGAGATCATCCGCAAAACGGAAAGGCAGCGCACGGCCGCCGAGCAGAAGGTCGCGGACGACTACTATCCTGTGCTGCGGATCGACGCCTCCAAGTTGAAACAGATCATGCCGCCGGAGGACGTGGCGAAGTACGATGCGCTGGTGAAGGAGCAGCGCGCGCTGGGGAGCGTGCCGGCGCTGCCCTCCTATTGGACCGTCGAAGAGGACGCGGCGCGCTTGACCAAGACCAGTTACGTGCTCACAACCGGCGACCCAAGGCGCCCGGAGAAGGACCATCCGGTAGCGCCGGGCTTTCCTTTTCAACCGAAGGACGCCGATTTTTACTTCGGCCGCCGCGAAGGCTTCGTCGAATGGCTGACCGCTCCCGCGAATCCGCTCTTTGCCCGGGTCGCCGTGAACCGGATCTGGGGATGGCATTTCGGAGAGGGTTTGCAGCGTGTCACCAGCGATTTCGGGTTGCTTGGCGGCTCCCCATCGAATCCGAAGCTGCTGGATTACCTGGCTTCCGAATTTGTGGCGCACCGCTACGACATGAAGTGGCTGCATCGGCTCATCGTCACTTCGGACACTTACCGTCTGTCATCGAAGGCCGAGCCTTCGCTCCTCGCGAAGAACCAGGAAATCGACGCCCGCAATACGTTTCTGTGGCGCTTCCGGCTGCAGCGCCTGGACGCCGAATCCATCTGGGACGCGATCCACTACGCGGCCGGCGACCTGGATCTGACAGTTGGCGGCAAGTCGTTTCAACTCGTCCAGGGCAACGCCAGAAAGGTGGGGGACGCCGACCCCGAAGCGAATCGGCGGGGCGTCTATATGACCCGGGGTTACATCCCCAGCACGGATGTGATGAATAGCTTCCTGACCACTTTCGACGTGGATGACGGCCGGACTCCCTGCCCGATCCGCACACAGACCGTAACGGCTCCGCAGGCTTTGTTTACGATGAACAGCGATCTCGTGGAGAAAGAGTCGGAGAAGCTGGCCGCGCTCAGCCTGCGGGACGCTGAAGGGGATTTGCGCTCGGCGGTGTCGTCAGCTTACCAGCGGACGCTAAACCGGAAGCCCTCCGCCTCCGAGTTGGATTATGCGCTGACCTATATCGGCAACGATCGAGCGCGAATGAAGGAATTGTCGTGGCTGCTTTTCAATCTGGACGAGTTCATTTACGTCAGGTGATCCATGGCTGATCTTGGCGATCTCTACCCTTGCGGCCGGATTGCACGCCGGCGGTTTCTCCACCAGGCTGCGGCGGGTTTCCTGGGTTCGGCGCTGAGCACGCTTTGGGCCGAAGACGGCAGGTTGATGCAGGACGCACGGCTGCCCGGCGAGCCCCGCGCGAAGTCCGTCATCTTTCTATTCCTGTGCGGCGGCGTCAGCCACATCGACACATTCGACCCGAAAGACAACAAGTTCGCGGGTAAGATCATGGACGCGATTGGCTTCGGCGACAACAACGCTCCCATGAAACGTCCCGTGATTCCAATTCTGCGGACGTTCAAGCCGTACGGCCAATCGGGAATTCCGGTGTCGGACTGGTTCCCGAATATTGGCGAGACGATCGACGATTTCGCCGTGGTGCGCTCCATGTACTGTCACCAGACCAACCATTTCCCGGCCGTGCTCGAAGGCGCCACCGGCAAGCCGCTGCGCCAGTTCGAACACCCGTGTCTGGGAAGTTGGGTCTCCTACGCGCTCGGGACCGCCAACAAGGACCTGCCCACATTCGTGAACCTGGGAAGGCCTTCTTCGCCCGTGCAGTTGACCGGCGGCTACCTCGGGGCCAGCTACTCGGCAACGCCGTTTCAAGCGGGCAGCGTGCCGATCCCCAATCTCTTGCCGCAGAAAAGCTCCAGCGCGCAGCAACGCGATCGCGAGATGCAGGCGCTCTTCGAACTGGACAGACAGTTCCGCGAGGATTACCGTACGGAGAGCGAGATTGCGGCGCGCAGCCGCGCCTTTGAACTGGCGGGCAGCATGATGCTGAAGGCGCCCGCGATTGTCGACTTCTCCACGGAGCCGGAGCACGTCAAGGAACTGTATGGCATCGGCGTAAAAGAGACGGACGCGTTCGGACGCCAGCTCCTGTTGGCGCGGCGTCTGGCGGAGCAGGGCGTCCGCTTTATCCAGGTCTGTCACGGCGGGGGCGGCAACGGTTCTTGGGATGCTCATGACGACATGAAAACGCACGGGCCGCTTTGCCGCGCTATCGACAAGCCGGTCTCCGGCTTGATCCGCGACTTGAAGCAAAGGGGCATGCTCGACGGCACGCTCGTGGTCTTCACGAGCGAGTTTGGCCGCACCCCATGGTCGCAAAATACGACGGGGCGCGATCATAATGCCATGGGCTTTACGTCCCTGCTCTCGGGCGGCGGCGTCAAGGGCGGTGTGGTCGAAGGCGCTACGGACGAGGTGGGCTATCGCGCCGTGGAAAAGCCACACTACATTAGCGACCTGCAATCGACCATCTTGCGGCAGGTCGGGTTGAACTACAAGAAGATGGACTTCGTGCTGAATGGCCGGCCGTTCCATCTGGTGGAAGAAGGTCTGGGGCCGATTGAGGCGATTCTGGCTTAGGGTTTGACGGCCGTCACGGCAGCGGAGTCCCCTTCGAGGAGGGCGCGACTGGCTTAGCGCTTGCCAGTTCGACAATTTCCCCGTGAAGTTGGGGCAGGGCACTGGCCCTGCCCCAATCACGGACCTAGAAGCGGAAGCGCATGGAGACTACCGACCGGCGGGCTCCCACCTGGGCGCCGGTGATGACGCCGAAGTTGGAATTCGTCTGGGCCAGGTTGCCGGCGGTGCAGTTGTTGTTGCAATTGTAGGTCAGACCGGAGCTCGGGTTGCTCGGATTGAAGTGGTTGAGGGTGTTAAACGTCTCGATCCGGAATTCGAGCGCCTTCTGCTCCGCGAGTTTGAAGCTCTTGGCGAGCGACATGTCGAGATTGAACACGCCGGGTCCATAGAACAACGTCGGCGGGGTGTTGCCGATGCCGAGGCTGGCAGGACCAGGCAGGGTGAAGTTCGACTGGTTGAACGCCCACTGCAGTTTGGGGTCCTCCGTAGCCAGGTTGAATTTGCCATCGGTCCGGAAGATGTCGGCGCCCATCTGGCAGCGGAACGGGATACCGCCGGTGGGTGTGCCCGTCCAGTAGCCGGGAGGCGCGTTGGTCGCGGAGCAGCCGATCGTGAACGGCGTCCCGTAATAGATGGTGCCGTTGCCGTTGATCTTCCAGCCGTCGAGCGCCTGGTGCGTGAACGGGTTCCGCCACACGCGGCTGAAATCCGGGAGATCATAGCCCATGTTGAAGTTGACTGCATGCGGCCGGTTGGTGACGTTCTTGGTCAATTGCGTGTCCACCCATTGGGCGCCGGTGCCCGTATCGTAGGTGATGGTTTTCGACCAGGTGTAGTTGGTGTTCCACTGCAGCCGGCCCAGGCGGCGGTTCAACTGCACCTGCAGGGAGTTGTAACTCTCGGTGCCTTTGTAGGTCCAGATCGGAATCTGGCCGTACCCGGAATATCCAACCATGGCGCGAATGAGGTTTGTCGAGTAGAATCCCGAGCTAGTGGGATCGCGGAACTTCTGGATCGCGCCGGCCGTCGGATTCCACGTAGTGAGGGGCGCAACCGCGTTGAAGTCGATGCCCTGTCCATACCCGTGGCGTAAGGCGTTGGCCACGTACGACACATCGAGAACCATGCCGCGCTTCAGCTCGCGCTGGATTCCGATGCTCCAGTTGTAGGTTGTCTGCGTCTGCTCGTCCTGCGATCCGCCCAGCACGTTTTGCGGCGTGAAGTACGGTTGGGCGCCCGCCAGGTTGGCGAAGTTGGTGTAGAGAATCGTCGGCGCCTGGAAGTTCGGCGGCGCGGCCATGGGGCCCGTGCCGGCGCCCGTCGCGCCGATATTGTCCACCGTCCAGTTGCGCCCGATCGTGATTCCGAATCCGCCGCGAACGGCCGTCCGGCCATCGCCGAACACGTCCCACGCAAAGCCCAGGCGCGGGCCCACGCGGATGGGAGGCGTGTTGAAGAAGTGGCTGTCGTACTGGTGGATGCCCGAGAACGGCATGCCGCTGGCCGGATACGAAGCGGTGTCGAAGGTGCCTTGGCGGACATACGGGAAGGTTGCGCCGGTCACCGGATTGATGGCGATCTTATTGGCGGTCGGGCAGGTTGCGGTCGTCTGGATGGAGCAGCCCGGGAAGAGAAGCTGGCCGGCTTTAGCGGCGCTGTACTCCTCCTTGCTGAACATCCCGAGCGTGGCGCCCTTCGAGTACAGATCGCCTACGCGGTGGAAGCGCAGGCCGGCGTCGAGCGTCAGGCGGCGGCTGACTTTCCAGGTGTCCTGCAGGAACCATTCGAGCTGCGTGTAGCGGGCGTGGTTGACCTGCTTCTTATTGTCGTCACCATAGCCGAAGATGCTCCCGACGAGCGCGTTCGCGTACGGATAACCAGTGTCGAGAGAAGCGGCGCGGTCCGAGCCGAAGTAGTAGGATCCAGCCACGTTGTAGACCGAATACACGCTCACGTTGCGCGCCATGCGCTCGATGTAGATGCCCGCCTTGACGTTGTGGCTGCCCTTGACCCAGGTCATCTTGTCGTTAATCGATTGCACCATGTCGGTGCCGACGAACGGCCAGCGCGGATCGTGGCCGAATCCGGGGGCACGGTTCACGCCCTGTCCAGACGACTGTGCGCTGAATCCGGAGGGTAGGCCGAAGCTGACCTGCGGGAGCAGATTGAGCGAGTTGCTGCCCTGGAAAATGCGCGGCAGCGCGATCGGCCCGTTAGCGTCTTTCAGCGGCAGCAGGTTGTCGGCATAGGTCTTCGTGCCGCCGGTCGCGACCGAATCCACCTGGTCGATTGGGTTGACGCCCTGCTTACCGCGCGTTACGCCGTAGGAGAACTCGTTGATCAGGTTCGGCGAGAAGGTGTGCACCAGCGTCGCCAGGGCGCCGGCAGCCTGCACGTGATAGCTGTGCTCGAACTGTCCCCAGGCGCCGCCGGCCGGTCCGACCGTTCCGGCGTAGCCGTCGACGGCCTGGTAGTCGTTGAGCAGTCGCACGAACATCTGGTCCTTCGATCCGATGTTGTAATCCACGCGCAGGATCTTGTCTTCGTTGGGGCGCAACTGCGGCAGAATCGCGCGGAAGTTATACTGCCCGCCAACCAGGCCGGTGGTCGCGTTCGTGACCGCCGTCGGATCCAGCCGGAATCCGAGCGGACTCGGCATCGGGAACAGGTTCAGCATGGCCAGGCCGGCGCGGTTGATCTGGCTGCTGGGCACTTTGTTGCCCGGGAATGGCGTCTGCGTCGTCGGGTCGAAAATCGGGATCAGCACACCCTGCGTTGTCGTGGTTTGCGAGAAGTCGCCTTGACGCTCCAGGGCCGACGGCATGGTGTATGTATTGTCGATGGTGTTGCGGTTGCGCAGGTAGTCGGCCGAGAAGAAGAAGAACAGCTTCTGGCGGCTCCGGTTGAAGCGGGTGCCGGGGATGAGCAGCGGGCCGCCGAACGTGCCGCCGGGGTTCTGGTAGCGGTACTTCGGCTTCTGCACGTTCAACTTGTTGTTGAACCACTCGTTGGCGTTGAACATCTCATGACGCCAGTAGTAGTAGGCCGAGCCGTGGAACTGGGAACTCCCCGCCTTCGTGGTGAACGTCAACTGTCCGCCGGTTCGTCCGCCGTACTCCGCCGTGTAATTCGAGACCAGCAGCTTCACTTCGCCGATCGCATCCACACTGGGCGCGATGTAGCCGGGGTTCAGGTTGCCCGAATCCTGGCTGGCGGCGCCATCGAGGTTGAGAATGATCTGCCCGGTTTGTCCGCCGTTGACGGCTGGGATGCCGCCGCCGGACCAGCCGCGGAAATCATTCGACGCCAGCGTCTGCACGCCCGGCAGCGTCATGATCAGCCCCAGCGGGTTGCGTCCACGCGTCGGAGTGTCTTCGATCTGCCGCAGTCCGATCGCGATGGAACGGTCGGAGCTGTCGGTCGCTACGTGCACGGCCGATGCCTCGACCGCGATGGACGTGGACACGTCGCCGACTTCGAGCTTGATCTCGTGCAGGTCGACTCTCTCCTGCGCCGCGACGACAATCGCCGTCTGCCGGTAGGTCTTGAATCCCGGTTGCGCGATGTTCAACGTATACGTTCCGGGGACGATGCCGAAAAAGGAAAACGAGCCCGTCGCGTCGGTTGTGAAGGTGTGAACTGTCTGTGAAAGATCGTGGGTCAGCTTGACAGCGGCGCCGGTGACAACCGCGCCGGTGGTGTCGGTCACGGTTCCGGAAATCTGGCCCGTTACGCTTTGTGCATTGGCTGCGGGCAGCATCGCCAGCAACAGAAAGAGGAATCCCGCGAGAAGACGTTTAGACACTTCGAACCTCCCAAGTGAGACGAGTGGTTTACTCCCGGTGGGAAAGAAGAATCGGTGGCGATACGCGGTGTCGGTCCGCGACAGCCTGGTCGCTTGCATTTGCCCTAACCCCCAGAACTCTTGAAACGTATCAATACCGGAACGTGGAAACAAGAATATAGCCGGAGGGAAACGGTGTCAAGGCGCAAAACGTGAATTTTTCCCAAACGAGAGGCTCACGGCCGCATCGAGGATTGGCCAATCTTCAGATTGGCGTGCAGTCTAACGGTAACGGAATCGCTCGCCGGCGCGATGTCCTCGATCCGATCCAAAAGCATCTCGGCGGCGCGGTGGCCGATGTCAAATGCGGGCTGCACGACGGTCGTGATCGATGGATAGAACAAATCGTCGACGGTCAACTCGTCAAACGTCACGAACGCGATGTCGTCCGGGGTGCGCATTCCGCAGTCGCGCAAGGCTCGCAATACCCCGAGTCCCGTCGGACCGTTCGTGCAGAAGATCGCGTCGGGCAGGCTTCCGTTGTTTCCCAGGCGCTCGCGGCACATGCCGGTGACGTCCTCAGGACGTAGATTGCCGAACCAGACGAGATCCTCTTCCAGCGGCAGGCCCGCGCGGTCCATTGCCAGTTTGTAACCGAGGAGTCTCTGCCGCTCGTTCTTCAACGACTGGGGCCCGGTCACGATGGCGATGCGCCGGTGCCCCTGCGCGAGCAGATGGTCGACACCCATCTCGGCCGCTTCCGTGTCTTCCACCGAGACACAATCGACCGGCACGCGATCGGGGATGCGGTCCAGGCAGACCAGGCGGAAGCCGGCGTCGACCATGCGCGCGATCTGATTGAGCGGGGTCGGCGCCGCGGCGATGACGAGGAGGATTCCCTCGACACGCTGCGAGCGCAGCAGCGAGAGCAAGTCGCGCTGACGATCGCCATCGTCGTCGGAGTTGACCGCGATCAGAGAGTAGCCGCGCTCCCGCGCTGCCGCTTCCGCCCCGCGAATCAATTTCGGGAAATAGGGGATCGTCATATCGGGAACGATGATTCCCAGGGTTCGAGTCTTGCTGGTTTTCAGGCTGCGCGCGACGTGGTTGGGATGATAATCCAGCTCCCGAATCGCCGCGTGCACCTTGCGCCGCAACAAATCGCTGACAGGAACCGATCCTGTGATGACATGCGAAACGGTTCCGACCGCAACCCCCGCCAGGTCCGCCACTTCCTTGATGGTCGGCATGAAATATTGTCCGTCAGGGGCGGTCGCCCGCCGATCACATATCCTTCAGCCGGATATTCCGCGCCTCGATCTTCATGGCCGCGGGAGTGACGTGCAATTGGATACCGATCAACCCCGCCATCATTCGACCCTTTGTGTCATCGTCGATGATCTGGCTCATGACGCGTCCGTTGATGAGCTGGATAATCGAGTTGCCGCGGCAGATGATGTGGATATCGTTCCAGTCCCCGACCTTGATGAGCTTCTTTAGCTCCTCTCCGTCGCCGAGCGAGCCGATGAAGCCCCGCTTCTCCTCCCCCAGATAGCTGATCTGTCCGCGCAGAGCCAGGAAGCCGCGGCCGCGTTCTTCGTAGATCTGGCCGGTGTAGCGCTGCTGCGCGTCGATGTCCGCCTGATATCCCTTCAGCACCCAGCGCGCGACGGCCGGCAACTCGACGCTGCGGTACTGAATGCCGCTGTTACCCGAGTCGGCGCCCGTCAGCTTGTATTGCAGCTTGAGCTCGAAATTGCCGGGCGAGCCGCCCCGCCAGATACAGAAGATATTCTGCTTGGGCTGATGCCCCACGGCGGTCTCGCCGACAATCGCCTCCCCTTCCACCCGCCAGAAATCGGCGTCGCAGTCCCAGCCTGTCATGCTCTTGCCGTCGAAGATCGGCCGGAAGCCGGCCTCTTCCAGCGGCGCGACCGGCCCGCCCGCTCCTCCGCGGCCTCCGCGGCCTTGTCCGCGCCCCGGGCCGCCGCCGGGAGTTGGCGGAGCTTGCGGGGGCTGCTGTTGCGCCGTGAGCGCGAGCGTCAGGAGCAGGGAACATACGATCGTCTTCATTTTGCCTCCACTTTCGCCCGGCCGTCGCGGGCGGCGACTGAAACCCAATTGCGGTTGGCGGCCGATGCCAGCACGGCGTCGGTCACGTCATCGGTAGCCAGTCCGTCGCGGAACGAGGGCGCGGCGCCTTTGCTCTCCGCGGCCGCCTGGAGAAAATCGGCGAACTGATGCACGAACGAGTGCTCGTATCCGATCTGCAGCCCCGGCACCCACCAGTTGGCCATGTATGGATGCTCGCGGTCCGTGATGTGCAGGCTGCGCCAACCGCGCAATTGCCCTTCATCGCGATGGTCGAAGTACTGCAGCCGGTGGAGGTCGTGCAGGTCCCACATGATGGACGCGTGCTCGCCGTTAATTTCGAAGGTGTACAGCGCCTTATGGCCGCGCGCGTAGCGGGTTGCCTCGAAGGTGGCCAGCGACCCATTGTGGAACCGCGCCAGGAACAGACTGGCGTCGTCGATCCCGACCGGCTCCTCCTTCCCAGTCAGGGTGTGCTTGCGGCTCTTGATAAATGTCTCCGTCATGGCCGAGACTTCATCGATCGGCCCGTTCAGCCACAGCGCGGTGTCGATGCAATGGGCCAGCAAATCGCCGGTGACGCCGCTGCCCGCCACGTTGACGTCGAGCCGCCATAGCCCCTCGCCGCCTTGCGGCAAGTCGGTCGAAATTGTCCAGTCCTGCAGGAATTTCGCGCGGTAGTGGAAGATGCGTCCGAGCCGTCCCTCATCGATCAGGTGTCGGGCGAGCGTCACGGCGGGAACGCGCCGGTAGTTGTACCAAACCATGTTCGGCACGCCCGCGGATTCCACCGCTTGAGTCATGGCCTCCGCCTCTGCGGCATTGCGCCCCAACGGCTTTTCGCACATCACCATCTTGCCGGCCTTAGCCGCCCCGATGGCGATCTCGGCGTGGGTGTCGTTCGGGCTGGCGATATCGATCAGGTCGATCTCGGGCGATTCCACCACTTTGCGCCAATCGGTCTCAGCCGATTCATAGCCCCATTGCGCGGCGAAGGCCTGCGCGCGTCCGGCGTTACGCGCACAGATCGTCTTGAGGACCGGCTCGTACGGCAGACTAAAGAAATTCGGCGCTTTGCGGAACGCATTGGAGTGGGCCCGCCCCATGAAGCCGTAGCCGATCAGCCCGATATTGAGTTTCTTCATATCAATTCCACCCGTGCGTGTCGCGCACCGCGATCATCACGCGCAGCACGTCGTTCCAGGTTTTGGGATCGAGCATCGTGGCGTTGGGGAACATACAGCCGTCCCAGCAGATATGCTGGAAGGCGCGCGTCGGCTGGCCGTCGTCTCCGCGCATCCACGCGCCGGCGTCGCGAACGATATCGAGCTTGCCATTGGGATCGCAGGGCGGACAGTGGCGCCCGGTTTTATCGTGCGAGCCCGACCCCTTCACGGTGCCGTCGTTCTGCGCGACATGGAAGTCGATTGTCCAGGGCCGGAGCGCGTTCGCCATCTGGCGGTAGGCGGCGGCCAACTCGTCCGACTTAGACCAATCGAAATCCGCCGGCAGCAGCGCATCCTCGGGGGCGTTGTAGCCCATCGTGAAGAGCATGGTGTGCGCCATATCGGCCTGGAAGCCGAGCGTCTTGGGCCGGCCCACCATTTCGAGGAGTTCGACGTTGCGCCGCCAACTGTGCATGCCCGCCCAACAGATCTCGCCTTCAGCCGCGAGGCGTTCGCCGAAGTCGTCGGCGATGTCGCAGGCCTGGCGGAACGTGTCCGCGATGCGTTTGGTGTTCGCCGCCGGGTCCTTGGCCCAATCGCCCGCGCCCGCGGCGGAGTCGATGCGCACAATGCCCGAGGGCCGGACGCCGAGTTCGCGCAGCTTCTGTCCGATGCGGCAGGACTTTCGCACCTGGGTGAGAAAAGCGGCGCGCTCCTCGTCGTTGCCCATGGAGGAGCCCCCGCCCGTCGGAGGCCAGACCGGCGCCACCAGCGAACCGGCGCGCAGCCCCTTCCCGTTCAGATTATCGGCCAGCCGCGCGAGGTCGTCGTCGGACGAATCGATATCGGTGTGGGGCAGGGAAAGGAAGAGGTCGACGCCATCGAACCGCACGCCATCGACATTGGCGGACGCGGTCAGGCAGAGCATCGTCTCGAGATCGATAGGCGGTTCGGAGTCGGGTCCTTTGCCGACCAGTCCGGGCCACATCGCATTGTGGAGCGCAGGGTAGGCGTTTCGCATAGGTTTGAAACGTCTCAAGGCTACATCAGAATCGAACACTCGTCAATATTTGCTATGGAGCAAGCTTGCGCCCCGTGAGGATTCCGCCGCCACCAATGCACTGTATGGGCATAATTCAGTACTCCTGCCGCCTGCCTCATGTGCAACCGGCAAATTCGCCGCTATTCCGCCTCCTGGATGACGCCCGATTTGAGGCGACATGGCTGATGGGGCCTGAGATCGCATCGACGGTCGAATGCCAGCAAGAATGCAGGCATGGCAAGCTGGAAAGCTTACTCTACTGGCGCTATCGCAGCATGACGAACGAGTACAGGGTGTCGCCCGCGGCTACAACCAGATATTGCGAGCCATCCAGCTCGTATGTGATCGGGCCGTTCGTCACGGAATTGCCCAGATTCGCATGCCAGAGCGGATTGCCATTCGCCGGATCGAGCGCCACCAGGTTCCCCGACCCGTCGCCGGCGAACAAGAGTTTGCCCGCCGTGGAGAGCAGGCCGGAGCGGCCGCCGTCTTCCCACTTGTGGCTCCATTTCACCTTGCCGGTCTTGTAATCGATCGCCTGGATCATCGACTCGCCCCAGCCGCCGCGGTCGTTGCCGCCCCAGCCTTCCGGCTTGTCGCTCGGATCGTAAATGTAATACACGCTGAAAGCGCGCGACGCGCTCACGTAAAAGAGACCCGTGTCCGGGTCGTACGTCGGAGGCGGCCAGTTCGTGCCACCGCCCTGGTTCGGCGTCACCAGCGCGCCGGCGAGTTGCGGCTCCTTCTCGGGGTTCGGGATCGGCGAGCCCTTCGCGTCCACGCCCTTCGACCAGTTCACCTTCACATACTCGGTGCTCGAGATGTTCTTGCCTGTCGTCCGGTCGAGCACGAAGAAGTAGCCGTTGCGGCTCGCCTGCGCCACCAATTTCCGCCGCTGGCCGTTTATATCCCCGTCGAAAAGGACGGGCGTCTGTGTAGCGTCCCAGTCGTGCGTGTCGTGGGGCGAGGATTGAAAATACCACTGCATCTTCCCGGTGTCCGGATTCAGCGCCACCACGGACGCCGTGAAGAGGTTCGCGCCGGGCCGCGCCTTGCCAGCGATCACCGGCTGCGGATTGCCGGTCGGCACATAGATCATGTTGAGGTCCGCGTCGTACGTCGGGGTGAGCCACGTCATGCCCCCGCCGTGTTTCATCGCCTCCTCGCTCGGCCACGATTCCGACCCCGGATCGCCCATCTTCTGCGGGACGGTGTACCAGCGCCATTGCAGTTCGCCGGTCTCCGGATCGTGCGATTCGATGTAGCCGGGCCGGTCGAGGTCGTCGCCGCTGACGCCGGTGATGATGTGGTTCCTCACCACCAGGGGCGCCATGGAGCCGAAGTAATACTGGTCGAGATCGCAGATCGGCCTATGCCACCGCTCCTTTCCGTCTTTCAGGTTGAGCGACACCAGGTTGCAGTCCGGCGTCTCGAAATACAGCCAGTTGCCGTAGACTCCGACCCCGCGATTGCCGATATGGTCGCCGCCATGCGAGGTCCAACTGTAGTGCCATACCTCGCGGCCCGTGCGCGCATCGACCGCCCACGCATGGTCCGGCATTGTGAAATACAGGACGCCGTTCACTTGGACGGGCGTCGCCGAGATGCGGCCGCCGAAACCGCCGCCTCCGGGGGGCGCGCCGTTGGCGCGATAGACCCATGCCAGGCTCAGCGAGTTGATATTCGATTGGTTGATCTTCGAAAGCGTGCTGTACCGCCGCCCCGAGTAGTCCCCGTTGTACGTCGGCCAGGTGTCGGTGGGCGGCGCGCCCAGCTTCGCGGGATTCAATCCGCCCTGTGCGAGTAGGGCCGCGGAGGTGAGAAGCAGTGTGCCGAGGGCCTTCATTTCAGAGTCTCCAGATAGGCGACGATGTCGTGAATGTTCTGATCGGTGTACTGGTTAAGCAGCTCGTGATGCGCCGCCGCCGGGTCGTCTTTGACGACCTTCAATGACGGCGTCCGCTTAAACGAGTGATACTCGCCCGATGCGTCGCGCAGAGCGACGTTGAAATCATCGAGGTGCAGCAGGGCGCCCGTGACAGCCCCACCCGAGGCCGGGGTCACCGTAACCATCACGCCACTCCCGCCCGCGCCGCCGCGTCCGCGCCCGCCGCCGCGGCCACCGGGGAAGAGGAAACGCTGCTGAATCGTGGGTGGATCGATCCGCGCCCCGATGCCCTTCAGGTCGCCTGTCGCAGAATGGCACGTCGCGCACTTGCCGGCGCCGTTGAAATAGGCTTCGCCGGCCTTCGCATTGCCGGTCAGCACGTTCTGAATCTGTAGCGCGGCGCGGAGAGTGTTGTACACCTCCTGATGAATCGTGTGCGACAGATCTTCGATCTGCGCTTGCGTCAGCCTGGCCGCCGGCGTCGTTTGTGTCGGGTGTCCCTTTTTCAGAAACGGCCCGATGGTGCTGCCGTAGCGGTCGTGCAGAACGACCTCGGAACGGATCAGGTCCGCGCCCTTGTCGCCGCCGCGGGCGTGCGAGCCGTGGCAGTTGATGCACTCGGCGGCATAGACGCGGCGGCCGCGGTCGGCGGCGGCGGTGTCGACGACGTGCTTATCGGCGGAGCCAGGCGAAAATGCCGGTCCTCGTCCGCGCCCGCCCTGCGGCAGCGCGGCTGGAGCGGCCGGTGTGGCCCCACGGCCGCCGGGCGCGGCCGGTGCGTATTGCACCGTAAGGTAGTCCAGGATGAGCGAGAGTTCCTCCTCGGTCCCCTTCGCGCCGCGCGCCACCATCGAGTTGATGCTCTCCTGCCACTCCGCGCGCGTGCGCCGCTGCGACGTGACCGTCTCGACGGCATGACACGCGCCGCACACTTTTTGAAAGGCTTCTCTCGCGCCCGCCGGCGGCTGCGCCATGCCCGCCGTCGGGATGGCCAGCAGCATGGCAAGCCAAGTGCTCTTTCGCATCGATTCCCCTCCCGCGAAATACGTAATGCACCAGTGTACAATCGGACCGGCAATGTTCGATACAACGTATGGTGGACGACGCGCCGTTACCTTCGAGAACAACGATTTGCGCGTCACTGTCCTCTGCGAGGGTGGGCACATCGCAGAGATCTTCGATAAGGAAACGGGTGTCAACCCCCTGTGGGCCCCGCCGTGGCCGTCGATCGAGCCCTCCGCCTATGCCGGGGAGTATGGTACTGGCGTTGAGGGCCGCCTCCTGGGTGGAATCATGGGGCATAATCTCTGCCTGGACGTCTTTGGCGGCCCGTCCGACGCGGAGTTTGCCGCCGGCATCGGGGTGCACGGCGAGGCCTCGGTGAACCCGTACGAGTTCGAAGACGGCGTCCTGCGCACGCGCCTGCCGCTGGCCGGGTTGGCATTCGCGCGGCGTCTCGAACTGGAAGGCCGCTCTGTGCTCATCCGCGAGTCGGTGACGAACCTCTCATCGACGGATCGTCCGATCGCCTGGACGCAGCATGTAACCCTCGGGCCGCCATTTCTGGAAAAGGGAGTGACGCAGTTCCGCTCGTCGGCAACGAAGTCGAAGGTGTTCGAGACGCCATTTGGCGCTCACGATTACCTCGAGCCCGGCGCCGAGTTCGAATGGCCGGGCGGCCTGGACGTCTGCAATGGGGCCGGGAAGTCGAGCGCCTTCACGACGCATTTGATGGATCCGGCCCGTGAAGAGGCCTTTTTTACGGCGTTTTCGCCGGCGCACAGGCTCGCATTCGGATACGTGTGGAAGCAGGCCGACTTCCCATGGATGGGCATTTGGGAGGAGAATCACAGCCGCACGCAGGCCCCCTGGAATGGCCGGACGCTCGCGCGCGGCATGGAATTCGGAGTCTCCCCAATGCCAGAGACGCGGCGCGCGATGATCGACCGCGGCAGGCTCTTCGGCATCCCGACTTACCGGTGGCTTCCCGCGAAGGGGACGTTGGAAGTAGAGTATCGCGCCGTCTGTAGCAGAGGTTTTTAGCCCCCGAATCGCCGCGCTACCGTTTTTTCTTCGCCGTCTTCGGGAAGTTCTTCGCCAGGTACGCGACGATCTGCTTGAACTCGGCGTCGGTCGCTTCCGCTCCCGCGTTCGCCATCTCGGTCACGATGTCTGACCATTCCTGCCGCGTATGCGCCTTTCCCGCGAAGACCTCCACTGCGTGACAGGCGCTACAGACTCTTTGGACGGTGGTTTTTCCGGGGCCCGGCGGAAGCTTCTGCGCCGCTCCCGCCGCCACTGAGAGCAGGAACACCGCTGTCTTGAAACGAATCAAATGGCCAATTCCCTCAACAGTATAGCCGCCCCAATCTTGACTTTCCATCGGCATGGGGGCATTGTGGCTAGTGCACCAATGTCGAATCGCAATCTGATTGTGGATGCTCTCACCGCCGGAGACGGCGTCGTTCGGCTGGCGCCCTGCTGGGTCCCACGCTCTTTCCTGATGCCCGGCGGCCGGCTCAAATTAGACCCGCGCGACTTGTACGCTCTCGGCGCGCATCGTGGCGGTATCGACGAGCGCTGGTTCTCGTCGACCACTAAGGCGGCCAACGGCCCCCTCACAGCGCCCGACGAAGGGCTCAGCTATATCGAGTTCCATGGCAAGAAGGCTCTCCTCCAGGAGGCGATCGAGACAGAAGGCGACCGCTTCCTCGGCGCGGATGTCATGCAGCGCGACGGCGGCTGGAATCTCCTCTGCAAGTTCTTCGACAACCTCGGCCCTATCCCCCACCACCTGCATCAAAATGACGAGTTTGCGGCGCGGGTCGGACAGAAGGGCAAGCCCGAGGCGTACTATTTCCCTCCACAGTACAATTTCAAGGACAACAATTTCCCGTATACGTTCATGGGCCTGAACCCCGGCACGACGCGCGCCGATGTGCGCCGCTGCCTGGAACGCTGGAACGAGGGCGATAACGGAATCCTCTATCACTCGCGCGCCTACAAGCTCAAGCCCGGCACCGGCTGGCAGATCGACGCCGGCATCCTGCACGCGCCCGGCTCGCTCGTGACGTACGAGCCGCAGGTGAACTCCGACGTCTTCGCGATGTTCCAGTCGCTGGTGGAAGGGCGAGGCGTGCCGTGGGACCTGCTCGTCAAGGACGTTCCACCGGAGCACCACCACGATCTAGAGTACCTGCTCGATATGCTGGACTGGGAAGCCAATACCGACCCCGAATTCGCCGAACATCGCCTGTTCGAACCCAAGCCGGTGTGTCCGGTGGCCGATATGGCGGAGGGCGGCTACTGTGAAAACTGGGTGGTCTATTCGACGAATCACTACTCGGCGAAAGAACTGACGGTATTTCCCGGTCGCACCGTGACGATCA
The DNA here is from genome assembly GCA_964608645.1 of uncultured Solibacteraceae bacterium. GTDB lineage: Bacteria > Acidobacteriota > Terriglobia > Bryobacterales > Bryobacteraceae > CAZSQK01. Next base: position 38,914 of record CAZSQK010000002.1, on the reverse strand, counting down.
GAGACGCTGCCGCCTACGGCACGATCCTGGTGCAGGGCTTCGGGCAGTTCGGCAAACACCGCGCCGAGACGCCGGCCATGATCCGCTATGGCCAGATGACGCAGGACGAGTTCTTTGTGACCGCCGATGCCGCGCGCAACGGGCTCGTGATCAAGAACGAGAGCGCCACGGAAAATCTCGTTTTCTTGAAGCACTTCGCCCCCGGAAACTCGCAGGCGCCGGTTTCGTAGGATCGCCGTTAGCGGTCGATCGCCCGCATCGCCGCCGGCGCGTAGCGATCGCCGGCGATTTCCCCTTGTGGAACGGCCGCTTCGAGTTCGGCGATGTCGTCCGCACTCAGGTGAATCCCTACAGCCGCCGCGTTCTCTTCCAGGTATTTTCGCCGCTTGGTTCCGGGGATCGGGACGACGTCTTCGCCCTTTGACAACACCCATGCCAATGCCAGTTGGCTGGCGGTGACGCCTTTCCGCGCCGCGATCGCTTTTACGCGCTCGACATACACCAGGTTCGTGTCCAGCGCGGCCGGGGTGAACCGCGGAAATCGCTGCGAACGCGCATCGTGTCCGGCGAGATCGCCGGGCTTAGTGATCGTGCCTGTCAGGAACCCGCGGCCCAACGGACTGTATGGCACGAAACCGATGCCGAGTTCCCTGGCCGTCGGCAGAATCTCCGCTTCGACATGCCGCTCCCAAAGCGAGTACTCCGTCTGCAGCGCCGTGATCGGATGCGTGGAATGCGCGCGCCGGATCGTTGCAGGCGACGCTTCCGAGAGTCCCAGATACCCCACTTTTCCGGCGCGGACCAGGTCCGTCATCGCGCCTACCGTATCCTCGATGGGCGTTTCCGGATCCACCCGATGCTGGTAGTAGAGATCGATATGGTCGACTCCCAGGCGCTTCAGCGAGGCGTCGCACGCGGCGCGCACATACTCCGGCTTGCCGCTGACGCCCCAAAACCCCGGATCACCCTTCTTGCGCAGGTTTCCGAACTTGGTTGCGAGAAACACCTCGTCCCGCCGACCCCGAATGGTCTTCCCGAGCAGTTCCTCGTTGTCGCCGATGCCGTACATATCGGCCGTGTCGAGAAAGTCGATTCCGAGGTCCAGCGCCCGGAGGATCGTCGCCGCTGACTCCGCATCGTTCCGGTCGCCGTAAAACTCGCTCATTCCCATGCAGCCAAGGCCCATCCGTGAGACCACCGCGCCTTGGGAACCCAGCTTGATCTTTGGCATGCTCATATTCGATTCGATGTTACGCCGGCCCTTGGAGAATCGTCCAATCGTGAGACAAGACCGTTACAACAGGTGCGCGTACTCGTCCGGGTCGAGCCCGAATCGCTCCATCTGGCGGGGAAGGTCGGCCTTCAACGTCTCTGGCGTGTTTTGGACCCAGGCCGCGATTACGGTCTCGACGCCCACTCGATTCTTGCCATCCTCTTCCGCCATCGCCTCCGCGGCGCCGCGCAGCCCGGCCTCTGTCGATTCCCGCACGGGGCGGGGCGTCTGCGCCAACACCTGATTCAGGAAATCCTCGGCGGCATCGTTCCAGTTCATCCGTTCCATGATAACCGCTTGTAAAATGGAAGCGGTGCCGCTCGTCCCTCCCTACATCGAATCGTTGCGACCTTATGAGGCGGGCCGCACCATTGAGTCGGTTCGCAAACAGTATGGTCTCTCGCGGATTGCCAAACTGGCTTCCAACGAGAACCCCCTGGGCGCTTCGCCCAAGGCCATTGAGGCGATGACCCGCGCGCTTTCCGGGCTGAACCTCTATCCCAACGGCGGCCTCGACCTGCGCGAGCGGCTGGCCGCCGAGTTCGATGTGAAAACGGACAATGTCATCGCCGGCAGCGGATCCGAGGGCATCATGTCCAATATCATCCGCGCCTTTCTCTGCGACGAGGATGAAGTCCTGACCACCGAAGCCGCTTTCATCGGATTTCAGGTGCTGGCGCGCTCTCGCGGCGTGAAGTATCGCACGGTTCCATATCGCGACTGGCACTACGATCTGCCGGTGCTGGCGCGCGAAATCAACGCCAACACGAAGATTATCTATCTCGCCAACCCGAACAATCCGACCGGCGCGATCTTCACCAAACAGCAGTTCGACGAGTTTTACAAACACGTCCCCGAGCGGGTCCTGATCATCCTCGACGAGGCGTATTTCGAATACGCCAAGGATAACCCCCGCTATCCGGACTCGATGCACTACCGCTATGACAACGTGATCACGCTACGCACGTTCTCGAAGATCTACGGGCTGGCCGGCGTGCGGATCGGATATGGCTTCGCTCACGAGGAACTGATCCGCAACCTGCTCAAAGTCAAGCTGCCGTTCGAGCCATCCACACCTGCGCAGGCCGCGGGCATCGGGGCGCTCGCCGACAAGGAATTCCTGCACCGCTCCCTCGAATTGAACGCGCGCGGGCTGCGCACGCTCGCCGCTGGGCTGGCGGATCTGGGGCTCCCCGTCGTGCCGTCCGAGGCAAATTTCGTCATGACCGTTCTGCCCGCGGAGCAGGACGCCAATCGGATTTTTGAGGACCTGCTCGCGCAGGGCGTGGTGGTCCGGCCGCTCAAGGCTTTCGGCCTCCCGAATTGTCTCCGCATCTCCACCGGGACGGACGAAGACAACCAGCTCTGTGTCGAAGCGCTGAGGAGGGTTTATGCCGCAAACGTTGGAGCGCCAGACGCCGGTTGAGAAGGATTTCCTCCCTCTCAACGGCACCGACTATGTCGAGTTCTACGTCGGCAATGCGCGCCAGGCCGCGCACTATTATCGCGCCGCTTTCGGCTTCCGTCTGGCCGCCTACCGCGGCCCGGAGACCGGCGCGCGCGATTGCGCCTCTTACGTCCTGGTGCAGAACAAGATCCGGCTCGTGCTGACGACGGCGTTGCAGGCGGAACACCCGGTTGCCGACCACGTCCGCCTGCATGGAGACGGAGTCCGCGACGTGGCTCTCTGGGTTGACGACGCGGAGGCGGCATGGCGGGAGACGACGCGGCGGGGCGCGCGCAGCGTCCGCGAGCCCGAGACGCTGCGCGACGAACACGGCGAGGCGCGCCTGTCCGCCATCGCCACTTATGGCGACACTATCCACACCTTCGTGGAGCGTGGCAACTACCGGGGTGTCTTCCTGCCCGGCTTTATTCCGGTCGATGCCGAGGACCGCGTGTCCCGTCCGGTGGGGCTGAAGTATATCGATCACATGGTGGGGAATGTCGGCTGGGGTGAGATGAATCGCTGGGTCGAGTTCTACCGGGATGTAATGGGCTTCAAGATGTTCAAGCATTTTGACGACAAAGACATTTCGACCGACTATTCGGCCCTCATGTCCAAAGTCATGTCGAACGGCAACGAGCGCGTCAAATTCCCCATCAACGAGCCGGCTGAGGGGAAGCGGAAATCGCAGATCGAGGAATACCTGGAGTTCTACCGCGGGCCTGGCGTGCAGCATATCGCCATGGCGACCGGCAACATCATCGAGACCGTCGGGGCGTTGCGGCGGCAGGGCGTGGACTTCCTCCGCGTGCCTTCGACTTACTATGACGAACTGGTCTCGCGCATCGGAAAAATCGACGAGCCGCTTGCCGAACTGCAAGACCTCGGTATACTCGTAGATCGCGACGACGAGGGATATATGCTCCAGATCTTTACCCGGCCCGTGGAAGATCGCCCGACGCTGTTCTACGAGGTGATTCAGCGAAAAGGCAGCCGCAGCTTTGGCAAAGGCAATTTCAAAGCGCTCTTCGAAGCCATCGAGCGCGAACAAGCCAGGCGCGGCAATCTCTAATGCGCCTTTGCACGTTCGAAGTTGCGACCCACCTGGGCCGTCACAGCCGTGTGGGCGCGTTCAAGGACGGACGTGTCGTCGACCTCAACTTCGCCACATCTTGGTACCTCTTTCAGCAGGGTGAATCCGAGCCTCAACAGCTTGCCGATGCGCTGGTGCCGGCGACGATGCTCGAATTCCTGCGCGCCGGACTGCGCGCCACCCACACCGCCGAGGAGCTCTTCCTGGGCGCCGGGCCCCGTCCGGCCGACTGGTGGAAAATCGATAGCCCGCCGCGGGGTCCCAACGACGAGACCCTGGTTTATATGCCCGACCAGGTCCGCCTGCGCGCCCCGCTCCCCAATCCCGCCCGCCTCGGCACCGACGAGGACGTGCGGTTCACCGACAAAATTGAGCCGGAATTGAAGCTCGCGGCCGTCATCGGCAAACAGGGCATGAATATTCCCGCGCTCGAATCGCGCGGCTATATTGCGGGATTCACCGGTATGAACGATATCGGCGCGCGTTACTCCGCGCTCGGCCCCACCCTGGTGACGCCCGACGAGATTCACAATCCGTATGCGCTGGATATCTGCGTCCGCATCAACGGGCGTGAGTTCGGCCGCACCACGTCGGCGGGGCTGCGGCCGAAATTCGAGAACACCATCGAGACACTCTCGTCGAACGATGTCATCCTACCCGGCGACGTAATCGCCTTTCCTCTCGACATCGAGCCGTCTGTCAAGGCGGGTGACGTCATCGAATTGGAGATCGAGAAGATCGGCACCCTGCGCACGCGCGTTATTTAAGCTGCATTGGTCGTATATACGCCGGCCTGATAACTCGCGCGGGACACCCATTTCGCCGGCGGATGGTCTCCGTTGGACGACAGGCCCCAGAACTCGAAGTCGCCAAACGCGCGATCGCCGTTACCGTTCAATCGCCCCCACCCGGTCGCGCCGAAGAACATCTCGGCCGCCTGTGGCAGGAAGGCTTTCCAGGTCGGCGCATAGTCCCCTCCGCTCAAGAGGCGAGCCAGAACGCCGCACCAGCATGCGTCGTACGCCGCCAGGGCGAAGGCGTCGGGCTCGATGCCGGTCTTGGCGATCACGGCTTTAACCAACGGCTCCCACTTCGGCCGCGCGACGTCCGGCCGCAGCAGCGTCGGCGCAAGAAAGCCCGTAGCGGCGGCGAATGCCGCGGCGGGCCTATCCGACAGCAATGGAACGCTCAGCGCCACGCCATCGCTGCCGAACCACGGCTTGGACTTCAGCCGTTCGACCGCGGTCGCTGCATGGAAGACATCAACTACCTCGTCGAACGACGAGAGTTGCACGGCTGTCGAATCCGCCGGCCCAAGAGCCGCCTGCCTGCCGATTTCTCGCGCCACATCGCCGAAATTGGCCCCGTCGGTGGGATACTCGACTCCCTGTGTGACGGTTCCGCCCGCGGCGGTGAAGATGCGCCGCACAGCCACCGCGATCCCCCGATTTCCCGGATCCGCGCGCCATGCCGGCACGATAGTCTTCAATCCGCGCGACCGCACCGCGGCCACGATCGCTTCTGCCTCCAGGGCATCGTCCGGCACAAACCGGTACAAGCTGTCGCCGGGCAGCGAAAGCGAGCCTGCCGTGCTGCCCTGGCTGATCGCGATCGCGCCGGCATCGTCGAGCAGCTTCAGGATCGCGCGCGCCTCCGCGCTCGATTGCGGCCCGATGATGAGCTTCGCCCCCGCCCCCACCAGCGACTGGAACGAATTCACCACCGCCACGGGATCCAACTTCGTATCCTCTACCCGCAGGGTGACGCGCCCGGGACTTCCCGTGGACTCGAACCAACGGTTGATCTCCGCCACCGCTATTTCCAGCAGCGCTTTGCTCGTGATCCCCAGGGTCGACCAGTCGCCTGTCAGCGAAAGCAAGGCCCCGATCGTGATATCGTTTCCCAGTCCGCGCCCCAGCAGCGGTGATGCGGCGGACGCCGCGAGAAGGCCTAGCCCGGCCCGTCGTGTAATTCCCAGTTGGTTGTTCTTCGACATTTGTTTATTCAGTATGCCGCACCGCCGGCCGCGGAAAGAAACAGAATAGTACTTGGCCCTTCCCATCGATCCACTGATTCCCGAGATCGTCGCGCATCTGCGCGAGCACAACACGCTGGTGCTGGAGGCCCCGGCCGGGGCGGGGAAGACCACGCGCGTTCCGCCCGCCCTGCTCGGTCTGTCCGACCGGGATGTCCTCGTCCTCGAACCGCGCCGCCTGGCCGCGCGGCTGGCGGCCCGCTTCGTCGCCGCGGCGCGTGGGGAGCGCGCCGGTGAAACCGTCGGTTACCAGGTCCGCTTCGATGAGGTCGCCGGTCCCCGCACGCGCCTGCGCTTCCTCACCGAGGGGGTGCTGACCCGCCGGCTGCTCTCCGACCCGCGTTTGGAGCGCGTCGGAACGGTCGTGCTCGACGAGTTTCACGAACGCCACCTCGAAGGTGATCTCGCCCTGGCGCTGCTCCGCCGCCTGCAAACCGCCGAGCGCCCGGATATCCGGCTTGTCGTCATGTCGGCCACCCTCGATGCCGGACCCATCGCGCAATATTTGGGAGGCGCCCGCATCTTACGATCGGAGGGCCGCCGCCATCCGCTGGAGATCGAGTACACGCCGCACTCGGCCGCGCCGCTCGAACAACAGGTGGCGAGCGCGCTGGAGCGTCTCCGCGACTCGACCGGCCACGTGCTTGTCTTCCTGCCAGGGGCCTATGAAATTCGCCGCGCTCAAACGGCTTGTGGCCCGCTCGCGCAGCGGAACGGATGGCTCCTCCTCCCTCTTCATGGCGACCAGCCGCCGGAGGAGCAGGACCGCGCCGTCGCCCCGTCCGAACGGCGCAAGGTCATTCTCTCCACCAATGTCGCGGAAAGTTCGATCACCATCGAGGGCGTCGCCGCGGTGATCGATAGCGGCCTCGCCCGCATTGCGAGCCACTCGCCCTGGTCGGGCCTACCGGCGCTTCAGGTGGGCCGCATCAGCCAGGCCTCCGCCAACCAGCGCGCCGGCCGCGCCGGACGCACTCGTGCCGGCCGCGCCATCCGCCTGTACCCGCTCGAGGACTTTGTCCGCCGCCCACCGCAGGATCCGCCCGAGATCGTTCGCGCGGATCTCGCGCCCGCCTTGCTCCTCCTGCGCGCCATGGGCAGTCCGCAACTGCAGTGGCTCGACGCCCCACCCGCCGCCGCCCTGGATCGTGCCGAGTCCCTATTGCGCCAACTCGCGCCGAACGCCGCCCTGGCGCTGGAGATGGCGCGTTATCCGCTGCATCCGCGGCTCGCGCGCCTGGTCGTCGAAGCCCGCCGCCACGGCGTGGGCGAAGACGGGTGTACGGTCGCCGCGCTGCTCAGCGCCGGTGAGCGCCTGCCTCCCCGTCCCGGCCACGCCACGCGCTCCGATCTGCTGGTGCTGATGGAGTCACAGTGGGACCCGCAAGCGGCTCGAACGGTCCGGCAGATTCACCGCATCGTCGACCCGCCGCGCCAGAGCGGCCGCGACGAGAATGCCCTGCTGCGGGCAGTCCTGGCCGCGTTTCCGGACCGCGTGGCGCGCCGCCGCCAGGGCGCCACCCTGCAACTCGCGTCGGGCGGCCCGGCCCAATTGGCGCCGGCGAGCACGGTCACCGACGCCGAGTTTCTCGTCGCCGTCGAGGCGGAGGATCGCCGCGAGGAGAAATCCCCGCTCGTCCGCATTGCCAGCGCCATCGAGCCCGAATGGCTCCTCGACCTGTTCCCCGGCCGCGTGCGCGAAGTTTCCGAACTGCAATGGAATCGCTCCGCCGGCCGCGTCGAGTCGATCAGCGCCCTGATGTTCGACGAGATCGCCATCGAGCAGTCCCGCGGGAAGCCCGATCCCGAGGCCGCCGCCGCCCTGCTCGCCCGCAAGGCGATGGAAGCCGGATTGGGCGCCTCCGCGGAACTCGACGCGTTTGCCGCGCGGGCGCGATTTGCCGGTGTCACGGAGCTTCCTGTCGAGGCCGCCATGCGCGCCCTCGCCGCCGGTGTCCGGTCTCTCGCCGATCTGGACGCCGCCGGTATCGTCCGCGCCGTCGAGCGCCAACTGCCGCCCGCCACCCTCCGCCGCATCGATGAACTGGCGCCGGAGCGCATCCGCCTGCCGGGCGGCCGCCAGGTCCGTGTCCATTACGAGCCCGATCAGCCACCGTGGATCGCCAGCCGCCTACAGGATTTCATCGGCATGACTCATACGCCGACCGTCGGCCAGGGCATCCCCGTGGTCGTTCGCCTGTTGGCGCCGAACAACCGCCCGGTGCAGATGACCACCGACCTCGCCGGCTTCTGGACGCGCTTGTATCCGCAATTGAAGAAGGAGCTGTCGCGGCGTTACCCGAAGCATCAATGGCCGTAGAACCTTACGCCCCCAGTAGAGCGACCGGGAATTCAGCCAGCACGTCCGCCATCCGCCAACTCCGCGGCGTCAGCCCGGTCAGGCAGTCGAGCCATTCCGCGGGGGCGTCTGACGGCATTTCGATCTCGGTGTCCCCCCACTCCCGAATGCGCGATGTCCATCGCGGCGCCACGGCCACCGCCCACCGGCCGCCGAATCGCCGCGCGAAGGCGCAGACGTTCCCGGCGCATGCGCCGCGCGCCGACAGCGGCAAGTACTCGCCTCGGGCGAATAGCTCCCGCCGCGTCCGCCGAAACTCCAACGCCCGATACGTAACTAGCAGCTTCATCTCGTCGCGCTGCGGATCGGCGGCCAGTTCGCGAATCAGCGCGATCCGATCCTCCGACTCTCGCCTCCGAAGTTCGTCCAGCATGGCCATCCGGCGTTTATAGTCCACCGGCCGCCGATTGTCCGGATCCACCAGCGTAAAATTCCAGAGCTCCGTGCCCTGGTAGAAGTCCGGGACGCCCGGCGCGGCGGCCTTGAGCACTAACTGTCCAAGCCCGTTGCGCGCGCCATGCCGCGCCACCATCTCCTGCAATTCGCGGAAACTCGGCAGGAATCGCTGTTCATCGGCAACGATCCTCACCGCGAATTCCTGCACCGCGCGCTCGTAATCCTCGTGCGGCGCGATCCAACTGCTGTTCTGCTTGGCCTCCCGCAGCGCTTTGACGAGAAACTCCCGCACCCGCTCGATTTCGCATGGCCACACCGCCAGCAGCGTCTGATAGATGAGGATCTCTTCCGAGGCGGCCGGCGCCAGGGCCCCGTTGACCGCGACTTTCAATCCGGCATTCCATTGCATCCACTGTTCCAGCCGCCGCTCCCACTCCTCCGGCATTTCCGTGAGGACATTGAGCCGCGCCCGAGCGTCCTCGCCGCGTTTCGTGTCGTGGGTCGTCGTCGCATTCAAGGTGTCCGGCCACTCTTCCAGCCGCCGGCGGTTGAAATCGTGAAACTCGTCGAGGGTGAACGGTGGCCGCTCCCGCAATGGATCGCCGCCCACCTCGTTGGTCGAAAGCAGGGCGTTATACCGGTAGGTCGCCGTATCCTCCAGGCCTTTCGCCATTACCGGACCCGTGAACTGCTGCCATCGCATCACGAAGTCGAGCCACTCCTTCTTCCGCCCCTCCAGGTAGTAGGGTGGCTCCAGCAACAGAACGCACCGGATGAAGTCGAATGCCGCATCGCTGATCCGGTCGGGCGAGGTGCGGCTTCGCGCCAGTGCCAGCGTCCGCTCGATGTAGGACCGGTCACTCTCTCCGATTTCGAAGCGGTGAATGTAGGTGCGGTAAACCGGCAGACACGCCGTGACCTCGATGAGGGCGTCCGTCAGCTCCGAGAGTCGCACGTCGCGGGCCTGCCGATGCCGCGCCGCCAATGCCCCCAGATGGTGCGCCAGCGCGATGAGATCGCCGCGGAATAACCCCTCGATCACCAGCTTATTCGTCTGATAGCAGAGTTCGGCGAACGGCAGGTGCGAACCGGTCAACCGCCGGTAGGTCTCCTCCACCTTCGCCAGCCCAGCCGCGTCAATGAAGACCCCATTCACCGCGTTGAGAAATTCGTACCCGGTCGTCCCGGCGATCGGCCACTCGCGCGGCAGAGGCTCCTCGCGCCCGAGAATCTTCTCCACGACAATATAGATGTCGCCGGCTTTGCCCGCCAGCCGGCGCAGGAAACACTCCGGGTCCCACAACCCGTCGATATGGTCGATGCGCAGGCCGGTCACTTTGCCGGTGCGCACCAGGTCGAGCGTCTTCTGATTGCGGTTGTCAAACACCTCCGCATTCTCGATTTTCAGACCGACCAGTTCGTTAATGTCGAAGAAACGGCGGTAATTGATCTCCTCATAACCGATCTTCCAGTACGCCAGCCGGTACGCCTGCTCTCCCAGTAGCGCATCGAGATCGTCGACCGAGCCGGAGATCGCGAGCAGCGTCTCGTCGACGGCGTGCTTCAGTTCGCTGTTGGTGTGATAGGCGCGCCACAGCCGCTCCTTGGCGCGTTCCTTTTCGCGGCGGCGCTCCATGATGCGATCGGCCGCCGCCTCATCGCGGTCCGGCATCTGCTCCAGGTTCCCGAGGATTTCCGCGGCCTCGCCGAATCCGCTCAGACGTTCGAGGATCCTCACGTACGACTTCGGATCGAGCGGCAGCCGCGTCTCGTAATAGCGCACGTGGATACCGGTGTCCTCGATCTTCAGCATCAGTTCCCCCTTTTTCAACACGTTCCCATAGAGGTCCCCCAGGATCGGCAAAAGCACTCGATTGTCCTGCAGGAACGCCGCTTTGGCCGTTGGAGGATGCCAGTCGATATCGAAATACCCGGCATATGCCGACGACTGGCCGTTCTCCAGAACGTCCGTCCACCAGGGGTTTTCGTAGCTCGCCGCCATGTGGTTGGGCACGGTGTCGAGCAGGAGGCCCATGCCATAGTGGCGCAGCTTCTCCGCCATCTCGTCGAAGTCTTCCTCCGTGCCGAGCTCGGAGTTCACCCGCAGCGGGTTCGCGATATCGTACCCGTGCGAGCTGCCGCGCCGCGCCTTATATCGCGGAGACGAGTACAGGTCGGTGATGCCGAGGTCGCTCAGGTAAGGCACCAGCTCGAGTCCATCGACGAAGCGGAAGCCCTGGTTGAATTGCAGCCGATAGGTGGCCCCGGGAATCTGGCTCATGTTGCCTCCAGAAGATCGACAATGAGATGTGCGGGCACGTGAATCCGCTCCGGCGCATGTGCCAGCTCGAATCCGAGCTTGCGCAGGGCCACGTCCGCCAGGTACAGCCGGATCATCATGTGGACGTGCTCCGGGTTTTGCGGCAGTAGCGCCGCCACTCCCGGGGTCGCGAGGTAGGAGTCCAGAAACGCCAGACTGACTGTGCGCGCCCAGAAGCGCGACCACTTCTCCAGCGCATCCTTGGACTCGGGCTTCGGGATCACTCCGGGCGCCTCGCCGAATAGCACGCCATGCGAGGCGTGGTAGAACGAATCGATCATTCCCGCCACGTCCTGTAGCGGCGAGCGTTTGATACGCCGCTCGCTCAGCGGCCGCGCCGGATCGCCTTCGAAATCGATGACGGTGAAGTCCTTGCCCGTGTAAAGAACCTGCCCCAGGTGGTAATCGCCATGGATCCGGATACGCGCGGCGTCCAGCCGCTGATCGCGGAAGAAGCGAAACCGGTCGCGCAGGGATTCCTGCCGGTCGATCACCGCCTGCGCGTCCGGTTGCACGGACTGCGGAAGCCCGCTGAGCTGCGCGCGCAGTTGATCGGTGGTGCGGCCCAGCCGGCCGAGCAGCCCGTGATATAAGCCGTGGCGATAGAAGTCCGTGAACGGTTCGGGCGCGAAGATCGGATCGCCCTCATGCGCCGCCAGGGCCGCGTGCATCTCTCCAGTGCGCTTGCCCAGCAGCCGCACGGTCTCGAGATAGGAGCTGATCAGTTCGCGCCCGATTTCCGGGCCGTGATCCGCCTCCGGCCCTGCCGGTCCGCGCGCCAGCGCCCCCTCGTAGAACATCCCGAGATGGTCCAGCGTGTACTGCCAGCCTTCTACGGCGCCCCTGCGGAAGCCATGCAAGAGCGCAATCGTGACCGGCTCTCCCTCGGGATTCCGGTACTCGATGCTCCCCGCCAATGGCGCCACGTTGGGGAAGTCCTCCTTCGTCAAGAGGGCGCCGATCTCCTTTTCGGGGTGGGGACCTCCCTCCACCTTGCGCAGCAGCTTCAGCGCGAACCGGTCTCCGTAGAACAGCGTGGTGTTGTCCTGATCGGACCGCGATGGCGCCGGCTCGAGCGCGGGGCGATCGTCGCCCCACGCCGTCCGAAACGCGCGCGTGTGCGCCGCCAGCAGTTCCCCCAGTTCGCCCGGGTAGCGCTTCCGGCGCAGGATCGCGCCCAACAACTCGTCGCAAAAATCGCGATTGCGCAGCGCGCTGTAGAGCAATCCGGAGCCGCCAGGGCCCCGCAGGCGCGCCAGAATGAACTCGGGATTCTCCACGTCGCCGGCCGAGACCGAGAGCGCCAGCGTGTAAAATTCCGGGTCGCCTTCGGTAAAGTCCGCCCGGATGATGACCAGGTAGGATCGCGACTTGGGAAAGGCAATCACATCGTGGATCGCCGCCACGCGGATCGTCCGGCTGCGGCTGCGATACCAGCGCTGTCCCCGCAGGAACCATGGCAGCATCGGGTTGAGAGTCGCCCGGACAGAGGCGGAGAACACGTTCTCCCACGACTCCACTACCAGTGTCGGCGGCTCTCCCGTGCGGATGCGGAGGCCGTACTGGACCTCGTCCTTGGGATGCAGAGCGAACCAGTGAAAGGCGTGCGGCCCCAGCGAGAGGAAATAGGGGCGATCCCCGACAGCCGGGAATTCCGTCGAGCCGAATAACTCCAGCGGGCGCATTCCCTGGTACGGCGAAAGGTCCAGTTCCACGCACTGCGTAAAACGCGAGAGATTGGCCACCACCAGCACGCGCTCCTCTTCATATCGCCGCACAAAGGCCAGCACGCGGCGGTTTTCCGGGTAAAGAAATTCCAGGCTGCCGCGGCCCATGGACTTCAATTGCTTGCGCAGCGCCACCACGCGCTTCATCCACCACAACAGCGAGTGCGGATTGTTGAGCTGCGTCTCGACATTGATCGCCTCGTAGTGGTACTCGGGGTCGATGTTTACGGGCAGGTACAGGCGCTGCGGATTCGCGCGCGAGAATCCGGCGTTGCGGTCGCCGCTCCACTGCATCGGGGTGCGCACGCCGTTCCGGTCGCCGAGGTAGATATTGTCCCCCATGCCGATTTCGTCGCCGTAATAGATGACCGGCGTGCCCGGCAGCGAGAACAGTAACCCGTTCATCAGCTCGATGCGCCGCCGGTCGTTCTCCAGGAGGGGCGCCAGGCGGCGGCGGATCCCAAGGTTGATCCGCATATTGCGATCCTGCGCGTACACGCGGTACATGTAGTCTCGCTCTTCATCCGTCACCATCTCCAGCGTCAGTTCGTCGTGATTGCGGAGGAACAGCGCCCACTGGCACGATTCCGGAATGGGTGGCGTCAGTTGCAGAATCTCCGTGACGGGATAGCGGTCTTCCATCCGCGTGGCCATGAACAGCCGCGGCATCACCGGGAAGTGGAAGGCCATGTGGCATTCGTCGCCGGCTCCAAAATACGCAATGGCATCCTCCGGCCACTGATTCGCCTCTGCCAGCAGCATCCGGCCGGCATGGCGGCCGTCGATGTGCGCGCGCAGGTCCCTCAGGTAGCCGTGCGTCTCGGGCAGGTTCTCGCAATTCGTCCCGTCGCGTTCGTAGAGGTAGGGCACGGCGTCCAGCCGCAGTCCGTCGACTCCCAAGTCCAGCCAGAAATCCACCGCGTTCAGCATCGCCGCGCGCACTTCCGGATTGTCATAATTGAGATCCGGCTGGTGCGAGTAGAAACGATGCCAGTAGTAGGCCTTGGCCACCGGATCCCACGTCCAGTTCGACGTTTCAAAGTCCTTAAAGATGATGCGAGCTTCTCTGTACCGCTCGGGCGAATCGCTCCACACGTAGAAATTGCGCCATCGCGAGCCCGGCGCCGCCCGGCGCGAGCGTTGAAACCAGGCGTGTTGGTCGGACGTATGGTTGAGGACCAGCTCCGTAATCACGCGCAGCCCGCGGCTGTGCGCTTCCTTCAGGAAGTTCTGGAAGTCGCGCAGCGTGCCGTATGCCGGGTGAACATTGGCGTAGTCGGCGATGTCGTACCCATCGTCGCGCCACGGGGAGGGGCAGAATGGCAGCACCCACACCGCGGTCACCCCGAGATCCTGCAGATAATCGAGTTTCTGCGTCAGACCGGCGAAGTCTCCCATGCCGTCACCCGACTGGTCGAAAAAGGCACGGACATGGACCTCATAGACAATGGCATCCTTGTACCAAAGGGGATCATTTTCCAGCGGAAGAGGCTTCGGCATCGATGGTCGGGGTGGGGATTAGCAAGCAATGTTCCCAAGTGCGCCATCGATTTGTTATAAAGTGTGTTTCGGAACAGCATGCCTCACTCTTGTGGACGACCGCACAGTGCCTCCCGGCGGCGAAGCCTTAGGATGGCGGACAGAGGAGTCGCCATGGACCCCACGAAGCTGCTCGATGACGAACCTGGAGAAATTCCCGCGGAATTGATAGAGGCTACCGACGAGGTAAGCATACCCACTCAGGATCGGATCGCCGAACGCGCATATGCATATTGGGAGGCGCGCGGTTATCAGGGCGGGTCGCCGTGGGAGGACTGGTTTCGAGCCGAAGAGGAATTGAAGAAACAGGGCGAACTCTAAATCTGCCGATCGTTCCCCATCGCCTGGACGGCCCGTTTGACCATCCGTGAAATCCGCCGCCGCCGCTTCACCCATAGCCAAAGCGCGACCAGACAAAGGAAGAGAGCTGCCGAGTAGAGTGTGTGGGTGAGGGGTGTCATCCGGATAACCGATATCAGGAAAGAACCTGTGCGCCGGCCGTGTACGACCGCAGTCCTCGCGCGACGCGCCGCGCGGCCGTCCCCCGCCGGTGTCTCCATTTCAACAGAGCCACCAGTGCGGTGAAGAACGACAGTGCCCATCCCACAAATGACGGTTCCGAGATCAGCGCACTCATGAGAATCAGTTTGTATTCGGATCCGGGAATTTAGAAGTGCTAATAGTACCGGATAACGTACCAGGGAGGAAGTATCCCAGGCACCGGGAGTAATCGACAACGGATCGACATTAACCCTCGCCGGCCCTCGTCGATCTGCCGCGGGCGCCGGGGCGGGCCGTTCGTCGTGCGCCCCCAGACAATCACAAGGCAGTTTTGACTTATCAATTCCCCGCGTAACAAGTGGGAACTCCGCCGAATTCGAGCGATCCGCCCCGACTGGCGGTGATATGCTTAACCTTCGCCTCTGTGGGGGAGGCGCCCATGAAGAAGACGATTCTCTGTACTGCTCTGCTGTCTCTGTGCTCGTTCGGGCTGCTGGCCCAATCGGCGAAGACCGGCATCTTCCTTGCCGTCATGCAGCCCTCGAACGAGGTGCCCGCGATCAATGACACGTCGAGCGCCAACGCGATCATCTACGTTCACGCCGTCTTTGACGCGGCCGGGAACGTCGTTTCCGGCTCCGTGGACTTCGATGTTTCCACCAGATTCTCGGGTGCGGTGACGGCTACCGGCCTGCATATTCACAATGCGGCCGCCGGAGTCAATGGCGCGATTGTGATTCCCACCGACGTCAACGGCTCCGATAAGAGTATCGCCGTGGACGCCACCGGACGCGTGCGCATTCAGAAGCAGGTCCAGTTCCCGCAGACCACGCCGGCGGTGGCTCTCAGCACCATTCAGGATATGGTCGACAATCCCCAGAACTACTATGTCAACATCCACACCACCGTAAGTCCCGGCGGCGCCATGCGCGGCCAACTGCTGCGTTCCGAGGCGACGGTTCTCATGGGCATGATGAGCCCCAAGAACGAAGTTCCTCCCACGCCGGTCACCGCGTCGGGTGTTGCGAGCGTCGTCCTCATCCGCGGGTTCGACACTACGGGTAAAGTCGCCGCCGCCGAAGCCATTTTCAACCTGGACTACACCGGATTCGATCCCGGTGTCGTCTTCACCGGCTTCCACATCCACAACGGCGCGGCCGGAATCAACGGTCCTGTGGTCATCAACAGCGGAATCGGCAGCGGGGCTGCCTCGGTCAATGCCGATCCGACCGGCGCGGGCAATTTGAACTACCTGATCCCTATGTCTCCGCTCGACGCCAGTTTCGCGACGGAAGTGGGGACCGTCAACTCGCTGTTTAGCGACCCGAGTCAGCAGTACATCAATATTCACACCACGGTTTATGGCGGCGGCGTCATGCGCGATCAAATGCGCCATCTCGAAGAAGGCACGTTCCAGGTGAACATGCTCGCCTCCAACGAGACTCCTCCGATTGCGGGACTTACCGCGAACGCGAACACTGCGATTCACTATTTCCTGCTGCGCAACCCGGATGGCACTCTGGCGGCCGGCACGATGATCTTCGACGTGAACTACCGGGGATTCTCGGCCGGCACGACGTTCACGGGTCTGCATGTGCATGAGGGCGCCCCGGGCGTCGCCGGTCCGGTCCTCTTCCCGAGCGGGGTGGACGCCAACGCGAACAAGGTCGTGTCGGACACCGGCAACGGAAATATCTTCCGCGTCACCAATGTGAGCTCAACCGCTGCGCTCGCGGCTCTCAATCGCCTTGTCCAGAATCCGAATAACTTCTATTCCAACCTGCACACCACCCTCAATCCCGGCGGCGCCGTGCGCGCGCCCCTCATGGCCGCGCCCCTCGCGAAAGGCAACATCGGCGGCGTCCTCGCCAATGCGTCGACCGTCTCCACCCTGGCGCCCGGCGAAGTCGCCGCGATCTACGGGACGAACCTCTCTCCGATTACCTCGGACCTGAGCGGCTTCAACGGAATCAGCGCGCTCGCCACCAGCATGAACGGCGTAAGCGTCACCATCGGCGGAATTAAGGCGCCTCTCTATGCGGTGACTCCGGGACAGATCAATGTGCAGGTTCCCTTCGAAGTCGCCCTCGGGTCGCAGGCTCAGCCCGTAATCGTCACCAACGCCGCCGGAGACAGCGTGGCCTTCAACGTTACCGTCGCCGGCGCCGCGCCGAGCATCTTCGACCTCGACGGCAAGGGTCTGGCGTCCGTCGTCAAAAACGCCGACTTCTCGTTGCTGACCCAGGCCAATCGCGCCAAGGCCGGCGATGTCGTCGTGATCTACCTGACCGGTTTGGGTCAGACGACCCCCGCCATGCAGACCGGCGCTCTCGTCGTGCCCCCGGCTGGCGGCTTCAACAACACCAGCACGGTGACCGTCACGATCGGTGGCCAAAACGCTCCGGTGGCCTATTCGATCGCTTCGCCGTTCTTCGCCGGCCTCTATCAGGTCGCCGTCACGGTCCCGAGCGGCGTCACCGGCAACGTGCCTGTGGTCGTCACCTCGGGCTCGGCGAAATCGAACTCGCTGAACATTCCGGTACAGTAGACATGTTCAGATCCAGGATCGGACGGGCCATTGTCGCGATGGTCCCGTCCGTGGTATTACTGTTCGCGTACGCGACCGGGCCTGAGCCCCGCCACACCGCCGCGCCGGGCGATGACAAACTGGCCTGCACCAGCGCCGGATGCCATAACACCTTCGCCCTCAACGTCGGCGGGGGAAATGTCAAGATCAATTTCGCCAATGGGCAGACCTACACGCCCGGCGTGCCGCAGACCTTCACCATCGTCGTCACCGACCCCGTGGCGCGCGTCTACGGGTTTCAATTGACCGCCCGCCTCGAAAGCAATCTGGCCAACGGACAGGCCGGCGATTTCACCGCGGGGGCTCAGCAGCTCGTGCTCTGCGACGATGGCGACGTGAAGCGCAACGGCGTCTGCCGTGCGGCCTTCCCCGTCCAGTTTCTAGAACATAGCGACCCCTTCCGCACCAACACCATCAGCGCCTCGTGGACGCCGCCCGCCACCAACGTCGGCAACGTCCACCTTTATATCGCCGCCAACGCCGCGAACAACGACGGCAACAACACCGGCGATCACATCTATACCGCCGATTACGTCCTGACCCCGCAGGTTTCAGCCGCGCCAACCATCACGACCGTGGTCAGCGCCAGCGGCTTCAATCCCAATGCCGGCCTGGCATCGGGCACCTGGCTTGAGATTTATGGCGCGGGTCTTTCGACCACCACTCGCTCGTGGGCCGGTGGCGACTTCAGCGGCTCCAGGGCGCCGACGACCGTGGATGGCGTCAGCGTGACCGTGAATGGTGTTCCAGCCTACGTCGCTTATGTCAGCCCGGCACAGGTAAACGTGCAGGCTCCGGAGGATCCGAGCACCGGTCCCGGCATGCAGATCCAGGTGTCGAACGCAGCTGGGAAGAGCAACGTGATGGCCATGTCGAAGAGCGCCCTCGCTCCCGCTCTGCTCGCGCCGGATTCCTTCAAGATCGACGGCAAACAATACGTAGTCGCGCAATATGCCGACCTCACGTTTGTCGGACGGACCGGCCTCATTCCCGGCCTCAGCTTTCGCCCCGCGAAACCCGGCGAGATCGTCAGTATCTATGCGATCGGCTGCGGTCCCGTCAACCCCGCGACCCCTGCCGGCACGATCGCATCCGCCGCGACGGCGCTGCAAAACCCGCCCACTTTCAAATTCGGCAGTGCGACCGCGACGTTGCAATACGCCGGCCTTGTGTCGGGTCTCGTGGGCCTCTACCAGTTCAATGTAGTGGTGCCCAACGTTCCGGCAGGCGATGTCCCCATCACCCTCGACATCGGTGGGGTGAGCGCCAACCCCGGCCTGTTCATGACCGTCGGCCAGTAGCTATTTCGTCACGGTCTCTCTGCGTGATCGATGACCAGAACCTCGACCGGCCCCTTCGCAGGGACGAGCCTGAGGCCGAGTTGTTGTTCCAAGGCGGCGGCGATGTTGGGGAGTTGCACATCGGCTGGATGCCCCACGTCGGGCAGCCCGGCCGTGGATTCATCCGGGGCGAAGCCCAGATCGAGATCGAATTCGCCGCCGAATGCGGTTCGATCCAGAACCGGCCGGTTCAACACCAGGGCGAGTTCGTTTACCAGGTCGGCCACGTGGACCTTGCGCCCCTGGATGTGCAGTAGCCCTGTTTCGGATCCGGCGAACGGTCCCGAAACATAGCCGCAGTCGACCTTGCCCGGAACATGTCGTGGTTGTTCGCCGGGCGCAAACGAGATGCAGCCTGCCTCCTTTGCCGGCGGCAATTTGGGGCCGCCCTTCGCCACCGTCAAATGATAGGTCGGGAGTTCTCTGATCTCCCGATGAAGGCGCAACTTGAATCGTTCGGCGAGCAGGGTTTGCCACATCGGCCAGATCTGTTTCGGATCGGTGTTGGGCGCGGGTTTGGCATCGATATCGTAGCCTTCGGAATCGATCCACGACGGCCCCCCTGCCACCTGAGAAGCCGGCAGAGGCGGGGAGTGCGGTATGTCGTGTGGCGCATACGCAAAACGGATCAGAAGCAGCAGGGACGCATTCACGCCCATTCCCATAGGGTGGCGAAACCGCTCGTTCCAGTCGGAGGTGTTTCGTTTGATCGTAACCGACTGAAAAGCCGGATGCGCCTTCGACTGGCCCGACAATCCGTAAGCCGCGGCTATGAGCAGGATGGCTGCCGCGAGGACGCCTGCTCCCAGGCCCTCGCCGCCGGGACGCGGCTGGCCAAGCAACCGTGCGATGCGGTCCGTCAAAACTCCACCGTTCGCAGCCAGCGCAGCGCCAGGATGCGCCACCCGGCGCGATTCCAGATCGATCAGCGCGCGCGCATACGTGTACGCGTCACCTGTGACTGACACCGCCAGATCGTCGCAGCACAACTCTCTCTCCGCGCGGATTTGTCCCGATACCCACCACACCCCCGGGTGGTAGAACAGCAAGGCCTCGACGACGCTCTGCAGCAGGTTCACCAGGTAGTCGTGCCGCCGGATATGCGCCAGTTCGTGCAGCAGCAATGCCTCCAGATGTTCCGCCGGCAAGCCCCCGAGCGCTCCCACCGGCGCCAGCACCAGGGGACGCAGCCAGCCGGTCACCGTCGGAGTCTGGACCGCCGCGGAGATCAGCAATTGCGCCGGACGCGTCAGACCGATCCGCGCGCCCAGTGTCCGCAACGTGTTCTGCCACTCAGGCGGGGCCGGACGCGCCATCGCCGGCCGCATCCGCGCGGCGATGATCCAGCCACCCGCCAGCCGCGCGCAAAACACCGCCGCGCCTGCGAGCCAGAGCATCACGACCCAGCGCAGGAACGGCGCAGCCTGCGCGCCCGATACCGCGCTCCGCACGGAATCGGGCAACGGAATCGTCATGGCCGCGACGGAAATGCTCGAAGGGGCCGTAGCCGCAATCCGAATGCGAGAGGCGCTCTCCGGACCCGCCGCGGAGGGCCCAGTCAAACTCCAGGTCACGGCCGGCGCCGCCATCATTGCTGCCAATGCCGCGCAGGCGAGCCAATATCGCGCCGCCGGGCTGGATAGGCATCGACGGGCGGCCGCATAGAGGCAAGCAATCGCCAAAGCCTGCCAGACGAAATGGATCAGCGCCCAACCGAGGCGCTCTACCCACATCGGATTCATGACGGCCCCCCCTTCTCTTTGGCATACGCATCGAGCATCCCGCGGATTTCGGCCAGTTCCTCCGCGGAGACGGGTTGCGCCGCCAGCGCTCCCATTACGAGGCTCCGAGCCGATCCTTCGAATGCCCTTTTCAGCAGGTCGCCCGCGATCTGGCGCTGCGTTTCCTCTTTCGGAACGCCCGCTTCGTAGACATGCGACCCGAATTGCTCGCCGCGGAGCAGCAGTCCCTTGTCTGTCATCAACTGCATCGTCTTCAGCGTGGTGGTGTAACGGTTCGCATTGCCGAGTTCTTCGTGGACTTCCCGCACCGTCGCCTTGCCGAGTTTCCAGAGGACGGCAAGAATATCGAGTTCCGCGGCCGTCGGATGTGTCCTTGAAGGTCTCATCTGAGACGACAGTACTACGATATAAATCGTAAGTCAACGAAATAGATCGTAGGAGGGCGGACTCAGTACACTGGCCGAGTGCTTGCCCGTAAATCGACCGAAGCGGTTTCGCCGTCCCGCACCGTGACCTTGGCCGACTGATTCAGCATCGTCTCATCCACGGTCAAGACCGGGCCATTTCCCGCGAACGCCACGGCGTAATACTCTCCGGGGCGCGTCGCGCGAACCTCGTAGCGATTGCTCGCATCGCAAGGCCCGGACCGCGACAACCCGTGCCCGCGCAGCAACGGGTCTCGTGGAACCAGCACCACCCCGCCCGACAAACAGTTCTCAGCCACACCCTGCACCGAGCCGCCCCCCGCCTTATAGACGACAGTCATCTCGACCTCACCGGGAAGGAACTCGACCTCCCGCGTCGTCATATCGGCATCGCCAACCCGCGCCGAATCCAGGTAGAAGGGAGCGGGAGGCGGCTGCAACTGGCGTACGAACCGGTATACGCCGGGATAGACATCGACGGAGAAATTGCCATTGACATCCGGCTCGACGAGCGCGATCTCGCCCAGCCCCAGTGGCCCGCCATCCCTTTGCGTGCGTCCGCCGTGCCGCGACAGGATAAAAGGCGCCGGCCGCGGCGGAGCAACTCCCTGGGGCGCGTCCATGATGATTCGGCCCCGCACCCGCAACGGCGCGACGAGGCGAAGCTTCACGTTCTCCAGATCGTGCCCCATCACGTCGATCCATTCGGTGGCGCGCAGCTTCACGCCGCCTCTCTGCGTTTCCGCCGAGAATTGCCACTCGCCTTCCGCCACCGCGGGTAAGTCGAATGCGCCGTCGGTTCCCGACTCTACTGACGTAACGCGAGGTCCATTCCCGAGATTGATCGTCACATGTGCTGCCGGAGCGCCATCGGGGTAGAGCAGCACCCCGCGCACTGTGCGTGCAGGGACTGCGAGCAGCTTGAGCTCGACATCCGGAACATCTCCGCCCGGTAACACCAGGATCTTCGATGCCGCCTCCGCCACCGCCGTGCCGGGATAATAGGTCCGCTTCCATGCCAACGAGGGACCGTCCTGCTCCGCATCCGGCGGCTTCAGGTTCTCCGGAGGCAACGCCGAGAGTCCATAGCTGCCGGGCATCACTCGCACCTCGAACCTGCCTTGCGCGTCGGCTGTCCCCATGAAACTCATCTCGTCTGCGGAGTCGCCCAACTGCCTGCCACCGCCGCCGCCCCACGACGTTCTCAGATAGACGCGGCCTCCGACTGTCATCCCCGACCCGGTCAATTCCAGCCGCGCGTTAGCCACGCTCTTGCCGCGGCCATCGACCACCCGGCCGGAGATCCTGGACCAGGGCATCATCCGCGCCTCCAACTTCACCGGGCTTCCCGCCGCCACGTGAAACACCCGGTAATCCGAGGGACCCGCCGTCAGCCAATAGTCGGGTGACTGGTACCGTGCCGCGTAATCGCCCTCTTTCACGTCGTCGAAGCGGAAGCGGCCGCCGCCGCCGGTGGCCGTTTCATAAAACGGCGTCGCGCCCTTGAGTAGCTCGACTTTGATGCCGGCGACGCCCGTTCCGGTTGCGGCGTCGAAGACGCTGCCCTCCACGGTCTGCGCCGCGGCGCTCACCGCGACAAGGGCGAGGATGCCCAAGAGCTTCGCCATTGGACTAATCGTAGTCTAAGAGTCGGAGAGTCACAACTTCGGTCTCGAACGCGGAGCGCCCGAGCTTGCTATGCGCATCCCTACAGCAAATTCCTATTTCGACGCCAGCGCCAACGCAGTCGCGGCCCAATTGGTAGCCGCGGCCGAGATGAACTGGTCCTTGCCGTAAGGAAAGCCCGATTCGAAGTGTGGCTGAATCGGCACTGTCCGCCGCTTCACGAACCACGAACCGTCTTCTGCCTGGTTCTTGCGCAGCCACTCCAGTCCGCGTTTGACGGCTGGATCGCCTGCCGCCCCGCCCGATTCCTGCAGCGCCACCAGGACCTGGCCGGTTGCATACGCGTCGCTCTCCAGTGTCGGAACCTGCGCCCACCCTCCATCGCTCCGTTGCGCCGCCACCAGAGCGGCCGAGGCTTTGCGAATGAGATCCTTCCCTGCGTCGCTCCAGGCTAGCGCGCGCACATGAAAAGTCTGGTCTTCGGTGGACATGGGCTTCGCTTCGGCGATCCAGCCGGCGGCCCGTTTTATGGCGAGGTCATATTCCGCGCGAGTGGCCTTCGGCGCATAGAGCTGCAGAGAGCGCATCGCCACGGCCGTCACCTGCAGTTCGCTGGCTTCGATCGGCGGACGCGTCCCCAGCGGCAACCAATGGCCATCCGGCCGCTGCTGGTCCTTGATGTAGCGGGCCATCGCGTCCGTCGCCGCATCCGCCGGATACTTGGCGGCGCCGAGTCCCAGCAGAATATAGCCGACCGTGTCCGTGTCCCCCGGAATGCCGATGTTTTGCAGGGCCCTGTCCCGCCATGTTTCCAGATACGCGCCGATGATCTTGAGCTGCTGCTGCACTTCCGCCTCGTCCACGCGGAATCCGGCGCGCCGCGCTGCCGACACAGTCTCTGATGCCAGCGTATTGTTGTGGCAGGAAACGCAGCCGGCCTTGCGAAGGAATGTGATGTCGTTCCGCTGCAACAGCGGTAGGCTTCTTTGCGCCGCCGCGCGAAGGTCCGGTGCAGGCTTCGGCTGGATATTGGGATTCTCCGCGGTATGGCTTTCCGTGGCCCCGGCCTTTTCCAGTAATTCGACCACCGGGGTGCGTCCATGCCGCTTCGCCAGTTCGAGCGCAGTCTCGCCCCGGAAAGTGGTGGCATTCTTATCCGCGCCCGCATCGAGCAGCGCCTGCACCGCTTCCACCGGATAAGCCGGCGAGGACGCCACCATCGCGAGAATCGCGTTCCCCTGCGGGTCCTTGGCCTTGGCATCCGCGCCCCATGCCAGCAGCGGTTTCACGCCGAAACCGGGGCCTAGCGGCGGCGAAACGAAAAACATCGCGGGATTCACGATGTCCGGTGTCGGCGATTTCGCGAGCATCGCGGTGCACGCCCCGCACTGGGTTCGCATGGAGAGCGCGACGGCCGCCGGACCCGCGCTCTTCGGGTCCGCTCCGTGCTCGATTAGCAAACGCACACTGGCTTCGTCGCCCGCATACGCGGCTTCCGCCAGCCCATTCGTCTCGCGGAAAAGCGCCGGACCCTTCACCGCCACGTCCGCGCCATGTTCGAGCAGCAGTTTCACCACCGCGCTCTTGCCATACAGCCCGGATGCGATCATCAGCGCCGTGCGCCCGTCTTCGGATTTCAGATTCGCATTGGCGCCGCGCCAGCAGCAGGCTGGTCTTCTCCGCGTCATCCGCCGCCCACATCAGGGCTGTAGCGCCTCCATGGTTGCGCGCGTTGACGTCGGCGCCTTTATCGATCAGTAGCCGCATCACGGCCGTATCGCCGTACAGCACGGCATACATCAGCGGTGTGGACCCGCCGGGTCCCTTTCCTTTCACCGCCGCCGGGTCCGCTGCTACCAGCTTGCGAACCTCCTGCACGTCGCCTCTTCGCAGCGTCTCCATAAGCCGCGTGGCCTTTGGATCGGGAGTGGGCAGTTTCATCTCGCCCGACACGTCATCGGGCCATTCGGCGCCCTGATCGATCCAAGCTTTGACGATCTCGATCTGTTCCGTCTGGAGCGGTCCGGTGGGCGGCATTTGTGGCCCGTACTGAGATCCGATCAGCTTCAGGTAAAGGCGGCTTGCCGCGGCATTTCCGGGGCCGATCATCGCGAGAGTTCCGCCCTTCATGGCGTCGCGTCGCCGGTCCAGGCGAAAACCATTCATTTGCAGAGACGCACCATGGCAATCGATGCAATGCGCCTTGAATAGCGGCATCACATCGCGCCGAAAATCGACTCGCGCGGGGCTCTGGCAGAGAAGAGACCCGCACGGGATGCAAATTAAGACAAGGGTTCGGACTATCGCCGGTTTAAACAATGAATGCCCCTCCGGTTGGCAGCCAGTATATCAAACGACTTCCAGTTGGATGGAGGATTCAGGCCGCTTGAGACAGCCGCTTCCCTAATGCTTGACCACGATAAACCACGCGGCGACGATCGGGCCCTGCGGGCCGCGCCCGCCACGTCCGCCCTTGGCCGGCGGTTCCGCACCGGCGGGCGGCGGAGGAGCCGGGCCGCGCTCGGGCTGGAAGAGGTAAGCGTTGTGCGTCTTCGGATCCACGCAAATCGTCTTGGCGCCCGCGAAGGTGGGGACTGTCGCAACCGTCGTGTACTTGTCGGCCGAATCCTGGTGGACGACCGTGACGTTGCCCTCGCCGCCATTTGGAATGTAAATCAGCTTCTGCGACGGGTCCCAACCCAACGCGTCCACGCGCGTGCCGTTCTTGATGCTCGCGACGACCTTGCCCGTGGCCGCATCCACCACGACCGACGTGTTGTTGCACCCCGCGAAGATGCGGTTCGACGCTTTGTCATAGGCGATTCCCGTGGGCCCTTCACACGGCGCGAGCGGCCAGGACGCCGTCGCCTTCCACGTCTTGACGTCGATCACCTGGATCGTGTGCTTGCTTTCGTTGTTGACGAAGATGTGCCCTTTGCCATCGGCCGCGGCGCCTTCGGGCGCGGTGTCTTCGAGCTCGACGGTGGCGATGATGTCCCCGCTTTTGGGATCGATCGCCGTGAGAGTGCCGATCGGCCGGCTGTGATTCGTCAGGATGATCTTGTCGTCCGGTTCGTCATACATGATGCCGTCCAGGCCGGGCCCAACCTTGATCTGCTTAATCACCTCCAGCGTCTTCAGATCGAACATGGTGACATTTTGGTCGCCGCTATTCGTCGAAAAGCCGTGTCCCGCTTTTGTGGCCATGCCGACGCCATGCACACCCGGCGTGTTCGGAATGTCGCCGAGCACCTTGCCCGTGGCGCCCTCCACCACCATTACGTGCGTGCCGCGCGAAACGAAGACTCGTCCCGTCGCCTCTTCGACGGAGACATAATCCGTGCCGCCATCACCCTTGATATCGAACTTTTCAACCTTGAACGTCTGCGCGTTCCCCGCATGCGGCGTGGCAAGGCTGATTGCGAAGAGAACCGCGAGTGCGGTCAGTACACGTCTGGTCATAAGACCTCCATGTGCTCTCGGCGAACTCGCTGTCCCTAATGTTACCGTCCACCCGCTAATCTGCCTACGGCAGGTTCCGGTGTATTGTTGGTCGGTCTGCGTGGCGCCGCCGGCAATGGAGGCGCCATGGCCCACGGGGTCTTCCGTGCTGGATCCGATCACCGCGTCGCTGCAATAGCGCTGACAAAATACTTGCCCGTGAGAGACGACGTGTGGAAAGTCCTGCCGAAGCAGGAGGCTTTCCGTGGTTGTGATTTTGGGCTGACTGACCGGGGTCACGGGCCGCGGGGGCTGCATGCGCGTGGGACCCAGCATCATATGGTGTCACTGTGGTATTTGTGACAAAACATACGGTAGTCGCGCCAGAGAACTGAATGACCCCGAGTCCTGCACCCGCCGGTACCAATCGGGATGTGAGAACACGCGATCTGTTCGCAGAGCAGATTCGGCTCCTTTACCGCAACGTCAATGTCGGAGTGATTGTCACCGTGGTCACGGCGGCAATCCTGAGCCGTTTGCAGGCGCCGGTCGTTGCGCACTCCATCGTCCTCGGTTGGTGTCTTTACATGTTTCTGGTGTCGGGCGCAAGGTTCGCTCTGGCACGGCTGTATCGGCGAGCGGCGCGGACGAACGCCGAAACAGGCAGGTGGTCTGTCGCTTTTGCTTTGGGCGCGGGTTTGGCCGGAGCCGGCTGGGGCGCGGCCGGGATTCTGCTTTACCCGGAAGGCCAACTCACGAACCAGGTCTTTCTCGTTTTTATTCTCGGCGGCATGATGTTGGGCGCGGTTCCTATTCTGGCGCCACGGCCCGAGGCTTTTCTGGCCTTCCTGGCGCCCGCCGGTCTGGGTCCGGCTGTGCGCCTCGTGCTGCAGGGCGATGAAGCCCATGTGGCCATGGGGCTGCTCGCCGGCATCTTCACTCTCGCCACCATCATCACCACTGGCCGCATCCATCAAACCATCGTTTCATCGTTAGAGCTGAAGTTTGAGAACTATGAGCTTTTGGCGGATCTGCGCCACGCCAAGCTGAAGACCGACGCTCTGAATGAGTCTCTGGAACTTCGCGTTCAGGAGCGCACCGCCGAACTGCAGCGGTCAACCGAGCTGCTTCAGGGCGAGATCGCCCAGCGCGAGCAGATCGAAGAAGAGTTGTTGCGGGCGCGGAAGCTCGAATCGCTCGGTGTGCTGGCGGGTGGAATTGCACACGATTTCAACAACTTTCTCACAGTCGTTCAGGGCAACGTCGAGATGGCCAGGATCCAGTTGGGGCCGGATGAGCCGGTTCAGGCAGTCCTCGCCGAAACCGAGAGCGTTTGCCTTCGTGCCACGCTTCTGGCCTCTCAATTGTTGACGTTTGCGAAGGGCGGCGTCCCGGTCCGCCGTCTGGTTTCGGTTGCCAAACTCGTTACGGATGCGGTTCAACTGGCGCGTTCCGGTGCGCCCCACGGTATCGAGGCCGACATCCCTGTCGATTTGCGCTGCGCCGAAGTGGACCCGGGCCAAATTGGCCAAGTGCTGCATAATCTCCTCCTGAATGCCCGGCAGTCGATGCCGGAAGGTGGAATCATCGAGGTTCGGGCCGAAAACACCGACGGCTGTCGCGTGAGGATCTCCGTTCGAGACTACGGCTGCGGTATACCCGCCGACGTCCTCCCTCGAATCTTCGACCCCTATTTCACGACCAAGGCCGGCGGCAGCGGGCTTGGGCTGGCGACGGCTTATGCCATAGTCAGGAAACACGGCGGCCAAATCTCGGTAGAATCGACACCCGGGGTCGGTGCCACCTTCACAGTGGAACTCCCGGCCTCGCAGGAGATTGCCGCGCCTCAGGCTCCCGCCGGCGCGCGGTTGCTTACGGGAACCGGACGGCTGCTCGTCATGGACGACGAGCCAACCCTCCGCAAGCTGCTTCGCTCCCTGCTCAGCAGGCTTGGCTACGAGGTCCACACCGCGCGCGATGGAGCCGAAGCCATCGCCTTGTGCGGCCATGCCAAGGCTTCGGGGCACGCCTTCGACGCAGCCTTGCTGGACTTGACGATTCCCGGTGGTATGGGAGGCCAGGAAGCCGCCGTCACGCTGAAAGAATTCGATCCCTTCATGAAGCTGATCGTCTCCAGCGGCTACTCGGCATCGCCGGTGATGGCCGATTTCCGCGCCTACGGTTTTGACGACGTCCTTCCCAAGCCGTGGACCGCCGTCGAATTGAGTGAGGTCGTTCGAAGAGTCTTGGCTCCGGATCGCAACCCGAAGGAGCCCGTTGCCGCGACGGAACGGATTGTGGCTACGAAAGAAATAGACGGTTGAGGTCAAGAGCCAGGGGAGGGAAGCCGAACCATCAGGCCTGCCGGCAGGCAGGCCCGCACCAAGCGCCTTTTCGTCGGGGGAAATCCGTTGCAACCGAACGACCGCAGCCGAGGAAACCGTCATGTCGTGGCTCGGCAGCTACCATTGCAGCATCCGAGACGCGACGATCGGCAGCCGCTCAGTTTCCTACGCTCTCGCTGATCAAACGGCGATAGACCTCGCGCGCGTGATCGTACGCCGCCTTCGCCTCGGCCAGTTCACTGGCCCGCATCCGTGGAGCCTTCTGCGTCCAACACTGATTCACGGCGTTCAAACACCACTCCGCGCTGGCTCGCGACGCGCGCACCGGCTTGCCCCCGACCATCGCGAACACCGGGTTGGTGTGCGCCGAAGGCAGCACCCGCGCGGCGATCCAACTGCTTTCCTTCACCGGAACCTCGAACTTCAGTTCGTGCAGTTTGCCGTCCGCCGCGATCGTCTGTCTGCCGGCTGTCTTGCCGTTGACCACGATTTCCACCGGCACGTCGCGCGTGTCGCCGATGCGGGCCCGCTCCACGTCCCAGTAGGGTTTCTGATCGTAGGGGCGGCCGCGGGTCTCCTCGTTCGGCTTCACGGGCAGGTAGGCGGCCGCCGTGAGGGTGACCGTCACATTGCCGGCCGCGTTGAGGCGAACTTCGCTGCCCGCGGCGCCCGCCGCGGTCCCGTTCACCTTGAAATCCATCAGGTGAGTCTTGCCGTCGGACACATAACTGCGGCCGGCCTGCAGACCGCGCAGCCAGCCTTCATAGGTCAACGACTCGTCCAGTTTCGCGTAGGTCCGCCCCAGTCCGACCTTCCCGTCATAGATGCAGGGAAAATCCGTCTCGCCCGAGATCCTCGTCCGGAAGCCCACATTCAGGGTGTGATACCAGATGTTCAGCTCCCACACGTAAGGAGTATCCACCGCCGAAATGAAATCCACCGTGTTGGGATGCGTCACGTCGACGATGAATTCGTTGGCTCCGATCCCGTCGAAGCCGGGCATCTGCTGTGTGGGCAGGTCCGTGCCGGAGACCTCCAGCCCCCACCCCGAATGGGCGAATCCGACGATCGCGCCCTGCGATTTTGCCCAGCGGAAAATCGGCAGGTCCCAGGTGGGCCAGTCCTCCAGTTTCCTCGTCCCCGGGTAGTCCTGGTCTTTCAGGTCGAGCAAAATGATGTGACCGGCGTGACTCGAAGGGAACCCGGAGATTTCCAGGTCATAGTGCATTAACCGATCCGGCTTCGAGAGCGGATGGTCTTTCGCCGAGAAGAACTGCTTCTGGTAGTAGTAGTCCGGGCCCCACGTGAGCACGCTTCCGATATTGAGGTGTTCGCCCAGGATCTGGCGCATCATATCCTCCGGCTGGACCCCTTCCGTCGGATTCATGTAATGAGAGCACCCGGCGGCGTGGACGTGGTGGTCGCCGGAGTACCAGCCGAACTGCGAAGGATCGATCCAACGCTCGAGCTGGAACGCGAGTTCACGGGAATCGGCGGCGAGTTCGCGCGTGCGCGTCAGGTACTCCGGGCCGCCCGTGTACTCGAACGTGTAGTAGCCGTTCGGAACCTGCACCGATTCGCCGTCGGCGCGATAGATCTGCGGCTGGAAGAAAAAGTCGGGCGCGAGCCGCTTCGAGGGCAGCGGGTAGATGCGATTGAGACGGTCTTTGATGATGAACGACGCCATCGTCGGCCGTCCCTTCTCGTCCTTCACTCGCAGTGTGATGCGCCGCGCCGGGAGGGCGGTGAACAAGACCGTCACATCGTTGCGGAAGCCGATGTCCTGCGAGCCCTGGCCGACATTGAAGCTGATCTTGGCGGAGCGCTGTCCGGCGTCGCGGCTGTAGACTTCCAGAATGGCGTATTCGAGCGCCAGGCCGGAAAGTCTCGGCCGCATCGGGGGGCGCTGGTAGAGCGAGATGTTGGCCCACCGCTCCTTCGATTGCTGCGGCGAGAGCTGCATGGCCGGCGCCGAATTCCCGTTGGAGCGGACATACACATCGCCACTGTTCGGACTCTGCACGACGAGCGGCGCCCGCACGTGCCCGTTGTTGACCACTTTCACCAGGAACAGCCGCGTCCCGGCCTCCACCAGTTCTGGCTTGGCGGCGCCCTCCTCGACCTTCACGCGGCTTTCCGGATTGATATCGACGGTGAGCAGGACGTGCGTGTCCAGGATCGATTCCAGCGCGCTTACCGCGGCTGCTTCATCCGGATTGGCGATGGCTTCGTGAATCCGGCGCAGATCGGCCGTCCCGAAGGGCTGGCCCAGGTAGGTCATCGCCTCTTCCAGTTGACGCACCTGTTGCGCCAGCGGCTGCAGCGGAATCGGCGGAGTAGCCGCCGCGCCGTGTTGGTGTGTTTGGTCCTGCGCGGCCGCGATGCCGCAGAGTAGGAAGGTCACCCACAGTCTCATACACTCTCCGATCTGGAGTACAGCATATCTCCGATTTCAGTTGAGCGGAGTTGCCTGGTAGAGCGCGACCTCGTCGTCCTGCGTGACGGCCAGGAAGTACACCGTGCCGTCGTCGCGAAGGTCCATGGCGTTGATCCTGATGAGGAAGTCGCCGTCCGGCGTCGGCTGGAAGAAATTGTGCACCTGCCGGAACTTGCCGCCGCGGCGCGCCACCATCGAATTCACGCCGTTCGAAAATTGGAACAGCAGGTCGCCCTGCCCATTCACATCGAGCGCCGCCACGCTGTTGGCGACCTGCCCGTTCGGCATCACGGTGTCGACATCCACCAGGACCGTCCAGGCAGTGCCCGTCCATTCCGCCACGACGTTGCCGCCGGACGAGACGGTCATACCCGCCAGCAGCTTGCCGCCGTTGGCCCGCGTGATGTTGGGCAGCGACGTCACCAGCCGGCCGGAAATCTGGGTTTCGTTCGTAGTCGCGGCGATCGTCCAGACGCTGCCATTCCAGACCGCCAGCGACGTCGCCGTCGTGCCCCGGAACTGCACCTGTGCGATGACGCGCCCGCCATCGTCCACCGCCAGCGACTGCACATTCGACACCGTCTTGCCGTCAATCACCGACG
The DNA here is from genome assembly GCA_964608645.1 of uncultured Solibacteraceae bacterium. GTDB lineage: Bacteria > Acidobacteriota > Terriglobia > Bryobacterales > Bryobacteraceae > CAZSQK01. Next base: position 7,679 of record CAZSQK010000002.1, on the reverse strand, counting down.
CCGTGGACACCGTCGCCGACGCGTTCAGCAGAGACCGCCCCACGCCGTTCTGCACCGCGACGATGCGCGTGTCCCCCGCGCTCGTGCTCGCGAAGAAGACGATCGTCCCCGTATTATTGATATCGAACACAGTCCCCGGCGCGTTGCCGGTGATCGTGCCCTCCAGTTTCAGCGGGAAGGAGACGGCCGTTTCCGGAGAGCCGCCGGGAGGGATGCGCACGATCGCGCTCGTCCCGGTGATATTGACCGTGAGATACAGGTCGCCGTTCGGCGCCTTCCGCATCGACCCCGACCCGCCCCCGAACCACGGCGTTGGCCGGTCGAACAGGCGCTGGCCCATGCCCAGCGTCAGCCGCCAGTCGCCGCCCGCGAACTCGGCTAGGCTGCCGTTATTGCCGCCCGCCTGCGCATGCGGAGGTCCGCTGCGCGCCCCCGGAATCAGGCTGAACAGGTTCACGGGCAACTCCACAGGAATCTCGTCGCCGTCGCGAAAGATGAAAAACGGCGTGTCGCCCATCTTCGCGATCATCATCGCGTTGTTGTCGCAGCGGAAGAACATGTAGGTCAGCCCGTCCGCGTTGATGGCCCCGCTTTCGATCTCCTGCACGTTCTGGTCGAAGAGCTTCTTCCCGAAGACGTAGACCGGCGTGACTGTTTCGCCGCGCCACAAGTAGGCCCCGTTGCCCTTGTTGTTATACGGGTTGGCATAAATCAGGGCCCCCTGCCGCGGATGGAATGACAAAATGCCGGACTGCGAGTTCACGCGGAGCGCGCTCATCTTCCCGTCGGGCGCGAACCACAGAAACTGTGTGCTGCCGTCTTCCAGAAGCGCGCAGATAATGGCGGTTCCATCCTCGTCGAACCACACGCTCGGCTTGTTTGTGCCGCCGCCGGGAAACGATCGCACCTTGGATCCGAGCACCGCGTCGCCGATGCCGACCAGCTTCTGCCGTCCGGCCGGATCGTGGCGGTAGAACACCCGCGCCGCGCCGCTGGTCAGGGAGTAGAACGCCGTCCCATCGCCCGCGACGCCGAAATCGCCGTCGATCGAAAACGCGCCGGGCATCTCCGGCACGGTGTCCTTCGTGCTCACTAGCATCTCGTCGGCGTTGCCGGCGCCGCGGAACAGCCCGCTGTACGTGATCGTCTCGCCCGGAAAGCGGAAGCTCGCGCGAGCCACCGCCCACCCCGTCGAGCTGTACGAGTTGCGCCCAATGACCAGGGAACTCACCCCCTCGGTGTTCCCCAGCGGGACATTGTTGTTCAAGAACGGCGTGACCCCGTCGCGCGTGCCGAGATTCAGCTCCGCGCCGTTGATATTGGTGTCCTCGTAAGTCAACACCTGGCCGTCGCGCGTGATGGAATGCGCGCGAAAATCCAGCGCCACCGACCCGCGTCCGAACCGCGGCATGCCGCCCGCGCTCACCACGCGCCACGCGCCGTTGTCCCAATTCAGCAGAGCGTTCGCTATCCCGCCCAGCGACGCGTTCAGGAACAAATCGCCCGCGTCGGTGGTCCACAGCATCGACTGCCGCGGCCGCAGCGTCCACGTCCGCCGGGTCTGGTGTAGCGTGGAGTAGAGCTTGCGCAGTTCATAAGCCTTGGGAACCGAAAACTGAACCGTCGAGTACGCGATCCACCGCTGCTGGAGCCCCGGAAACGTCTCGTTATAATTGTAGGTCGCGAAAACGAATGCTCCGCCCTCTCCCACCGATTTCACCATCCCCGTGCCGTCGATGGTTCCCAGCGACGACGTGCCCTGCCGCTCGTTGAGCAGCGACCAGGAGAACGTCACGCCCGGAATCGCGTTGCCGTCCGCGTCGAGAGCCGCCGCTTGGAATCTCTGCTGCCCGCCGACGTCGATCTGGGCCGCCGCGGGCGTCACCATCACGCGGCTCGGAATCGACTGGATCGCCGCCTCCCCCGTCACCGCCCCCGATCGCGCCGTCACCCGAATTGTCGCCAGCCCGCGCGCGGTCACCAGTCCACCCGTCGTGATCGAAGCCGAAGACTGGTTAACGGCCCACGTCACCGGGGCGTTCGGAATCGGGTTGCCCGCCGCGTCCCGCACCACGGCCCGCATCTGCAGCGTCCGCCCCACCAGCACCTGGGAGTCGTCGGCCAGCACGTGCACGATCGCTGCGGTTTGGCCGAACGCCGCCGCCGCGCAGCAAAATGCCAGCGCCGCCGTCTTCATCCCCAAACCTCTTGTACCGGTTTGAAATCCAGATTGCGATTGATGTAATAGAATCGCCGCCCCGACGGTGTGTCGTCGATCGTCTTGGTCCAGTCGATCCCCATGGCTGAATAGATCGTCGCCGCAATGTCGTCGGGGTAAATGGCGCGGCCTTCGCTCCAGCCCGGGTCGACGATATTGCCGCCCTGCGCGTCCGTCGATCCCAGGGCGCGGCCGCCTTTCACCCCGCCGCCGATCATCGCGACACTCATGGCCGAGCGATAGTGGTCGCGTCCCCCGCGCGAGTTCAGAATGCCGGGCGTACGGCCGAACTCGCCCATCATCACGATCAGCGTAGAGTCGAGATCGCCCGACGCCCGCAGGTCGTCCACCAGCGCTCCCACGGCCCGGTCGAGATCGTTCGACAGGTTATAAATGTTGGCTGTGATGCCGCGGTCGAACTGCCCCACGTGGGTGTCCCACCCTGTCTGCGTGACGTTCACGAAGGACACACCCAGCTTGCCCCGAATCGCGTTGCGCGCCACCAGCAGCGCGCGGCCGATGCCGTTGGCGCCGTAGCGATTCTCTTCGTTCACGTCGAACTTGAAGGCGCTGTCCACCGCGTCGTTGTACATCATGTTGCGCGCCCGTGAGTAGTAGCCGCCATACGCCGCCACCAGGTCGTTGAGCGGATTGTCGCGCAGCGGTTGGTCGAGATCCTGCAGCAACTGGAAGCGGTCCCCGAAGCGCTGCTGGCTCGCCGTGCCGAAGAACGGGTGGCTCAACGTGGCCACTCCCGTGCGCGTGGCGGGCGGCATCATGGGCGCATACGGGCCGCCGAGGAAGGTCGCGCCCTGCAGACTCGACTGGTTGAACGAAAGAAACGGCGGCAGCAGCCCCTTGGCGCCGCGCTCGTATGCGACCACCGCGCCGATATGCGGGATCTCCGCCGCCAGCGCCGGGTTCAGCGAGTGCGCGGTCTGCATGTAGAACTGCCCGCGTTCGTGCGCCGCCTCCCAACTGGCGCAACCGCGCAGCACCAGCAGGTCGTTGGTCAACGTCGAAAGCTTCGGGAAATACTTCCGCGAAAGCGCCACGCCGCCCCCGTACTGCCGGATGTCGGCGTCGCCCGGGTTCCACGCGCCGTCCTTGGGGTCGAACGTGTCGAGATGGCTCGGCCCGCCGTTCATGTTGATGAAGATGCACGCGCGCGCCGTATTGCGTGTTGGCGCGCCGGAAGAGAGGATCTCCGCATCGGCATGGGAGCGGAGGAGCGCCGCCGTCGCCGCCCCGAACAGGAAGTGCCGCCGTGTAAAGGCTCCGTGGCCGCCGCAATTGGTAGGTCTGATCGGCTTCATGGCTGCCTCAATTCTGAAACGCGAAATCCAGCTTGTTGAGCAGCGCCCATTGCAGGTCGCTGAGCCATTGGTAGCGCGGCCCGCTGCGCCGCCCGAGCATGAGGGCCAGCTCACGATCGGTGGGATAGCGCGTCAGCGTCGCCAGGAACATGCGGCGGATCGCCTGCGTGTCGTCCGGAAAATCGGCGTCGATCTCATGCACCCGGTTGGTCACCCCGACATTCGCATTCGAGAGGCCCAACGACCGGTTCACGTTTTGGCCGTCGTTCATCTGGAAGAGCAGCCCCAGGATGGTCGGCGTCGAGGTGCGGTCGATGGTCAGCCAGTCGCCGCGTCCCAGCTGGTTCATGAAATCCACCACCCGCGAGTCGCTGGAGGGCTCGGTGGGGTCCGGCAATTGGTTGGCGTATTGCGCCACGCCGAAGGTCGTCGACATCGGCTGCTCCGTGTGCGTCGCCGTGATCATCGCGTCGAACATCTGCTCGGCGGAAAGACGCCGCGCCTCGTAGCGCGCGAAGTAGCGCGCGAACGCCGGCTTCCAGGCGTCCGGATAGCGGCTCGACTGCTGGTAGGTCTGGCTGCTGACGATCTGCCGCACGAGCGGCTTGAGCCGGTAGTCGTTGGCGATCAGGTAATCCGCCAGCCGGTTCAGCAGTTCGGGGTTCACATTCTGCAACGGCCAGTCCGCCGGCGGCGGGTTGGCAGGATCGACGCGGTCCATATCCCACGCGTCCGGAGGGTCCACGATTCCAGAACCGAAAAAATAGCTCCACATGTAGTTCGCCGCGGCCAGCGCGAACTGCCGGTCCGTGGTCACCATCCGCGCCAGTTCCTGGCGCCAGCTTCCCGACGAGGGCGTCGCGCCCGTCGAGAAGAACACCGGGGTCGTCACGGCGTCGACCCGCGCCGGGCGGTTCCCGGGATTGCTCACGGGCACCGATCCCGAGTATGTTCCGAAACTCCGATCCACCACCAGGATCCGCGGGCGGAAGCCGACCGGGTCGTCGCTCACACGCACGAACTGCATCCGCGATAGGAATGCCGACATGGCCCAGAACTCGCTGCGCGCGCGGTGGCTCAGGTGGAGATTGATCTTCTCCAGGTGCCGCCGCCCGTTGTGGCAGGAGACGCACTCGGTCTTGTAGCCGAGGAAGGTGGTTGTGATTTTATCCGTGATGTCGTCCCACGAGTCCTGAATCGGGCCGGAGACATCCATCCAGCGCGCGAAAAACTGCGTCCCCGGAACCGTGTCCACCTCGCCCGCGGCGGAGATCAGCTCCCGCGCGAAAGCGTCGTAGGGGCGGTCGCTGGCCATCGCGCCGTGCACGAAATCGAAGAACACATTCCGCGCCGGCGTCGAGACGCTCTCGTGCGACCGCGTTACCTTGAAGCGATTGAGGAAAAACAATGTCATCTGGTCGGCGTATGCCGGCGACGCGAGTAGCTCATCGATGAGGCGGGCGCGCTTGTCGGCGGAAGAAGAGCCCAGGAATGCCTCCGCCTTGTCCGGAGTGGGGATGCGCCCCGCCAAGTCGAGCCACACCCGCCGCAGGAACTCGGCATCCGTGGCGGGAGGCGCGGGCGACACTCCGTCGGCGCTCATCTTCTTGGCAATCCACTCGTCGATGAAGTTGGAGGACGCCGCCAGCCGGTTCCCCGAGGCGCTCTTGCGCGCGCCGCGCGCGTAAATCTGGAAGTCGCGGTCGAGCGAGATTCGGTTCTCGAAGTCTGTGCGGACGGATTGCGGATAACGTGGGCAGTAGGGGTCGTCCGCGCCGGCCAGTATCCCCCCCAGCCCCAGTGCGAGCAACAAGAGGCGCATTGGTTTAAATATGATACCCGAGATCGGCGCTCCCCGGCGATCTTCCCCATAGCCCCCAACCCCCGGTGGATGTACAATCGGGTGGCCCGGAATCGGGAAACCGAAATTCCGGAGGGAGGTTTGTATGCGAGCTCGGGACTTCGCGGTTCTCTTGACCCTCGTGGCATGGTCCTCGCAGGCCCAGGACACCAGGGGAGACATTTCCGGAACGGTGACCGATCCTCAAGGCGCCCAGGTCGCCGGGGCCATCGTGACCGTGACCAATACCGGGACCAACATCTCGACTCCGTTGACCACTAACCGAAGCGGCTATTATGAGGCGCCTTTGCAGCTGGCCGGGCGGTACCAGGTAGCCGTGGAAGCTCCCGGGTTCAAAAAGACCGTTCGCTCTAACCTGGTTCTTCCCATGAGCGGCCACCTCAAGATCGATATCCAGCTCGAAGTCGGCTCCCTGACGGAATCGATAACCATTACCGCGGAATCTCCCATCCTCGATACCAGCACCTCAACCACCGGAAAAGCGCTGACCACCCGCGAAATCATGGACCTCCCCATCATGACCAACGACATCGTGTTGCTGGCGCGAGTGGCGGCCGGCGTTGTGAATCAGGGGACCACTCAATACCTCGCGCAGGGAATGGTCGGCGGCAGCTCCGGCTTCTTCTCGCCGCTCTCCCTGGGCCAGAACGAATGGACCATCGACGGCTCGCCGAACGCCGGGTCCTCGGGCATCGCCTTCACGCCCTTCACCGACCAGATCTCGGAATTCAAGATCGAGACCACGAATTTCGACGCGTCTTTCGGTCACGCCATCGGGCTGAATGTGGCCTTCTCCACCAAGTCCGGCACGAACATTCTCCACGGCTCCGGCACCGAACAATACTGGAACACGCACTGGAATGCGGCGCCGTTCTTTGTGAAGCAGAAGTACTTCACGAACATCGCCGCCGCCAATGCCGTGGGAAATTCCGCGCTGGCCCGGCAGTTGGCCGACACTCCAATGCAGCCCGGCGGCCATTCCAACGATTACGGCTTCACCCTCGGGGGCCCCTTCAATATTCCGAAAGTCTTCAACGGAAAAAACAAGCTCTTCTTTTTCTTTTCCCTCTCTCAGAACAAGACCCGCCAGCCCGCCCGCTCCAGTGAAATCACTGACACCGTCCCGACACTGGCCGAGCGGCAGGGCAACTTCTCCGACCTGCTGAGCATCAACCCGAAGTATCAGCTCTATGACCCTCTCAGCGTGGCGTCCGACCCAGCCCGCGCCGGTCATTTTGTCCGCACTCCCATTCCCGGCAATATCATTCCGGCCAGTCGCATTCTCAATCCCAAAATCTTCAACTGGTACAACAGTCGTCTGCCGCTTCCCAATAACAGCCCCGCCAATCCCGGCGTGGAGCCGTTCAACAACTTTCTCGCGCTGGGCCAGAGCGACAACACGGACTATTCCGGCCTGACCAACCGCTTCGATTACGCGCCCGGCGTCAAGCATCGCTTCTTTTTCTCATGGAACTGGAGCCACTTTCTCGAGAACGCCCAGGATTGGACATACGCCACCGATCCCGGCCTGCAGGACTGGGATAACCATCGCAGAAACCGCAATGGAATTCTGAGCTGGAGTTACTCCAAAAGCTCCGCGACCGTGGTGACCGCCAGCCTCGCCGCCAACCAGTGGCTGAATGTGCAGCAGACCAACGGCGTCAGAAGGTATAAGCCCAGCGATATCGGGTTCCCCACCTACCTGGATCAGCACTGCCAGGCGCTCAACGGCTGCGGCGCGCCCCTCGTCACTCTGGCCGGATACACCAACGCCCTGCAGGGCGGCAACACCACTCTGAGCAGGAGTCTCGCCGGCGACGCCCGCCAGCGATCCATGAATCTCAAGGCGACCGTCTCTCACATCCGGGGCAAACACAGTTTTCAGACGGGTGTCGATTTCCGCCAGGCCTACAACACCGACCCCGGCGGCGCCGGCAATCCCATGGGAAGTTTCACCTTCAACAGCAACTATGTGAGAAAGGACGACGATGGTCTCGCGCCCAACGGCAGTCTTGGCCTGAGTTATGCCGCGTTCATGCTCGGCATCCCCAGTTCCATGACCGCAGACACGAACGGCAGCTATGCGCTCATGAATCCCTATTACGGCATGTATGGACAGGACACATGGCGAGTCACCCGCAATCTGACTTTGACCCTCGGGCTCCGCGTCGAGTACGAGTTGGGGCCCACCGAGCGCTACGACCGCGTGCTGACCTATTTCGACAAGACCCTAGTACTACTGTGTTATAAATTGTTGACACGGTTGGAGATGGCGCGGGTAGCG
>CAZSQK010000001.1:0-198116 GCA_964608645.1 uncultured Solibacteraceae bacterium | reverse complement strand
ACGCCCTGCCGAATGATGCTCAAAAAAAGACGTTTTCTGATGATCGGCAACATTTTCCAATCGATACACCCATCGCATTGGAAACGGTAGAACAAATCAGAGATTTCAAAACCCGCAATCGTTCCGACCAATTTCAATTCGGTCGTGACCTTGACCTTCTTGGCCTCTGCCAAACGTTTCTCGGGAGAACATAAATAACAGAAGTCACCACTCTCTTCACGGAGCATTGGATACTGCGTGAAGTAAGCAAGAGGATGTGGTTCCGGAGCGTCGAAGCGATCGCCTTTGGGAGTCAGCACGTGCCGTTGCCAAGCTGCTGTGGCGGGTAAGGCCAGCAGAGCCAGTAGGAAGATCCGCGAAAGCATCATGCTGACTCTATCTTGCGCCGCCTCGATTCGCAATGTGGTGCGCTGCCGTCATGCACGCCTGCGAACGCCTCCGACCGAATCGGCATCTTCCAAAGCACGTGAGACGAAGAGGCTTAGGCCTTATGGTTGTACAAAACCATGTACAATTTGCGTGATCAAAAGGCGAACACACCAAATGAATTGCTGCGGGATCAATGCGTTGCAGATGTGGCGGAGAGAGAGGGATTCGAACCCTCGATAGAGTTTCCCCTATACACGCTTTCCAAGCGTGCGCCTTCAACCACTCGGCCATCTCTCCGGGTTCGGAAAAGAGCGGATGTCGCTGACTTCATCCAGAATAGCATGCTCGTTCAACGCCGATACCGATTCGTCCGGGCGGAGCGATGCAAGACCCGTTTCGGTCATTTGCCAGCCGCCCGGGCGAACGAGGCTGGAAATCGCTCCTGCCAAGGCCAAACTCCAGCGCTCTCGCGGGCGGCGGAATCGAGTGCCGATGGCGAATCAGGATTTCGTGAAGACCGGAGCGCTGAGCGTGCCCGTGCTATCGCCGAAGTTCTCCTGCGCGACGCCCAGCGCCCGCAAAATGCTCACGTACAGATTCGACATCCGCGACTCGCCGTCTCCGCGCCAGTATTGCCCGTGCCGCAGGCCCAGATTGGCGCCGCCTGCGACCAGCGTCGGCAGGTTGTGGTTGTTGTGAGTCGTGCTCGCGCCGCTGCCGAACAGGACAATCGTGTTGTCGAGCGTGCTGCCGTTGCGGTCGCGATATCCGGTCAGACGATCGAGGAAGTGGGCGATCTGGCGGCTGAGGAACAGGTCGTATTTCGCAAAATCCAGCTGACCTTCCTTGTCGGTCGCGTGCGACAGATTGTGGTGCGTCTTCGACAGGCCGAGCTTAAGCGGGAAAGTGTCGCTGATTCCCATGCCGTCCTCCCGGTTCAGCATGAACGTCACCGTCCGCGTGATGTCCGCATCGAACGCCAGCGCGATCAGATCGAACATATTCCGGTAATACTCGGCGGGATCGCCTTCATTCGTCGCGTCCAGATTGAGGTGCGTATAATCCTGCTTCTTCAGCGGAATGTCGATCCACTTCTCGGAGGCGATCAGCCGGGTTTCGACCTCTTCGAGAGAGGTCATGTACTGGCCCATCTTTTCCCGGTCGGTTGCGCCCAACTTCTGGTCGAGCGAGCGGGCGCTCGCTGCCACGGCGTCCACCAGCTTGATCCGCCGTTGCAGATTTTCGTGCTCCGCCTGCAGAGAGGCGCGGTCGCCGCGGAACAAACGGTCGAAGATGCGGCGGGGGTTGTTCTCGGCGGGGATGGGCCGGCCGTCCAGGTTGTACGATATGGTGCCGGTCCGCGAAAGATACCCGGTTCCGGCGTCGATCGATAACACCAGAGAGGGCTGGCGGCAGTACTGCTTGGTATGCAGCGCAATCACCTGATCGATGCCGGCAGAGTTGTAACTCCCCGGTTTCGGATTGTGCAGTGGCGCTCCGGTCAGCCACATGTCGGAGCAGACATGCGGGTCGGCCTTCGGACCGTTGGGGTGATACATTCCACCCATGAAACTCAGGTTCTTGCGGAACGGCGCCAGCGGCTCGGTCGATTTCCCGAACTCGAAGTTGCCGTTAGCCCCATTGGCCGGGAACCAGCTCCACTCGGCGATGCCGTGCTCGGCTTTCGGCAACGACATCCCGTTCGCCGTATAGATGGCACAGAAGCGGCGGGGAATCTCCTCAGTCACTTCCTCGCCCATCGCATCCAACACGGGCAGCGCCAGGGTTACGCCCCCGATGCCTCTGAGGAAAGCGCGGCGGTCCAGACGAAGCGAGCCGGGCATATGAAATCTCCTGTTCCAAATCGATTACTTCTCGAGAAATACTTTACTGTTCGCCACGTACAGGACCATGTCTTTCATGCGGTAGCCGCCGGCCTTCAACTTCAGGGCGTCCTGCTTCAGGTAATTGAGCTCATTGTACGTCAGACTGCGGCCGGCTGCGTAGATCTCGAGGTGCTTGAGCACGCTGAACGCCACCTGGTCGATGCGATCTTCGACGAGGTATTTCTTGAGATCGCCGATGCCCGACACCTGGGTCTGGTCCGGCAGGGTCGCCCGCGCATCCGCCGGGGTCTGCTTCAGACGGCCTCCCGCATCGAACTGTTCGAGCGCGACGCCCCACGGGTCGATTTTCGAATGGCACTGCATGCAGGCAGGCGCGCTGCGGTGCTGCTCGAGCCGCTCGCGCAGCGTGAGATTCTTGGTCTCCTCGCGGAGCGGGGGCACGTTCGGCGGAGGATCGTTGGGGGGCTCCGCGATAATCTTCCGCGCCACCCATGCCCCGCGTTTCACCGGGTTCGATTCCCTCCCGTCGGAAAGCCCGGCCAGAATCGCAGCCGTGGTGAGGACACCCCCCAGTTCCTTCCGTTCATGCCGGACCGGCATGAACTGGAAGCCGCTCTCGGCCTTGCCTGGCAGGTCGTAGTAATCGGCCACTGTCTCGTTCGCCATGATGAAATCCGACGCGATGACGTTCTTTACGGGCAGGTTGTTGCGAATCAGATACTGCAGGAGCTCGACGGGCTCCTGTTTGAGCTGTGCGCGCGTGTCGCGAGTGAGCTTGGGATATCGCTTGCGGTCCGCCTCCAGGACCTGAAACTTATCCAGACTCAGCCACTGAGCCGTGAATTCATTCGCGAATCGGGAGAATCGCGGATCGGCGATCATGCGCGACACTTCCGTGTCGAGCTGGCGTTGCAGCGCGCCGCTTTCCGCCAACTGCAGAGTCTTTCGATCGGGCGGCCCGTTCCACAACCAGTAGGAGAGCTTCGACGCCAGCTCATACCCGTCGAGCGGCTCCGCGGCCGGTGTCTTGCTCATCTCCATCAGGAACAGGAATTGCGGCGAGGTCAGCGCCACCAGGAGGGCGTCCTTCACGCTGTCCTGGAACGACCGGCCGGCGTCCAGCGACTTGCGAAAAATGGCGGTGAGCGCCGTCTCCTCAGAACTGGTGATCGGACGGCGGTAGGCGCGGGTCGCGAAATCGTGAATGATCCTTTGGCCGTAGGCCCGCGGATCGTTCTTCCGGTCGAATTCCACGAAAATGTTCGTGTGTGAAGGTGGCGGCCACGAATCGTAATACGGGCCTTCGAACTCCACGGAGCGGATCGCAAGGCGCGGCATATCGCGGCCATCCGTATATTCGCTGCGGACGCCGATTTCACGAAGACCGGCCAGATAATTGACGTTGTCCTTATCGCCCTCGGGACTGGGGAAATTGCGGAGAGAGCCTTCGAACACAAACCTGGCAGGCTGCTCGCTCGCCACAGTCTGAGGAGGGCCCACCGGCGCGAAGGTGCTGCCGCAGTCCCGGCGCAGCCCGAGGTGCACGCCCAGCCGGGGCGACCTCTTCTCAAATACCGCAAACTTCTTGGCGAGCTCGTCAGCGGGCGCGAGTGGGGTCAGCACGATCCGGTTCAGATCCCGTACGCCCGTGAGCGTGGCGGCAAAAGGCAGCGCGCCGGCTTCGAGCCGCAGCACCACGAACGCCGGCCGCAGGGCGCCGACGAATCTAGAGCGGCCTAATTGGAGCGACAGGTCGCCCTTCCGTTCCGGGGCGACTCTCACTAATTGCTTCCCTGGCTGCAACAGTCCCTGAATCTCCGCATCATCGAGCGGCCGGCCATAGAGCCGCACGCCGGCCAGATCGCCCTGAAATACGCCGCTGCCGGGGATGTGCCCGATGCTCAGATCGGCCTTCGTGTCGTCGAATTGCGCGGAGCCCGTGGCCGCGCGCGCCATCAGGGAACCGTTCACGTAGATGCGCGTGTCGTTCCTGCCGCGCCTCACCACCACCGCCACATGATGCCACTGCCCCTCGCGAACTACACCGGGCGGGGTCGTTACCGCCGCGCTCGCCTGGGCATCCCGGCCCGCGGTCTGGAACCGCAGCGCGCCTTTGCCATCCGGCATGTCGAGGAACCAGCCCTGAGTTCGGTCTTCATTGCCGAGGCTGACGATCCCTTCCTTCTTGAGCTTGCCTGGATGAATCCACAGCGCCAGCGTAAGGTCGCCTTCGCCGACGTTGTGCGCGTCATCCGTCGGAATGACGTTCCGAGGCACGAGCAGTCCCCCGGTTGCATTGGCGAGCGACACAGCTTTGCCGAGCGGCGAATCGGTGAGGCTCGCGTTTCCTTCCAGGCGGCCGCCGGATTCTCCATCTTTGGGCCAGGCGCCAGTCAGGCCATCGTTCAAGCGCGAGACGTCCGGGAGCGCGGTGGTTTCGCCGTCTGAATGAACATCGACCTGATAGATCCCCGCCTTCGGAACGGTGGCGGTCCCCGGCGTTTTCGGATCGCCGATGACGATGGCGTCCGCCGCCGCCGGCTGTTCGTTTGCGCCGGCATCCAACAGCAACCCGTCGCGGTACTTCGCGGCGACGACTGTGACGCGGAACCGTCCGCTGTCCGGCAGTTCGCGCACCGAGATTTTGAAGTTCGCCTTGGGTCCGTAGGTGCTGTCGGCGCCGAAGATCTCTTCCGAAGGAATCGCCGGACGCAACAGCAATCCTTCGGGCGCCGTGCTGTAGGCCTTGCCCTTCGGGTAGCCACTGCTTCCCCGCATGTCCGCGAACACGGCGTGATAGATGCTGTCGAAATCGCGCCACCCGCGAACGGTGTCGTTGCCGCGGTATCCCTCGATGAACCGGTAGTGCGTCCGCATCCGGAAGGGTTCGAACGCGAAGGGCTTCGACGGCGTCAATTGGGTCACGGTGACGTCCGCGTTCTCCAGCAGCTGGCTTCCCGCGCCGAGAATCAGCTTCTCGGGCAGTGGCGTGGGATTGATTCCCGCTGCGAGGTCGACGCGGAAATTCTGAATCACGGGTTTTGTCTGCGGGTCGACGATCGCCCGGTTCAATGCCGTTTCGGCGATTTCGAAGTAGGCTTCCGTCAGGAGTGGGGAAAGCTGCAGCGTGTCCTTGTTATTGAGGAAGCCGTCTTTGGACACCGCGTCGGGAGGGAGCCCGGCGGTCAGATCGTCGTCCAATCGCAACAGCTCCTGCAGTGTATTTCGGTACTGCGCCACGGTGAGCCGCCGCACCACTCCGTTTTTCGGCGCAGGATGCAGCCTGGCAACCTCCAACGCCTGGGTGATCCACGTGACGATTCGATCGTGTTCGGCCGCCGGCGGTTGTGGCAGTCCCTTCGGCGGCATAGTCCCCGCCGCTAGACGGCGGCGGATCGATTCCAAGACCTTTAATTGCGGGTCTTCCAGCGACGCATCAAGCTGATCGACGCGGACTCCGGCAGTTCCCAGATCGGAGTTATGGCAGGATTTGCAGTTCTTTTCGAAGAACGGCTTCACCATCTGTTGGAACGAGATCTCGATCGCCTTTTGACTGTCCGGCGCCGTCTGGGCAGGCAAAAAACGCGTGGTAAACGCGATGGCCGCGCCGGCGCCCAAAGAAATCGCCCAGAATGTCCGGAGTCGTGAAGTCATACCGACCGTTTGAGACAGGATACTATAACGCCGCTGCCAGGTTCATTGGACGCGGAAGCTGATTCGCGACCCGTCCGGGCCACCTGTATGGATCCGCTGCGTCGCCTTCACGAAATCCGTGGAGAGGGCCTTTGGAATCTCCATGAACTTCTGCGGATTGCGGTCGGTCAACGGGAACCAGGAGCTTTGGATCTGCACCATGATGCGATGTCCGGGACGGAAGGTATGCGCGATGTCCGGCATCGTGAACGTGATGCGGTCCGGGACCCCCGGCTGGAAGGGGACAGGCTTTTCGAAACTCTTGCGGAACTTGCCGCGAAACGGTTCGCCGCGCACGAGCTGCTGGTACCCGCCTAACGACGGCGCGGCCGCGGGTGGACCGGACGCCGGCGGACCCGCAGCCGCGGGCGCGGGAGCGTTGAAGTCCGGCGAGTCGTTCGGATACACGTCGATGAGCTTCACGTCGAAATCGGAGTCGGTTCCGGTAGTCGACACCTTCAGGTCGACGGTGATGGGCCCGATGACCGTCACGTCGCGGTCGAGTACCTCCGTCTTGTACACGAGAACGTCGGGACGCATGGCGGCGAATCGCTGATCCTCGGTCATATAGCTGTTCAGAACGCGGGGCTCGACGACCCGGCCGACATACGGCACGGGTTTGTTGGGGTCCGAGAGGTACTCGTCGACCGCGGACCCGGCGGGCGCTTGCCACGTAAGGCCGCCTTTTGCGTCGAGGAAGATGGTTGCCGGCCTGGCGTCCGCGGGAGGCCATTGGTCGAAGCGGCGCCATTGGTTCATACCGGTCTGAAACACCCAGGCCTTGGGAAACTTGCCATCGCCGCGGCCCTTCAGGTAATAGAGGAAGAACGGCAGCTCGATGCGCTCGCGGTAGAATTGCGCGGTCTTCGACCCGAAGTTGACGTTGCCGAGACGGTCGCCGTCGCCGCGCGCGAAACCGCCGTGGTTCCAGGGACCCATCACTAACATATTGACGGCCGGAGGCGTGTTCTTCTCCATGAAGTCGTGCTGGCGGAGCAGGCCCTGCGGGTCCTCGGTGTCGTACCAGCCGCCGACGAGCATGACAGCGGGCTTGATCGCTTTCAGATGCCGCCAGATCGCGCGCGACTGCCACACTTCGTCGTAGGTAGTGTGCTCGATATTCAGGTTCCAGAACGGCTGCTTGTGTTTGAAGTACCTCTCGTCGGCGTTGGCGAGGGAGCCGAGCTGCAGGTAGAAATCGTAGCCGTCGGGATTGCCGAAGTCGAAACGCGTCACCGGCGGCGGTGGGGCCGGGTCGCCTTCGCGGTTGCGGAATCCCTGATAGAAATTGAAGCGGTGCGCCAGCATGAAGGCGCCGTTGTGATAGACGTCGTCGCCCATGTAGTAATCGGTGACCGGCGCCTGAGGGGAGACCGCAACCAAGGCGGGGTGGGCGTCGATCATCCCGGCGGTGGCGTAAAAGCCGGGTTGCGAGATGCCCCACATGCCGACCTTGCCGGTGTTGCCCGGGAGATTCTTGACGATCCAGTCGACGGTGTCGTAGGTGTCGGTGCTCTCGTCGGTGTCCTTCGGAGTTTTCTTGGCGGGGTTGTGCGGGCGCATGAGCGTGTAATCGCCCTCGCTCATGAAGCGTCCGCGGATGTCCTGGTAGACGAAGATGAACTTCTCACGTGCGAACAGCGCCGAGGGACCGAGCGCCGCCCGATATTGATCGATCCCATACGGCGCGACGTTATAGCCCGTGCGCTGCATCATCACCGGATACGTGCGCCCGTCGCTGAAGACGTCCTTGGGAATGTAGACCGATGTGAAGAGCCTGGCCCCGTCGCGCATGGGGACGCGATATTCGAATTTGGTGTAATTCTCGCGGACGTCGGCGGCGGTGTATTGCGGGCCGGAGACGGTTGGCGCAGCGACGGGCGCGGCCGTGCGTTGCTGCTGCGCGATCAGACAGACGGCAACGGCGGACAGGACGAGGATGGAGCGCATGGGATCTTATTTTACGCTGGCGGGCGGAGCGGGAGCCGGGCCCAATTCGCCGATGTTGGCGACAATGTCGCCCTTCTTCATGGATGGCACCGCGCCGATATAGAGGATCACCCCGGAGACCGGCGCGACGGCGTCCCAGATGCGATTGCCGAAATAGTCGGTCACATAGCCGATCCGCATACCCTTCTCCACAAAGGCTTCGGGCGCGGCGAGCGGGTAGAAGATGCCATCGCGCTCGCTGGTCAGGCTGCTGTATCGCGGGAACCAGAGGGGACGTTCGACGGGCCGCGGATCGCCAGGCGCCATCTTGAGATGGCGCATGACGCTCCACACACCCTGGACGAGCGCATCGACATCCTCCGCCAGAACCGTGCCGGAGTGACCGGCTTCGACCGCCACGGAGGGTTTGCCGAGACTGGCGCCGTAACGGGTGAGGGTCACGGAGGCGCTCGGCGCGCGGAAATCCTGCACGATGATGTGGTCGAGCCCGAAGGCCAGCACGATGCCGCGCGAAGCCGCGTCGAGCGCGGCGTTGCCTGTGGTGGCCCAATAGGAGTACTGGCGCATGTTCTCGTCGAGATCGCCGCCGTGAAAGTCGAGGATGTAGTCGGCTTTGGCGACGACTTGCTGGGCAATGGCCCAGGAAGCGCGCTCGGTCTGCGTGCCCGCCGCCTTGCCAGGATAGAACCGGTTCATGTTCTTGCCGTCGACGGGGTTGAGATGCGGCACTTTTTGCGCGAAGGACGCGACGTTGAGGAGCGGCACGACGATGAGAGCGCCCGCGATCTCGGCGGGATTTGCGGTTTGCGCCAGTTTCTCCAGCGCAATGATGGAGGCGTATTCCGTCCCGTGCGCGCCGGCAACGAGGGCCAGCGTCGGTCCGGGTCTGGAACCATTGACGACGATGACCGGGATCTCGGCGGCGGCATCGGCGGCGTCGGGAACGGCGATCGTGCCGGTGGCCTTCTGTCCGGAGCGTGCGGTGGCGGATCCGACGGTTAGATCGGCGGCGCCGCACAGAGGGACGCAGAGGAAAGCAAGCGCGTAGGGACGCATGTGGTCTATGTTACGCCGCCGCGACGAGGTGAGGATTGTCACTGAAGACGGCGTCGACGCCGAGGCGGCTCATGCGGGCATAGGCGCGCGGGGTATTGACGGTCCAGGGGTTCACCCGCAGGCCGGCGGCATGGGCGGTCGCGACCAGGGACGCGGACGTGCGGCGATGTTCGGGATGGATCGCCCAGGCGCCGGCCTCGACCGCGGCCCGCACTGTCCGGCGGGTCGGGAACGCGGTAGTGAGCGCGATGCGGAGGTGGCCGCCGAGCGGGTGAAGCTCTTTCCACAGAAAGCTGGACACGACCACGCGATCGGCGGCGTCGTGCGTCCGGAGGAGATTGCGAACCTGTGCGGCGATTCCGCGTTCCTTGATCTCCAGGTGCAGCTCGGCTTGTGGAAAGCGCTCGAGCAGCTCCTCGACGCGCGGGATGCCGAACTCGTGGAGATCCGCCGCGGTGCGGCGCCGCACGGCGCCGGGAAAGGCAGTGGTGCGGCGCAGGGTTGCGTCATGAATGACGACCAGGGCGCCGTCGGCGGAGCGACGGACATCGAATTCGATGGCGGGAGGGAAGCCCAGGGCGTCCAGCGCCTCCAGCCCGGCGGCGAATGCCGGGATGGTGTTTTCGCCCACACGGCGGGCGCGCGGCGCGGCACGGCACAACCCGCGGTGACTGATAATCGGAACCCGCATTTCTCCAGTCTAAGGGGGTAGACGCACAGTGTTGGCGGCCGGCCGCGGGCTATAATCCGGGAGGTTTTACAAGGAGTCCCCTTGATTCTGGTCGTCGACGACGAAAAAGAGGTGCGCAGCCTGGTCCGTCTTCTAGCCGAGCGCGCGGGCTATCGCGTGACTGAGGCGTCCAATGCGGAGGAGGCGCTGGCGGTCCTTCAGGAACGCCTTCTGGAACCGCAACTGCTGTTGACCGACATCGTGATGCCGGGCGCGAGCGGTCTCATGCTGGCGGCGCAGGCGCACCACATCCGCCCGTCGATGCCGGTGATCTTCATGACGGGATTTGCCGACGAGTACCAGGCCGAACTCAGCGGCTCGGTTTGTCTCAGGAAGCCTTTCAAGGCGGCGGAGCTGATCACCGCGATTCAGGATGTGATCGGCGCGCCGCGGAAGGCCTTCGAAGGCGCGGGGTAGAGCCGTCAAAGACGCAGTCCGCGAGAAAGCGACGACTCACCGGGAACGTCTGGTGTTTCGCGTGTCTGTTTCAGACGAGATCGCAAATCGCTAGATAGGCGAGTTTGCGAGCGGCGGGCGGCTTCGTGGGCTTAGCGCGAGGCGTCGAGGTAGCGATCGTTTCTTCGCGGTGAGCAAGGTACAGAAAAAGGCAGACCGCCATCGCGATCTGCCTCAGGACTGAACTCAACCAATCAGAACGTGTACAGCAGAGTCCCCGCCGGAGGCTCCACGTAACCGCTCGCCGCCACGGGGGCCTCGCCTTCGGCGTTCAACTGGCGGTAGTAAATGCCGGTGTCGCCGAGGTAGACCTCGAGTTCCGCGGGGCGGGGCAGGGAGCCCTGGATCAGCGCCTCCGAGAGGGGATCCTCGATGTATTTCTGCAGCGCGCGCCGCAACGGGCGGGCGCCATAGCTGCGGTCGCCGCAGGTCTTTTCGAGGATATACTTGGCGGCGTCCGGCGCCAGCCGGATCTTGATCTGTTTGGCGACCAGGTTCGAGTTCACCTGCTCCACCATCAGGTCGATGATCTTGATCAGGTCGTCGTCGGTCAGCGACGTGAAGAGGATCACTTCGTCGAGGCGGTTCAGGAACTCGGGGTTGAAGGCTTTTTTCACCTCGCCCCGCACCATGTCCTCGATCTTCGTCGAGATGCCTTCCCCCATCGGCGCCGAGAAACCGAGATGGCCGCGTTTCTCGAGGAAACGGGCGCCGAGGTTCGACGTCATGATGATGATCGTGTTCTTGAAATCGACCTGGTTGCCGAGGCCATCGGTCAGTTGGCCGTCTTCAAACACCTGCAACAGGATGTTGTAGATGTCCGGGTGCGCCTTCTCGATTTCGTCCAGCAGGATGATCGAGTAGGGATTGCGCTTCACGCGTTCGGTGAGTTGACCGCCTTCTTCGTATCCCACGTATCCCGGAGGCGAGCCGATCAGCTTCGAGACCGAGTGCTTTTCCATGTACTCCGACATGTCGAACCGCACCAGGCTCTTCTCGCTGCCGAACAGGAACCCGGCCAGGGCGCGCGCGACTTCGGTCTTGCCAACGCCGGTTGGTCCCAGGAACAGGAACGACCCGGCAGGACGGGCGCTGGCTTTGAGCCCGGCGCGCGAACGGCGGATGGCGCGGGCGAGCGCGGAAATCGCCTTCTCCTGGCTGATCACCCGCTTGTGCAACTCCTCTTCGATGCGGAGAAGCTTGGCGATTTCCTCTTCCTTAATCGCGGTCATGGGAACGCCGGTCCAGCGCGCCACGACTTCCTCGATATCGTCCTTGGTGACGCACCCGGTGGAGGAATCGTCCAGGTTGTACTTCTCGCGGAGCTGGCGCATGTTCTCGCGCTCTTTGCGCTCCTCGTCGGAGTAGAAGCGCGCCTTCTCGAACTCATGGTTCGCGATGGCGTTCTCCATGCGGTGGACGATGAACTTGATCCGCTTCTGAATATCGGCGAGGTCGGCCGGCAGCGTGGTTTGGCGCAGCTTGACGCGGGCGCCCGCCTCGTCGATCAGGTCGATCGCCTTGTCCGGCAGGTAGCGGTCGGGAATGTAGCGGCTGGAAGTAAAGACCGCGGTCTCGATCGCATCGTCCGTGTACGCGACGGCGTGGAACTTCTCGTAGCGGTCCTTGATTCCGAAGAGGATCTTCACCGCGTCCGATTCGTTCGGCGGCGGCACCTTGACGGCTTGGAAACGGCGCTCGAGCGAGCGGTCCTTCTCGATCGACTTGCGGAACTCGGAGGGCGTGGTGGCGCCGATGCACTGGATCTCGCCGCGCGAGAGCGCCGGTTTCAGAATATTGGCCGCGTCGAGCGAACCCTCCGCCGATCCCGCGCCGACCAGCGTGTGGAGCTCGTCGATGAAGATGATGGCGTTCTGGTTCTCCATCAGCTCCTTCATGATGGTTTTGAGCCGCTCTTCGAACTGGCCGCGGTACTTGGTGCCGGCGACGATCAGCGACAAATCGAGCGCCAGAATACGCTTGTCCGCGAGGAACGACGGGACGTCGCCCTCGGCGATGCGCTGCGCCAGGCCCTCGACGATGGCGGTCTTGCCGACGCCGGGCTCGCCGATCAAAACCGGGTTGTTCTTGGTGCGGCGGCACAGGATTTGCACGACCCGCTCCAACTCGTAATCGCGTCCGATGAGCGGGTCGAGCGTGTTGTCCATGGCGGCTTGGGTAAGGTCGCGGCTGAACTCGGCCAGCAGCGAGCTCTCCTTCGGCCGCGCGGACGCCACCTTCTCACTCTGCGAACGCGCCAGCTCCTCCCGGATGGTGGACAGCCGCAGCCCCCGCTCGTGCAGAATTTCAGCCGCGAAACACTTCTCTTCGCGCAGCAGGCCGAGAAGCAGATGTTCCGTCCCGATGTGCTTGTGATTCAACCGCTCGGCTTCTTCCGCTCCATAGGCCAGCACCCGCTTACACTCATGGCTCAGCGGCAGATCCACGGAAGTCGACACCTTCTCGCGAATCGTAGTGTGGCCTTCGATCTGTTTGCGGATGGATTCCACCGCGGCATGAGAGCGCAAAAAGCGGTTCGCCAGAGCCTTGTCTTCGCGCAGCAGTCCGAGCAGCAGATGTTCGGTCTCAATATAGGGACTGCCGAACTGGCTGGCCTCGTACCGTGCGAAGAAGATTACTCTGCGAGCCTTCTCCGTGTATCGCTCAAACATAGAATGTGACGCCCCCTATGACTAAAGATACTCCGCCGCGGCTCCCGGTTGCGAATCGTTTGATTCCCCCGGTACCAAGCCGCCCTTCGCCATGCTGAGAACCCTGTCGCATCGCTTCGCGAACGAACGGTTATGAGTCACGAAAACCGATGTCAACTGATGGGATCGGTGAAGCCCTTCCAGAAGTTCGAAGATCATCTCGCCTGTCCGGAAGTCCAGGTTGCCTGTCGGTTCGTCGGCCAGCAGAACGGAGGGTTTGCCGACCAGCGCGCGGGCAAGCACGACCCGCTGCTGTTCCCCTCCCGATAATTCACCGGCGCGGTGCGACGCCCGCGCGCGCAGTCCAACCTCATCTAACCTCGCCAAAGACTCGGCGGCAGCCTTACCGTGCGGCCATCCCCGAATCAGCAACGGCATCATCACGTTTTCCTGCGCCGTGAATTCCGGCAGCAGGTAGTGAATCTGCCAAACAAACCCAATTTCCCTGTTTCGAAAGTCAGCCTGTTCTGAGTCAGCGAGCCCAGAAATCTCTCTACTTCCGTAGTGTATCGTACCGCTCGAAGGCCTGTCCAGACCGCCCAACAGATGTAACAGCGTCGATTTTCCGGCGCCCGATTCGCCCACGAGCGCCAGCATTTCGCCGCGCTCGACGTCCACATGCACATCAGAGAATACGACGAGGTCGGCCGTGCCGGATTTGTACACCTTGGAGAGGTTGTTGGCGCGGATATAGGGCTCGGACATCGCTACGCCTACGATAACGCAATTGGGTTTCGGATCGCTCCCGCACACTCGAAGAGCGGAACGTAGGCAGACACACCGACTCCCACGGCGACGGTCTCTCATCATGAGAAGGATATGGCCACGATGAAACCGAACCAGCCGTTCCTTGCCGATGTTCAGGAGATCCGCCGGCGCGCCCGCCAGCACATGGAGAAGGGCGCCGTTACGGAGGGCTACAAAGCAGATCTGGAGACGGTCCTGCGGCTCCTCAACGAAGCCCTCGCCACCGAAATCGTGTGCGTGCTGCGCTACAAGCGGCATCAGTTCATGGCGAGCGGGCTGGAGGCGCAGTCGGTGGCCTCGGAATTTGCGGAGCATGCCGCCGAGGAACAGTCACATGCCGATATGTTGGCCGAGCGCATCACCCAGCTGGGCGGGGAGCCCAACTTCAGCCCCGACGGGCTCTTGATGCGGAGCCATTCGGAATACGTCGAAGGAACCACCCTGCTGGATATGGTGCGGGAGGATCTGGTGGCGGAGCGGATCGCGATCGAGTCGTACTCCGAGATCATTCGCTTCCTGGGAACCAACGATCCCACCAGCCGCCGTCTGATGGAGGAGATCCTGGCCAAGGAGGAGGAACACGCCGAGGATATGCGCAATCTGATCGAGCGCGTCGGGAAAGCGGGCCTGTAGGCGCCCCCGCTAACGGATTTCGCGGATGCGCACGTTGCGGAACATGCTGATCGAGAACTGATCGTGCAATTGCAGGCCGATCGGACCGGTCTTCGAGCGTTTGGGATCGCCGGGGTGCTCGGCGACCACACGGCCGTTGATCGACACCGTGATCTTGTCATTGCGCGAGACGATGTCCATCGCATTCCATTCGTCGTCCCGTTGTGAGTCCTTGGGCGCGTCCATAAAGCCGTATATGCTCCCGGACGGGTGCGGGTCGGGATAGCGATTATTGATCTGGATCTCATACCCGATCTTCGATGGCGTCTTCGTGTAATCGGGCGGGGTGACGACGCCCCACCGGGCGCGCGAAGTGTCGCGGATCGAGACCCCGCTGTTGCCGCTGGTCTTGGTCCAGTATTCGAGGTGCAGGTCGAACTCGCCGAAATCGTTACGGGTGGTGTAGAGCCACGACTGCGTGTCGATCCAGCCGCGAATCCGCTCGGCCGGAATGGGTCCTCCGGGGCCGAAGATCTTACGGAGATCGGAGATCCGCTGCCCAACGAGGGTTCCGTCCGCCATCACGGTCCACTGGCCGTCGCCGATAATCTCCCAGCCGTTCAGATTCTTGCCGTTGAACATCGGTTGAGCGTCCGCGGCCACGGCGGGCGCCGCCAACAAAGCGAGCAGGAACGCAAATTTCATGCCTCCAGTATAGCCATCACAAGAAAATGACGACAATTTTCGCTTTACTTTGAATGACTTCCCGGCGAGATAAGAAGAGTATAGAGACTGAATATCCTATTATGTGATCGTTAGAGGGAGTCCGGCCCCACCTATTTGACCTGCTTTCTTCCCCAATCTCTCCTGATATCCGCACCGCTCCCAGAGAGCGTTCCGCCACCTCCGCCCGACTCCCTCCAAACACGACTTCGGGCGGAACAGGCGAGCGCGGGGGCCGCCGATGGGTTATGGTAGTTTCAGACCTCATTGATCGATATGCCCGAGGGCTCTTATGCGTTTCAGGTCGGGTCCATCTGCTGCACCGTTCTGAGCGACGGATATAGCGCCTATCCGACGCCGTGGTTCTTTCCCAACGCCGATCCGCGACTGCTGGCCGAGGCGTTCGACCGCCGCCGCCTGCCCCACCATACCGTCCTCAGCCCATATACGTGTCTGCTGATCGAGTCCGGCCGCCACGTGGCGCTCGTCGACACTGGCGCGGGCGACTCGCACACCTCAGGCGCAATCCGCGCCCGTCTGGAAATGGCGGGGATTCACCCACGCCACGTAGACACCGTCATCCTCACCCATGCGCACCCCGATCATATCGGAGGGGCAATCGGCCCGTCCGGCCGTCCTGTCTTCGCGAATGCCCGCCACGTGATGGGTGGAGACGAGTGGGAATTCTGGTCGGCGGCTCATCCCGACGTGAACGGCCTTCGCCTCCCCGCGGACCTTAAGGTGTCGATTCCCGATACAGCACGGCGTAGCTTATTGGCACTGCGGTTTCAAATTGAAACAGTCGATGGGGAAAAGGAAATTATTCCCGGAGTCCGCGTAATCCCGGCGCCTGGCCATACGCCGGGCCATCTGGCGCTGCTGATCGCCTCGAATGGCGACGCGCTATTGAATGTCGGCGATGCGGCGGTCCACCCGCTCCATCTGGAGTATCCGGAGCTCGAAAACGGGTTCGACTTGTGGCCGGAAGACGCTATCCGGACACGGCGGGGCCTTGTCGAGCGCGCTATCTCTGAAGGAATGCGGGTGATGGCTTTCCACTTCCCATTTCCCAGCGTCGGCCGGGTAGCCGCCGGGACTGGAGGCGGGTGGGAATGGACGCCGGGCTGGTGACAGTACTTCTGCCGAGACCCGGCGCAAGTATGGCCCCCCAATTGCTCTAGTGAATGTCGAGAGAGGTTAGACCGATGGAAGCCATCGTCATCACAGCAACGCTAGTAGGCAGTTTTGCTACCGCCTTCGTCATCCAAAGGGCTGCGCTGGAGGGTTTATTCCGGATGATGGATCCCAATCGGCGCGAGCGGCAGTAAACTCGCGCCTGCCCGCTACTTGCGCGAGCCGCGGCGCGGGTTCTTGAGTTCGGACTGCCGCACCTTGATCTTCTTCCGCTTGGGTTTGCTGATCACAAAGGTGCCGCTGCCCAGGTATTCCGCTTTAAACAGTTTATCTTCCGCCAAAAAAGTTCTCCTATGACCAGGTTGAATTGATCCCCTATTGTACCGCGCATTATTCTGGAAGAGGATGGCCGCGCCGCACGTAGATTCGGGGGAGGAACTGCCGACGGCCCCCGCTGCCCAAATCCGGGCGTTGGATCAGCTCTCCCACACTTTCCGCGCGTTGCGACACCGCAACTTCCGTCTTTTCATCAGCGGGCAGATTATTTCGCTGGTGGGGACGTGGATGCAGAACGTCGCTCAAAGCTGGCTTGTCTACCGTTTGACACACTCCGAGTTGCTCCTGGGCACAACCTGGTTCTGTTCCCAGATTGCCGTTTTCGCGCTGGGCCCACTCGGCGGATTGGCAGCCGACCGCTTTTCGCGACGAAAACTCGTCGTTGTCACGCAAACATTGTCGATGCTGCAGGCATTCGCGCTGGCGGCTCTGACCCTGACAGGCCACGTCCAGGTATGGCATATCCTTGCCCTGGGAGGGCTGTTGGGAGTGATCAACGCCTTCGACATGCCGGGCCGGCAATCGCTGGTCATCCATATGACGAGCCAGGACGACCTTTTGAATGCGATCTCCCTCAATTCGGCCGTCTTCAATGCCGCCCGCGTGCTGGGACCGGGCGTCGCCGGTCTGCTGGTCGCGGCGGTCGGAGAGGGCGTCTGTTTCCTGATCAATGGGATCAGCTTTCTGGCGGTAATCGGCGGCCTGCTGCTGATGCGCCTGCCCAAATTTGAGCCGGAGGGTAGCGAATCGCCGTGGGAACATCTGGTGGGCGGATTCCGCTATGCGTGGCAGCACGACGACGTGCGCCGGGTCCTCGGACTGATGGCGGCGGCGACTCTCGCCGGGATGCCGGTGCTGGTGTTGACGCCCTTTTTTGCGGACGATCTGTTTCACCAGGGGTCGCGGGGTCTCGGCTTCCTGATGGGAGCGATGGGACTCGGCGCGGTGGTCGGCACGTTGATTCTGGCGCGCCGCACTCGCATCAGCGGCCTGCCGCGGGTAATGATGTACAGTGGCTTTCTGGTGGGCTGCGCCTACTTGGCGTTCGGGCTTTCGCCCTCGTACCTGTTCTCCCTGTGTGTGATGCCGGTGATCGGGCTGTTTGTGATGCGGCAGATGGCCTCGGCGAATACGACCATTCAGATGTTGATCCCGGACCGCTACCGGGGGAGGATTATGGCGCTGTACTCGATGACGGTAGTGGGCTTGGGCCCGTTTGGGAGCCTTGCGGCGGGCGCGGTGGCGGGCCGGTGGGGGCCGCGGATCGCGGTGGTGATCGGCAGTCTGCTGGCCATGGGTGCGGCCGCGGCGTTCGGCTGGAGTCAGCACAGGAGGCCGATTGCCGCATAGCCCGGTCCGCGCGGCCTTTCTCCTCCTGCTCGCCGGAGCCGCCGCCGCGCAGCCCAACCAGCAGGCGCAAAAGCTCTGTGGCGAGGCGAATCGCATCGCAGTCGAACTGACGCAGATCTCCGGCATGAAGCTCCATCATCCCGTGCCCTGCGACTTCATCACCAAGGAGAAGATCAACGATTTCCTGAAGAAGCGGGTCAAGGAGGTCGCCAAACCGGAGGAGATCCGCGCCGAAGAACTGACCCTGAAGAAATTCGGCCTCGTGCCCGCCGATTTCGATCTGGCCAAGAGCACGGTCGACCTGCTGACGGAGCAGGCCGCCGCCTTCTACGATTACGACCGTAAGAAGCTCTTCATCACGGAGAGCACGCCTTCGGACACACAGGAGCCGGTGCTGGCGCATGAGCTCTCACACGCGCTGGCCGACCAGAGTTTCAATCTCGCGCGCTTTATCCGGCAGGGCCGGAAGAGCGACGACGGCGCTTCGGCCCGGATGGCCGTGATGGAAGGGCAGGCCACCTGGTTGATGTCGGAATTCCTGGCGCGCAAGAGCGGACAAACGTTGAAAAACTCGCCGGCGCTGGTCGCGATGATGAGCAACTTGAGCGAGAGCGGGGCGGGCCAGTACCCAGTCTTCGACAGCGCGCCTTTGTATGAGCGAATCACGCTGATCTTCCCCTACACGAAGGGCATGTTGTTTCAAAATACGGTCTTTGAGCGCGACAACCAGGAGGGATTCGCCGAGGTGTTCCGCAAGCCGCCCGTCTCGACCCAACAGATTCTGCATCCCGAGAAATACTTCGCAGGGGTGAAGCCGACCGACCCCGCGCTTCCCGAACAACGTCTGCGAGGCTACAAAGGCCTGGTCGGCGGCTCGCTCGGAGAGCTCGAACACGCCATTCTGCTGGAACAATATGCCGGCAAACCCCGCGCCGCGGAGATCTCGTCGCATTGGCGCGGGTCCTCTTTCGAATTGCTGGAGAACACGAAGGCCCATCGGGTGGTCCTCCTTTATTCGTCCGAATGGGACAGCGAGGAGAGCGCGCGCCGGTATTTCACCGCTTATCGTGGCGTGATGGAGAAGAAATGGAAGGGGATGGCGGTGTCGGCCGAATCCGAGGATTCGCTCGAGGGGACCGGCGACGACGGCGCCTTCGAGTTGCGGCGCAAGGGCTCGATCGTCACCAGCGCGGAAGGCCTCGATCCGGCGCGCAAGTAGTCTGGCCGCGGGGCGTGTGCGCTACACTGGGCTTGCATATGATCCGGCGCATCATCCTTCTGTTGGCGGCAGCGGCGCTGCTGGCCACCGGCGCGCAATTGCCGCGCAAAGCTCCCGACTTCTCCATCAACATGAATGGCGGAAAGACGGTGCGGCTCAGCGACTACAAAGGCAAAGCGGTGGTGCTGGCCTTCATTCTGACGACGTGCTCGCACTGCCAGGCCACGACGGGGCTGCTGTCGAAGGCACAGGAAGACTATGGCGCGCGCGGGCTGCAGGTGATCGAGTCGGCGATCGAGCAGGGCGGGGAGGCGTTCGTGCCGCGCTTCATTCAGTCGTTCCGGCCGCCGTTTCCGGTGGGTTTCAACGACTTCCAGGCGGCGCAGGAGTTCATGCAGCACTCGCCCATGCTGCTCATGCACATGCCGGGCGTGGTCTTCATCGACCGGCAGGGGAACATCGTGGCGCAATATGAGGGCGATGATCCCGACATGGTGGAAGGCGTTCAGGACAAGAACCTGCGCAAGCAGATCGAGAAGCTGTTAAAGCCCGCCGCCGCGGCGCCGGCGCCGAAGAAAAAGGCGGCCCGCTAGCCGATATTCCAACCGAGGGTTTCGAGGACCTTCGCCAGGGACGCCGCATCCGGTACGCTGCCCTGGGCCATCCGCGTGTTGCCGCCGCCGCGGCCGCCCGCGGCTTGCAGCGCTGCCTTGAGGGATTGTCCTGCGTCCATGCCCGAATCCGCCGACGCCGCCAGCAGCAGCGAGGGCGGGTCCGCCAGGATCGCGACAAAGATTCCCTTGCCTTGCGCCGTGAAGTTCTGTGCGACGGCGCGCAACTCTTCGAGGCTGCCGCCTTGCAGCCGTTGCGAAGCGCGCCGCACGCCGTCCGCTCCCGGCGCGGTCTGCTCGTACAACTCGCGGCCTCGAAATGCCGCCAGATCCAGTTCGAGCTTCTTGCGCGTTTTTTCGGCGGCGCGGGCCGTCTCCAATTGCGCCGCGACGGCCGCGGGTACCTCGTCGAGCCCGAGCGAAAAGAGCTGCGCGGTCTTCGAGAGCGCCTCATAATCCGCGCGCGCCCGCCGCACCGCGCGGGCGCCGCATAGGAACTCGACGCGCGTGGATTGACGGATCTTCTCCATCTTGCGCAAGAGGACCGCGCCGATCTCGCCCGTGGCGCGCACGTGCGTGCCGCCGCAAGCGCTGCGGTCGAGCCCTTCGATGGAGACGATGCGCAAGGCGCCCTCGCGATCGGACGGCTTGCGCAGACCCTGCGCATCGGCGGCGTTCTCGTAGCGCACGCCGAGCGGCCGGTTCTCGTAGACGATCTGGTTGGCGCGGCGTTCCACCTCGATGAGTGTGCGGCTGTCCACGGGCGCGCCTTCGACGTCGATGGTGGCGCTCTCGGCGCCGAGATGGAAACTGACGGTGCGCAGCGCGAACAACTCCTCGAAGACGGCGGAGATCAAGTGCTGTCCGCTGTGCTGCTGCATGTGGTCGAACCGCCTGCGCCAGTCGATGGCGCAATCGACGGGCCCTGTTTCGACCGGCGCCCCCAGTCGGTGCGCGATACGGTCCTCCTCATCGATCACTTCGATCACGGCGGCTCCGCCGATCGATCCCGTGTCGAACGGCTGCCCGCCGGAGGCCGGATAAAACGCAGTGCGGTCCAGGTAAACGGTCCGCCCGCCGTCGCTGTGATCGACGATGCGCGCGGTGAAATCGCGGAGGTACGAATCGGAGTAGTAGAGGCGTTCGGTCATGCGGATATAGCCTATTTTGGCAGAAGAGGAGGGGCATGTTGCGCAACGGCGGCGGGGTTCGGTACATTGGGAGAGTCCGCCCCCGCACAGTCGTGCGCCCATAGCTCAGCTGGATAGAGCGTCTGGCTACGAACCAGAAGGTCGGCAGTTCGAATCTGTCTGGGCGCACCACATTCCAATGCACTTGCGAATTAGTTCACGACCTCGGCGGCGGGTTTGACAGCCAACTTGACAGCCAAAACAAGAATTGGCACCCAGTGCGCCCGTTCTGGATGCGACAACCGGTGCGCCCGCTAGAGTCTGACGTTACGGATTCTTGCGGGCACACTGACCCGCCAGAAACGCGGTGCGTGTTATTGAGAATTCGCGGTTGTTGATTGCGATGATCAGATCATCGCCCGTCTGGTCCTCGTCGTAGAAAAACGTTGACCCAGCCGGAAGCTTGATGGTTTGGCCATCCTCTAGACTCCTCGGCCAGAGGGCGTCAGCTCACTGGTACAGCCTTTGGTTCATGCCTCATCCTATTCTCAGGCCCTCCTCACCGGCAAGGGGGTGGGCCCGGTGGACTCGGCAGCCTCCCTAGCTGGAGTCATCGAGCGCGGGGATAGAATCTAGTCGAGAGGAGTTTCGAACGTGCGGCTAAGAATAGTCATGCTCATGATGGTGCTCTTGTCGATCAACCTCCGGGCGTCGGACTATGTAAATGTGCATGGGGCTTTGCTTCGGCCTGGCATGACGCAGGCGGAGGTCGAATCGGCTCTCGCGGAGACTGGATGTGAAGTCACGCGCAACAACGGTGGCCCCGACGCGATCTGGTCTATATTCGGGAGTAAGACAGGCATCCAGACTCGCGAGTACCAGATGGACTTTCGGGGCGGCAGACTCAGGATCGTTAGCCGGAGCGCCACCATCCAGAAGGAGAGCGAGCCTGCACCGAATGCCGCAGGTATCGTGAATACGCTCTTCAACCTTCTACGCGGGGACGGGGCCGACGCTGGCCGAGTAACCTTTTTAACCACCGAGTTAAGCCAAGAGACCCTTCGCCACCGCACGGTCGCCTTCTTGGTCGGCGAGAAGATATTCATGTTGAGCGTCGTGGAACCAGTCGGCGGGAGTTCCTTCGTAATGCCAACGGTTCAGATCGAGGAGCGGATGGAGGCCAAGGAAACAACGCTCAAGCCATGAATCAGTTTACACTCTCAGCGACGGATTTGAGAGGCAATGCGGCCGCAAACCGATCGAAAACTGCATCGGTGTGGCGCGCAGTTTCGCGTTTCATTTCCTCCGGGACGTGCCCATAAGTGTTCATCGTCAAACTGATCGAGGAATGGCCGAGCAGTTCCATGATGGCGCGGGAGTGAACGCCTTGCGATAGAAGGAGCGTTGCAGCGCTATGGCGCAGGTCATGGAACCGGAGCCGCGCAAGAAGTTTCCGCTTCTTCGTCGGGTCCGGCTCCGGGTCGGCCGGGTCCGGCGTGTTCATGACCGCGTAGAAGTCCCGTAGCATGTTCCGGGGGTTCAGAGCCGTCCCTACGCTGGTGGTGAATATCAGGCCCGTTTCCTGCCAACTCGATCCAGCCGCCTTGCGCTCCTCCTCCTGTCGAGCCAAGTGAGCCCGCAAGGCGGAAATCAAGACCTGTGGCAGCGGCACAACACGGATGCTTTTCTCCGTCTTTGGTGTGATCAATTCCAGTTTCCCTTTGCCCTTTTCCGTGCCAGGCCTTCTCACTCTTGGAGCGAGTGGACAACGGGAGTTTGCCGGCGTCAAGATCCACGTCCGTCCGGCGCAGGCCCAGAACTTCGCCCTCACGCAGCCCGATCGCCAGCGCCACGGTGTACAGCGCTTCGAGCCGCCGGCCCTTGACCACCTGGAGGAACAACGCGGCTTCCGCCTCGTTGAACACGTGCAGGGTCCGCTTCTCCAACTGCGGAGGCTTCGAAAATGGCGACCGCTACGCGCTCTTGACAGCAGAACGTGCTGCAATTGCAGTTCAACAAAGGCGGCAAACGACACCCTCGCGGTAATAACGAATACCCCAACCCCGCCGCGCTATTGTAAAACGCAAGCGCTCATGAGTTCGTCATCACAAGAGCCCAAATCACCCGTCGGTACCCCCTCCTGTGCGCATCTTGCATCGGCGACCCCTTTCTCAGGGCCAACGTGGAGACCAATGGCTGGCCCGGCTCATGCTCCTACTGCCGGCACGCCGGAACAGTCTGCGCAATCGATCAACTATCAGACTCGGTGGAGCGGGCGATTTCGGATCACTACTTGCTCGCCTCCTGGCCAGGCGACGACGCACCAGAGGTTTCCGGCGAGAGTCCATCCGACGACGCTGCCGACATTGCCGGACCAAGCGCTCCGGGTGTGCCCCTTCTCGAAATCATCCGGAATTCCGCAGGTGTAGAAGAATCTATAGCGGAAGACCTTCTCCGCGCGCTTGCCGAATGTCACTCGAACGACCTGGATGACCCACTTGCCCGCACGTTCGACAAGGATGCCTTATACAAGTCTGGCAATCCGTTCGGCGATGGCCATTGGGTTCGGTTTGAGAATAGCATCAAGACCACCGCCCGTTTCTTCAATCCGGAGGCCTCCGCAATCCTGGCCAATATGTTTCATGACATCGATAGCCAGGGCCCGACTTTCGGCCCTGTGGTGGTCGATGCCGGTCCGGGAACTAAATTTGACGCCTTCTATCGCGCTCGAGTATTCCAGGCAGAGACTCAATTGCGCGAGGCCATGGCTCGCCCCGACCGCGAAGTCGGCCCTCCTCCAACCAGGATCGCCTCCTCGGGACGGATGAATCCCGCTGGCATCGCGGTTTTCTACGGCGCCACGGATGCCAGGGTAGCCCTTTCGGAAGTGCAGCCTCCGGTCGGCAGTAAGGTGCTCATCGCTCGCTTCCAGGTGCTGCGCCCATTGCGGATTCTCGATATCGAAGCGCTGGAGCGTGTCGCTGAAGGCGCCGGAAGCATCTTCGATCCCGACTACATCCGCCGACTCGAACGCGCTGACTTCCTTCGCAGCCTGAGCAATCGCATGTCCCGCCCGGTGATGCCGAACGATCGCGAGCTAGATTATCTCCCGACGCAAGCTATCGCCGATTTCTTGGCCAACGCCAACCATCCCCGGCTCGACGGCATCCTGTACCCATCGGTTCAGGCAGGCTTCCCATCTAAGCTGCCCGTACTCGGAGGTCGTGTAAAACCGCGCAACGTCGTGCTATTTCCCCACGCCGCCGATGTTCAGCCGCCCAACGTGCCGGATGGCGTTACGGTCAACGTTCACGACGATAGCTTATGGCAATCCTTCGGTTCTCACGGTTCCTGCCCGGAATACCCGAATCTCGGTTACACCGTATGGGTGGAAACACCGGAACCTCCAGCGGAAGGTATCGAGACCGATGCCACACTACACCTGCTAGATCCTATAGAGCTCCATGAAGTAACTGCCATCCGGGTCGAAGCTCGCCCGCGCCTAGTACCCCGGTATCATTCGCCTCCGAGGGTTCCGAATCCGAAAACTGAAACGCCATCACTTTAACTACCCGCCTGGAAAGCGCGCCCCCCGCCCGTGTTTCTCTTGCCCAGTCGCTATTCCGATGCTGAAGGGCGGGAGTCGGGTCGTACGCGCGCGAAAACGGCGCTCTGCCATCTTCTCTTGATACTTAAGGGATAACTGTCGGACGGTTTTGACAGCCAAATTGACAGGCAAGAGAATGGAAATCGGCGGAAACAACGGACAGTCCAGCACGCAAGGAAGACCAAATCCCCAACAAAACACTACATCGCGGAATTTGGCGGACGCGGGCGGAAAGGCAACACTCGAACCGCGCTCGAACCGCGAACCAGAAGCTCGGCAGTTCGAATCTGTCGGGGCGCACCACAAAATCGTTATTTACATCGTTTCCATGCTGCTGCTAGACTTGGCCTACCCTTTCCCGAAAGGAGGATTCAAGATGGCGAAACGCAACGGAGACAATACGACTCCCAAACCCCCCAACAAGCCGAAGCCCAAGAAGAGGTCGTAGCCGTTCGGCGGCCGGGTATCACTCGACCGCGATCGTCACGACGTTTGACGAGAGCCCTCCGACCGAAACTGAAATCGGGACCGCCGCGCCGGAGGGCACATTCGGCACGGTCACAATCACTTCATACATACCCACGAATGGGTCCATTGCCGCGGATTTCTTCAGGTTGACGCGGACGCCGGCGATGCGCACTTCAGGCAACGTGGCGGTTTCACGGGTCTTCGGTCCGTCCTCCTGAAAAAAGTGCCCCAGACCGGTCGCCAGGATCCGGATGTCTTCACCCGGCTTGGCGGGACGCGCGCCGGCGGCCTGCGGGCCAGCGAGTTTCTGATCGGAAACGCAGAAGATCCACCCCTGTCCGCTCCCCTTTGCATTGACGGCAAACAGACCCGGGCTGAACACACCGGTCGCGACACTCACGGGTGTGCTCATGCGAGTGCCTTGCACTACGTCGAGATCGAGCGTGACGTCTACGGGAACGTCCCAGGGAACCTGAAAATTGATCTGCGACGGCGAGACATACAGCAGTTTCACCGGGTACGCCAGGTGCGTTACGAAGCTCTTGAACTCCACGATCGCACCGGCCAGCGTCTGACCCGCCGACGACAGGGGCGGCGTCACCGTATCGACAGACAGGTTCGCGCCGTAAAGCGAGACGATCGAGCCGGGAGCGACCGTCGCGGGCTGGGCAGGATCCGTCGAGCCCGCTGCATTCGCGAGTCCGAAGATCACCGGAAGCACGTGGGTGTCGAAATTGATGACGTTGGAGGCGCCGCCGCTCTGGCGATCGCACACCGACACGGATGTGCGGCCCGGAGAAGCCAGGTCGATGAGAGACAGTGTCGCCTGGAGGGTGTTGGCGTCAACGACGCGCGTAGCCCGATCCGCGCCGTTCCAACGCACGGCAGCGTCGGCGGTGAAGCCGGTCCCCTTGACCGTCGCGATCACTTGCGGAATGATCCCCAACAGTTGCACCGACACCGATGCCGATTCAACGCGCACCCGCCGCGTCGCCCGGGGCGGCGATCCCAACGGAATCTCCCACATGCCGCGGCCATGAGTCGCGGCGCGGAGGACCCTGGCGGCGGGATTCAGCTTGAGGTCGACGACCGGAGTTCGCGGCAATTGTTTGCCGACGGGCGTCCACGATACGCCGTGGTCGGCCGTGCGGAACACACCGATATCGGCGCCGATGTAGGAGACACCGGCCCACAGCGGATCGGGGACCAGAATATTCACCCCGATATTGGGAAGGTTGCCGCTGATGTCCGACCAGACGCCTCCTCCATTCGTGGTTTTGAAAACGTGCCCCAGCGAGTCGCCGAAGCCCGAGAAGCCGAGCGTGGTGACGTAGGCGGTGTCCGGATCCGCGGCATCGACGGTGACCGACGAAATGGCCCGGCCGGGAAGGCCGGCGTTGCGCGCCACCCACTGCGCGCCGGACGGCGCGGTGGCGTTGTCGCTGACAAAGACGCGCCCGTCGTTGGTGGCAGCGTAGACCCGGTCCGACCGGGACGGCGCTACGGCGAGGAAGGTGTACGCGGGTGCGCCATCCTTAGCGTCCAACTGCGGTGAGATGGCCGTCCAGACTCCTCCGCCGTCGGTCGAGCGGTAGACCTTCCGGCACGCGAAATACAAATGCTGCGGATTGGCCGGATCGAGCACCAGGGGCGGCACGAAGCAGTCATTGGTATTCACCGAGTCAATGCCCGTGGTCACCTCGAGAAAGCCTTTGTACAAAGTAAAAGGAGACGACTTGCTCACGGAAACGAAGCCGGCGGCGCTGTAGTAGAACACCGCGGGCCGCGCCGTGTCCACCGCCGTATATCCGCCGTCGCCGCCCGCGATCATGTTCCACCAGGACCCGCCTCCGGTATACATCTGGGTGCCGTTATCCTGCGTGCCGCAAATCATGAAATCGGTGGTCTCGGGGTTGGCCGAACAGCCTGGGTAGAACTGTGTGAGAGCGAGAGTGTTGTTGATGTTGGTCCACCCGACGTCGCGGATGCGGGACGACCCGACGTTGTCCCCGCGGAACATGCCGCCATCGGTGCCGATGTACAGGCGGCGGCCCGCCGGACCGAACGCCAGTGCATGAACGTCCCAGTGAATGAAGATGCCGTTGGCGCCCTCCGTGACCTGGATCCACGGCGTCTTGCCGCCGTCGCGGGTCATATAAAGCACCGTGCCGCCGACCAGGACTACGTCCGGATTCTCCTGTGAGACCTGGATGGAATTGGCGTACCAGCAGATCGGGGAGCAGTAGGAGGGCGTGTTGGCGTCCGCCCAGGTCGCTCCACCGTCGGTGGTCTTGAACACGCCGAGCGTATCGTTGGTGTCGGTGTTGGCGATGGACGCATACAGCGTGTCCGGCTTGCTGGCGGCGATCGCGATGGAGACTCGCCCGACTGGGTCGACCTTCGTCTCCGCATCCCCGGCATCGGCGCTGCCGGTAATTCCGCGCATCGCCCGTGTCCAATGCTGTCCGCCGTCGATCGACTTGTAGATCCCGTTGGCCTTCGCCTTGTTCCGCGACCCGAGACCCGCATACGAAATGTTCGGGTTTGCCGGATTGAAGACGACGGAGGTTCCGGGCGCGCCGGGCAGCACAAGCCGCCAAGTCTCGCCGGCGTCAATCGAGCGGTAGATGCCACTGTGCTCCACTCGTGTGCCTTCGACCCCGGCGAGCAGGATGCGGCTGTTGCGAGGCTGCACGGCCAGCGAGCCGATGTGGGCGCCGCCGGCAGTCGCCGAAGTGAGGCCGCCGAATGCCGTCGAGGCAATTGTTTTCCAGGTCCGGCCTCCGTCCACGGTCTTGAGAATCCCCGCGCCGAAGTAACTGTCCGAAGAGAAATTCTCCTCGCCCGTGCCCGCATACACGGTCTCGGGATTTGACGGATCGATCGCCAGCGAGCCGATCGCGAGGGAATCCTGGTCGTCCGTGAGCGGCGTCCAGTTTTGTCCGGAATCGATCGTCTTCCACACGCCGCCGTTGGCCGCGCCGAGGTATGCCACGTTGCCGTTGGCCGGATGGACCGCCACTGCGTTGACGCGCCCGGACGCCATGGGAGGGCCGCCGCTGGTTGCGTCGGTCAACACGATGGTGGGGCGCGGCCCGAGAAGTCTCCAGGTTCCCTGGCGCTGCTGATCCGGCATGGCCTCCATGCGGCGGATCGCTCGAAGGGCGCGTAGGCGGGCATTCGCCGCCGCTCCCGGCGTCGCGACCAGACGCGGCCCGTGAAACGCGAGCGCGCGGCGGAGCAGGAACTCGGCGCTCTCGCGGTTCCCGTCTCCGGCCGCCACGGCCGAGGCGGCAAGCAGCGTTGCGGCGAGCACGGTGCGCATGGCCGGTCCTAAATGGCCCCGAATTCCTGAAAATACCAGTCGTCGTCATGGACGCGCCGGGCGCGCACGTGGGACCGCCTCTCAGGCGCGGAACTGCCTGCGAAAAGCGCATAACCCTCGGCATAGCCCGGCAGCGGGCGGATCGACGCCTTGACACGCTCGAACCGCTCGTCGGAAAAGTGCAGATAGGCGGTGCGCAACTGGTTGTGGCGGATCCACCGGCTTTCCGTGTCGTACGGGCTGTCGTGGCGGAACAGGTGCGCGACCTCGACCTCCGGCGCGACGCGCAGCTCATAGCCCATCATCCAAAGGCGTAGGCTGAACTCGAAGTCCTCCGAGCCCCAGCACAGCATCCCTTCATCCAGGCCGCCGGTGCGCTCGAAGACCTCGCGGCGGATGGCCCAGAAGCCGCCGGGCAGGAGTGGAACCGGAGTCACATCGTCGAACTCGGGGCAGAGCCACTCGGCGTTGAGGCCCGTATTGATCAGCCGCATGCCGAAACCGCGGCGCTCACGGTCGAAGTAGTCGGTAATTCCCGGACCGGCCGCGCCGACCACCGAATCCTGTAAAACGTCGACCAGCGGCTGCCACCAGCCGGGCGGCGTGTCGACATGGGCGTCGGAGAAGACGATGACGCGGCCACGCGACGAACGCGCGCCGAAATTCCGTCCCCGCGCTACGCCCAGATGGGATGTGTGAACCAGGCGAATGCGGCCCGCGGCGCCCTTCAGGAAATCCGTGGATGAGTCCGTGCTGCCATCGTCCACCACCACGATCTCGGCCGCTTCCGGCAGCGTGCCATCGAGTGCTGACACCGTCCGGCGCAGCATCTCTCCCTCGTTCAACGTCAGGACGACGACACTGATCTCAAGATTCGCTTCTGCCATCGGCGGTTGGTTCAGTATCATAGCATATGCTTTTGGGAACTCCAGCCATGCCATATGCGTGACGAAATGGTCTCCTGCATCCTCGCCACCGGCGCCCGCAACCGGTTTTTCCCGCAGGCGCTGCGCTGTTTTCAGTCGCAAACCTACCCTTACCGCGAACTCGTGGTGGTGGACGATGGCGAGACCTCGGTGGGCCGGCTCTGCCGGGGAGTCGAGGGCGTGAAGCATATCCGGCTGGATCGTCGAGCGCGTTTGGGAGCGAAGCTCAATATCGGGATCGAGAACTCCTCCGGCACGATCCTGCAGAAGGTCGACGACGACGACTATTACGCGCCGGGTTTCCTGGAGACGGCGGTCGGGCGCATTCAAACCAGCCGTTCGCGCCGGGCGATTGCCGGCTGGGATTGCTTTCTCATCATGCTGGCAGGCGCGCCGGAGCTTTACTTTTCGGGGCACGGATGGCTGGCTGGGGGCACCCTTTGCTTCCGCCGCGGGTTATGGGACTCCGCCCCGTTTCGCGACCTGCGGACGGGCGAGGACTCATTTTTTCTGCAAGACCACCCCGGCCCGAGGATTCGCATCCGCGCCCACGAGCAGTACGTATTAGTGCGGCACGGCCGCAACACATGGAAGAGTTTCTGGAACGGCGTGCGCGTCGACAGTTTTGTGCGCTCCTTGAGTGTGTATCCGAAAGGAATCGCCGAACTGGGGGCGGATGACCAAACCGCCCGGTTCTATGCGAGGCTGCGCCGGCTCACTCCGGGTCGCTGAGCATCCATAGATTTCCGGTGAGCTCTCCGAGGCTGAAGACGAGCTTATCCGGCCCGACCTGAAACGCCAGGGGGCCCATATCCACGTTGCGAAGGGAGAGCCGCGACTGGTGGAAGTGGATCATCGCCACGGCGTCGCCCAGCGGCCGGCCCGTCACCGGATGGAGCGGCTGCCGCCAGATGCAGCGGAAGCCATCGCGCTCCGAGACGAAATACATCGACCGGCTGTCGGGCGACCAGCGCGGTTTGTCGTCCCAGCCGGAGCCGTCGGTGATCGGAATCCATTCGGAGAAGGGAATCGGCGACCGGCGCGCGGGATCAAACGGAGCGATGAAGATCTGCGACTGGTCGGGCTTGGGCGTGACATTCACCGTGATCCACTTGCCATCCGGTGAGAATCGCCCGCCCCAAACGTCCGTATCGGGTTTGGCGATCACCTCGTACCGTCTGCCGGAGTCGAGTTCGAGCAGGACGGGCCGGGCAGGCTTCGACTTTTCGTAGGTTACGCTCTTCCCGTCGGGACTCCAGCCGATGATCGGCCCGCACTTTTCGCAGAGGGCTTCGACCAACCCGAGTTGGCCCTCGGGGCCCACCGGAGCGCGGAACGCTTTTTCCGGCAGTCGATTTTCGAATACGCTCCAGGCGAGCGTGCGTCCATCCGGGCTGAGAGTCGGCGACCACATGACGGCAGGGCTTGCCACGGTGGTCTGCAGGCCCGTCGTCAGGTCTCGAATCCATGGCTGCGGCTTGCCGTCGCGATCGGAGAGGAATGCAATCCGCTTGCCGTCGCGCGACATCGACAGGTTCGTCGATTGTGTGCCCGCGCCCTGGGTCAGCCGCGCCATTTCTCCTGTGATCTTTCCCCGGTCGGCATCGACCGGAAGCGACCAGAGGTCGATTCGCTTGGCGATGCTGGAGAAAACGATGCGGGCGGATCGAGGCGGCTCGCCCCCGGCCGTGGGGTACTGATCATTGCTCGTTCCAAACGTCAGCCGGTCGGGCACGACACTCGCGTTTTTCGACCGCGGCGAAAATCGAAGCATCCAGAGGCGCCGGGTGGAGTCCTGGTTGCCTGAGAATAGCAGTTGATCTCCGGTGAGCCAGGCGGCGGGGTCGTCAGGAGAGATCTTGAGGGCGCGCAGCCGCCCGTAAAGGCCGGTCGCAAAGGGAGGCCCCCCGGCGACAGGGGCAATCCACCAGTCCCGGTTAGGGGCGCTACCCGGTTTGTTGTCGTCCTGCCGGGTTCCGTCAAACAGGATCGATTTCCCGTCCGGCGACCAGATGGGGTAATGGGCTACCGAGAACGTCGGTTGGAAAGGCTCCGGAGGGGAACCGCCGGCAGCAGAGATGAGGTAAATGCTGCCGAGATCGCCCCCGACGGAATAGGCGATCGTCGTGCCGTCCGGTGAAAAACGCGGCCTCCGGCCGTGCCTCGCCAGTAATTGGGCGTCGCCGCCGAGGGTTGGGACGACGTAGATGCCGCCGCCGTCCCGATCCGAGTGAAACGCAATCCTGGTTCCGTCGGGCGAGAAACTCGGTTCGGTGTCGTCGGCCGCGCCATGCGTGAGTTGGATCGGCTGCCCACCGCCGAGTTGTTGCACCCAGATATGGAGATTCTTCTCGTCCAGCCGGTCCGAGGCATATGTGAGAAACCTCCCGTCGCGGGAAAGCGCGGGCCACGTGGCGAGCCCGGTATCGGCCGTGATGCGAGTGAGCACCGGGCCGGCGAACGGGACCGGGCCGGGATTATGCCAATAAAACCACACGCCGGCGGCAATGGCGGCAATCAGCGCCGCCGCGCCTCCGATTCGCCATACGCGCCGCTTCGCTAGCGAGGGTGCTTCAGCCAGGACGGCCGCGCCACTCCCGGCAGTGGACTGCTGCGCCGCCGGCGTCGCTGCCGCGCCGAATACTCCCGCCGCGTGCGGCGCGGCTGCCGTCGCCGTCCCGGAGGAAACGACGGAGCCTGCGAGATCGAAAGAGAGTTTCTGAAGCGCGATCTTGAGATCGACTGCATGCTGCAGACGGGTCTCCAGATCCTTGCGCAGGCAAAGGGCAATCAATCGGTCCAGTTCGTCGGGGGCCGGGCGAATGCCGGACACAGGCGGCGGATCCTTCGTGAGGATGGCGGCCATCACCGCTGCCAGGGAATCGCCGCCAAATGCGAGGCGGCCCGTGAGCATCTCATAGAGAATCGCTCCCATGGCGAAGATGTCCGATCGGCCATCCACCGGCTTTCCCTGTGCCTGCTCCGGCGACATGTAATGTGGAGTGCCCATGGCGACGCCGCGTAGCGTTTGCGCGCCCATCGTGCGCGTGTTGTCGGTCTCCTCCGCCTGGTCGAGCCGTTTGGCGACTCCGAAGTCGAGGACCTTGACGCGCCCGCCATCGGTCACCATGATATTGGCGGGCTTGAGATCGCGATGCGTGATCCCGGCGGCGTGCGCGGCGGCCACCGCATCGGCCATTTGGGCCGCATACCGAAGCGATTCGTCCAAGGGGAGCAACGGCCCCGCGTGGATCATCGAGTGCAGGGTCCGGCCGGGCACGAATTCCATGGCGATGTAGTCCAACTCGCCGCTTCGCCCGATTTCATAGATAGTGACGATGTTCGGGTGATTGAGGGCGGCTACCGCGCGCGCTTCCATGAGAAACCGGGTGCGGCGGTCGGCCCATTTCCCCGCGTCGGCCTTGAGGATCTTGATCGCGACGGACCGGCGCAGGTTGGTGTCCCAGGCGCGGAAGACGGCGCCCATGCCGCCCTGGCCCAATTTATCTTCGATCTTGTATTGGGCCAGCGACTGCCCGGTGAACCCATCCTCGATCATGGCCGGCCAAATCCCGCAATCGCCGCTTCATACACCCGCAAAAATGCGTCCGTCATCGCCAGGCGGCTGAAGCGCCGGCGGGCATGTTCGCGGATGTGCGACCGGTCTAACGCCAGAGCCTGTGGCACGAATTGCGCCAACTCTTCGACGGAATCGGCATAGAATCCGGTGACGCCGAAATCGACGACCTCCGGGACCGCTCCGCTCTCGCAAGCGAGCACCGGAACACCGCACGCCATCGCCTCGATCATAACATTGCCGAATGCCTCCTCCCATTGAATCGGAAAGACAAGGGCCGCCGCATCGTGTAACAGTTCGTTCTTCCGGGCGTCGTCGACAGGGCCGATCCAGGTGACGTTCCGGCCATCGATCAGCGGGCGGACTTGCGCCTCGAAGTAGTCATCATCCCGGGCCTCGACCGGACCGCCCGCCAGGATAATCGGCATCTCCACCTGCTGTGCCAGGAGAATCGCGCCGCGGGGATTCTTCTCCTCGCCCATGCGTCCCAGGTAAACCAGGTAGCGGCCGGCCCCATCGGGGGGCGTAAAGAGGTCGAAATCGCAACCGTTGTAGACAACGTCGATGGTGTTGCGCCGCCACTCGGGCAGGTCTTCGATCTGCCGGTGCGACCGCGCGGTAATTCGCGCTTCGGGATAACGCAACAGGGTCCAGACTTCATCGGGATAAACCGGCGATGGCAGCGTGTGCAACGTCGGAACGCCCGCAATCGCGGCGAAGGGAACGGAGAAGGGCCCCATGTGGAAATGAATCAGGTCAAACTGGCCTCTGTCGCTCAGCGCTTCGACGACGCTCGAGACATGCGGGAACTCCGCGCGCCAAGGCTCCCGTTCCCACGTTTCGTAAATCGTTTCTTCGCGTGTCACGCGCAGCCGCCCTTTGGTGCGCGACCCTGCGGCGGCGAACAGCGTCACGTCGTGGCCGCGTTCCACCAGCGTTTCGGTAAGCGCGTGGATGGCCCGCTCGGTGCCGCCGTATGTGGCCGGAGGCACCCGCGTGAACAGCGACGCGACTTCCGCAACGCGCAATCGTCGACTCATCGGCGCCGAAGTTCCATGCTATCAGCGTTCGCGCCATTGTAGACTCGGGCATGGAGACACATACGATCGCAATCCGCCGCGCGGCATTGGCCGATCTCGATATCCTTGCGCCGCTGTTCGACGCCTATCGCCG
This sequence comes from uncultured Solibacteraceae bacterium, assembly GCA_964608645.1. GTDB lineage: Bacteria > Acidobacteriota > Terriglobia > Bryobacterales > Bryobacteraceae > CAZSQK01. The sequence continues at coordinate 164,366 of CAZSQK010000001.1, read as the reverse complement.
GTTCTACCGCAAGCCCGGGGATCTGGAGGGAGCGCGCCACTTCCTCCAATCGCGGCTCGAGCGCGACGAATCGGTGGTATTCCTCGCTCTCGACGGCGCCACCGCGGCCGGATTCACCCAACTCTATCCGAGCTTCTCTTCCGTGAGCATGGCCCCGATCTTCATCCTGAACGATCTCTTCGTGGCGCCCGAAGCGCGGCGGCGCGGGGCCGGCGCGTTGCTGCTCGACGCCGCCGCCGATCACGGACGGCGCTGCGGCGCGGTCCGCCTCGCGCTCTCGACGGAAGTCGACAACCGGACCGCCCAGGCGCTCTATGAAAAACACGGCTGGAGCCGTGACACGGCCTTTTTCTCGTACCAACTGACTCTCTGAGCGATGCGCGCAGCGGGATACACTGACAGTGGATCAGCCTATGCCTCGATTTTTGCTTCTTCTCGCGATGCTGTCGACGCTGCTTCCGGCGCAACCGGTCAGCGATGCCGAGCGCCAGCGCTTCGAACAGATCAAGGCGCGACACGACGCCGGACAGCCGGTAACGCCCGAGGAACGCCAGTTCGCGCAACGCATCATGGAACGCGCCAACCAGGCGCAAGCCGCCGCGCGCAACCAGGACTGGGCCAAGGCGCATCCGCCACGCGAAACGACCGGTCTGGTTGGGCTGCCCGACCTGGCCGCCGGGCGATATCAGGGTGAACAGGGCGGGCTGTATCCCGGGGGCAGCAATACAGTGCCTCCTGCGCATCTCGCGGCTGGCCTGGCGCTCGCCGAACGCGTGGTTCCCCTCGACCGCGACGGCCGGCCCGATGATGGCGGCCGCATCGTCCTGCTCTCCATCGGCATGTCGAACACAACCCAGGAATTCTCCGCGTTCCAGCGGCTGGCCGCGGGGGAAAAGGGCCTGAATCCGAAGGTCGCGCTGGTCGATGGGGCGCAGGGCGGTCAGACGGTGCAAATCACCGCCAACCCCCAGTCGAACTTCTGGCGCGTAGTGGACCAGCGGCTGACCGAGGCGGATGTCACGGCGCCGCAGGTGGACGTCGTCTGGCTCAAACAGGCGAATGCGCAGCCATCGGCGGGTTTCCCCGCCGACGCGAAGAAATTGCAGGCGGATATCGTCGCTACTCTGCACAACCTGCACGATCGCTTCCCGAATCTGAAGCTCTGTTATCTTTCCAGCCGCATCTACGGCGGCTACGCTGTGACGCCGCTGAACCCCGAGCCATACGCGTACGAGGGTGGGTTCGCCGTGAAATGGGCCATCGCGGACCAGATCGCCGGCAATCCCGAGTTGAATTTCGACCCCGCGCGCGGCCCCGTGCGCGCCCCATGGATCGCTTGGGGACCATATTTGTGGACCGACGGCATGAAAGGCCGCAAGCAGGACAACTTGATTTACAACCGGAACGATCTCGGCCCCGACGGAACTCATCCCTCCGATGCCGGCCGGCGCAAAGTCGCGCAGCAGTTACTCGACTTCTTCAAGGCGGACGCGACGTCGAAGGCGTGGTTCCTGCGCTGAACGGTGAAAGCAACCCCCTACCGGTTGAACGGCATTTCGTTAATCCAGTGAAAACCACGGTTGAGGAGCGGGACTTTGCCTGGATCGACGCGGCGGAGTTTCACGGTGGCGGAGACGCCGTAGAACGTGCCGGCCACGGTCGCGTGAGTGGGATCCGCGTCGCTCCAGGTTAGCTGATTCAGAGGGAAAGACTCCGTCTTGTCGTCGGCCGTGCGGACCACCAAAGAGTTGAATTGCACCGCGACTTTGCGCCAGTTCCCCGGCGCGCCGGATTCGACGTCGTAAACGCCGTAATGCGGTTCCTGGAGCGGGTGTCGATACGTGCGCTGATACCCCTGCCACGCTCCGGCGACGTTCGATGTCAAATGGTAACCGACGAGGCCAACCCAGCAAATCACCGAGGCGATTCGCAGCCAACGCCGCTGGAAGCGGACGGGATTCAAATCGGCGGGCTGGGCAGCGCGATTGCGCACCAGCACGTCGACCATGCGCCGCATGTCGGGAATCAGCAGGAATGCCGCCATGAGAACGAGATTCGTGGAGTAGAGCTTCACCGGGACGTCGTAACAATAATTCAGCATGGCGACGTTGAACATCACGGCGAAAGACACCAGGGCTCCGAGCGTGGTGGTCCGGCGAAAGAGCAGGAGGAGGCCGCCGAGCACTTCCGAGCAGCCGGAATAGACGACATAAGGCAGCGACGCGCCCATGAAACTCCAGAGAACGCCCATCGGCGAGAAGTCGCCATACGGCTCGATCCACTTGGAAGGGGGCGGCGCGCGAAACTGAAGCGGGACAATCTTAACGAAGCCGTAGCCGAAGAGAGTAAACGCCAGATTGTAACGAACCAGCAGGCGCAGCCAGGCATCGAGCCCGCGGTAGTGGGGGCGATTACGGTCGAGAATCGACCAGATCAGCATGACGGCGAGGGAGACTACGACATATAGAAGCTGATGGACGTATTGGAGTGTGGTGTCGCCGCTGCCGGTCGGGAAGTAGGTGGCAGGTCTGCCGGTGACGTGGAAGAAGCGGATCGCAACCAATGGCACAACGGCGTGCCACATCTTCTCGTGCCACTTGAAGATCATCGGGCCCAACGGAACCAGGCTGACTCGTCCCCTCTCGGGGAGGGCATAGAGAAGCCAGTAACAGGCGAAGAACCGGAAGGCGAGGCGATGAGCCAGGGACCAGCGGACGGTTTCGACGGACTGCGGAGGTTCCGCCATGGGTTGGACGGCGACGTCGGCCATGGCGGATTATTTTAACGCGGTATGCTCCGTCTGGCCCGAACTACTTGCCCACGACGAGCACGTGGAAGCTATCGGGGAGGACCGGCGCACGGCCCTTCTTGCCGTCCTTGGCGGGTGGGGCTTCGCCATATTCGGCAGCCAGTAGAAAGACCTTGTGGGTCTTTTCATCGAGGGTCATGGTGCGGGCGCCACGCTCGGTCTTGACCGTGTCGACCGTCTCGTATTTGCCATTCACCGCTTTGACGATGCTCAGCGTTCCGTCCCCGCAGGAAGAGAACGCCAATCCTGCGCCGGAGTCATAACCGGCGGCGTCCGGTCCGTTGCAGGTGGCGGGAGTGGCGATCACCTTCATGGCGGCGATGTCGGTTACCGCCATCACTTTGTCGCACACGGAGAACACCTTCTTGCCCTTCACATCAATCGCCAGGCCGGTCGGTCCCTCGCAGGGCAGGGTAGACGTGCGCCGCGACACCTCGTTCTTGGCGGCGTCGATTTCCACCAGTTCGCTGGAGCCTTCCAGGTTCACGTACACCTTGCCGGCGCCATCGGACACGCAAAATTCGGGGGCGGGGCCGAGCGGGAAGCTCTTCAGCACCTCTCCCGACTTGGCGTCAATCGCGGTGGCGTCATTGCCGGTGTGATTGATCGCGAAAACGCGCTTGGTTTTCGACTCGTAACAGACGGCGTCGGGGTTCTTGCCGGTGGCCGGCTCGCCCGATTTCGCCAGCGTCTTGAGATCGAAAATAGTGACGCTGTTGGATTGTCCATTGGTGATGAACCCTTTGTTCAGATCGTTGGCGACGGCAATACCGTGGACCCCGTGAAGCTGCGGAATCGTGCCGACAACCTTCCCGGCATCAGGATCGACGACTTCGACGCTGGAGCCGTGGGATACGTACAGACGCCGGTTGGCGCTGTCCATGGCGGCATAGTCCCAGCGGCCTTCGCCGCCGATCTTGATTTTGGTGATGATTTTGTAGCCTTCCGCGGCGAAGCTTGCGGCGGCGATCAATGCGAGTGTGAAAACCTTCTTCATCGTGTGTGACTCCTTTTGGGTCAGTTGTGCCGGCCGCCGATATAGTAGTGCACGGCCGGTGTTACTACCAGAGACAGGACCATCGAGGCGGCGATTCCGCCGATTACCGCGATGGCCAGAGGTTGCAGCATCTGCGAGCCGGCGCCCCATCCGAACGCCAGCGGAAGCATGCCGGCCACGGTGGCCAGCGCGGTCATCATGATCGGACGGAGGCGGCGCTCCCCGGCGCGGATCATGCTTTCCTCCGCGGGGATTCCCTCGGCCCGGAAGCGCTGATCGGCGTCAAGCAGGAGGATGCCGTTCTTGGCGACGATGCCGATTACCATAATCAGTCCCATGAACGACGAGAGGTTGAACGTAACGCCCGTGATCAGCAGCGCGAAGAACACGCCGGAAGTGGACAGCAGCGCCGAGGCAAGCACCGCCAGCGGCGCGGCGAAGTCGCCGAATTCGAATAGCAGGACCATGAAAACCAGCACCACCGCCAAAGCCAGCACGAACGCAAAATCCTTAAATGACTTCTGCTGCTCTTCGAAGAGCCCGCCGTACTGTACGCGGATCGCGGGCGGCAGTTTCAAATCGGCGATGGCCTGCTGCACCTTCGCCATGCCCTCGCCTAGGCTGATGCCCTCGAAGCGCGCGGTCACCTGCAAGTCGCGCTGCAGATTCTCCCGGCGGATTTCATTCTGGCCGGGGATTTCGACCATATTGGCGAGCGTGCCGAGGGTGGCCGTTTTCCCCGTGCTGCTGACGAGCAGCGTATTGCGGATGGAGTCGAGCGTCTGCGCGTCGTGCGGGAAGCGGACGCGGATGGTGTAGGCGCGGTCGTTGACGACTACGGGCGCGGTGGCAGGCTCGCCCTGTAAGATTGCGCTGGCGTCGAGTTCCACCTCCTGCGTGGTAAAACCGGCGCGGGCCGCGGCAGAGGGGTCAACTGTAAAAACGCGGGCCGGTCCGCTGATGGTATTCTCCACGCCGTTCAACACGTCCACCACGCCCGGGATCTTCTTAATGGCGTCTCCGACCGCGGTCCCCCACTGCTTCAGCAGCGTTTCGTCTTGCGCGAAGAGCTTGATGACGACCGGCTCCGGCGCGCTGGTGAGGTCGCCGACCATATCCTGAAGCAATTGCACGATCTCGACGTCGAGGACCGGCTCGGCCGTTTTGATCTTGGCGCGGGCGTCGGCGATCACTGCGGCGCCATCGCGTTTACGGTCGCGTTTGAGTTTGACCGTGAGATCGCCTGTATTGGCCTCGGTGACCTGGGCCAATCCCAGTTGGAGGCCGGTGCGGCGGGACGTGCTCTCGACTTCCGGGATCCCGCGAAGGATTCGCTCCACGTGCGAGATGACGCGATTGGTCTCCGCCAGCGAAGAACCGGCGGGCATAATATAGTCGACAATGAAACCGCCCTCGTCCATTTCAGGAAGAAGGTCGCTTCCGGTGTGTGTGAAGCAAAGGTAGCTGACGGCGATCAGGAGGATGGAGAACACGGCCAGCACCCATTTATGCTCGAGGGTGACGCGCAGGATGCGCTCGTAAAAATTCAGCAGGCGGGGTGAGACTGAGTGGTGCTCGGCGGTCTGCCGGCCGGAGCGGCTGCGGATGAAGATATGGCTCAGGGTAGGCGTCCAACTCAGCGCCAGCACGAGGGATGTCAATAGAGCGGTGCCGACCGTCACGGCGAGGGCGCGGAAGAACACGCCGTTGACGCCGGTGATCGAGATGAGCGGAAGGAAGACGACGATCGGCGTGATCGTCGATCCCACCAGGGGAACGCGGATTTCGCGGATGGCGCTGCGGATCGCCTCCGAGCGTGACTGGCCCGAGTCGCGGTGCATCACGATGTTCTCCACCACCACGATGGCATCGTCGATCACCAGGCCGACGGCGGCAGCCAGCCCCCCCAGCGTCATCAGATTGAAAGTCTCGCCCAACGCCCGCAGGGCGATGAAGGTCACGGCGACGGTCGCGGGAATGACCAGCCCGGCGACCAGCGACGTGCCCCAGTCGCGCAGGAACAGAACCATGATGAGGGACGCCAGGACCAGGCCTAGCAGAATGGCGTCGCGCACGCTGGTAATCGAGTCCTTCACGATCTCCGATTGATCGTAGAAGGGGCGCAAGTCGACGCCCTTCGGCAATCCCTTGCGGATCTGGTCGATCTCGGCGTGCACCGCGTTGGCGACGACGACCGTGTTGCCGGTCGGCTGGCGGTTGATGTTGAGCAGAACCGCCGGCTTGGTGTTCGCGGTGACGACCGTGTAGACGGGCATCGTCGAGGATCCGACGGTGGCGACGTCGCCGATGCGGACCGGCGCTCCCGCGGGAGTCGTCTTGATAACGATATTGCCGATTTGCTCGGGACTCTGCACGCGCCCGCTCACCAGGCTGAGGATGAGCTGGTGCTGGGCTTCGATCAGGCCCGGCGAGTCGATCATGTTGGTGTGCGCGATGGCATCCAGAATATTGGGAATCGTGGTGGCCGTCTGCACGAGCTTCCCGGGGTCGGGCTGCACCTGGAATTCGGGAACCTGGCCGCCCTGGACGATTACCGAGGAAACGCCGGGTTGGCGGTTCAATCGCGGTTTGATGTCATAAGTCGCCATCTCCCAAAGCGCCGTTTGCGAGACGGTCTCGGATGTCAGGCTATAGCCGATGATTGGAAACGCGGCGAACGTCAAACGGTTGGCGGTGACTTTGGCGGTCGAGGGCAGCGTGCTTTGCACCCTCGCCAGTGCCGCGTTGACCAACTCCAGGGTCCGGTACATGTCCACGGTCCAGTCGAAAAACAGGTCGATCTCGGCGGTGCCGCGGCTGGTCACCGACCAGAGATGATCGAGTCCCTGGACCGTGTTGAGCGCCTCTTCAATTGGTTTGGTAACCGTCACCAGCATCTGGTCGATCGGCGCCACCCCGTTGTCGACGCCCACCACGACGCGTGGGAAGTCGGTCTCCGGGAAGACGGCCACCGGGATTGTGAGCGCCAGATAGATGCCGACGGCGACGGCGGTCAGGATCACGAAGATGATCGACTTCCCGAACTTCGCGGTCCAGTGCGGCGTCTCGCCGGCGGGCGGTGGAGGTGCGGAGAAGTCGCTCATTTCTTTGTGGGCTCTTTCTTCTCTTCCTTCTTGGCGCCCTTCTCGGGAGCGGCCTCCTCGGGCTGGTCCTCCTCCGCCGGCGGGGCGTTGGCCTCGATAATCTTCACCTTGGCCTTATCGTCGAGTCCCATGCCGCCCGAGACCACAACATCCTCGCGCGGCAGCACGCCATTGATGATTTGCACCTTATCGCCCTGCCGCACCCCTACTTGAACGCCGCGGCGATGGACGATATTGTCGGGCGTGACCACCAGCACCGCCGTCCCGCCTTCTTCGCCGGGCAGGATCGCCGCGACGGGCACGAGCATCGCGTTCTTGATGGTCTCGGTGTCGATCGACGCGTGCACTGTGGTGCCGGGCTTGAGGATCTCGCCGGGATTCACGATGCGAATCCAAACCTGCAGAGTTGCGCTGTTCGGATCGGTGGCGGGGCTGACCACGACCACCTGTCCGGGAAACTCGCGGCTTCCATCGGAGAGCTTGACTCCCGCGCTCTGCCCGATCTTGACGGTAGCGGCTTCCGCCGTCGGGACATTGATGCGCGCCACGACTCGCGAAATATCCATCACGACCATCAGGGGCGTTCCCGCGGCTGCCATATCGCCCGGATACAGCGGACGATCCGCCACGACGCCCGTTCCGGGGCTCCGTATCTCCGAATAGGACACCTGGGCCTCGGCGGAGCGGTATTGGCCGCGCGCGGTTTCCACCTGGCCTTTCGCGATGTTGATCTGAGCTTGCGATCCTGCGCTCTCCAGCGTGCGAAGGTGTTCTGTCGCCGACTGCAGTTGCGCCTTCGCCGCGGCATACTGGACCGCGGCGTCGTCAACGAGCTTACGCGCGAGCGCGCCTTCCTGCAGGAGCTTCTGGCGGCTGTCGAGGACCTTCTTCGCCGCATCGGCCGCTTCCTGTGCGCTCTGCACGTCGGTTCTGGCTTTGACGACAGAGTCGGGGACCGTGGCGCGCTCCGTATTCTGCAGGTTCGCTTCCGCCTGATCCACTTGGCCTTTGTTGGCGGCGGCGGAGGCCACCAAGTCGCGATTCTCGAGAACGGCGACAAGCTGGCCCTCACGCACGTGATCGCCTCGGTTTACGAGAAACTTCTGCACCGGCGCGGTGATCTTGGGCATCACGTTCCACTGGTTCTCGGGAAACAGCGCGCCATCGCCGGTGACCACGCGATGGATGGTGTCTTGTGTGACGGCGGCGACCTGAACCGGGGCCGGGGCTTCGACCTCCTTCTCCTCTTTCTTGGAGCAGCCGGACGCGGCCAACAGGCAGGCGGCAGCGGCGAGGAACAAATATTTCGACATTGGCTAAAACGCCCCCGTGAGTGTCTGAAGGTTGGCCAGAGCGACGCGATAACGCACCAGGCCATCGTCATACGCATTGCGAGCCTGCGCCAGACCCGCTTGCGCGTCCACGACTTCCTGAGCGGTGGATTCGCCCGCCGTGTAGCGGAGCCTCGTCAAGCGGAGATTCTCCGCGGAAAGGTCCACCGAGCTCTTCAACGACTGGAGCTGCGCGGCGGCCACCTGCGCCTCGTTGTAAAACGCGTCGATCTCGGAGAGAAGGGTGCGCTGCGCCAGGCTGAGATCGCTTTTCGCCTGCTGCACTTGAAGCTCGGCCTGTCTGACCTTGCTCCGCGTGGCGCCCCAGTTCCAGATCGGGACATTCAACTGCGCCTGCGCCACCGACCCCAACAGGTTCTTGCCGTCGGGATTGTGGATGGCGAACTGATTGGCATTGATGCCGAAGAAGTAATCGAACGAAAGGGTCGGCAGGAAACCGGCGCGCGCCGAAGTGAGCGCCGAGGTCTGCTGCTGCACCGTCGCCTGCGCTACCCGGATGTCCGGACTGTTCTTACCCGCCAGGCTCTGTACATCCGCGTATGTGGGGAGCTTGGATGCTGTGTCCAGATCGTCCGCGACGGAGTACGCCTGTCCGTAGTTGGGAAACAGCAGCACGGCAAAGCCGATGCGGGCTTTGTCATAGGCCGCCTGCGCATCCTGCAACTCGCGTTGCCGCTGCTGCACCTGAATCTGCGCTTTGACCACGTCTACGTGAGCCACCTCGCCGCCCGCTTCCTGCTTCTGCGTGAGATCGAGGAACTGCTGGGCCTCGTCGAGACTCAACTTCGCGTTGGCGATTTTCCGCTGCCCGACGACCATGCTGTAGTAGTTCTGCGTGACGGTGGCCACCAGACCGCGCGCCGAAAGATCGGCTTTCGCCTTCGCCACCGCCTCGGCGGCCAGCGACTTTTGATAGTCCGCGCGCTTTTGCGGATTGAAGATCTCGCCGTGAACCAGAAGCTGGTCGTTGTAGATGTGCGGGCCGTCGTTGGCCACGAACACTCCGCTGGGAGTGCCATTGGGCTGTGTGTAAATGAATTGGCTGAAGCCGGTCGCCGTCGGCAGGAGCGCGGCTTTCGCCTGCACCGCGTCCTCGTGCGCCAGCAGCGCGGCGAAGCGGGCCGAGTAGACCTGCTGGCTATATTGGCCCGCTCTTTGCAGCGCGTCCTGAAGGGTGAGGCTCACAGGCGCGCCCTGGGCGGCATCCGGCTGTCCTGCCGGGGCTGGGCCGGGCGCGAGCTGCTGCCGGCCCGGCGGGTTCTGTCCGGGCGGAGAGGCAGGCGGCGGCTGGGCCAGTGCCCCGGCGCACCAGGCCAGCATGGCGAACGGCAGAATCTGCTTCATGGAGCGTGTCCAGTATAGAGGTCGTGAGATGAACAGACGATGAATCATTGAGGCAACGTTACCGTAAAGGTGCTGCCGGCGGCGGGACGCGAATCCAGCTCGACTGCGCCGTGATGGGATTCAGCGATCCATTTCACAATGGAGAGGCCGAGACCGGCGCCGCCATCGGCCCGGGAACGGGCTTTGTCGGCGCGAAAGAATCGTTCGAAGACATGCGGGACGGCGTCCGCCGCGATGCCGATGCCGGTGTCGGAAACGCGCAGGCGAATGCCTTTCTCGTGCGGATCCAAACGCACCGTCACTGTGCCGCCGGGGGGCGTATACCGGATCGCGTTATCCAGCAGATTGATGACGAGCCGGTGGAGCAACTCTTCGTCGCCCGAGAAGGGAAGATCGGCCTCCGTATGACAGTCGAGAGCGATCTGCCGCGCGGAGGCGAGGCTCTGCACCGAGCGGCAGCAGTCGGCGAGGAGATCGTTGAAATAGAATTCATGGACCTGCAAACGGACGTGGCCCGCATCGGCGCGCGCGAGGTTCAAGAGGTCGCCCACCAGGCGGGACAGGCGGCGCGATTCGTCGAGGATGACGGCCAGCGCCTCGCGATACTCGGCGGGCGAACGGTCCTGCGTGAGGGCGACGTCGGCTTCGCCGCGGATCACCGAGAGAGGGGTGCGCAGTTCGTGCGAGGCGTCGGCGACGAACCGCCGCATGGTGCTGAACGACTGGTCCACCCGCGAGAGAAGCTCGTTGAACGACGAGCCGAGAATGGCGAGTTCTTCGGCGGCGTCCCCGATCGCCAGGCGCTGGTCGAGATTCGCTCCGCTGATGCGGCGCGCCTGCGCCGCCATCGATTGAAGAGGCGCCAGATTCCGGCCGGTCAGCAGATAGCCACCGGCGCCGGCGAGCAGCAGGAAGAGCGGTAGCGCGATGAAGATCACGCGGCGCACAATGAGCAGGTTGGCATCGACGGCTTCGAGCGACTCCGTGCTGACCACCGACAAGGAGTGGCCCGCGAACGCGAAAACCCGCGTGGCGGTGCGGGAATGGGGGCGGATCTCGCCCGCGAGAGGCCGGCCGTCGCACAGAATCGCGATCGCTCCGGCGCCGACGCGCATGTCGGCCACCGCTTCGGCGGCGGCTTTCGGAAGATCGCCGTTGAGCTCCTTGATCTCATCTTCCAGCAGGACGGCCGCGGTGTTGGCCTCCGACAACAGCTTATCGTCCAGACGCGCGACGAGGGCTCGCGCAAGCACACCGTACAGGAACGCACAGAAAAGGACCAGCAGCGCGGCGAAGAAGCCGACATTCCACGCGGTCAACCGGAAGCGGAAGGTTTTAGTCATCGCCGGCTCCGGATTCGGCGCTGAGCACATAGCCTTCCCCGCGGCGAGTATGAATCAGCCGCGGGTGGCGGCCTGTGTCGAGCTTGGACCGCAACCGCTTTACGTAGACATCGATCACGTTGGAGAACGGGTCGAACGTCTCGTCCCAGACGTGCTGGGCGATCTGCTCGCGGCCCACGACGCGGCCTTCGTTCAGGACCAGGTATTCGAGGAGAGCGTACTCCTTGGCGGTGAGGCTGACGGGTTTGCCGCCGCGCTCGACGGCGTGGCTCGCGGTGTCCAATGCGAGGTCGGCGACGCGGGCGACTGGAGGGCGAATATCCGTGGAGCGGCGCAGCAGGGCGCGGAGGCGCGCGAGGAGCTCCTTGAAATCGAAGGGCTTGGTGAGATAGTCGTCGGCGCCGCAGTCCAGTCCCGCCACTCGATCGTCGACAGCGTCCCGAGCGGTGAGCATGAGGATCGGACCGTGAAAGGGCCTGCCACGCAGCTCGCGGCAGACCGCGCACCCGTCCTTGACGGGCAGCATGACGTCGAGGACGACGATGTCGTAGTGATTCACCGAGGCAAGGTAGAGGGCCTGCTCGCCGTCCGGGGCGATATCCACGGCGTACGCCTGTTCACGCAGACCGCGGGCGATGAACGCGGCGACGCGGCTCTCGTCTTCCACCAGCAGGATTCGCACTCCTACCTATTTTGCGCCAGGCCGGATGAATAGAGGATGAACCACGGTTTTCACAAATCCTTTACAAATTGGTAAACCGCCCGATGATAAGGGACGGATAACATCGAAACAGGCACCTCTCTTGGCATCCATACCGATTCTCCGCGAAGAAGTTCCGGTCGACGAGCTTACCTGGCAGGCGGTTGGGGCGTGCGAGCGGTTGCTGGCGTTGTTGGCGCTGGTGGCGGCGGCTCCGCTCCTGCTGGGCAGCGCTTTGACGATCTGGCTACTGTCGGGGCGGCAGCCGTTCATCGCGCATCGGCGGGTCGGGTGGCAGGGCGCTCCACTGTGGATGCTGAAACTGCGGACCATGTGGGGGAGCGGCCGGTGCGGGTCAGGCTGGGTAGAGCGGATCGACGACGATTTCGGGCCGGCGCGCAAGCACGCCGCCGATGTCCGCGTGAAGAGCGCCTTCGCACGGTTCTGCCGCCGGCATTCGATCGACGAGCTTCCCCAGCTATGGCACGTAATTTCGGGCGAGATGTCGCTGATCGGACCGCGGCCGCTGACCTTGCGAGAGATCCGGCAATATTACGGTGACGCGGCTGAGGAAATGTTGCGCGTGAAGCCCGGGATCGCCGGGTTGTGGCAGACCTCGGGACGGAACCGGCTGACATATGATGAGCGGCGCCGGATGGACCTCGAATTCGTGCGCGGGCGGTCTTTGCGGATGTACCTGCGGATCGCGGCGCGAACGCTGCCGGAGATCGTGAGCGGCGCGAACACCTGGTAACGGGTCGGGCAAAACAGCAGGCGCTATACTTGTCGTTCGATGAGCCGCCTGACGCGCCGTTTCTCGATCATCCTGTACTCGATCGTTACGACGCTGTTGATCGGCACCGTCGGCTTCACGGTTATCGACCATTACCCTCCCTTCGACGCGTTCTACATGACCCTGACCACCATGACAACGGTGGGCTATGGGGAAATCCTTCCTCTGTCGAGAGCGGGCCGGATCTTCAATTCCTTCCTGATCTTCTTCGGCGTCACCACGATTTTTATCGCGATCGGCGCGATGACACAGACCATCATCGAGCTCGAATTCGGCGATGCCATCGGGAAGCGCCGCACCAAACGTATGATCGACAAGCTCAAAGATCACTTCATCATTTGCGGGTTCGGACGGGTGGGGCGGGGCGCCGCCTCCGAATTGCAGCACGCTGGAGTTCCATTCGTCGTGGTGGACATCAACGCGGAGCGGGTGGAGCGCGCCATGATGGCGGGCATGCTCGCCGCGAATGCCGATTCCACGCGCGATGAGACGCTGCGGCTGGTGGGTATCGACCGGGCCCGCGGGCTGGTCGCGGCGCTGGCGACCGATGCGGACAATCTGTTCGTGCTGCTTTCGGCGAAGGGCCTGAATCCTCGCATTTACGTGGCCGCGCGCGCGGCTGAAGAAGGCGCGGAAGATAAGATGCGGCGCGCCGGCGCCGACGCTGTTTTCGCTCCGTATGCCATCACCGGACATCGCCTGGCGCAGTCCCTGCTGCGGCCGCACGTGGTGCAGTTTCTCGATTTCACCACCAAGGCCATCGGGCTGGATATCGCCATGGAGCAGATCCGCGTTTCCGAGACCAGCGAAATGGTGTCCAAGAGCCTCCGCGAGCTGCAACTCGGCAAGGATCTGGGCGTCATCGTGATGGCGATCCGGACCAGCGACGGACAGATGCACTTCAACCCCACCGCCGAATCGACGGTCCGTGCGGGGGATCATCTGATCGTGATGGGCCGCCAGGAGAAGCTGCGGGCGCTCGAAGTCCTGGTCGCCGGCGAGGGGTCTTCGCGTAGATAAATTCGGGGGGCTTTTCTCCGTAAGCGGGTATAATCTCAACGTAAGGGAGGATCTTGTGGCCAAGGACAGAAGCCCGAAAAAAGAAACTAAGAAGCCGAAGAAGAAAAAGTAGTTCCCCCAGGCCCGTAGATGGGCCGGGCATCCCGATCAGGATCCCCGGCCCCTACACACAGGAGTCAGTCATGCGCACAGAGTGGGTAGCGAAACGGAAACAAGACAGGATTCGGACACAGATGCATTATGCCCGGCAGGGCGTGATCACCGAGGAGATGGTCTACATCGCGAAGCGCGAGAGGATCGAGCCGGAGCTGGTCCGCTCCGAGGTGGCGCGCGGGAGGATGATCATCCCGGCCAACGTGAATCACACCAACCTCGAGCCCATGTGTATCGGCGTCGCGTCGAACTGCAAGATCAATTCCAATATCGGCAACTCGGCCGTCACCTCCGATATCGAGGGGGAACTGGAGAAGCTGCGCTACTCCGTGAAGTTTGGCGCCGACACGGTGATGGACCTATCGACGGGCGGCGACATCCCGGCGATCCGCAAAGCGATCATTGGCGCTTCGCCGGTGCCGATCGGCACCGTGCCGATTTACGAAGCCCTGTCGCGCGTGCGCCGCGTCGAGGATTTGAGCCGGGAAGTCATGCTCGAGGTGATCGAGGAGCAGGCGGAGCAGGGCGTCGATTACATGACGATCCATGCCGGCGTGCTCGTGCAGTACATCCCCCTGACCACGAAGCGCATCACGGGGATCGTCAGCCGGGGCGGGTCGATTCTGGCAGAGTGGATGGTCAAAAACCACAAGCAGAATATGCTGTACGAGTGCTTCGAGGACATTTGTAAGATCTTCCAGAAGCACGATGTCAGCTTCTCCCTGGGAGACGGGTTGCGGCCCGGCAGCGTCGCCGACGCCAGCGACGAGGCGCAGTTCGCCGAGTTGAAGACGCTGGGCGAACTCACAAAAAAGGCGTGGGAGTACGACGTCCAGGTCATGATCGAAGGGCCGGGGCATATCCCGATGGACCAGATCGAGATGCAGGTCCAGAAGGAAAACGAGATGTGTTACGAGGCGCCCTTCTACACCCTGGGACCGCTGGTCACCGATATCGCGCCGGGCTACGACCACATCACCTCCGCAATCGGGGCGGCCATGATCGGCTGGTACGGCGCGTCGATGTTGTGCTACGTGACGCCCAAGGAGCATCTGGGGCTTCCCAACCGCGACGACGTGAAGGCGGGAATCATCGCGTACAAGATCGCGGCGCACGCAGCCGATATCGCGCGCAAGCGCCCGGGGGCGCGGGATCGCGATGATGCGCTGTCGAGAGCGCGCTACACCTTCGACTGGAACCGGCAGTTCGAGTTGTCGCTCGACCCGGAGACGGCGCGTTCCATGCACGATGAGACACTCCCCGAAGACGGGTTCAAGGACGCTCACTTCTGCTCGATGTGCGGCCCGAAGTTCTGTTCCATGAATATCTCGGCGAAGGTCGAGAGCTTCACGGCGGAAGAGGCGGCGGCGGTGTTGGAGGGAAGCGCCAACGCTGCGCTGGTGAACATCTCGGGCAATGACTAGCGGCTAGCGCGTGGACATAAAGTGTCCACGTGGTATGCAAGTACCCGGGACGCCCCTCATAACTAACTGAAATCAGGGCGATTCCCGAGTGGCGCTGATCGTGCTTTAGAGTACGTCATGATGACGTACACGAGCACGGAACTGAATCGGAGAGATCGGGAGCGGATGCCGCTCGACCTGCCGCTGCGCTTCGGACTCGTGGAGAACGGCGAGACGGTGGAAGCCGGCGCCGGCGCCACCGTGGATATCAGCCGTACCGGCCTGGCATTCACGGCCGCGAGGGTGCTCCCCGTCGGTCACGACATCGAGCTTTGCGTCAGATGGCCGACCGAACCCGGCCAATCTCCGGTCTGCTTGGCCGCGCATGGCCGCGTCGTCCGCACCGACGGTGCGCTGATCGCTTGTTCCATCGACAGCTATGAGTTTCGCCCCGCGGAAATCCCGATGCTCTCTCATGCAGATTGCGCAGGCATGGCTGCGTAGTGGACACGCCCATGTCCACGTGGTGTACAAGTACCCGGGACGCCCCTCATAACTAACTGAAATCAGGTCGATTCCCGAGTGGCGCTGATCGTGCCTTAGAGTACGGTATGATGACGCACACAAGCACGGAACAGAATCGGAGAGATCGGGAGCGGATGCCGCTCGACCTGCCAGTTCGCTTCGGACTCGTGCTGAACGGCGAGACGGTGCAGGCCGGCGCTGGCGCTACGGTCGATATCAGCCGCAACGGCTTGGCGTTTACAGCCGCCCCCGGATTGCCCGTCGGTGTCGATATCGAGCTTTGCGTGAGCTGGCCGGCCGAACCCGGCCAATCCGCTGTCTGGCTGGCCGCGCATGGCCGCATCATCCGCACCGAAGGCGCGCTGATCGCCTGCTCCATCGACACGTTTGAGTTCCGTCCCGCCGCGTAGCCGCCGGCAGCGGGCCGCCGAAGCCTGCTAAAATCGGTACAGCACCCCCTTATGAATACACCCGCGGAGCGTCAGCAGACGCTCGAACAGATCCTTGCCGAACGTGTCCTCGTCCTCGATGGGGCTATGGGAACCATGCTCCAGCAGCGAAATCTGACGGCCGAGGATTTCGGCGGACTGGCGCTCGAAGGGTGCAACGAAAATCTCGTGCGCACGCGGCCGGACGTCGTGCTGGGGATTCATCGGGCATATTATGCGGCCGGGTCCGATATCGTCGAGACCAATACTTTCGGCGCCACGCCACTGGTGCTTGCCGAATACGACCTGGAGAAGGACGCCCACGAGTTGAATTTCACGGCGGCGCAACTGGCGCGGCAGGCCGCCGCCGAATTCTCGACAACCGGAAAGCCACGCTTCGTGGCTGGTTCGATTGGGCCAACGACGAAGGCGATCACCGTCACCGGCGGGGTCACTTTTTCGCAGTTGATCGAGAATTTCTACGCCCAGTCGAAGGCGCTCGTGGAAGGCGGCGCGGATCTGTTGCTGGTCGAGACGTGCCAGGATACGCGCAACGTGAAGGCTGCGCTGCTCGCCATCGAGCGGCTGCGGCGCGAAATCGGGCGGTCGATTCCGACGATGGTTTCCGGCACGATCGAGCCCATGGGGACGATGCTCGCGGGGCAAACCGCGGACGCATTTTGCGCTTCGATTGCGCATGCCGATTTGCTGTCGATCGGCTTGAACTGCGCCACCGGTCCGGAGTTTATGACGGACCACATCCGCACGATCAGTGAGATGTCCCCGGTGCGCGTGTCGTGTTATCCCAACGCCGGGCTGCCCAATGACGAGGGCAAGTACCTGGAGACTCCCACCTCGCTCGCCGCGCAACTGGAGCGATTCATCGGGAACGGCTGGATCAACATCGTCGGCGGGTGCTGCGGCACCACCGACGCGCATATCAAGGCCATCGCGCAAATGGCCGACGGCAAGCGGCCGCGCGGGTTGCGCCCGGCCACCCATCGCGCCTATTACACCGGGATCGATCTCGTCGAGGCCGACGAGAGCAGCCGGCCTTTGATCGTCGGCGAGCGGACGAACGTCATCGGGTCGCGGCTGTTCAAGAACATGGTGGCGGAGGAAAAGTGGGAAGAGGCCACCGAGATCGCGCGCTGGCAGGTGAAGAACGGCGCGCACATCATCGACGTCTGCCTGCAAAGCACCGATCGCGAGGAACTCGAGGATATCCCGCCGTTCTATGAGAAGCTGATCCGCAAAATTCATGCGCCGGTCATGATCGACACCACCGATCCCAAGGGCGTGGAACTGGCGCTGACGTACTGTCAGGGGAAGAGCATCATCAACTCGATCAACCTGGAGGACGGCGAGGAGAAGTTCGAGCGCATCTGCCCCATCGCCAAACGCTTCGGCGCGGCGCTGGTGGTGGGATCGATCGACGAGGACAAGCTGCAGGCCCAAGCCTTCACCCGCGAGCGCAAACTGGCCGTGGCCGAGCGCTCCTACCAGTTGCTGACGGAGAAGTACGGGATCGCGCCCGAGGACATCATTTTCGATCCGCTGGTGTTTCCCTGCGCCACCGGCGACGCCAACTACATCGGCGCGGCTGTGGAGACGATCGAGGGTATCCGCCTCGTCAAAGAGAAGCTGCCGCTCGCCAAAACCGTGCTCGGGATTTCGAACATCTCGTTCGGCCTCCCGGCGGCGGCCCGGGAGGTCGTAAACTCGGTCTTCCTGTATTACTGCACCAAGTCCGGGCTCGACCTTGCCATCGTCAATGCCGAGAAGCTGGAACGGTTCGCGTCGATCCCGGAAGAGGAGCGCCGTCTCGCCGAAAATCTCTTGTTCAATTCACCGCCGGTCGACGCGGAGGACGAATCGCTGCGCACCGCGCCGGAGGATTGGCGCCGTCAGAGCGTGGAGCAGAAGGCCGCCATCAACCAGTGGCACATCGCGGCCATCACCGACCACTTCCGGAAAACCGGAAAGCGCGTCAAGCAGCGCGCCGAAGATGTCCCGCTCGACCAGCGCCTCGCGAATTACATCATCGAAGGCACCAAGGATGGCTTGGTTGCCGATCTCGACCGCAAGCGCGAAGAAGGCGTCGCGCCGCTCGATATCATCAATGGTCCGCTCATGGCTGGAATGGCGGAGGTGGGCCGCCTGTTCAACAACAACGAGCTGATCGTGGCGGAAGTGCTGCAATCCGCCGAGGCCATGAAGGCCGCCGTCAACCATCTCGAGCAGTTCATGGAAAAGGCGGACACGGCCGCGCGCGGCAAAGTGATCCTCGCCACGGTGAAGGGCGACGTTCACGACATCGGCAAGAACCTGGTCGAGATCATCCTGGCCAACAATGGCTACAACGTCATTAACCTGGGCATCAAAGTGGCGCCGGACGCGTTGATTCGCGCATTTCAGGAACACCAGCCCGACGCGATCGGACTTTCGGGCTTGCTGGTGAAGAGCACGCAGCAGATGGTGATCACCGCGACCGATCTCAAGATGGCGGGCATCGCCGCCCCGCTCCTGGTGGGGGGCGCGGCGCTCTCCGAGAAATTCACGCGGAACAAGATCGCGCCGGCGTATGGCGAAGCCGTCTGCTACGCCAAGGACGCGATGACCGGCCTGCGCCTCATGAACCGGATTATGGATCCCGCGGAACGTGGGACGGTTCTCGCGGAGCACCGGCAGACCGAAGCCCCGGTGGCCGTCGAAGTCGCGCCCGAACCGCTGGCTCCGTTGAGCACGCGCCGTAGCGGCAAGGTCCGCACCGACATCCCGATTCCCGCCGCGCCGTATCTTGAACGCAAGCTGCGTGATGTTCCCCACCTCGCCGAATTGTGGAGCTACATCAACCCGTTCATGCTGTACGGCCGGCATCTCGGCTACAAGGGGAATTTCGAGCAGGCGCTGGCGGAACACGACGAGAAGGCGGTCGATCTCTTCCACAAGGTGGAGGAGGTCAAGCAGGAGGCCGCCCGTTTCATGAAGGCGCGCGCCGTATGGCAGTTCTTCGAGGCCGAACGCGACGGCAACGCCATTCACCTCTTCGCCCCCGGGGGCGATTCGCCGATCCACACCTTTCAATTCGGCCGGCAGCGCCGCGACGACGGCCTCTGTCTGAGCGACTACATTCTCCCCGCGGAAGACGGCCGCCGCGATCACCTCGCGCTATTCGTCGTGACCGCCGGGTCGTGCATCCGCGAACGCGCCGAGGAATGGAAACAGGCCGGCGAGTTTTTCAAGTCGCACGCCATCCAGGCGCTGGCAATCGAAACCGCGGAAGGCACGGCCGAGTGGCTGCACCGCCGGATCCGCGAAGACTGGGGCTTCCCCGATCCGCCATCAACCACCATGCACGACCGGTTCACGTCGAAGTACCGCGGCAAGCGCTATAGCTTCGGTTACCCCGCGTGCCCCAATCTCGACGACCAGCAGGGAATCTGGAAACTCCTCCAGCCCGACGATATCGGCGTCCGCCTGACCGAAGGCATGATGATGGAGCCCGAAGCCAGCGTCAGCGCCTTGGTCTTCCAACACCCCGACTGCGCCTACTTCACAGCCGAGTAGCGCCGGCTTCCAGCCGGCGGGCCAGCATTCTTGCTGGCATGGGTCCGGGTTGCGACGCCGGCTTCGCGAGGTTGCCAATCAAGCAGTCACGACCTTTTCTGGGTGGACCACCTCGATGTCCGGGTAGCGCTTGAAGTCGTCGATATCGAACGTGACGATGCTGGTGATGTGATGCGTATTCATGGCCGCCACTAGCCGAGCATCGTGGACCTTTAGTCCAGCCACTTGATGCACGGGGACGAGGCGTTTCCATTCAGGAAAGATCTCGGGGGACTCCGGCAAGAGCCGAAAGAAAGCCTCACAGCGTGCGATGTTCTTCTGTGCATCGGCCACGCCCAGGCCAAGACCATTGACGTTCGTCGGTCGTGTGCAGACGTTCCACAGTTCGATCAAGTTTTGCCGGCACACGCAAAGAGTGTCGCCGGCGCGGTAGAGGCGTCTGATGGCCTCTCGTGCAAGACCGAAGTCCAGGATTTTGTCGTTGAATAGCGCGCAGCAGAACGTTGGTGTCGTGAAGGCGCGCCCTCATCGATACCAGTTCTCACGGTGAAACGCTGCTTCGCTTATCTCCGGCCCCACTTCAACGCTGTCGAATGAGGCAAATAGCTCATCAACCTGACGCTCGCGCGCTTCCGGGGAGAGTTGCACTCCGTTGGCAGGTAAGGCGCCAGTTTCGAGGATCTGTTTGACCGCCGTTTGGATGAGCGCGTCCGGGGAGAGGCCGCGGCCTTTTGCAACCTCGGTAAGCTGCTCCTCTCCTTCTTTTGTGAGCGGAACCTTAATGGTCATATCGTCCTCTCGCTATCCCTACCTTGTTCAAGTCTACGCTGAACCGGTCCGCCTGGATCCGCCTGGCAGGTTTGAACGCTTCGCGCTCACCGCAGCAGTCAAGGGCGCGCGCTTCTTGCGCGGCGCAGCGAACCCTTGACGGCGAGGACGAGCTTCCCAGAATCGAAACGGAGAGCATGCAACGTGGCATAAACGGCATAACGAGGAATCAGTGGGTTTTCCTAAGCTATTGAAAATAAATCGGGAGACGGGACTCGAACCGGCGACGTCCAGCTTGTGAATATAGACCTGCCCCTGACCGAAAGCACGACGATGGAGCCCGAAGCCGGCATCAGCACCCGCGTCGGCTTCACAGCCGGCCATGCCAGCATTCTTGCTGGCATCGGCCCCTACCCCCCGACCACCTCCAGCCCCTTCTGAATCACCGGGTCGCGTTGCGCCTCCACTTCGTCGCCCTTCTCGACCCCGAACGCCTGATTAAAGATCTCCGTCTTCAGCCGATTCGCGACAAATTCCCGTTCAATCGACCACTCCGCGACACCCGGCTGTATCCGCCGCTCCGACAGAAACACCTGGAACTCCCCGACAATCTGCGGCGTGATGTCGAAATCATCCGCAATCTTATGTGCCCGCAAATAGTCCGTCGCAAAGCTCGTGAACGATCCGCTGGCGTCGAGGACTGCTCGCAGCCGGCTCATCGGCTGCGGCGTCACTACAAAATCCGGTTGGATGCCGCCCCCGCCCGTCACCACCCGGCCCTTATCCGTGCGAAACTCCGACTGCTGATTGGGATGGGCCGTCGTCGCCCCCAGCTCGAATTTCGAAGCGTCCAGCGGCTTCTGGATGGACCGGCCGCTAGGCGTGTAATAGAGCGCCGTGGTCAGCGCCAGCCCGGTATTCTCGCTCATCGGGAAAACGCTCTGCGCGAGCCCCTTGCCGAAGCTCGTCGTGCCGACGATGGTGGCGCGGTCATGGTCCTGCATCGCCCCGGAGACGATTTCGGAGGCGCTGGCAGTCTTCTCGTTGACCAGGATTGCCAGCTTGAACCCGTAAGGTTTCGCGATCGAGGGCACCACCTCCGACTTCTCCGGAACATGCCGCCCGCGCACCGTCACGATTTTCGTCCCGGGCGTCAGGAATAACGACGACATCTCCAACGCCGCCGTGACCATGCCTCCGGGATTGTTGCGGAAATCGAGCACCAGTCCTGCCAGCCGGTTGCCGCCGAGCTTTTCGATCGCCGTCTTGAGCTCCGCGGCGGTCTTTTCATCGAAGCTCGAGACGCGGATGTAGCCCACGCCCGCGCCGATGAAGAATGCCCGATCGACACTCGGCGATTGCATCTCCTCCGGCGTCAGGACGAAGTGAAGGATGCGCGCGGAATCGCCCCGCCGGACGTCCAACTGCGCCTGCCGCTGCCGCGACTGCGAGAGCAGCTCGGTGATCTGATCGGTGTCGAGCTGCCCGACGATGTAGCCGTTGACAGCCAGGATATCGTCGCCCGGCATCAGCCCCGATTTTGCCGACGGCGTCCCGGGCAGCGTCTGCAGGACGATCACCCGTCCCGGCAGGAGCGACACGACGCTGCCGAAGCCCTTCTGCGTCGAGCTCTCCATCTTCTTGAGTTGCTCGAACTGCCCAGGGTCGAAAAAGACCGAGTGCGGGTCGAGCGTCCGCAACAGGCCCGGAATCGCCCCCTGGTAGAAGACTTGTTCGGAGGAAACCGGGTCGGCCGCATTCTGTTCCAGGATCGAATAGGCCTGGACGACGCTCTTCATCTGCGCCGGGAGGTCGTCCGCGGCGGGCAGCGTCGCGGCGGCGAGCAACAGGATGAGGATAGATCGATACATCAAAAGGGCCAGGTCGGAGCGATATCGATTTGGACGCGGGGAATTGCGGATGGTTTCAGAACGCCTCGCCCGTCCCCATTCTATCGCGTGAACTTCGTAGCCTTCTTCCGCTTGTGCCGGTCGAGCGCCAGTTCGATCAGCCGGTCGATCAGCTCCGCGAACCCGATGCCGCTGTGCTGCCACATCTTCGGGTACATGCTGATCGAGGTGAACCCTGGAATCGTGTTGATCTCGTTGATGTACAGCTTGCCGGTTGCCCCCTCCAGCAGGAAGTCGACCCGCGCCATGCCTTCGCATTCCACCGCGCGGTAGCACTCGACCGCCAGGCGGCGGAGTTCGTCGGTCCGCTCCGCGGGCAAGTCGGCGGGCAGCTTCGTTTGCGCGCGATCCAGCAGATATTTGTCGTCGTAATCGTAAAACTCGCGAGAGGGCAGAATCTCGCAGGGAAGGGAAGCGATCGGCGCATCGTTCCCCAGCACCGAGCATTCCAGTTCTCGCCCCTCGATCCCGCGCTCCACGATAATCTTGCGGTCATACTGTTCCGCGAAAGTGAGCGCCTTCTCCAGTTCCGCCCGGTCGTGCGCCTTCGAAATGCCCACCGAGGACCCGAGATTGGCCGGCTTGACGAACATCGGAAACGGCAGCCGCCGGCAGATCTCATCGACGTTGGCCTGCCCCCGGGCCGCGATGACGTAGTCTACCACCGGCAACATCCGTTCCTTGCAGACACGTTTCATCATCTCCTTGTCCATCGACACGGCCGATGCCAGCACGCCGGCGCCGACGTACGGCAGATCCGCCAGCTCGAGTAGACCCTGCATGGTGCCATCTTCGCCGAAAGTTCCGTGCATCACGGGGAACACGACATCGATATCCGGCTGCGCGCCGGGTTCGGGAAGAATCGCCTTCGGCAGCCACTTGCCCTGCGGATCGATAAAGTACTCGATCCGCTCGTACCGCGCCGGATCCAGGGCGTCCATAATGGCTCGCGCCGAACGCACCGACACCTCGTGTTCACCGCTCCGGCCGCCATAAATGACGGCAACTCGTAATTTCATAGGATTCGTTTTCCCAATCCGGACATCATCAACTCGACGGCCAGGTCGGCGGTCCGGTTGACCTCGTCGATCACCGGGTTCACTTCCACAACCTCCATCGAGAGCATGCGCCGGGAATCGCAGATCATTTCCATTGCCAAATGCGCTTCTCGGTAGGTCGCGCCGCCCCGCACCGGCGTGCCGACGCCCGGCGCGTCCTTCGGATCGACGAAGTCCATATCCAGTGACAGGTGGAACCCCTCGGCGCCGTCCGATGCCAGCCGGACCGCCTCCTCCATCACCGACCGCATCCCGCGCTCGTCGATGTCCCGCATCGTGAAGGCGTGGACGCCATATTCGCGCACGTGCGGCTTCTCCGTCTGATCCACGTCGCGCAGGCCGACGATGACCACGTTCCGCGGCGCGACCTTTGGCCGATACCCAAACAGCTCCGTCAATTCCGCCGGCCCCTCTCCCACGATGCACGCCAGCGGCATGCCGTGCACGTTGCCGCTCGGACTCGATTCCGGCGTGTTCATATCGGCGTGCGCGTCCAGCCAGATCAGCCCCACGCTTTGCTCGCGTTGCCGGAAAAAGTGCGAAACGCCGCTGACCGTGCCCACCGCCACCGAATGATCGCCGCCGAGCACGACCGGGACGCCCCCGCCGGACAGCGTCTCCGCCACCATCAACGCCAGCCGCTGGCAGGTGGCGGCGATCTGCGGCAGGTACTTCGCGCGGGGATGCCCCTCCGGCGCCGCCTCTGCCTGCTCCACCGGCACATTGCCGCGGTCCTCGACCACATACCCGAGCGAAGCCAGCCGCGCGTTCAAATTTGCGACCCGCACCGCCGAAGGCCCCATATCGACCCCGCGCCGGCCCTGCCCCAAATCGAGGGGCGCTCCAATAATCGCGATGTGAGATCGGGGCATAAATGCTCGATCAGCGCGACCGATTCCTCAAAACTCGGCATTCCCCGGAGTGCGTGGGAATGGGATGACGTCGCGGATGTTTTTCATGCCGGTCAGGTACATCAGCATACGCTCGAAGCCCATGCCGAAGCCTGCGTGCTCCACGCCGCCGAAGCGGCGCAGATCCAGATACCACCAGTACGATTCCTCCTTCATCCCCCGATCGGCGTGCGCCCGGATGCGGGATTGCAGGAGATCGAACCGTTCCTCGCGTTGGCTGCCGCCGATAATCTCTCCGATCCTCGGCGCCAGCACGTCCATCGCGGCGACGGTCTTTTCATCGTCGTTGCTGCGCATGTAGAACGCCTTGATCCCCTTCGGGTAATCGGTGACGATCACCGGCTTTCGAAACAGCTCCTCGGTGAGATAGCGCTCGTGTTCGCTCTGCAGGTCGACTCCCCAGTCGGTCGGGAACTCGAAGTTCTTGCCGGATTTCTGCAGCAGGCCGACCGCCTCGGTGTACGTGATGCGCTCGAAACGGCTGGCCAGCAGGCCTTCCAGCGTCTGCAGCAGGTCCGGCTCGTACCACTTGCTGAGGAACTGCAGGTCGGGCATGCAGGCGGCCATCACCTGCTCCACCTGGCTTTTCAGAAACGCCTCCGCCAGGTCCGCATTGTCCTGAAGATTGCAGAACGCCATCTCCGGCTCGATCATGTAGAACTCGGCGAGATGCCGCGGCGTGTTCGAATTCTCGGCGCGAAACGTCGGGCCAAACGTGTACACATTGGCGAAAGCCAGCGCGAAGATCTCCGCCTCGAGTTGCCCGCTGACGGTCAGAAACGTCTTCTGCCCGAAGAAGTCCTGCGCGAAGTCCGCCGGTTTGCCCAGATCGAGCGTCGTCACCTGGAACATCTGCCCCGCGCCTTCGGCGTCCGACGATGAGATCAGCGGCGCGTGGATGTACAGGAATCCGCGCTCCTGAAAGAATTTGTGGATCGCGAACGCCAGGGCATTGCGGACCCGGAACACCGCGCCGAAGGTGTTCGACCGCGGGCGCAGATGGCCGATTTCGCGCAGCGTTTCGAGGGTGTGCTTTTTCTTCTGCAGCGGGTACGACTCGGGGTTGGCCGCCCCATGCACGTGCAGCGCCGAGGCCTTCAATTCCACCGATTGGCCCTTTCCCGGCGACGCCACCAGTTCCCCTTCCACGCTGATGCAGGCGCCGGTCGTAATGCTCGCGACCACTTCGGGCGACACCACGCCCGCGTCCAGCACCACCTGAAGGTCGACGGGCGACGATCCGTCGTTGAGCTGGACAAAATGCACGTTCTTGCTGTCGCGCCGCGTCTTGACCCATCCGCGAGCGGTCACCCGGTCCCCGGGAGCCCGCTTCAACAGGCTGCGAACGTAATCTTGAGGTTGAATCATCCGTGTTTACTGCTCTTCCAGTTTCTCGAAGATTTCCTTCACCGCGTCCAGTGGGTTCGCCAGCTCCGGCCTCTCCTTCAGTTCCAGGAGGAGCGGATACTGGTCGGCCCGGCTGCGCAGGAGTTCCATCGTATTCTTCCAGTCGATCGTGCCGCCCTCCGCCACCATCGGGAAGATATGGGTGTCGCTCTTGCCGTCGTTGTCGTGCACGTGAGTGGAGCGGATCTTTTCCTCCATCAGGTGGAACGCCGTTTCCACGCCCTCATGCATGTGGGCATGGCCGGTGTCGAAGACGTAGTTCAACCCCAGGTGTGTCAGCTCCTCGAACTGCAGCAGCTTTTCTGCGCTCGAGAGCTCGTTCGGGATATTCTCCAGCAGCACCTCCACGCCCCGCTGGCGCGCGAAAAGCGATATCTCCTCCAGCGCGGAAAATGCGGCGTCGAACTTCCGCATGTCGAACTCTTCCCCGCCCACGCCCATATGCTGGATCAGGTAGCGGCACGGGATCACCTCCGCGACCTCAATCGCCCGCTTGATCTCATCCACCATCTCCAGACGGCGGCCCTTCACCAGCTCCGTGATCGTGACCACCGCATGCGGCCCCGACCGGCCCCAGATCTCGTCGTTGTACATCGGAGAGTGCAGGGAATGCAGCTCGAGCTCCGAATCGTGGAACCAGTGCCCCAGCTCCGCGATCTGCGCCTTGTTGTGATAGTCCAGGTGTTGCCGCGCGCAGAAGATCTCGACGGCGGGGATGCCGGCGTGCTCGATCCTCGAAAGCATCGCCCCGCTCAGCCGGTGATTGACGAACAGGTGCGTCGACAGTATGTGCTTCATCTGGTTGGTTAGCGTCCTTGCGCCGTGCCTTCCGTGCGGGGATCCGGGGCGCCCTCGATCCAGCCGTTGTGGAAGGCGATCGCCGCACATTCGCCCTGCGCATTCACCCGCTTCACCGTGTAACCGCGCTTTTCGAGAAGCGCCACGGTGTCCGGCGAGTAGCCGGCCTCCATGCGCAATTCGTCCGGCAGCCACTGATGGTGGAAGCGCGGCCAGTTCACCGCGTCCTGCACATTCATCTGGAAATCGATGGTGTTGACGATGACTTCGAGCACGGTGTTGATAATCGTCGGACCGCCGGGAGAGCCGAGCGCCAGTACCGGTTTGCCGTCCTTCAGGACGATCGTCGGCGTCATCGACGAAAGCGGCGTCTTGCGCGGCGCGATCGCATTCGCCTCACCCTGAATCAGGCCGTACATATTCGCCTCGCCAGGCTTCGGCGCGAAGTCGTCCATCTCGTTATTCAGCAGGAATCCCAGACCGGCCGCCGTCACCTTGCTGCCGTAGCCGCCATTCAGCGTGTAGGTCACGAGCGCGATGTTTCCGTCCGCGTCGGCCACCGAGTAGTGGGTCGTCTCGTTGGACTCCGCCGCCGTGAACTTCGCCGCGTGGATCTCGCTCGACGGTGTCGCCCGCTCCGCGTCGATCGACGACCGCAGCTTCGCCAGGTATTTCGGGTTCAGCATCGCCGTCAGCGGCACTTTGACGAAATCCGGGTCGCCGAGATGCTCCGAGCGGTCGGCGAAATACCGCCGCATCGCCTCCGTCATGTAGTGGACCGCCCCAGCCGATCCCGCGCCCGCCTTCTCGAATCCAGTGCCTTCCAGCATGCCGAGCATTTGCAACACGCCGACCCCGCCCGAACTCGGCGGAGGTGCGGTGATGATCGTGTCCTCACGGTAAGTGCCCGTCAGAGGCTTGCGCTCGATGGCGGCGTACTTCTTCAGATCGTCGGCAGTAATCAGCCCGCCGTGATCCTTCATGTCCTTGGCGAGGAGCTGCGCCGTCTCGCCCTCGTAAAAGTCTTTCGCTCCATACCGCGCGACGCGGTCCAGTGTCCGTCCGAGCTCCGGTTGCACGAACAGGTCGCCGGCCTCGTAATACTTGCCGCCCTTCAGGAAAATCCGGTTCGACTCCGGAAACTGGCTCAACCCTCGCGCGTTCCGAAAACCCTGCGCCTGTCCGTACGACAGGTGAAACCCCTTCGCGGCCAGCTCGACCGCCGGCGCGACCAGCTCCGCCCAAGGCTTCTTCCCGTATTTCTGCGACGCATATTCCAGCCCGCGCACCGTGCCAGGCACTCCCGATGCCCGGTACCCGGTCACGCTCTCCTGGGTCGCCTTACCCGAAGCGCCGAGGTACATATTGCGCGATGCGGACCCCGGGGCGCGCTCGCGAAAGTCGATAAACGTGCTGCGGCCGTCCGCCAGCCGGATCAGCATGAATCCGCCGCCGCCGATGTTCCCAGCCGAAGAGTGCGTCACCGCCAGGGCGAAGCCCACCGCCACCGCTGCGTCGACGGCATTACCCCCCGCTTCCAGGACTTTGATTCCGGCGTCGGTGGCGTGCCGCTCGCGGGTGACCACCATGCCCTTGCGCGCGCGCACCGGCTGCGCGGACCAAACGGGGATGGCGGAGGCCATCAGGAAGATAGCTAGGCTGTGGCGCATAAACTATATCCTACTATCCTGATTCGAACGGCGCCTCTTCCATTCGAATAGCACCACCCCCGCGGCCACCGACACATTCAGCGACGAGATCTTGCCCGCCATCGGGATGCGCACCAGCACGTCGCAATGCTTGCGGACCTGCTCGTGAAGCCCCTTGCCTTCGCCGCCCAGGACGAATGCCGTGGGCGAACCGTAATCGACCCGGTCGTAGGACTCCGTGCCGCGCTCGTCGAGGCCGTATATCCAGAACCCCCGTTCCTTGAGATCCTCTAGCGCCCGGTTGATGTTGGTCACGCGCGCGATCGGGAGATGTTCCAGCGCTCCCGCGGCCGCCTTTGCCACCACATCGGTGACTCCGGCCGCCCGCCGCTCCGGGATGATCACCGAGGATGCCCCTGCCGCATGCGCCGTGCGGACGATCGCGCCCAGGTTATGCGGATCCTCCACGCCGTCGAGAACCACCACCAGCTCTCCGGCGGCAGCCTGTTCGAGGCCGGCGTACTGCCGCGCGGCGCCCATAGCCACCACACCCTGATGCGCCGAGCTGCCCGCCAGCCGGTCGAGCGAGGCGCGCGGCTCGAACCGCACGGGCACGGAAGCGCGCCGCGCGAGGTCGATCACCTCCTGCATGCGCGGGCCCCCCGCCCCTTGCGCCACCAGGACGCGGTCCAGCGGCCGCTTCGCCTTCAGCGCTTCGACAATCGGATGAATGCCGCTCAGGATCGACAACGGCTATTCCTCGGGCAGGATGTTCAGCCCGTTATTGAAGCGGTTCGTGAAGTTCGCCATCGCCGCCACCAGCGTAATCTCCACCACCTGTTCGTCGTTGAAATGCTGCAGCAGGGCATCGCGCGATTCGTCGGCCGCGGCCGATTGGGTCAATTCCCGGGCATACAGAATCGCCGCGCGCTCATTGGATGCAAAGCCGTGATCCTGCTCGGTCTGCAGGGCGCGAAGCTCGTCCTCGGTGATCCCGGCCTTCTTGCCCCCCGCCACGTGGGCAGCCGTGCAGAACGCGCATTCGTTGGCGTACGAGCACGTCAGATAAACCAGCTCCTTGACGCGCCTCTCGACGGATCCCGGTCCCATGATCGCCCCGTAAAACGGCACGAAGTTCTTGAGCGCGTCGGCACGGTGCGCCATCGCACGAAAAAAGGGGCTCGGCTTCTTGCTTTTGGCCTCGAGCCCGGCGAGAAACTCGTTCTGCGCCGGTTCCACCATTTTGATTGCAGTCGGCATACGACCAGTATAGAGATCAGGCCGCCAGGACGCGGATAAAATCGCGGTCGCCGTCGACGAAATCGAATGCAGGCAGACGGTTCGCCGGCTCCCACCGCATTTCTTCGAAGATCAGATTTCGCGGCTCGCCCGAGAATCGTGTGACGCGGATGAAGATCAGGAGGATCGGCTTCTTCCCCGGGTAGCAGTACTCGTACCGCATGATCTCATCGCCGGCGGCATCGGCGATCCCCAATTCCTCCTCCAGTTCGCGGGAGAGCGCCGCGGCGGGGCTCTCGTCCGGTTCCACTTTGCCTCCTGGGAACTCCCATTTCAACGGGTGCGATTGCGCCGCCGTCCGCCGGCAGATCAGAATCCGGCCGTCCCGCTCGATAATCGCCGCCACCACCTGAAGCATGTCAACATATTGGAGCACAGATGTATCCGGAACGGCTGCTCGACCACTTTCAAAATCCGCGCAATGTGGGAGAACTTCCGTCCCCCGCCGTAACGGTGGAAGTCTCGAATCCCGCATGCGGCGATATTCTACGATTGTCGGTGAGGTTCGACGCCGGCATCGCCGTCGAGTCGAGGTACAAAGTGCGCGGGTGCACCGCATCGATTGCCGCCGGGTCGGCACTGACGGAATGGATTCTCGGGAAATCGGCCGCCGATCTGGCGGCGTTTCGCCCGGCGCTGATCGATGAAGCCGTCGGCGGCCTTCCCGCCGAATCCAAGCACGCCGCCATTCTTTGCGCCGACGCCGTGAAGCGGCTGTTATCCGCGTGGATCGTGAAAGCGTAGACCGGCAGCCCTCGTTTCGGCTGCCTACTTCTTGGCGCCGTCCACGATGCTCTGCGCCATGTAGTTCGAAATCTTCGCGTTATTCCGCGCCACTTCGTAATACGCCGACTTCAGCAACTGATCCTTCCGGTTCAAAAGCGTTTCGCGGATGTTCTGCTGCACCCGCGGATCGTTCAGGTCGCGCTGCCCGGCTGGCTCCCGCGTGATGACCTTCAGGATTCGATAGCCGTCCTGCGTCCGCACGGCCGGCGAGTACGATCCGGGCTGCAGCGAGTCCACCAGCTTGCGCAACTCCGGACTGGCCTTCTCCAGATTGGATTGGGGGACGAAACCCATATCGCCGCCATTCGGCGCCGAATCGGGGTCCTCGGAGTAATTCTGCGCCAGCATGCCGAAATCCTCGCCGCGCTGCAGGCGCGCCGAGAGGTCCTTGATCTTCGTCTGCGCTTCGGCGTCGCTCTGCGCCTTGCTGTTCTTGAGGTTGCGCACCTGCTGGCCCTGGAATGGCGTCACCAGAATCTGCGCCATATGGACCTGCGGCTCCGCCAGGTTGAAGCTCGCCTTATTGGCATTATAGAAGCTCGTCACATCCGCGTCGGTGATGGTGATTCGCGACGTGATTTCTTTGTTGATGAGCTTATTCACTGTGAGGTCGCGGCGGATCTGCGCCTTCAGATCCTCCACCGACATGTGCCGCGCTGCCACCTGCTTTTCGAACTCCTCCTTGGTGTAGGGCGCCTTCATCTTGTTCAACTCCGCCTCGACATCCGCATCCACCGCCGTCAAACCCAGCTTCTCGGCGCGCTGCAGCATGATCTCGTTGGTGATCATGCTATTGAGCACTTCGAGCTTGTTCGACAGGACCTGGTCTTCGTTCGAGCGCTCGATCGTCTGCGGATACTGCGACTGGTAAATCTTGTCCAACTCGGCATTGGAGATCGAGTGGCCATTCACCTCGGCGGCGACATTGGCGGGCGGCGTGTGCTTACACGAGGCAAACGTCAGGGCGGCGGCGACCGCGCAGAGAAATACAAGTGAACGGTTCATTGTCGAAATCTCATTGTACTTCCCACATCGTGCTGTAGAATAGGGATTCCCATGAGAGTTGGAATGATCGGGACCGGCGCGATTTCCCACAAGCACGCGCAGGTCTATAAGAATATCGGCTTCGAACTGACGGTTTGCACGGACATTTTTGAGTCCGCCGGCCGGAAATTCGCGGACCAGTACGGCGCGGAGTTCGTCCCCACCTTCGAGGAGGTCTGCCGCCATCCTCAGGTCGATTACGTCGACGTCTGCACCTTCCCCGACTTTCGCATGCAGCCGATCGAGATCTGCGCCCAGTCCGGCAAACACGTGCAGGTGCAGAAGCCGATTTCGACGAATCTGGAAACCGCCCGCCAGATGATCGAGACCGCGCGCAAGGGCGGCATCCTCCTCGGCGTGGTCAGCCAGCACCGGTTCGACGACGCCAGCCTGTTCCTGAATAAAGCCATCGCCGAAGGGCGTCTCGGCAAGCTCCTGCAATGCGATTGCTACGTGAAGTGGCATCGCTCGGCCGAGTATTATTCCCGGCCGATTAAGGGAAGCTGGAAGACCGAAGGCGGTGGCGCGCTGATCAATCAGGCGATTCACCAGATCGACATCCTGCGCTGGATGGCCGGTCCGGTGAAAGAGCTTTTTGCCGTATGGCAGCTTGGGGCGCTGCACAAGATCGAGTCCGAAGATGTCGTGAACGCCGTGGTGAAGTACGCCAATGGCGCGACCGGCGTGATTCAGGCGTCCACCGCTTTTTGGCCGGGCTACCCGGAGCGGACCGAGTTCCACGGCACGAAGGGCACCGCCGTGATCACAGGCGACAAGCTGACCACCTGGGACGTCGAGAACGATTCCGGCGAGCCGGCTCCCGTCGCCAAGGAGGTCGCGTCAGGCGCGTCGGATCCGATGGCGATTTCGCTCGAACCGTTTGAACGTCAGTTCCGCGATTTTGGCGAAGCGATCGAAAAAGGACGCAAACCGCTGGTCGCAGGCGAAGAAGGGTATCAGGCCCTGGAAGTGGTCGATGCCGTCTACCGATCGTGCCGCAGCGGCGAAAAAGTCATTTTCAATAGCTGAGCCCAAAACCGTACCGGAACAGCGGATCCGCCTTCGCCATCGACCTCGGCCACGTGAACGATAACTTCCCGGTCGGCTTGTAATCCCCAAACAGCACGTCGGCGACGCCGGCGCCTTCGGTTCCCGGCAGCCATGCCGCCAGGACTGCGTTCGACGGCTCCAGCACGCCGTCGAGCAGCACCGGCCTGCCGCTCAGCACCACGGTCACTACTGGAATCCCGGTGCGCTTCAGATTCGCCACCGTCTGGACGTCCTCCGCCGAAAGTCCCAGGTCCGCGCGATCTCCTCGCATTTCGGCATACGGAGTCTCCCCAATCACCGCGATGGCGACGTCCGCGCCCTCGGCCCCCGAGCCGTCCCGCGAGGTCGTGACTTTCGTGCCCCGCGCGGCCGCTGCCCGAATCGCCGCGAGGATCGTGGTTCCTCCAGGCGTCACTTCGCCGCTTTTCCCCTGCCAGGAGATGGTCCAACCCCCGCACTGGTTTCCGATATCGTCGGCGCTCCTGCCGGAGACATGGATGCGCGCGGCCTGCTTCGAGATGGGCAGCGCGCGGCCCTCGTTTTTCAACAGCACGACCGATTCCCGAACCGCCTGCCGCGCGATCTGACGGTGCTCCGCCGATCCGAACGACTTCTGTAACTCCCGGTCGGCAGTGAGCTTCCGCTGCTCGCCCATCAACCCCATCGCGAACTTGACGCGCAGGATGCGAGTCACGGCGTCGTCGATCCGCGACATCGGGAGCTTTCCCTCTTCCACGAGCGCCTTTACGTTCGCGTAGTATTCGCGGTAACGCGAAGGGACCATCGCCATGTCCATGCCCGCGTCGATCGAGATGCGGATGGCTTCCTTGTAATCCGGTGTAATCTGGTCGATGGCGTTGTAATCGGAAATCAGGAAGCCCTCGAATCCGAGTTCCCGCTTCAGAATTTCCGTCAGCAACCGCTTGCTTGCCGAGCATTTCACGCCATTCCAACTGTTGTAGGAAGGCATAATGCTGCCTACCCCGGCCGCTATCGCCGAGATATATCCTGGCAGGTGGACGCGCCGCAGCGTCGCCTCATCCACGCGCGTGTCGCCCTGGTCGAGCCCCTTTCCGCCCTGCGCCGATCCGAAAGCCGTGCCCCCGTCGCCGATGAAGTGTTTGGCGCATGCCAGCACGGCCAGCGGATTTGCCAGGTCGGGCCCCTGCAAGCCCCGCACCGCCGCGCCGCCGAGTTCCTTCACCAGGCCCGGATCTTCGGAAAAGCCTTCATACGTGCGGCCCCAACGAATATCCTGCGGGACGGTCACGCACGGTGCGAACGTCCATTGAATTCCCGTGGCGCGAACCTCTTCCGCCGTCGCCCGCCCGACCTGTTCCACCAGCTTCGCGTTCCGCGTGCACCCGAGCCCGACGTTGTGCGGGAACACCACCGCGCCGAGCACGTTGTTGTGCCCGTGCACCGCGTCGATGCCATAGAGAATCGGGATGCGGAGCCGCGTGTTGGCCGTGCGCGCCTGCAGCCGGTCATAGAGGTTCGTCCATGCTTCCAGGCTGTTGCCCTCCTTCGGATCGGAATCGCCGCCGCTCAGGAGCGATCCCACGAAGTATCGCTCCACGTCCGCCGGGTCCTTCAGCGCGCTCTGCTCGGGCTGCGTCATCTGGCCGATCTTTTCCTCGAGCGTCATCTGCGCCAGCAGCTTCTTCACTTGGCCATCGTACGAAGAGAGCGGTTTCGGCGCGGGAGGCGCGCTGATGGCCAGCACGCACAGCAGCAGGCCGGCCAGTCCGAACGCAATACGGATTCTCATCAGTCCGGTTGTAGCATGCCGCGGCATCGGGTGGAACCCGCCTGCTACACTAAAACGAAATGGCAGTTGGGCTTCCGATACTCTCCGAGGGGCAGGGTTCCACTCCGCGCATTTCGTCGCTGCTGATCAAACCGGCATCCGCCGTTTGCAACCTCGACTGCGCCTACTGCTTCTACCTCGACCGGGAGGCCGACCCGTACACGTCGATGCCCGGCCGCCGCATGACCGAGGAGACCCTCGAACGCCTGGTCGACACGTACCTCTTCTACTCGTATCCCAACAGCACATTTGCCTTCCAGGGCGGGGAACCCACCCTCGCCGGTCCCGCATTCTTCGAGAAGCTGGTTCAGTTCCAGCAGCAATACGGCCGAAACGGCCAGTCCGTCGCGAATGCCATCCAGACCAACGGCATCCTGCTCGACGACCGGTGGTGTGAGCTCTTCAAGTCCTACAACTGGCTGATCGGCATCTCCATCGATGGCCCGGAACCGGTCCACGATCTGTACCGTTTCAACAAGTCGGGCGCCGGGACGTGGCGCAAGGTCATGAATGGCGTCGAGCTGTTGCAGAAGCACAAGGTCGATTTCAACGCCCTCTGCGTCGTCAGCCAGGCGAACGTCGGGAAGCCCGCCGAGACGTACAAGTTCTTCCGCTCGCTGGCTATCGAATACATGCAGTTCATTCCGCTCTCGGAGTTCGACGGTCTCGGGCAGCCGCTGCCGTTCACCATCACTCCCGAGCAGTACGGCCGCTTTCTCTGCGAGATCTTCGACCTTTGGTGGCCCGACCGCCGGAAGGTCCGCATTCGCTATTTCGACAATCTCGCCGAAGCGCTCGCCGGCCAGAAGCCGGGCACATGCACGATGCACGAAACCTGCGACAGCTACGTGGTGGTCGAGTATAACGGCGACGTGTATCCGTGCGATTTCTTCGTCGAGAAGGACTGGAAACTCGGAAACACCAACCTGGACTCGTGGCCCGAGATCGCCCGCCGCCAGAAGCGTTACCAGTTCGCGTCGAAGAAGAGCATCGCGCATCCGGAGTGCCAGGTCTGCGAATACCAGTCGATCTGTCACGGCGGCTGCCCCAAGCATCGCCACGACCCGCGCCGGCAGTTCGCCGACCTCGATTACTTCTGCTCCGCGTACAAAATGATCTTCGCGAAGGCCGTCCCGCCCCTGAAGAAAGAAGTGGCGCGATTGACCGCCCCGAGCGGCGCCGTTCGCTAATCTTCTCCCTCGGATTGACGCCGCCGCGATACCCAACTCACACTGCGATCGAACCGGCGGGCCAACTCGTCGCGACCGTAGCCGAAGCGCTGCTCCAACGCGGCCAACAGCCAGCTGCCTCTAGTCCCGATACGGGCCTCAATGTTGTATCCGGCGGGGCAGAATGCCAGCCTGTGGGTGGTCTTGCGCGGCGCCAGCGGCCTGTCCCGCCCAGATCACGATGCCGGGACCGCGAACGGAAACGCTCGTTACGGCCAGGTTCATGACTGAAGACGTAGCGCCGGCCTGGACTTGCACTTCTGCGACACCCGAGATGGCGCCCGCAAGAGTGAACGTCGGAAGAGCGACGCTCGGGCCAGTGCCCGGGACCAGAAACGCCCCCGGGCTGACCGCAACCGTGGAGGGAGCGATGGCGCCGCTCGCCTGCGGCGGCGTGGTAACCCCCAGGCCATTCAGAAAAATGAAAACCGTCGAGCCAGGCGCGGCCGGATTCGAGCAACTGTTGATGCTGCCATCGGCGTTGACCGCCAGCGGCTGCAATCCGGCGAAGGTTTGACCGTTGCAGGTTACGGCGTCGGCAAGCGAA
The DNA here is from genome assembly GCA_964608645.1 of uncultured Solibacteraceae bacterium. Taxonomy (GTDB): domain Bacteria; phylum Acidobacteriota; class Terriglobia; order Bryobacterales; family Bryobacteraceae; genus CAZSQK01. The sequence goes on along the minus strand of CAZSQK010000001.1, from coordinate 128,559 downwards.
GCCGTGAACTCCGCCGGGCCAATGAATACACCCGGCGCGCGCGGGGCGACGGCCAGAATATAGGATTCGGAAATGGGCGGCGAGACCGACTGGCTGGAGACTTGCATCGTCACCTGGCTCTGTCCGGCGATTTCGTATGGTGCTTGGAGATTGATTTGGCCGCCTGCCGCGTAGAGGAGCGCCGCGGCGGTTCCATTAAACGTGACGGAGACGCCGTTTAGCGAAGCGGGAAATCCCGGAGTTGGTGGCGCGGTGGCGACGGGTGCGAGGTTCGTGCCATAGAGGGTCATCAACTGTCCCGGCGCAACCCTGACGATTTTCGCGTCATCGGCGGCATCGCAGATTGCGGCAATCCGGCCGAGGGATGAAAAGTCCACCGTGAAAACCAGCTTTCCAACCACGATGGCGCTTCCGTCGGCGCGAACTGCGACCGCGCCTCCAGTAGGCTCGACCAAATCGCGCTGGAGGCCGTTTAGCAGTTGCACCGGCGACAACGTGCCGCCGTCGCTACTCAAGCGCGCCACGAAGCCTACCGGGCTCACTCCATTGGCCGCGACCGGCCTCGCAGAAACCGGCGTGGTCCAAAGACCCGGAAGATCGGGCGAATTGGCGGCGCCCGCAATCAGGATGTTGCCGCTCGCGTCGATCGCCATCCCCGCGATCGATTCACCAGCAATAAAGCTGCCCGGGATCTGTCCGCCCGATCCGCCAAACAATGTCGACCACAACAGGCCGGTGCCGGTTGCGTTCAGCTTGCTCAGAAACCCGGCGGTCGCAGGCGGCGTCAGCGTGAATAATTGCAATTGCGCCGATGGATTGCCGAAATACTCAGGCTGATACGCTCTGGGCGTGGTCGGGTAATCGGGCGAGTTGGTGGTGCCGGCGAGGATGGCGTTTCCGCCGCTATCCACGGCGAGCCCTGTCGGCGTCGCGCCCCAAGCGCCTGAAAGGTAGGTCGCGTAAATCAACCGGGTCCCCGTCGAATCAATTTTCGCGATGTGCTGGTGGGCGCAGGGCTGCACCGTAACCTGCGATGACCCGCACGTGCGAGCGGTGACCGTAGACTGGAAGGCCCCGGATGTTGTGGGAGGGAACGGCCCTAGAAAAAATCCGGCGGCGTAGATATTGCCGTTGCCATCGAGCGCGATCTGCGAGCCTCCGAAACCGATGACGGCGAGGATGGCTTTGCTGCCCACCGGATCGAGTTCGACAATGAAAGCCGACCCGTTTGGCGCGCCGGCCACGGCGCCGGGGGTAGCCTTCAAGGCGTCGCCCGAACTGAGACGCCCGGTGATGAACGCGTGGCCCGCGCCATCGATTGCAATGGCTTGACCGCTGGATGCAGGGATGTAAGTCGCATAGACTACGGCGCCATTCGCGTCCAGTTTGGCGGCGAATGTGTTGCCCGCTGTGGCGCCGGCTGGATCGAAAGCGCCCGGCGTAGTCGGGAAATCGGCCGATTGAGTTCTGCCCGTTACATAAACAGAATTGTCGGACCCGAGCACAAGAGCTTGGGCGCGATCGTCTTTCGATCCGCCGAGCGGCGTCCACCAGAGGATCTGCGAAGCGTCCGGTGAGAGTTTGGCGACAAACGCGTGAGCGGGAACGTTGGCGTTCGTAGAGTTCGCAAAGAAGAACCCGGCGAGATACAGGTTCCCGGAGGCATCCACTTGAACCGCATTCGCGATGCTATTGGCGGGAAGCGGAGTCGAGGCCGGCGTGCTGGCGGAGAATAAGCGGGCCGCGCAAATCAGAGGTAGCGCCAAGGACGCGCGCAACATCTGCTCAGTCTACACCTCGGTTCATCATCCTGCTCTTAACGTGGGGCGAACGCGGAAGCTTCAACTGGGGTGTGGGACCAACCGGCGCCAGAAAGAAGTGGCGCGATTGACCGCCCCGAGCGGCGCCGTTCGCTAATCTTCTCACTCGGATTGACTATATAGATGGTTCCGCGATAGGCTTTCCTAACAGGTTGCTGAAAGAGGCTTGCGAATGGGCCGCTCCCTTACGGTCGTGGCTCCGTAAGTTGCTGTAACCACGAGAGTTCAAGTCGGAGCCGCTCGCGGAAACAAGCGGTTTTCGATTTTTTTCAGCATCCTGTTGGACTCGCCCGTCTCTCTGCGCTGCCGGATGGATCTGAGGTGCATAGCTTGAACATGTTGCGTTGCCTTGTTGGCGCTCTCGCCGTGTTGTCGGTCGAGGCGTTCGCTCAACCTTGTCTGGTCCAGGGCGATTCCGGTCCATTGGCGCTGCAGATCCAAGCGGGCGTGATGCAACCTCGCCTGACGGCGGTCGATCCGGCCGCGCGGATTACCGTTGTCTTGTTCCCGCAGAGTATTGCGGAGGCGGACCGCCGCCGTACGGCCTTGGAGGTCGCGGCGCTCTATCGCACGACAGGAAAAGAAGCCGCTTTTCGTGTGATGACTTTCAACGGCGAAGCGTTTGTGCCGCTCGGCTCCGCTGTGGGCTCCGCGGCCGCTTGGCAGAAGGTGATCCAGGATGCTCTAACACCTGCGAGCGTTGAGAGGATTACGGCGCCACCGAAAGACCTCTATGCGCTGCTCGCCGGCGCTTCAGTCGACCTTGGCGGCGAGTGGTCTTCTGTCCTTCTCGTGGGCCTTCCGCCGGAGATCGAGCCCGAACTGCGGGAATACGCCCTGCCGTGGCTGGCTTCTCACTTCTGCGCCCGGAAACTGCGTGTCAGCTATTGGACACCTGACGGACAAGGAGCCGAGTTCTGGAACGGTGTAGCGCGCCGCACGGCGGGAGCCTCGCACCTCGAAAACCTCACGGAGTTCGCAGCATGGCGAACGTCCGGGCGCCTGTTCGAAACCACGTGGCCGGAAGCCGGCTTCAATCAGGGATTTTCATTAGACCGGGGGACGTTCATCGGCTCGGAGATCTCCGTGATCCGGAGCGCACCGAGTGCGGTCTTGCCCACACCCGCCGAATATGGCAATCTCCGCCGCGTCGCGCGCGAGGCTACCACTCTCGTCGCCTTGGAGCGCCTCGAACCCGCTCAGGTGCAGCACGTTCGCGAATTGCTGGCTGAAGCCCTTCGGATCAATCCTCTCGACGTGGAAGCTCTTCGCGCGGGCGCTGACTACTATGCGCGTTTTCAAGATTTCCAGACGGCCGCGCGGCTGCTAGGACTGCTGTCGACAGTCCAGCCCTGGGACGCCGCTCTGGATGCCCGGCTCGGACACTATCTCTTCGTCTCCGGCGATCTGGTCGAAGCCGAAAGGCGGTTGCTGCGGGCCAGGGAGAATCGTGCCGGCGGCGCTGGGGTTTCGGAGGAGTTGGCGCGCATTCACTTGCTGCGTAAGGACGATGCCGGCGCGGTCCCATTTCTTGACGAGGTTCTGACCTTGACGCCCGGCCGCTCCGACCTCTGGTTCGCCCGGTCGGACTTGGCGACTCGTCTGAATGACTGGCTCAAAGCAGCCGAGAGCCTGGAAAAAGGTGTCGGCATCGAGAAGGCGAATCTCGACCGCCGAACGTCTCTGGTGCGACTGTACCTGGAGCGCGGCGCCGCCCCCCGCGCGTTACCCCACGTTCGGGCAGTGGTCGCGGCGCTTCCAGCCGACGCCGCGTTGCGCCGCGAATACGCAGGCTTCCTGGATCGCCTCGGTCTCCCGGACGAGGCTCTTCCCGTCTGGAAGAAAGCCGTCGAAGCCGACCCGGCTTCCGAGTTGGCGCACTTTCGCACAGCGCGTCTGCTTCTCGACAAAGGCGACAATGCAGAAGCGTTGGCCGCCGCCGATTCTGGAATTCTCGTTGTCCCCGTCTCGGCGCGCCTCCGGCTGGTGCGGGCGGACGCCCTCGAGCGCCAGGGCCGCCATTATGAAGCCCGTGACAGCCTGCGCACTGCCGCCCGCTCCATCCGGGATCCCGAACTGCTCGGGCGCTTGGCCGAAATGGAAGACGTCTCGGGAGCCGCCGCCGCATCGGCATATGCGGCGGCTGTGGAATCCCAATCGTCGGCGGCGGATTCCGGCCTGACTACCGGCTGGCTGGAGCGCGGACTGGAAGTGGCGCTACGAGACGGCGATGCGAAAAGCGCGGACTCCTTTCGCGCACGCCTGACGAAATCGGGAAGAGGCGGCGCCGCTGCCTGGCTGACCCCCAAGCCGGAGACCACGGCAGCCACTGCCATAGTTCCCGGCGGTTTGGAGGCCCTGGCATTCATTGCCCACCTCCATCCCACTGCCCCGCGACGCTTTTTCGCGGAGTACAGCAGGAACCTCGTGGTGCGGACGGGGTCGTCGAACCCAAAACACAACGAAGCCTTCCTCCAGAGCATTCGCGAGTATTTCCAGCTACTGGCGAGTCTGAAGGCGCTCGGTGTGCCCAAAGGCGGCGGCGTGGAGATAGAGATTGCGACTGCCGACAAGCGGGCTCTTCAAAAGAGCGCTAAGATTCTGGAGCTTCTCGGTTGGACTTTGCGGGCCCGCAAGGAAGGTCTCCGGTTGGAAGCCGGAGAGAAGGTTTCGCAGGCTCGCCGCCAGGAAACAGCCTCCGCTCTGGCGATCGATGAGATTGCCATCCGCCAGGCAATCGAAGCCGGACGCCCCTTCAAATTCACCATCGAAGATGGAGCCGCGCCCGTACTTTTGGGGGAAGCCAAATGGCTCGACACGTTTGTTTCCAGAGAGAAACCGATCGGAGGCTTTGCCGCGGCGCTCGCGCACGATATGCGGGTGGCCAAGGCCTATGCGGCGTTGTCCACAGCCGGTCCAAGAGTGGCCGCCGCATTGACCCCCGGCGCCGATCTCAAAGTCCTCGTGGAGAAGCACGCCGACCTGCTCTACAGTCATGCCTCAGCCTTCGCGCTGCAGGGCGCCAAGGCCGCGGCGCCTGGAGGGCCGGCCGCGGAGCCCGTTTGGGAAAAAGTGCTGGGCACTCCAACTTCGAATCCGGGACGGTTCTTTCGCGCCCTGATGGAAAAGGACGAAGGACGGCTTCTCGCTTTCTTCCATCTGCTGTCCCAGTTGGATTCGAATCATCAACGCTTCTTCACGTTGAACAGTGCCCGGACAATTCGGTTTTACGAGCTGTTTCGCGCTTCACCGGATATGATGCGCGGCCCGGAACGGCAGACCCAGACGACGCCCTTCGTGGAATTCCTGCGCGAGATTCCGTTGGATGACGAGCTGCACGTGCTCTTCCCCGGCAGCCCTGAGGTATGGATGCTCGCCAAGGGGAAATCGTCTTCCACGTCACAGGCAGTGAAAATGGCAAAGAAGCTCTCCCGTGTGACGGCTCCGGAACAGGAAGACGAGATCTTGATCCGCCTCGCCCAGACCCGGTACACGGCCATGCAGGAGAAACTGACCGAGTGCGACAACTTCGTTGCCGTGGTCCGGATCGATCGTCATCGGACCGATCCTCTCAGTGAGACGTCGGCCTTGCTCCTGGCGCAGCATTTCGCCACGGCCGGCGCCGCCTATCCGTACTTCACCACCCTTACCGACCTGGACGAAAAGCACTTCGAGCGATTCTTCAACCTGGTGAATCAATGGCGGGAGATGTCCTGGCAGCAACTGAATCCTGTTTTGGCCCAGTTTGATTCCCTCCTGGAAATGCTTTGCCTGGCCCGTGAGACGAACTCCCTTACGGGAAAGGCGGCAGCGGAACTCTTCGGGCTGGTCTGCGAACGTTTCGGCAAGGCGGCTGCCCCGTCCGATTACACCGTGGCATCGCTCGAAACCGTACGCGATCTCCTCGCCCGGACCGGTTCCAAGGACCTCTCCGACCCCGATGCGGCAGTGGAGCGGATCCTGTTCGGTTCAGGCGCCCCGGCTGCCTGGGTCGGCAACGGCGAACAGCACACTCTCGATACTGTCACCCTGCGGGGCGCCGCGTACCGCAAGGTTCTGAGCGAACAAAGCGTGCCATCTCTTCGAACGCTCCTGGAATTCGATCGCCGATTGCGCGAACTGGCCGATGGCAAGGGGTCCGCGAGCGAGCATGTGAAGGCCATCGAGCAGCTTCAGGGCCAACTGCCATCCGTTCCCATTGACAAGAAAATGAAAGTGTCGGCCGAGGATCATAAGTTGCTCGCCGAATATGATTCCGCCCGGATCCCCGAGTTGATTGCACATCTGAAGCAACGGCTGTCTCGAAAGAAGGTGAACGTCGATGATATCCGGAAGCTGCGCATCGAGTTCCTCGCGGCGTTGTCCCAACACGCGCACGTGGCCCTGAGCGGCATTATCTATGCGTATTTCTTGAATCCGGAAGACCTCCTGGTTGCAGAAGACCCTTTGTTTCTGCGCAAGCACCGTTTTGTCGATATTGGAGGTGGCCGGAAAATATTCCCTACTTCCATCCTCAGGCAGGCGAGTGAAGGCGCCGGCAGCTACGTCGCCGGGGGCTTCGGCCAATTCTACCTCGCAGCCGGCGAGGTCGCGGTTGCCGGCGCAAAGAACCCGAACGGGGCTGAGGTCGCCGCGGTTCAGGTCGGCTCGCTCCGGGCTACGGATTGGAGCCACTTGCAACTGGCCGATCTGCGCCTGCTAAGCATCCGGCTGCGCCTCGCGCGGGAGTGGATCCTGCACGCGGGTATCGATGACAAACTGCTTGCGGCCCTCTCTGAAGAAACACTCGACTTGCTGGCCCCTCCGCGCCGGGCGCAACTCCTGGATGCGATCTCGATGCGCGATTGGGAGAGCGCCTTTCAAGCCTTGACGCTGGGAGACCTTTACGCCCTCTCGGACCGGTACCTCGGCCGCTTCAAGTCCGACTCGTGGCAGTCGCCGGTCACCATGGAATTGCGCAAATTCGGCGCTGCCGTGGATCAGCCGCGACTGCTTTGGCTCGGCGGGAGCGCCGTCGAATTGATGGGGTGCAATCATTCCCACCTGGTATTTCTCGGCCCCTATGAACAATATGAGCGGCTCATGTTTCCGCAAAAACTCGCGGAACGTGCGGCTGAGTTCAAGCTGTCCCTTGCCGAAGTTGCCGGTCGCGTGGGTCTTCCTCCCCCGGTCCTGGGCGCCATTGCCGAACCGCTGGTCATGCGGTTGCTCGCCAAGGCGAATATGACCGACATGCACGATTGGCGCGCTGCGATCGGCGCTTATGCCGCCCTCGACGAGCCGATGCTCGAATCCGCTCTGGAACAACACAAGTGACTCGCCCGGCGGTTGCTTTGCAATTCGGTTGGTTCGCGATTGCCGCCCTCTGTGGCGCGCAGGAACGTCCCACCTTCAAGGCGGAATCGCGCCTGGTCGAGGTTTACGCCACCGTTCTTGACCAAAGGGGCCGCTACGTCGATGATCTCTCGCGCTCCGCTTTCCGGATTCTGGATAACGGCGCTCCGCAAAATATTGTCTCCTTTGAAAACAGCGCCACCCAGGTGTCGTGCGCGATCCTCCTCGACACCACGGGAAGTATGGCGGCGGCCCTTCCGAAGGTCAAGAGCGCCATTTACAAGTTGATCGATCAATTCCGCGACGGCGACCTCGTGGCGATATACACCTTCAGCTCGGCCCTCGACAAGGCTCAGGACTTTACCGCCGACCGGTCGGCCGCCAAGAGAGCAGTCGCCCGCACGCGAGCCGAGGGGGCCACTGCCCTGTTCGATGCCGTTTCCCGCGTTGCCCTCGACGTTTCGGAGCGGAAGGGAAAGAAGGCGATCGTTGTCTTTACCGACGGCGACGATAACGCCAGTGTCTTGAATGCCCGGCGCGCCACGGACCGGGCCAAGAAACTAGGCATTCCGGTATATACGGTCGCCGAAGGCGGTGCTCTCCGCCAGACGGCGCTCCTGAACCTGCTGAAGGACGTGGCCCGAGTGACCGGTGGCAAGTCGTACGTTCCCAAGAATTTGAATGCCGTCGCTGGCATTTTCGACGACATCGCGGAGGAGCTTCGCCACACCTACTGGCTTTCCTACCAGGCGCCACCCGCCACGGACTCGAACTGGCGCCGCATCGACGTGCAATTGAACAGCGCAGCGGCCGAAAAGGTCCACGCCAAGGAAGGCTACCTGCCCAATTGACACCCTTCAGTGCTTCGGTGCTCGCCATGAGTGACCCAGTGGCGCTCGGCTGAAGTGACCCACTCCGAGAACCGGATTCGGAACAGGAGTTGGTGGCGGCGTCATTATCCATGCCGAAGGCGTGGCTCTATTCGATTGGAGGCGCGGCGATATCATCCACGCCGGAAGCGTGCGGGCGGGTTTTCATCATCCGTTCTTGCTGTGGGGCCGGGGACAGGAGCTTCAATTTCCTCCCGGCTTGCTATCCAGCACGACTTTGCCTATCGCGCCGCGCAAGGTTAAGGTAAGGAAGATGCCGGATGATCTCCAGGCCACCCCCAGTGCTGCCTTCTACGATCTTGCCCGCTACAGCTTCGGTAACCGTTGGCAGTTCGCCGTTGAGTGCGAAGTCCAGGGTTGCGAACGCGACCCATGGGGGTCGCGAGAGCCCTACGGCTCCTTTTGGCTCTGGGTGGGCGGCCGAGTAGTCGGCAATACCCATGAAGCCGAGCAACTTACAACTGCGTTCAGTTCGCTCTCAGAACTGGCGCGGCGTACGGGAGACCGCCCGGACGCACGCTTCGCGGGAATGACGAATCTTCAGAAACTGGACCTTGTGATTTGGGCACAGTTCGGCGAGGACGAGGACTTTGACGCCGAGCATTGGGGACCTCAAAACCGCGAGCAAATTCGGCAGGAAGATCTGACGAAGTATGAAGTCGTATGGCGTGGTTATTCGCCCTACACCGACGACTGGGAGGCAATCCTGGTGGAGCAGGATACCACCGAGACCTTTATTTGGCGCAGGTGGCAAGGTCAAACGGCCGAGGTTCAGGAGGTTTCTTTACCAAGGGGCCTTTGCGGCGAGGTCGCCACTCTAGCCTGCCGGTGGTTTGAACCATTCAGGGCTGAGCGCGTCGGGCCTGAGCGGTCTGATCCTGAGGGCGGAATCCGTCTTGTGACCCGGCGCGATTCCAAATAGCAGTTATCGGATACCTCCGAACGCGGCACCCCTGTGTCGCTCCCAACTCGCTTACCTGGGTCACTCTTGGAAAGCAAACCTGGTCCACTTCTCTCGCGCGCCGAAGCTCCAGTGGGTCATCGCATACACGATGGAATTGACGCCCAGCCGGATCGCCAGGTCGGCGAATGGCACGGGGTAGGTCGGATCGTCCGCGTAATCCCAGGCATCCCCGATATCGGAGTTGTCCGAGATGGCGATCAGCACTCGACTGGACTTCCGAGAGGACAATCTGCTCTGCCTCTATGACAATGCCTTCTGCGAGTCATTCCTGAAGACCCTCAAATACAGGAGGTCCGTCGCCAGGAGTAGCGCGATCTGGCGGAGGCGCGCGCTTCGGCACTTCCTTGAGCGGGGTACCGCCTCCCGTTGGTCGGCTCCGAGCCCCAGTCTAAGGACGCCCAAAGATCAGTTTTCGGTCGGCTTGTCTACACGCTCGATCACATACACATCCACTGGCAGCTTCTGCGCTTCGAGCTTCAGCCCGAGCTGTTCGAAAATTTGGAACAGCGTCGGCATGTCGGCGAGTTCCGCCCCGTCCTCTCCCTTGGCTCCGGCGGCGGGTGGCGGACCGGGTTGCATCGGCAGCCAACCCCTCGTCTGGATATTAAACAAACCGCCGATCCCCGTCTTGTCCACCATCGGCCGATCCGACCAGTTCTCCACGAACTCTGACACATCGGCGAGGCTGATCGCTTCGCCATGAATTCCGCGCCCGCGGCCGCCCGTGATGGCGTGGCAGGCGACGCCACCGGCTGTCGGAGTCGCGTCCGCATTGGGACAATCTTTCTCTTCGATCTTCGCCTTTTGTAGCTTCGGACCATTCCTTCCGACGACCACAGCATACGCCGTCATCTCCTTAGTCTCTCGCCGCACCACCACGCCGAATCGCTCGGCCAGCAGCGCCTGCAGCATCTGCCGCTCCCGCTCCTCTCGGACGCTTGTCGGCATGCCGGGTGGAAAGGCGCCGGGCGCGGCCGTGGCGTCGATATCGTAGACGCTGTCCCCCGTGTTGATCCATGCCGGCCCGCCGGATAGCCGGACCGATTGAAACCCCACGTTGTATGCGATCGCGATCAGGAATCGTAACGGAACGCCGGCCGACGTGAATCGGCCACCAGGAAGGAAATGTGGCGGAGCGCGCCGCTCGTTGCCACCTTGGTGCGGCTTGATCGACGCGACATCAAATGTGACGGGTTTCGATTGGCCGAACAATGCACTGGCGGCCAATATCAGCGAGAATGCGCGAGCCTTCATTTTCCCTCCTATCCTTGCTATCAATCTAAACGTCGGCTTGGAGACTTTTGTGACGGGACGCTGGCCATCGCGCCAGTCACCAGATGGGAGCGCGAGAAATACGCTCCTGTGGAGCGGGCCGATTGGCTTAGTTCTAACGCCCTTTCGTTCGAAGTGCCTTGCTCCAATCTGCGGGAGGATCGTCGGCCAACCGGAAGTTGGGCTGCGACGCCCGCCCGGCAAGATCTATTAAGGCGCTGCCACCTTGATGGGCAGAATGCCGGCGGATAACGGGCCGATACTGATCGACACCATGTGGTCCCCGGGATAGAGGTCTGGCACTTGCAGCCAGACCTCGAGGACGCCTGCCTCGGTGGCGCTCATCGCGGCGGAAAGGACCGGCGCGGCCTTACCGCCGATCGTGGCCGTCAGAAGCTGTGCCGGTATGGCAGTTCCGCCGGCCGCTTGGCCGCTCGGCACCGGCGGCCGCACCGCACCCTGCCCGGTGAGCCGCACCAGGATGGAATCGCCAGGGACCACCGGATTGCTCGCATCGACAATGCCCCCGCCGAGCTTTTGCGCCCGCGATCCGTTGGGGAGCAGCTCGAGATATTGTGGCGACGCTGCGGCTACATTGACCTTACCCGTCGCAACGAGATTGCCGCCGGCGTCGAAAGCGTCGATTTCGCGGGCGCCCGGGGCCGTCTCGAACGGCATTTGCGCCAGGAACCCGCGCCCGGAAGGCCACACGGAACGCAGAGGCACAGGGATACCGTTCACCTGAAACGAATACCCTCCGAGCGTAGTGACAAGCGATCCGGGATCCGCCGCCAATGTTCCGGCCGGGTCGGGCAGCACCGCATCCATGCCGATCGAGAACAGCGCGCCCGGTGCGATCGAATAAGGGTTGAAGACCTGGAACGGCTGCGTGGACATGGGCGTGGGGTTCAGGATGCCCACGTAACCAGTGGCTTTCTGAATCAGCGTGATCGGCAGAAAGCCGGAGGGTGCGCCGCCCGCGTCGCGGAATTGCAGGTATGTGCCGGATACGCCGCTTACCAAAGTTGCCGGCGCCGCCGTGATCGTCAGGTCCGCGGGCGTGGTCCCGCTCGCCGGACTGACTTTCAACCACTCCGGTGTCGGATCGAAGCGGAATGCAATCGGGTCTCCGCTGCTCTCCAGGTGCACCGGCGCCGATACCGACGGCGCATCCGGCGTCAGACGGAAGGTGAGACTGGCTGGACTCGGAATCACGACCGGCGCCGGTGCCGGCGCTTGCCCGATCCGAAAGTCGATTTCCAACGTGAAGTTCCCGGGCTGCCCCGCGCGTTGGCCGGGCGCGAGGAACTGCAGCTGAATGCCTTGCGCCGGCGCGGCAGCCGCTGCAGGATTGGCGGTGAAGGTAATATCGGCCGGCGTGACGCCGCTGGCCGGATCGATCTTTAACCAGGGGGGCAACGCCCCGCCGGAGAATGCCGCCACCGTGAAATTGAGCGGCGTCGGCGCCGTGGCGCCGAAGACATCTGTCGTGACCGTGGTGTCGAGATGAACAGTAGCGGAAACAGGCGTCGACCCGTCTGGCGCGTTCAGCGCCAGGAACGAGGAACCCGAAAGACCAGACATGGCGAAATTCACGGCCGGCATGATCATGCTGAGCGGCAGCACCTGGAGGCCGTTCTGTGCGCCAGGCGCGAAGAAGGTGAGCCGATCGGTATAGCCTCCCTGCAAGGCGGTAACGGTCACGTCCGCCGGCGTCGATGCTGGCGAAGGGCTGACGCTCACTGGCGCTGCCCCGCCAGCCGCGGGCGGTATGGGGAAAATGCGCAACGGAACGCTGCGGCCCCCGGCTTCCACATGCAGAACCTGCGTTACCGCGGGATGGCTCCCGTCCGCGGCGATCCACCCGCGCAACCGCAACTCCCCGGTATTGATGTCCAGCAGGGGCGCTCCCGGCGCGTCCGCATCGACAGCGGAAAACCATACATCCGTTCTGCCGCCCGGTCCGAGGGGGTGCAGATCGGGGCTGGTGACCGCCGGGCTGATACGGATAGCGGGATCGCCAGGCGCCGCCAGCACGAACTGCCCGCCCCCCTGCCCGCAGATCGTGCCGGCCATCGTCGACGTGATGGCTGTCGAGATCAGGGAGGAGCCGTCCAGTCCGATGCGCAACAGGCGGCTTCCGAAAAGATTAGGAAACAGACCCGGGAACAGCACTGTGGCGAGTACATCCACACCCGTATCGCGAACCGCCAGGCACTGGCCCGCATCCCCTCCAGGCAGAAATGTGCTGAACAGCAGCGCATCGCCCGCCTCGGAGATGTGCGCCAAAAAGCCGCGAGGAAAACCCGGAAATGTGTCGAGCGCACCGTCGGTTGTGGGGAAGGGCTGGTTCCCGAGGCCGGTCGTGGTATGCGAACTGCCGGTAACGTATATCGATCCGTCGTGGCCCAGGACAATGCCGGCGCCATAGTCACTGCCGTTGCCGCCGAAAACCGAGGTGAAGATCGACTTGCTGCCGCCGGCACTCAGTTTCATGACAAACGCGCTGTCGGTCGGCGCCGGATCGCCTGAGGGTAGCTTGTGAACGGGCGCGGGGAACGACGTCGGATCCCCGGAGCCGGTGATGTAGACGTTCCCCTGCACATCGAGCGCAAGCGCGCGCGGCGATACCCCTGCCGGCAAATACGTCGAGTACGCGAGCGACGTCCCTTGCGCATTCACCTTCATCGCGAAGGGGCCGAAGCTGCCGGCGCGCAAAGCTCCTGGCGTCGTCGGCACGGCGCCCGAGCAGGAGCCGGTGAGGTATGCATTGCCGCCTGCATCGACGGTCAGCCCGTTCGGAGGAATCGTCGTATAGCCGGTGCACCCGAGCCGCGTGGCGTAAACCAGATTCGCTCCCGCCGCATCCAGCTTGAGCAAAAAGCACCGGCCGGTGCTCGAAATTCCGGCGGCGCCGGTCGGGAAATCCGTGGCCGAGTCCGTGCCCGCCACATAGACGGCCCCTGCCGCATCTACCGCGATCGCCGCCGGCTGCGAGCCGCCAATCACGATACTGTAGAGCAGCGTGCCACCCGCAGGATCGATCTTCGCTACAAACAGATCGGGCGTCCCCGGCGCGTGCGAGGGTGAAAATCGCTTCGTCGAGGGAAAGTCGCTCGAAGCGGTCTGTCCCGTGATGTACACGTAGCCGGCGGGATCGACTGTTACTGAAACCGGGGTCTCCACGTCAGAGCCGCCCAGCAGGTTGGCGTATCGGATCGCCGGCTGCGCTGAGCTGCGAAGGGCTGCTACCAGGAGAGCCGCAACCAGGGTCCGATTCACGTGGCAATCGTAACAGATGGCACTCCCCAGGCCAAACCGGTCAATGCGAAAATGTCCCCACGAACCGTCGCCAGTTCCTTACGACCGCCGCCGGCCTGCCTGCCGCGAACGCCGTGTCCGCTGAAGATTACCGGCCTCGAAACCGACGTCCTCCAACCCCCGCCCGGCAAGACCTATTACGACGCGATCTGCAGTTCTCACACGCAGAGGCTTGTCGCATTTATCGCAGCCCTTCCCGTTGATCTTTGCCCTACCTACCAGGCCCTTCGCTATTGCGTTCAAGCCGTCTTCCGCACCCGGCGGCCGAGAAGAGGCATTGAACGCGCTCACGGTCACTACCTGCCCAATTGACACCCTTCAGTGGGTCATCGCATACACGATGTAATTGACGCCCAGCCGGATCGCCAGGTCGGCGAATGGCGCGGGGTAGGTCGGATCGTCCGCGTACTCCCAGGCATCCCCGATATCGGAGTTGTACGAGATGGCGATCAGCACTCGACCCTTGTCGTCATAGATTCCGCGCCAGTGAGCGCCCTTGCCATCCTCGCGGCTCACCGCTGTCGGCGAGAGCTTGTATCCTAACCGCAAATGCGCCTGCCCGGGCACCTGAATCCGCTCGTTCAGGTCGTACACCGTGTGAAAGATCTGGTCGTCGTCGGGAATCTCGCGGATCTCCTTCTCCGGAAATGCCTTCTTGATCCGCGATTCGAATTCCTCCCATTCGCGGATTCCGTGGAAGTCGTCCGCCATGAAAAAGCCGCCCCGCAGCACGTACTCGCGGAGCGCTTTCCCCTGCGAATCGGTCAGCCCCCACTCTCCCACCTGAACGGCATAGAGCCACGGCCAATCGTACGCGTCGCCCTCGTCGAGATTCACCAATTGCTCGGCTTCCCGCACGTGGATTCGCGTCAGCCGGCGCACCGCCAGCGAGAAGTGCCGGTCCGCGCGCGGGAAATCCTGCGACCACAACGAAACCCCGGTGTGCCAGTCGAGATCCCGTCCACGGTATCCGTTGAGCGGCCCCGGCGGAAACATCAGTCGCGCGAAGGCCCACTCTGTGGTGTCCTTGGCGTCGGGCGGAACCGGAATCGAGCCCAGGCTGTACTCGATCCCGTTCAACTCGCGGAACGGCCGCTGAAAGGCGAACAGCACACCCGCCACGACCAGTCCGCACGTAAGCGCTTTGCGCATTCCCTCTGAATTCTCTAAGACGAGAATATCACTGGATGCGAACCACGCCCGGCGCCACCTCGGGAAACTTCTGCATGACCGCCGGGTCGTGGCCGGGCACGATCCACTCGGGCTTCGACGCCAACTGCCGCATTCGATCCTGCGCCCGTAGATTCGATTCCGCGTCCAGCGTCGCCGCGATCGGCGCGCGCTTCGCCAGGTTTTCGTAGAGGTAGAGATTGTCGCTGGCCAGCACCACCGTCCCCGACGCCGTATTGACACTGATGAACTGCGAGGCATACGTGTGTTTCCCCCCGGTGTAACACGTGATTCCCGGCAGGATCTCCTGGGCGTCACCATTCACGAGCCCGACCCGTCCATCCAGGTTCAGTTTCACAGCCGCCATGACGTCGTCCGGCTCGATCCCGCCATGAGTCCGGCGCGATTGCCACGCCGTCCCGGCGTAGTACTCCAGTTCGTCCTTTTGCAGCCACACTTTCGCGCGCGGGAACAGGTCCATCCCGTCCGCGTGGTCCCAGTGCATGTGGCTGACGATCGCATCCGTCACATCTTCCGGCGCCACTCCGGCGCGCCGGACGGCATCCGAGGGCTTGACGAACTCCGTAACGCGCCACTGCTTGAAGAACTGCGCGCGATAGAATCCCGTGTCGAACAGGATATTCCGCCCATTCCCGCGAATCAGCCACACCATCATCGCGATGTCGAGTTTCCGGCCCGCCTCCGCGCCGGCCACGAGTTGGTTGACCGCGAAGTCCGGGATGATCGCGTAGCGCACCGCGAAGACCTCGTACCGCGGCGCCGGAGGCTTCTCCGTTTGCGCGGAGGCGGTGGACAATGCCGCCAGAACCAGCAGAGGAATCGCCCGCATCGACATCCTCTCTACTCTACAACCACGCCGCGGTCACTCCCGCCGAAGGGCCCGCGCCGGATCGATCAGCGCCGCCCGCCGCGAGGGCGCCCAGACCGCGGCCAGCGCGACGGCCAACAGCACTGCCACCGCTGCGGCAAGTGTCCAGGGATCCGTCGCCCGGACGTGAAACAGCATATGTTCCAGGACGCGAGCCGCGAACAGCGACCCCGCGACGCCGGCGATTGCGCCGCCCACCGTCCACTTTGCCGCCTGTCCCAGGACCAGCCGGGTGATCGACCCGCGCGTCGCGCCCAGCGCCATCCGCACCCCGATTTCTCCGCTCCGCTGCGCCACCAGGAAACTGATGACACCATACAGACCGATCATCGCCAGCAGCAGTCCCACGGCAGCGAAGATCCCGAGCAGTAGCGCGTTGAAGCGCGGCCGCTCGGCCAGCCTGCCAACCTGCTGGTCCATCGTTTCCGTTACGGCCGGCACGGTGGGATCGATCCCGGCGACTTGTGCCCGCGCCCATGCCGCCAGCGGCCCGGGCGCGATGGCGCCGCGCAGGATCGCCGTGGCGCTGTACGGCGCATTCTCCACGGACCGCTTCCAGGGAACGTAATACTCCGGATCGTCCCGCTCCGTGAGCCCGTGATTCTTGACGTTGGCGGCCACGCCCACCACGGTCAGCCAGGGGCCGCTCCTTCCCGGACGGATCTCCTGCCCCAGCGGATCCTCCCCGGGGAACATCCGCCGGGCGAGCGCGTCGCTCAGGATGACAACGTGGCGGTTCGGATCGCGATCGTCTTCGACGAATGGCCGGCCGCGGAGAATCGGAATACGCAGCGCGGGGAAGTAGTCCGGCGTGACCAGCCGCCATGCGACTGTGCCCCCCGTGCCATCCGTGAATCGAGGCCGCCCGCGCACATCGATCGCCGCGTAAAGCATCGATCCCGCCAGGGTGTTCGCCGGTGGCAGCGAGTTCGCCAGCCCCACCTGCTGAACCCCAGGGACGCTTCGCAGGCGCTGCTCCAGCTCTCCAAAGAAGGCGAGGCGCCGGGTAGCGTCGGCGTACGACGCCCGGCCCAGCGACACCGATACGGTCATCGCCCCTTCCGCCCGCATCCCGAGAGGCTGATTCTGGATTTGCCATAAGCTTCGCAACAGCAAACCGGCCCCCGTCAGCAGCACCAGGGAAATAGCGATCTGGCCCGCCACCAGCCCCTGGCGTAGCCGGAATCCGCCGACGGCGGATCGCGCTCCGGACCGTTGCAGCGCGGGGATCAGTCCGAAGAGCATGCCACAAAACAGGGAGACGGCGATCGCGAACAGCAGAACGCGCCCGTCTACGCTCGCCTCCCGAAGCCGCGGGATCCCATCCGGCGCCATGGCGCTGAACACGCGGGCCATGCCAAAGGCAAGCGCGCAGCCCGCGGATCCACCCGTCAGCGCGAGCAGCGCACTCTCGGTGAGCGTCTGCCGCACCAGCCGGCCGCGGCTGGCGCCCAGGGCCGAGCGGATGGCAAGTTCCCGCTGCCGCGCCGCCCCGCGCGCCAGCAGCAAATTGGCGATATTTGCGCACATCAGCAGCAGCAGCGGCGCCACCGCTCCGAGCAGCACCCACGACGCCAGCCGCACATCCCGGATCTGACGGTCCCGCAGGGATTGAACCAGAAGTTTGACGTCCTTACGGAAAGACGGAGGGACCGCTTCGAGAGAACGGGCGAACAACGGACGAAGGGCCTCCGAGGCTTGCTCCGGAGTGACGCCCGGGCGCAAGCGGCCTACCGCGTAGACGAGCACGGCGGATCGGCGCGCGTGTTGTTCCGCATCGTCCAGCACTTGCGGCAGCACGACATCCGGCCGATCGAGGTTGGGCAGTTCGAACTGCGCCGGCAGGACCCCGGCGACCGTCACCGCGCGCCCGTCCAGCATGATGCTCCGGCCGATTGCGGCAGGGTCGGCGCCGAAGCGGCTCCGCCAGAGCGCATTCGAGATTAGGGCTACTTTTGGCGCTCCGGGCCGTTCTTCCTGGCGGGAAAACGTCTGCCCGGCCACCATCTCGGTTCCCAGCGTCGCCAGTAACGAGGAGTCCGCGCGCGCGCAGCGCAGGCGCTGTGGCCGGGTGTCGTTCAGGTCACAGTCGGCCAGCCCGGCGCCCCAGGCCCCGACGGATTCGAACGGCGTCTGCGCGTCGCGCCAGTCCCAATAGTCGTAGCCGAGCAGGAACTCTTGCGGCGCGATCGGCGCGGTCATGCCGAACGAGACCAGCCGCTCGCCTTGCCGATAGGGGAGGCCTCGGAAGAGGATTCGGTCGACGGCGCTGAAAACCGCCGTTCCCGCCCCGATCCCGAGGGTCAGCGCCAGCAGCGCGGCCAACGCAAAATGCCGGTTGCGTCGCAGGTCTCGAGCCGCGTAGCACAAGTCTTGCAGCACAGTCTCAAGGTGGCACCGGAGGGCCATACCCGAGTAGAACCCACCCGGAGACGAAAGTTCCAGCTCAAAATGGCGCCAAAATGACGAAACTTTGGTCATTTTGGGTAGAAATTGGGGTCAAATTGCCCTGATTTGGGCGCATTTTTCGGGCTATTCGCACCGCAGAGCCACAAGCGGGTCCATGCGAGCCGCCCGCCGGGCGGGCAGCCAACTCGCCAGCAGGGCCATCAGAAGAAGCGCCGCCGCCGCAGAGACGAACGTCGGTAAATCGTGCTCTCCCGTTTCGAACAACAGCGTCCGCAGATAGCGTGTCAGAGCATAGCCGCCTGCCAGTCCGATCGCTACACCCGCGATTCCCATCCGCATCCCGTGTCCGACGATGGCCCGCTTCACTTGTGCCGGCGGCGCGCCCAATGCCAGACGCAAACCGATTTCGTGGGTGCTCTGGCTGACGGCGTACGCGATCACTCCATACACTCCGAGGGCCGCCAACACCATGGCCACGGCCGCGAAGAACCCGATCAGGCCGAGTTGGGTTCGCTGCGACGCCGTGGCGCGCGAGACGCGCTCGTCCATCGTCGCGATATCGTACACGGGCAGCGCCGGATCGAGCGCCCGCACCTGCTCCCGGAGCGCCGCCACCAGGCCTTCGGGCGCGACGAGCGTCCGAACCACCAATCCTGCCTGGTTGGCCGGCATCTGCCCGTTCGGACGAAACAGTTCGGGATCGGCCGGACGCAACGGTCCCTCCTGACGCGTGTCGGCGACCACCCCGACAACCGTGATCCACTCCGCCGCATCGCCGGTGTTGCCCACCTGCAATCGTTTGCCGATGGGGTCCTGGGCGGGGAACTGCCGTTGCGCGAAACGGCGATTCACGATCACGACGGGAGGCGCGCCGGCCGCGTCGGAATCGCGAAAGGCGCGGCCGGCGAGCAGCCGGACACCGGCGGCGGAAAAATAGCCGGGCGTCACGGACATCACGGCGGCGCTGGGGGCCTGTCCCGGCGGCAGATTCGGCTGGGCTTCCACGCGGAAAATGAAGTTGAGATTGTGGCCGGTCAGCGGGACCGCGCTCGTCATGGCGGCGCGCTCCACACCGGGCAGCGCCTGGGCGCGCGCCACCAGGCTATCCACGAACGCCGCGCGCCGCCGATCCTCGCGGTACCGTTCGCCCCGGAGGCGCAGACGCAACGTCACGACACGATCGGTCTCCACTCCCAGGGGCTCCATCAGGATCTTCCGCATACTGCGGAGCAGCAAGCCGGCGGCCAGCACCAGGACGAGCGCCATAGCCACCTCGCCGATGACCAGCGCCCGCCGCAAACCGCCGCGCCATCCGCGGGTCACTGAGCGGTTGCTTGTCTTGATCGCGCCGGCCAAGTCGGGCTTGGAGGCGGCCAGCGCGGGCACGAGTCCGGCCAACAGGCCGGTTGCCAGCGTGAGGCCGACGGCAAAGGCGAGCACGGCGCCGTTGAGTTGGATCGCATCGGGCGACGGCAAATCCAAGGTCTGGATCTTGCGCAGAACGCCGATCAACCAGTGCGCTCCGATGATTCCGAGTCCTGGTCGATGGTGAAGTCCCGGCCGGCCAGCGGGGCGACGCCGAGAGTCTTCAAGAAATCGGCGTTGACGCTGGCGGCGGTGACGCGTTCCGGCTCGACGGCGCCGGTCAGGTTGTACTGTTCGTCGTTCCAGGCGGCCAAAGCCGAAAAGGAGCGGCTTTCCTGCCGCCAGGCAGAGAATTGGGTGTGAGGACGCCACCATCTTCGAGCTTCGGAGAGGGACGCGAGACCCATACGAGCTTTTGCGGATCGGCATACGGGAGCGGCCGGAGAAGCACCGCCTCGATGGCGCTGAACAGAGCCGTGGTGGCGCCGATGCCAAGGGCGAGGGTTGCCACCGCGATGGCCGTGAAGCCGGGGCTTCGCCGCAGGACCCGCGCCGAGTAGTGCAGATCCTTGACGAAACGCTCCAAAGCTCCCCATCCCCAGATATCGCGCGTGACTTCCTGCACAAGCGCCAGGTTGCCGAATTCCCGCTGCGCCGCGCGCTCCGCTTCGGCGGGCGCTTCTCCGCGCGCCTCCCGATCGCGCGCCGCCATGGCCAGATGAGCCCGGAGCTCCGCTTCGAGGTCACGCTCGCGGTCTTTTCGATTGGAGAAGTTCATGGCAGTAGATATTCTACGTCCCATAGACGCGCAGCGGCGGCGGAAGGTTAGGCTACGGCTTGAATGGCCGTTTTGAACCCTCAATCGCCCGAAATATCGCCCACACATGGCAGTCGGCATGGGGATCGCCGGGATATACGGACCGCAACTTTGCCTGCACTTCGATTGCGCGCCCAAGCTCAGGGAGAAGGCCGACGCTCGACAGCTCAGAATTCGCGAATACGCCGGGGAAGCCGCCGCAGTTGGTAAGCGCGCTGGCCGTGTCTTGAACGTCCACCAGATCGTAGCCGAGAAAGCGGAATTGCCGCACTGGAGGAACTTGTGGACGTTCGGCTGGATTGCGAAACACGCATAGGACGTTCTTCTTCTCGATCGCCGCGACTTGAGCCATCAGGTAATCGAAATCCAGGAAGTAGTTAAGCATGAAATCTTCCTGAACTATGTGCGGCCAGTATTCGTCCTTGATCTCCGGCAGTAGCGTGGGGCAGAGCATCCCATCGAGCGATACTACCTCCCGAAGCTTCGTGAGCCCCGACCATTTGACGTAATCGACCCACCGGTCGCCATCGGCCGGCGTGAACGGTTGGGTCGCGATGAACCAGGGAATCATTGGTTTCCAGTCCAGTGAAGCAGATTCTACCCCGGCTCATCGTCGCACCGTACAATGAACGTTCACGGAGGCGGCGATTCAGCGAGTGCGAACCCCAAAAGCAGTCACGTTGGCCACGTCAATGCAACGTCTCGGCTGGAGAGGTGGCCGGTTTCCAGTTGCGGGGGAGCAATTCGCTCAGCCGGGTGATGGAGTGCGCCGGAATGCGCGAGAGCACGTCGCGGTTGGCCCGTTCCGTCGCGCCGTTGTCAATTTCCTGCTCGCCGTCTTCGAGAAAGCGCGTTAGCGCCTCCCACTGATTCAGGGCATAGCGCACCGCAGCCCCGGACGGGCTCTTCGGCAGCACCTCCGGCTTCAGATCCAGGCTCACGGGCCAGTGCGTGCAGGCTGTCAAAGCTCTTGCGCATATCGCACGGCGTCAGGCACAGATACACCCGCACGCTGGCTGGCAGGTGGATCATGCCCGCAAGGCGTCCAGCACGGTCCGCAAGGTTGCGGCGTCTCCGCCGGCGCCGATACGCATCCGCGCGCCGGTCGCCAGCACCAACTCCAGCACCGCCTCCACCGTCCGATCCTGCCGCCGTGCGCTCCTCTCCACCAGGGCGAACACGGGGCCTTTTTCTTGAAGCCGTTTCCGCCAAGCGTAGAAGGAGTACTCCGTCAGCCCCCGTTCTTTACAGAACTGCTTCACGGTGATCCCGCTGCGTTGCTGCGCCGCGATTCGTTCGGCCCATTCGTCAGCTTTTGGATTGACCGGGTTCGCCTCGATGACACTGCCGCTCATAACACCACAATGCGGCGACAGGCGGTCGCTCCGGAAGAGCGGTTCACGAGACGCCCTAAAACAGAGTCGTCAGAAGAAATCGTGGGTAGACTCGGGCTCGGGTAACTTGCCAAGTGAGTGGTGGTAAACAAATCCCCGAAAACGGTGGCAGTGGTTTAGAATCGTGATCAGTTCCATGGCGCGGAAGCGGGCGGCGGCGAATCTCTACCATAAACCGCTCCAGACCCGAGAGCCGCGGGATCGATAAACGCTGCGCGGCCAGTGAGGACCTATCGCGAACTCGAACGCCGCCTTA
Organism: uncultured Solibacteraceae bacterium; assembly: GCA_964608645.1. Taxonomy (GTDB): domain Bacteria; phylum Acidobacteriota; class Terriglobia; order Bryobacterales; family Bryobacteraceae; genus CAZSQK01. The sequence continues at coordinate 106,658 of CAZSQK010000001.1, read as the reverse complement.
CACAGGCAGGGCACCCCATGGCGGTCACAGTCATTCGAACCCGCATCTGATGACACTCGCGTACAATTTGGCAAAGTGTTCCGCCGGTGACTCGGAATCCCAAGATTCAAATGCGCTCCAGCAGGAGCCGATCATCTGGCCATCCCAATACGGACCTGCTATGCCGGCCGTCCAGCCTTCGCCCGCTTCCCAAGGTTTTGGGTATTCACGGAAGCGGAACAGGTAGACGTCCTCGGAGCGGCCCTCGATCTCCACTTGAAATGTTCCCATCAGTTCGACCTCTTCGGGCGGAACTCCCAGTTCCAGCGGGTGGCCCACCCAGCGCGACAATTCGGATGCGGCCAGCAACTCAGGCGAGGACCAACGCGGTGGCATAAGCGAGTCCATATTCAGTTTCTGAAGCCGCTCCCACAGTATGATACGCACCTCATTGCTGGCTGCAATCTTTTCCAGTTCCAACGGGTCCACGGGTTCTAGCCGGCGTAGCAGCGACACCGCGGCAAACAGCTTGAGCCGGGGATCGGCTGGTGCGAGTGCGTCACGAAGGCCGATATCCACTTCGGCGCCTGGAAGGTAGCCCATAAGGTCAAGCAGCCATTCCGCGTCACAGCGAATACGGGAGTACTGATCGTCAATCATCCATTCGATCTGGCTGGCCGATTTTTGAAGCGGTTTGCCTTGCGCGAATACACGCTTCCAGAGGTCCAGAAGAGTCGAAACGTGAGGTTCCAGGTCTGCAAGGCCGATCACTGCCTCCGAGCAGAGATCTACGCACGCGGCAAGGACGCCGGTGCGGGGACTTTCGTCGCGCGCGAGTTCGATCAGCTTAGCTAAGGCAAGACGTCGTTCCGCGCCGCGCCTTTCGCGGACGTCCTGGACCATTTCCGGCAGACCTCGCATGGTTCTCCTCTATTCCAGTCCGAGAGGACGACCGTATCTGATTGCAAGATCCGCGGGAAAATGGGCTGAAAATCGTTCGACGATCATCGTCCCAGGGTAGCGAAGGCCAGGCGACTTCTCCGCAGGGAAGATATCAAACGAACGTGGTGCGGATTCCTTCAGGAAATCCGCGACTTCGTCTGTTACGAAAACGCGTTTTGCCAGCGGCCAGACGCGAAAGAAGTGATCCCCCGTCCATTGGTCCCAGTCAACCATTTGTTTCGCGATGCCAGAACGGCTGTACGTCTGGCTGCCGCAGGCCGGACAAACTTCGACCAGCCGGATCCCAGAGTCGACGTGGGCGGCGCCGGCCCAACCTGTAACAATGAATTCCCGATACTGGTTCGATAGCGATCCATCCCTGAAGCGAACCTTGGCGGGCAGAGGCCGATAACCGGTGAATCCCCTCCGTTCAAACTCCGCGAGGAGGCTCTCATGCATCAGGCAATCGCCAATCGTCCAAATGATGGCCTCCTCCCGCTTGTTGTGCGACACCTCGACGAAAATTTCGTTCCAGCGTCGTTTACCGGGCATATGACGGGCGTTGATCGGACATGCGGTTCGCTCAACATCGAGCCAGCTACCCTGACTGGCTGCGCCAATGAGCCGCTCGGAGTCCGGACTTTCGAGCAGAAAGCAGTCTCTCACTTCACTCCCATTATCGACCGAATGATCGGAGGCAGTCTGGTCTGGCGCCCACTGGAGCGTATCGGTGCCCCACAGATTTCTCCGACGAGGCTACATTAGAGGGCGCGCGAAAATTAGTTAGTTCGCCGATGGTTCCTCCAAATGGTCCACGACCAGCACCGCCACCGGGCCCTTTTCCGAAACCAATTTCAAGCCGAGTTGCTCCTGAAGTGCAGCAAAAATGGAGGGTCCCGAAGAGTTCGGCGCAGCGTCAGCCGAGGGGTTGCCTCCAACATTCGGGAAGGCCGGATCCGGCGTCCATGTTAACTCTATGTCAAAACCGCCCGTCAAGCCGGTGTTGTCGACCGTAAACCGGCTCACAAACGGCGCCAAGCTCGTAGCGAGCGTGGACATAGGAATCGCTTTACCAGACAGAACTCCAAGGCCAATTCTTGTGCCGCAGTTCGGTGTACGGCCGGCCTCCGGCGGCGCATGCGTGCTGGCACGATATGCAGCACAATCAAAATCAGACTTGGTCAATTGTGGCCCGAGTTTCCCATCGCTTCTTGCGACCACCAGCGCAAATATCGGCGTCTCACGCTTCTCATTGTGCACGGCCAGTTTGAATCGATCTTTCAGCAGCGCTCGAAGGAGCACCTGTTGCGAGGGGGCAGGGCTGCCCTCGACTTTGGCAGCGATATCGTAACGTTTACTTCCAATCCATGCCGGAGCGCCAACGAGTTGATACCCCTGGATCCGATAAGCCGTGCGGAGCAGTTGACCCACAGTAACGGCCGTCGCGGTGAATCGGCCTCCCGGGGAATACTCGGAACCTCCGCGAGGGTCCACCTCGCTGTTCAGCTTGACGGAAGCGACATAGGAGATTGGCTGGTCCGGCGCCGACGGTGTTTGCGCCTGGCTCGCAGATGCATTGAGCAGACCGATTGCGATCGGCGGAGTCACGATTGCGAGGCAGGCCAGCAGCCAGAGCTTCCTTGGGCCATCGAAGTTTTGCGCTATGAGGCGACGCATGAAGGTCACGATCCGGGTCCTCTTTTCTCAGTTTGATGTGCTGCAAAAGCAGCGACCTGTTGCAAATGTAGCACTAGATGCGATGTCGGGTCAATCGGGACCGGGAGCGCGAGAGCAGCCGGGTCTCATGAACGAAGAGGCCGTCCGCCGAACCCTTGTGCACAAATCCGTCCCGGCCTGTGGCGAGTACAGTGTTGCTCTGGCTGACATAGAGTGTGTCGGCACAGGGTCGCCAGCGGACCAGAGAATCCTCCAGCTCCGGCATTGCGCCTTGCTGTTGTCCGGCGGGTTGAGACACCGCATCGGATGCACTCATCACTTGATGAGAGCCAGGCCGCTCTCGGCGTCGAATTCCCGCCGGAAGTAGGAAGGCGATTCCTCCAGGACAATTTCGAGGTTGCGCTTCGAGGTCCGAAATCGAATACGAAGTGAAGCCGCCGCTGCCATACACGGGAACGTGGGTTCGAGCGCCGCCGAGCAGGAGGAACAGCGGCGACTGCAATAACCTGGCCTTGAGATCCCAGAGCGCATTGTCGACGGCGGCGATCACCATCGAGCAGATGCCCGGATGGCCCAGGTTGCGGACTGCGCCGCATGGAGGTCCACGCGTGGCAGGTGCGCACACAACTCTGGCGCAGAACCACCGGTCTGAGAACAGAATCGATTAGATGAGCGGTGGAGACATCGGCATAGCTATAACCGAGGCCACACAAGCCGCCGGCCATGACGCTCACTGTAACAATGGTTGTTTCGTTCCAGGCCAGAGTGCCATCCGCTTCCGGTGACGACGTGGATGGTGAACGCTGAGACTTCCAGTCCCTCGATCGACAGCTCGGAAGATTCGCTATCCATGGCTCGCACTCATACCAACTCCCGAATTTTGTCGGCCATAATCGTCTCGAGAATCTTGCGCCGGTCGGGTGTGCCCTTGGCCAGTGACTCAACGAAGTGCGACGCCTGTTTGACTGTGACCTTCGGCGGCATGGGCGGTTCGTTGGGATCTACCAGAGCCTCGACGAGCACGGGACCGGGAGTATTCAACGCACGATCGAGAATCTCTCCGCATTCGCCGGGCTCTTCGATGGATAATCCGACTCCGCCGCAAGCTTGCGCGATGCTCGCGAAATTGATAGGGGTCAAATCGCACTCATATTCGGGGTTGCCCAGAAATACCATCTGTTCCCACTTAATCTGGCCAAGGCTGTTGTTCTTGATGATCAGAATCTTAATGGGCAACTTGTATCTGACCGCTGTCACAAACTCGGCCATCAGCATGCTGAAACCGCCATCGCCCACGATGCCGACGCAGAGCCGGTCGGGGTATGCAACCTGTGACGCGATGGTGTACGGCAGGCCGCACGCCATGGTCGCAAGGTTGCCTGACAAGGTGTGTAACTGGCCCCGCTTCACCGGCACATGTCGCGCCCACCAGGTTGCGATGGTGCCCGAATCGCAGTTGACAATGGCATTGTCCGGCAACCGTTTGCCCAATTCCGCCACCACCAATTGCGGCTTCATGGGTTTGGTCATGACGCTCGCTTCCCGCTCCATGGCCTTGTTCCAATCCCTCATTCCTGCCTGCATCTTCGAAAGAAAACTCCCGTTTTCGTTGCCACGCAGCAAAGGGAGTAAGGCTTCCAGGGTGCGCCGGCAATCACCAGCCAGACCGGCCTCCACCGGGTACCGCAGGCCGATGCGTATAGGATCGGAATCGATCTGTACGCCGCGGGCCTGTCCCGGTTTGGGCATGAATTCGATGTATGGGAAAGAGCTGCCGGCGATCAGAAGCGTGTCGCATTCCTCCATCGCCTCCTGCGACGGTTTCGTGCCGAGCAACCCGATTGGTCCGGTGGTATAAGGGCTGCTGTCCGGCAGGGCCGCTTTGCCGAGCAACGCCTTGACGACTGGAGCTGCCAGTCTCTCCGCCATCCGCTCAAGCACTTCGCCGGCGTGCAGGGCGCCGCGCCCGGCAAGAATCACGATGCGCTTGCCGGCGTTCAGAATATCCGCGGCGCGGCGCAGGTCTTCCTCGCAAGGAATTCGCGCACTGTGTGCCGATACCTCTGACACATGACCGGATACGTTCCTCGGGCTGCGGCCGTTTCCATTCGCCACCTCGGCCTCCTGGAAGTCGACCGGTATACATAGGTGCGACACGCCGCGATACGCCAGCGCCGTGCGGCAGGCCAGTTCCGCGATATTCTCAACGTGTTCGGCCCCCATGCAGCGCGCGTTATAGACGCAGACATCCGTGAACAGTTTGTCGAGTTCAACATCCTGCTGGCTATGGGTATGAGCAAGATCATGGAATTGCATGCCGGTGATTGCCAGCACCGGCTGGCCGTCCAACTTGGCATCGTACAGCCCATTGAGCAGGTGAATGCCTCCCGGACCGGAGGTCGCCAGACAACAACCCAACCGCCCCGTATGTTTGGCGTAGGCGCATGCCATAAACGCGGCCGACTCTTCATGACGCACCTGGATAAATTTGATGACGTCTTGTCGTTTTCGTAGCGCCTCCATAATGCCATTGATGCCGTCGCCGGGTAAACCAAATACAACTTCGACTCCCCAGGCCCGAATCGTGTCGATCAGAACATCGGAGGCAGTTCGTTTCATCACGGTCCCTCTTTTCTTGCTGAAAGGGTTGCAGCAATCAAAAGACCAAGAAGATTAGGGCGGATTCGAAACCGTTCGATAAGCAATTTGCACTGGCAAAAGCGAAACGCTATGAGCGACCGCAAAGTGTCGGCATTGAACACTGAATTCCGTGGATGTAAACTATGTCCGCGATACCGCTAATGACGCCGTTCTGTGCCGCTGCATTGAGAAGACTGCCAAGCGCTAGCAGCAATTTCGCAAAAGTTCGCCTCCGTTTTGAAGCTCGATTGTAACGGCCGAACCTGAGAATTGCCGGAACGCTTGGGCACGCATGCCCGTGTCTGCCCAACAGCTACGGAATTGACGCCGCGATCTTCTGTGCCATCGCGACAATTGAAAGCGTCGGGTTGACCGCGAGCGGTCCAGGGATCACTGAGGCATCGGCGACGTACAGCCCGTCGTGGACCGTATTTGCGCCGGCGACGGTGTTATACACCTGGCCGTTGGTGTTTACTACGCCATTGCTCGAATCGGCGCCCATTACGCAGCCGCCAAGCGGATGCACGGTGATGAACTTGCGCGCCGTATCGAAGTTGTTGTCCAGAAGTTGGCCCTTGCCCCAGAACGGGAAGCGGATGTACTTGCCGTTCATGGCCTGTGCCATCGCCTGGCAGACCTCTTCCATAGCCTGATACACCGGGTCATTGTGCAGGCCGCCCTGGAAGTTGAGTTGAAGCTTGTTGTTGCCATTCAGGCTGAAAGTGCCGAACGTCTGGTTGCGGCCCATCAAATTGAAGAAGAACGTGTGCTCAAGCTGCTGGGCCTCGGTCATGTAGTTTTGCGGGATACGCGCATCAGGCGTCTCGTCGATGTCCTCGAACGTCAGCTTCCACATCGCCGAGAGGGTGTTGAATAGCGCCTGGCGATCGTTGGCAGCCTGCTCGACAACGTCGATCATCGCGCGCACATACGGCGCCACCATCGACGGGATCGCGGCATCCTCGAAGTTGACCTGGATCTTGCCATTCTTGAACATCACATGCGACGTGTTGATGGGACCTTTGGTAGCGAAAATGCCGTATGGCCGAGGGTTGAACTTGGTACGGTCGATCAGGTCGCGAGGATGGTCGATGAAACCGGCATAATCGCCGTTGGTCGAGAACTGCTCGCCGAGCATGCGGCTCAACGTGAGCCCGTGATTGGCGGCGCGAAGCATCAGCTCCGTGCTAAAGAGGCACCCGGCGGACAAGATCAGCACATCCGTCGTGACCTCTTTGTGTCGGCCGGCATCGCCGTCGCCGAACCGCAGATCCTCATACTTGACCTTCCAGCCACCTGGAATCTTCTCGAATCCGGTGACCTCCGCGAGGCTGCGCAATTCGACCGGCGGATTGCCACCGGTGTAGAGCAAATGGTTGATGATGCTCTTGTTCAAGGTCTGGCGCGCGCCGGGGAGGCAGCCCAGAAAACATCGCCCCTGGCGTTCGCAATAGGCCTTCTTGTCCAGCGTGGGCTGGGGATCGGGATAATCGATGATGGCGAGGTTCAGCGGACCCCAATCCTTGACGGTATGGTACTTGCCGGAGAAGGTTGCGTCGGCTTTGAGCGCGGCACTCGCCTCCTTCAAATATCGCGACCTGCCGAGATACGCGAACGTCTCGTCATCGCTCGATGGCGTGGCGAAATCGCCGCTGGCGAACTTAATGGGAAATTTCGTTACGACTTGGCTGGGTTTACCGCGATAGGTCGCCATGAAGTTCTCGGCGCTTTCGTAGTCGGTCTCTTTGAGTTGGAGCGGCCAGTTCTCCATGACCTCCGCTTTGCCACCATCGAAGTACGGACGGATGGAGACGTTGGAGTAAACCAGCGACCCGCCGCCCACACCGCTCGCGGTGAGAACATCGAGCTCGTCGAACATGTTGTACCGCATGAGCGGCTGCGGCGCATCGGAGAAATCGCGCCGGTCGCCGCCGATAATATTGCCCCAGGTGGCATTCAAAAGGTCGAGAACGCCGCGGCGATGATCGGGGCGCGGCCAATATTGGACGGGATGTTTCGTGTAGGGATTCTGAGCACGATCGCCCGGAGGATACTTGGCGTCATAGTTGGCCGCAAACGGCGGCGGAAACGGGCGTTCGGGGCTGAACCACCACACGCCACGTTCGAGCATGAGGATCTTGGGCTTCCCAGTGGTGTTCGGAAAACGAGCGGCGAGGTTGCTGGCGACAACGTTGGCGCCGAAACCGGTCCCGATTACGATCGCGTGAAAGTCGTTTGGCATTCGGGAATCCCCTCAATTACGCTGGATGCGTTTTGAGTATGGTGTCGCAGACAAGTGATTCGTGTCAACATACGGACCAGCACACATCATTTTGTCGTTTTTCGGAACTCGAGACGTTCCGTCCGTGAGCCGGACCAGGCATTCGTGGTTCATCTTCCGCGAACGCTACCGCCGGGTACGATACCTATTCAACTGTATACAAGGGATCAAACTCTGCAAGCCCTTCACGCCGTGTGGTCATCCACCTCAATGCATAGACAGTCTTCGGGTCGGTCAATCCCAGCTTCCTCAGTTTCTTGTCGAGCCAGTTGGGACCGACTTCCAATAGCCCGTGGGCCGCAACATCTTTGTAGTAGTCGATATCGGGTTCGATCTTCACACATTTGACTGGTTGGCCGCTGTCATCGGTGAGCGTGCACGTGTCGTGCCCATGGAATGTGAGCTGAACGTTGGCCATATCGAATTGAGTCTGTTTATAGCTTTCGGTCGCATCGACATGTCCCCACGCTTGTGGATCAGGCTCTTCCGAGAATCCATGGCCTTTACCGTTGCGAATGTCAGGAAGTATTGTCTGATCGACGTAGCAGAAGAATCGATCCTGATGGAACACGTTATCGAGAGCCGTCAGCCAGTTCAGATCCTTTGCGTCACCGGCCGGCCAAGCGATATTCCAGTAGTAGTCGAGTGGCGATTTGCCTGAAGGCAGCCGCATCTGACCAAGCGCCGTCATGATGTTCAGAAAGCAAGCCAGCGCCAAGGGGCGTGATTCGATGATCTGAGAGTATTTGTCCACGGCTGCTCCAGAGGTTTCACAGCCGCGCTGCACAATGGCGGCGATATCCGGTCGTGTTTGGTTCAATCTTTGCCATGTAGCCTGCCCAAATTGCGGAGACGCATTCTTGGCCAAGAACATCAGATCGAGTATCACGGGCGTGCGATCGGAGACGTGCACTGGATACCAGGCTGAGTTGCCGTAGCCGTCGAGGTCTGCGATCACCGTATAGAGATCGCCGAAGTTATCGAAAAATGGCACGGTCAAGAGTTGCGATGCACCATGCAGGTTTGGGAACTGAAGCGTTTGCCTCCCCGCCGATGGGGACCGGCCATCCTGTGTCTGTGCCGACCATTTGATCGAATTGGGAAAAAGGCGCCGGGCTCCATTGTAGGCGTTGAGAAAGATGTTCGCGGTATCGGGCATCCTCACCCCTTCCTGACAACTATAAGACCGCATTCGCAAGAGGTCTGCTCTGTGTACACCACCAGGCCGCTCATCATCGGGCGTTTTGCGGCCCGCTGACTCTGCTTGCTGTGGGCGATCTCGAGATGTGAATAGAGGGCGCGCGAAAATTAGTTAGTTCGCCGATGGTTCCTCCAAATGGTCCACGACCAGCACCGCCACCGGGCCCTTTTCCGAAACCAATTTCAAGCCGAGTTGCTCCTGAAGTGCAGCAAAAATGGAGGGTCCCGAAGAGTTCGGCGCAGCGTCAGCCGAGGGGTTGCCTCCAACATTCGGGAAGGCCGGATCCGGCGTCCATGTTAACTCTATGTCAAAACCGCCCGTCAAGCCGGTGTTGTCGACCGTAAACCGGCTCACAAACGGCGCCAAGCTCGTAGCGAGCGTGGACATAGGAATCGCTTTACCAGACAGAACTCCAAGGCCAATTCTTGTGCCGCAGTTCGGTGTACGGCCGGCCTCCGGCGGCGCATGCGTGCTGGCACGATATGCAGCACAATCAAAATCAGACTTGGTCAATTGTGGCCCGAGTTTCCCATCGCTTCTTGCGACCACCAGCGCAAATATCGGCGTCTCACGCTTCTCATTGTGCACGGCCAGTTTGAATCGATCTTTCAGCAGCGCTCGAAGGAGCACCTGTTGCGAGGGGGCAGGGCTGCCCTCGACTTTGGCAGCGATATCGTAACGTTTACTTCCAATCCATGCCGGAGCGCCAACGAGTTGATACCCCTGGATCCGATAAGCCGTGCGGAGCAGTTGACCCACAGTAACGGCCGTCGCGGTGAATCGGCCTCCCGGGGAATACTCGGAACCTCCGCGAGGGTCCACCTCGCTGTTCAGCTTGACGGAAGCGACATAGGAGATTGGCTGGTCCGGCGCCGACGGTGTTTGCGCCTGGCTCGCAGATGCATTGAGCAGACCGATTGCGATCGGCGGAGTCACGATTGCGAGGCAGGCCAGCAGCCAGAGCTTCCTTGGGCCATCGAAGTTTTGCGCTATGAGGCGACGCAGGAAGGTCACGATCCGGGCCCTCTTTTCTCAGTTTGATGTGCTGCAAAAGCAGCTATATGTTGCAAATGTAGCACTAGATGCGATGCCGGGTCAATCAAGCTGGGTAGTGGACTGCCCAGTCCGCCGTGGCGCCGTTGGTCAGACACGGTGACTGGAGCCGTGCCGGACTCTGGCCACGCCGCGGTCTCGAACAGCGGTGAATCCTTTCGTTGTCGCCTCTCCCGGCATTTCTTTCCCCGCCAGCGGAGCGGGCGCATTCACCAGTCGCCGCCCGGACGGTCGCTGGCCGACCTCCGTGCGAGTCGCATAAGCCACCTGGGTCACACTTGGCGAGCAGGACCGGGTCCGTTCTGGCGCGCGCCGAAGGGTTGCGACGATTCGGACGGTGAGGGACCGGGAGCGCGTTGCGGTTACGACCTTCGCGCTCCAGGCCCGGTGTGTATGCCCGGCTAATTTCCCGGCGGGGCTTCTATGGCCACACGGCTGCCGGTCGTTTCCATGTCGAAAGTAGCGCAACCACATTTGTCGGGATCGGGAAAAACGAGATGCGACTTCACAGTAATCTGGTCTCCATTCAAGGTGATTGCGTCGACGATCTTCAATATCCCGAAAGGCACGCTGTCCGGCACGTCAAACAGAAATGTCAGGTGGGTCGCAATGAACGAGTACGGCCCGACCCTGGTCCAATTTCCTGTCCCAGCCGTGCCGGAGAAGGGGGGCCCCTGGTCTTGGTTGGACGTGAAGATCACGGAGCCTTGATCGTTCTGATCACTGGGCATGAAGGTGAGCAGCGCTTCGAAGGGCGTGTCCATAAATGTGCCCGTTACGTGCCAGCTTCCCATAATCGACATGGGAGGCCACGGCTTTCCCTGGTCGGCCCGAATGGCCGCCGCTTTCGGGATGGGGTTCTGCTGAGAGGGCTGTGCCATGCGAGCCCTTCCCCATCCCCTCCCTGAATCCGGTGTCTGAGCGGTCAGCGTGATTCCTCCCATCAGCAACCAGGCACAAAGGATTCCTTTCGTTAATTGCGTCGTTTTCATCTGTTTGTCCTCCTGAATTGAAATTCGGTTCCTGGCCACTGGGCGGAACCGAAATCGAGTTTCCGCCTGTTGGCATCGCGTGCGGCAGTGACGAGGGGTTGCGGAGAGGTCATGTGACATGTCACATGCTTTGAAATCAATGACTTGCGAGCGGAGTATTCCGGAGGGCAGCCGCGGCATGAACTTCGGTATGATCTGGAGGTGACGCTCGATCACGAGCGCGTTCGCGGTCAGGTACAACGGATCCTGCGCTCGGAACAGTTCGGTAACGCGCCCGGTTTGGAGAAGGCGCTTTCATACCTGGTCGAGCAGTCGCTCGCCGGGCGCGGAGGCGAATTGAAAGAGGTGGTCCTCGCGCTGGAGGTCTTCAACCGCGGCGCCGAATTCGATCCGCGCACCGATTCCAGCGTCCGCACCCAGATCGGGAGGCTCCGCAGCCGCCTGAGTTCTTACTATGACGGACCGGGACGGGCCGACCCGATCCTGATCGAGATTCCGAAAGGCGCCTATGCGCCGGTATTTTCGGCGCGCGACCAGAACGAACCGGTGGTGGTCAAACCGCCGGTGGTGGTCAAACCGGCTATGCCGCGCAAGCGCTCCTCGCCCTGGCTGTGGATGGCTGCCGCGGCGGTGGCGATCGGCGCCGCCGCCTGGCTCGCCCCCGCCATGTGGAGATCCGAACCCGTCTCGTCGCTTGCCGTCCTGCCTTTTCTGGATCTTACCCCCGAGCACAATCACGAGTTCTTCTGCGAAGGGATGGCCGAGGAGATCATCGACGCGCTCGTGCAGAACGAACGGCTTCGCGTCATCGCGAGGACGTCGAGCTTCCGGTACAAAGGCCAGGATCGGGATGTCCGGCAGATCGCCCGCGAACTCAACGTGGACGCGGTGATGGAAGGGAGCGTTCGCAAGGATGGCAACCACTTGCGCATCACGGTCCAACTGAATCGAGCGCGGGACGGATCCCATGTCTGGTCGCAGTCATTCGATTTGCCGGCGGAAGACCTGCTCGCCATCCAAAGGGAAATCTCGGCTGCGATTGCGACGCGCTTCACGGCGGGCAACACCCAGGCGGCGCGCGCCCACCCCGTCGATCCCGAAACGTACCGGATGTTTCTCGAAGCGCGCTATCTGTTCAACGGCGTATCCACTCCCGACAACATGCGCGGCGCCGTTGAGGCGTATCGCAAGGTCGTCGCGCGCGACGGCCGCTACGCCCTGGCTTGGGCGGGACTGGCTGACGCCTGCACGTATCTGGCGATTTTCCATCAAGGGGGAGCGGAGCAGGACTACCAGGATGCCCGCGACGCCGCCCAGCGGGCGATTTCTCTGAATCCGCGCCTCGCGGAGGCTCACGCCGCACTGGCCGGGATTTACCTCGCGCACGATTGGGACTGGGGCCAGGCCGAACGCGAGAGCCGCGAGGCTGTCTCGCTGAGCCCGGGATCCAGTTGGGCCCACCATTGGATGTACCATGTTCACCAGATTCGTGGCCGGCTGAAGGAAGCCCGAGACGAACTCGAGAAGTCACTTTCTCTCGACCCGACCGCGGTAATTCCCCTATCGGACCAAGTCGAATTCGCCTTTTACCGTGATGACTGGGACGAAGCGATCCGGGACGCCAACCGCTGCCTCCAGTTCCACCCGGAGGAAGAGGGCTGCGCCTTCTTCCGGAGCGCCGCATTCTTACGAAAAGGCGACATTGCCGCGCCGCATCCCACGATGACTCAGGAACCGTATCCGACTCTGCTCCCTGCCTTCGAGGCCTTGGCACGGGGCCAAATGGAGACAACGCGGCGTGGACTACGGCGACTGGCGGAGCACCCATCCTATAACGAGCCGTTGCTACTCGCGACACTGTATGTCCTATCGGGAGATTGGAAGGCGGCCGACCAGTGGCTCGATCGGTGCTACCGCGCGCGTTCGCCGAATATGATTTTCCTGCACCTGGTCCGGGACTTGCAGTCGGACGATCCACGGTATCAAGCCTGGCTCGACCGTATGGCGCTCCCACGGGTCAGAGGTCTATAAGTCAGGATCGACTTACTGCCGTCGACCGCCGGCGCGTGTCAAAGTCGGCAGTCGCGCAGATTACTCCGCAATCCAGATATTTCCCGTGGTCTCGAGGAGCGGGAAGACCAGCTTCCCTGGGCCGATTCCAGGCCCAAACCAGGTCCCGCCTCGAATCACGTATCGCTCGGCGGGCGGTCTGTAAATGCGAAACGGCTCGCCGATGGGATGCTTGGCCGCCGGCTGCAATCGCTGTGCCCACACCTCGGTCTTCCCCCCGGCCGTCGTGATGAAATACAGAGTGTTTCCGTCGGGCGACCACCACGGCCGGCTATGCGTCCCCGGACGATCCATAATGGCGGTCCACTCGCCCTCGCCGGCCGCTTGGCCGTCTCGCACGGGCGCCAGGTAAATCGCGGGTGGGGCTTGCTGTGCGGCTGCATAGTGGAACGCGAGCCAGTGGCCGTCCGGCGAATACACGAGGCCGGCAATCGGATATCTCGGTTGCGGCAGGATCACGCGCTGTTGTCCAGAGGCCACATCGATCATCGAGAATTTCATCGGATTTCCAGAGCGGAAGAGGATCTTCTTGCCATCCGGCAACCAGTCGTAGACCAAGCCGCAAGTCTCGCACAGCTTGCGCGATTCTCCGCCGCCGGCCGGCGACAGGTAGATGGTATTCTCGCTTTCCAGGTTGGCGTGTTGGTTATAAGCCACCATGCTTCCGTCGGGCGAAATCTTGGCGCGCGGTTCCATGGGCTGTTGCAGCAGCACCTTTTCCGCCCCGGTGGCCAGATCCCGTGTTCGCACCGTGTACCCATCCAGTCCTCGCGACACGTAAGCCAGTCTGGCGCCATCGGCCGAGAGCGATGGCGTCATGCGGTTGACCGCGTCGCCGATGAGCTTGCGCGCTTCGCCCGATGGTTTTCCGGCGTTGAGGTCGATGGGCAAACTCCACAGATTCTCGGAGCCCTTAATACTGGCAAAAACGATCCGCCACGCGCCGGCAGGCCCGGAACCGGCTCGAATGGCCCCGGGCGATTGCTCCACGTCCGACCCGGTGGTCAGGCGGTCTGGCGGGCCAGTCACCTTGCCCGTTGCCGCATCGATTTTGATCCGCCAGAGGTTGCCGTCCGTGTACAGAATATAGTTGTCCAGCCACTCGCGGGCATAGGGTATGGAAGATGACGGATGGATCGCCGCCCTCGCACCGGTGGGAAACGGCGCGCTGCCATCCAGGGGCACGATCCACCAGTCCGGCGGTTCCGCGGGCTTCGTGCTACCCAGGATCAGAAGCTTCTTTCCATCCGGCGCCCACACCGAAAATTCGGCGTCGAAGAATCCCTCTCCAAGGACGCGCGCAGCGCCTCCCGCGGCAGGCACAACGTAGATCTTGGAGGAGGGCACGTGCCCGGGCCGCGCCGCCACCCACTGTCCGTCCGGCGAGAAACGGGGAGCTGCCACGTCGCCGTGCAGCAGGAGCCGCTCCTCGCCGCCCAGCGAGGGCATTACATAAATGCCGCCGCCTTCGCGTTGCGAGACGAACACGATCTGACCGCCGTCGGGAGAAAACGAAGGAGAGGTCTCATCGGCTGGGTCCTTGGTGAGGCGGATGGGCTGCGCTCCCCGGCTGAGCTGCTGGACCCAGATATCCAGTCCCCCTTCGCCGGCTCGGTCCGACGAGTAGGCGATCAATTTTCCATCCGGCGAAATGCCAGGCTGAAAGGTGAGTCCGGCATCCTGGGTAAGCGGCCGCAGCTTCAAACCGCTGCCGGCCGGTGTTCCATTGGGCCGCGTTTGCATGACCAAAGCCGCGGCGCCCGCCGCGACCGCCACTCCCACCGTCACCCACAGGAGCGGCGTCCGGCGCGCTCGCGGCGGCGGCGCTTCACTCGCCTCCAGCCGGCCGGAATCCGATTCCTCCTTCAATTCCTCGAGGGCCACCTTCACATCGTCCATGTGCTGGAAACGCTTCCCCGCTTCCTTGCGCAAACACCGGCCGATGATCTTCTCCAGATCGCGCGGCACCGCCTCCCCCGCCGCCTCTCTCACCGGCTTCGGATCTTCCCGCAGGATTTGCGCGATGGTCGACATCTTCGAACTGCCCGCAAACGCTCGTTTCCCGGTCACCATCTCGTAAAGCACGCTGCCGAAACAGAAAATGTCGCTGCGCGCGTCCACCGTCGCGCCCTCCGCCTGCTCCGGCGACATGTAGGACACCGTCCCCAAAATGGATCCCTTCTCCGTCACCGGCGCATCCGCCCGGATGGTGCGTGTCGCGCCGTCGCCCGGCTCGGGCGCCGCGGCCAGCTTCGCCAATCCGAAATCCAGCACCTTGGCGTTGCCGTTGTCCGTCACCATCACGTTGCCGGGCTTGAGATCGCGGTGGACGATGCCGGCCGCGTGCGCCGCCGCAAGCGCGTCGGCGATCTGCACGCCCAGCCGGAGCACCTCTTGGAGCTTCAGCCCGCGGCGGCCGATGGCCTGATCGAGCGTCCTCCCAGCCACGTACTCCATCGCGATGAAATCGACATCCGCGTCGCGATCGATGCCGTATATGGTAATGATGTTCGGGTGGTTAAGCGCGGAGGCGGCCTGCGCTTCCTGTACGAAGCGGGCGCGGCGATCGGGATCGGCCATCCTGTCCGGCGGCAAGACTTTCAGCGCCGCCAGACGATTGAGGCGCGTGTCGCGCGCCTTGTAGACTTCACCCATGCCGCCGGCGCCGAGTTTCTCCATGACTTCGTACTGCGCGATGCGCTGACCGGCTTGCATGTTCCGTACAGCATACCATCAGCTGTTCGAAACCGAAGGGAAGCTGAACATTCGGCGCCGGACGAAAACGCTTTGAGCCATTCGACGCTCTAACTGCGACGATTAGATCGGATTCCGGGAGAACGAGGGCGCTTTTCCCCGGCGCATCAGGGCCAAGTCTTCCAGGCAGCGTTCGCGGCCGGAAACCGTCATTTGCGAGTATCGCTGCAGGAAAGCGACCACCGCATCGCTTTCGCCGGCCTTCAGCAGCGCGGCCTCGAGTGTCGACGGGAATTGCCAGTTCATGGCCCACGGCCGCGCGTTCGGAATGGGGTCGCGCAGCGCATCCGTCACGGGAGCGTCGGCGGCTTTGAGGAGATAGGAAGCCGCGCTTTTCGCATCACCCGCCTGGACCGCGGCCATGCCGAGAACCATGTTGGCATTGAAGAATGCTGTGCCGAAGTCCGGGTGGTTGCGCGCCTCCGGCGCTATCTCCATCGCTTCCCGGGCATATCCTTTGGCCCGTTGCCAGGCAGCCTTCTCGCCGGCTTCGTCGCGATCGATGACGCGGCTGCGTACGCCTTCGTCGCCCGCCGCAATGGCCAGAGTGGCGAGTTCGCGAAAACGGTCGCCCGCGGCGAGCTGTTGGATCGCCCGATGCCGGGATTCCAGGGGGCCCTGCCAAACCGCGACCGGCAAACTCGCGGTGGTGCGCTGATCGGCGGACATGTTGAGTAGTTGGCGCGCCCAGGCGGAGTCGGGTTGAATTGTCCGCGCCCGCGTTATGAGGGCTGCGGCAAGTTGCACGTCTGCCGGCGGCGCCCCCGCCATTCCGATGAGGCGGCCGGCCGCAGAAAGGAGCAGGTTCAGGTCGTTGGAGGCTTCCAATTTGTGGCGCACTTCAGCCGCATAGGCGCTGCCCGGATCCAGTGGGCCGTAAGCCTGAACCATGAAGGCGGAAACCGCGTCCTTAGGCTGGGCCACCGCCGTGCGGCCCGTAAGAAGCTCCGCATAGAAAGTCCCGAAGCGCGCGGACCAGGAATCGTTCCGCCGGTACGGCAAGAGTTCGCCCTTCGGATCGGCAGCCTGGACCCGCAGAAGCATCTTTTCGGCGAGCGGCTTATCGATGTTCTTAAAGAACTCGAACGCGTGCAAATAGACGGCGGCGGGACGGTTGTCACGATCCGCCTGCTCCAGCCAGATCTTCCGGACGCGCTCGAGGTTCTGAGGGTCCGGATGGGGATCGAAAATCGACGGGAAGACTCCGGCGACTCCGATCGAAGGGGAACCGAAGAGGCTGCCGGTCGACGCCATCGCATCTTCAGGATGGTGTTGGATCAACCAGAAATAGTGCGGTAGACCTTTCGCGAGCGACGCCTTCCCGGCGGCATCGTCGATGATCGGCGGCTTCTGGGGCTCGCGCTTCAGCGCCGCGGCCAGTTGGCCGCCGTAATAGGCAAGGAGCTTCTTTCGGGCGTCGAGGTCATCGGGATTTGTCTCGAGACTGGATTCCAGAGCCGCAGCCTGGCCGCTCGTCATGCTCCTTGCGGCGAGTTCGAACTGGCGAGCGGCTTTCGAACGGGCTTCGAACTCCGCCGACTGGCGATCGCGGGACTCCGCCTGTCCTACGCGCGCCGCGTCCGATTGCGATTTCTCGCGGCACGCGGTGGCGAGGAATATGGAGACAGCGCAGCCAAGGGCGACAACGGCCTTCCGCCTCCGGGACATGGGAACCACGGGCCGAGCGGACAGAATGGAATCGATGCGCCGCTCCAACACGCCGCCAGCCATGGACAGGCCCTGAGCGGCGCGGAGGCCACCGCGCCGACGGACTGCGTCGGCCATCTCGATCAGGATCTGTGCGTAGGCTCGCGGTGCGACAGCCGTTCCGATGGCTGCTTCGTCAGCCGCCTGTTCCGCCGTGGCCATGATCTCGCGTTCCAGCCACCAGGCAAGCGGATGAAACCAGAATAGAGAGCGGTTCACCTGGGTCATGAGGGCGATCAGGCCATCGCGCCTGCGCTGGTGCGCGACTTCATGCGCTAGGACCGCGCGCAAATTCTCCGCCGGCCAATCGCGCCAGACTTGCGGCAGCAGGATGCGAGGCCGGAAGATCCCGGTAGTGAGCGGCGCGGCCACAGCCGCCGATTCGTGAACTGGGATGCCGCCGGACGCCACAAAAACCGGGTCGGACGCGCGGACGAGGGAGTTCGCTCCCCACCAACCGATGGCGAGACGCGCCAGCAGAGTCACGACACCGGCCAGGTAGAAACCGAGAATCATCCATGGCCAAGGCAAGGAGCGCGGCGCCGGAGGCGGGCCCGTAACGGCAAGCAACCGGGAAGGCTGAGATGCAGGCGTCGCCGCCGGGATTGTAGAGGGGAGATCGAGGAGCGGGGCTGCAGGCGGGGAAATCGCTTCCGTGGCGGCCGGCAACGAGATGGGAAGAGCCAGCTTCGGCAGGAGAGGCATGAAGAGCATGGCGGCCGTGACGGCCGTCCAGGCGGCGTGGCGCGCCGTGGCCGAGCGCACACGGAGCGCCGCCAGGATCGAAGCCACGCAGAGGGCCGCCAGAATTGCGCGAAGGGAGACGTCTAACGCAATCGAGATGATGGCGTTCATTTCCGGTTCCTCACTTTCCGGGCCAGCCGTTCGAGCTGGTCCACCGAGAGCACCTCTTCATCGACCATACCGGTTAGGAACTGCTCCACGGAGCCGGCGCAGAAGCGCTCGATGATGCTGCGGACCGCCCGCGCCGCAATTCGCTTTGCCGGAGCGGTGGCGCGATAGACGAACACCTTCCCTTCCACACCGTGGGTCAGATAGCCGCTCGCCTCGAGCCGGGTGAGCAGCGTGCGGACGCTGGACTCTTTCAATGGGTGGTCTCGTTTGATGGCTTCCCGCACCTGCTCGGCGGTTGCGTTCTCATTGGCCCAAATGAAGTCGAGGATGGCGTGTTGCAGCGGCGTGAGCGGCTTGGCGGAACTGCTACGCACTGTCATGCTACGAACTGTAGCATATGACTTCGAAGAAGGCAAGAGCTCCGCGTTAGACTGAGTGCTGATGAGCAATCCTCTGTCTTTTCTTCACGATCAGCTCGAGCAGTGGCGCGCCGAGGGGACGTACCAGCGGCTGCGCATCCTGGAATCGGAGAGCGCCGCGGAGTCGCGATTCGACGGGAAGGAGGTGATCAACCTCGCCTCCAACAACTATCTCGGGCTCACGACTCATCCGAAGCTGCGCGAGGCTGCCATTGCCGCCGTGAAGCAGTTCGGTGTGGGGTCCGGCGCCGTGCGGACGATTTCGGGAACGATGAGCCTGCATATGCAGCTCGAGGAGCGGATTGCCGCTTTCAAGCATGTCGAGGCGTGCGTGGTTTTTCAATCGGGCTTCGCGGCCAATGCCGGGACGGTTTCGGCGATCCTCACTCCCGAGGACCACATCATCTCGGACGAGTTGAATCACGCCAGTATCATCGACGGGTGCCGGCTGTCCAAAGCGAAGATTCACGTCTTTCCGCACAAGGATGTCGCGGCCGCGGGGCGAATCCTCGACGAACTCGACAGCGCGTCGGGCCGAAAGCTGTTGATCTCGGACGGCGTTTTCTCGATGGATGGCGACATCGGGCCTCTGCCGGGGCTGGCGGAGGAAGCGGAGCGGCACGGCGCGATCATGATGGTCGACGACGCGCATTCGTCGGGCGTGCTGGGGCGCAACGGACGCGGGACGATCGATCATTTCCGGCTGCATGGCCGGGTGCAGGTGCAGGTTGGGACGCTGTCGAAGGCGATTGGGGTGCTCGGCGGCTACGTCTGCGGCAGCCGCGACCTGATCGAGTTTCTGTACCATCGCGCGCGGCCGTTCCTGTTCTCGACGTCGCATCCGCCGGCGGTGGCAGCTGCGTGTCTGGCGGCGTTCGACATTCTGGAGGAGGAGCCCGAGCGGATCGAGCGGCTGTGGGCGAACACGCGGCACTTTAAGGATGGGCTGCGGTCCGCGGGATTCAACACGGGGATCAGCGAGACGCCGATCACGCCCGTGATTGTGGGCGAAGCGGCGACGGCGCATCGACTGTCGCGGGAGTTGTTCGATGAGGGGGTTCTGGCGACGGGAATCGGCTTCCCGACGGTGGCGAAGGGGAAGGCGCGCGTGCGGACGATTGTTTCGTCAGCGCACACGCGCGCGGAATTGGACCGGGCGCTGGAGGTGTTCGCAACGGTTGGGAAGAGGCTGGGCCTCGTGTAGGGCAGGAAAGCAAAAACAATCTCTCGCGAAGGCGCGGAGATCGCAAAGGTAAGCGGGCTGAGCAAGACCCGGAGTCGAACTAGAAAGAGATCTTCAACGCGACCTGCACTCGGCGTGGGGCCCGGAACGAGCCGATCTGTCCGAAGGTGGTGATGGTGATGTTGGTGCTGGCGAAACCGCTGGGGTTCACCCAATTCAGGGTGTTGAACGATTCGCCGCGGAATTGCATGTTGAGTTTTTCGGTCACGCGGAAGTTCTTGATGAGCGACGCGTCGATGTTGAAGAAGCCGGGTCCGCGAAGGACGCCGCGGCCCGCATTTCCGGGGCGCACGGCGCCTTGGGGGACGGGGGCGAAACAGGCGGTGTTGAACCAGGTCAGTCCCTGGGCGCTGCTTTGGGCGGAACCGGCGTATTGGCCGGGCTGATCTTTGCGCGGATCGCAGATCATGTCGGGCCGGGAACTGGCGGCGCTCGAGCCGAGGAGGCCGAGACCGGCAGGATCGACGCTGGAAGTCGTCACGGTGGCCGGTTGGCCGGTGTAGGTCGAGAGGATGCCGGAGAGCTCCCATCCCTTCAGCGCGCCGCCGACATAGCCGCGGCTGTGCCGGAAGATCGGAAGCATGTACACGTAGTTAAAGGTGACGATGTGATGCCGGTCGCCGGGCGACGGGCCGTATTCGCCGCCATGCCAGTTGTAGCTGTTTTGCGGAGCGTTGCCGCGGTCGGAGCCGTTGTCGGTGAGGAACTTCGAGAACGTGTAGCCACCGCCGAGCAGGCCCGTCGCGCCCATGCTCTTGCGAAACGTCACTTGCAGGGAGTGATAGTTGGAGTCGAATGCGGTCTCGAGGGCATTGATCGCGTTCCAACCGTAGTAGGGGCGGACGGCGTTGATCCGCGGATCGTCTGACGTGGTGAAGATCGTCGTATTGGGAGCGGCGGCGGTGGTGGTGTGCAGGCCGGCAGCGAGGGCGACTCCCGGGTACGCCTGATTGATGTCGACGATCCCGAGCAGGTGCGTCCCCTTGGTGCCCACATAGGCCACCTGCAGCATGGTGTTTCTGCCCAGCTGGCGCTGGATGCTGAAATTCCATTGCTGCGAATACGGGATGTGCGCCGGAAGCTGTGTGGCGTGCAGCGCGAGCGGCGCGCTGACGAAACCGAGGGCGCCCGCGGCGACATTGGAGAATGACGCGTTGGAGTACGTCACCTTCTGCACGAAGGGCGGGTTGGTGAAGATGTTCTGCTCGTAAATGCCGAACAAGGTGGCGTCGTAGTAGATTCCATAGCCGGCGCGAACCGAGGTCCGGCCGGTTCCCGACGGATCCCAAGACATGCCGATGCGGGGCGCGAAGTTCTTGTAGTTGTCGTTTGCCACTTTGGCGCCGAACGGAGAGGTCTTGCCGCCGATCACGATGCCATTCGTCGGGGGGCTCAGGACGGAGATCGCGGTCACATAGTTGCCATTGGCCGGATTGATGGCGGGCGCGTCCGCGCGGTTGTAACGCGAAGGGTCGAAGTTATCCAGACGGCCGTTGGCGTCGGTGGGCTGGCCGAAATAGCTCCATCGAGCGCCGAGGTACAGAGTGAGACGGCGGGCCGCTTTAAAGTCGTCCTGCGCGTAGGCTTCGTTCTGGAAGGTCCGCATATCCGGCGTGATGTCGGTGGAGGCCTGCGTAAAGGTGGAAACGTTGCCGAGGAGGAAATTGGCCCAGGACTGCTGGAAGGCGCTGGTTCCGGTGGGGGCTCCGGCATTGGTGAAGCCGAACGTGCCCTGCTGGCCAGCCCCGTTTTCGGTCTTCTGGTAGTGGTTGAGGGTAAAGCCGAAGCGAACCACGTGACGGCCCTTTAGCCAGCTCACATTGTCGAAGGCGGTGAAGTTGCGATTGTAGTCGAGGTAAGGGCCGTACCCGGAGATGGAGGTTCCACTGGTGAAACTCAGGTTCGGCACGACGCCCTGGGTATTGGCGAACGGCTCCGCCGGATTGATGTCGGGATTGTCCGCCTTGGCCGTGAGCCCGGCGGGGGTCGAGATGATGGCGCTGTAGTTGTAGGCGAAGCCGGCGTCGCTCAACAGAGAGGGCCGAAGCGTATTGACCGCGTGGAAGACATACTGACGACCGGGCGAGTCGGTGTGCGTCGTGCAACTGCCCGGAAACGTCGAACAACTGAAGAGACCGCCCGGTTCGACGGTCGGAATGCTGTCGCTCGAGAACTTGCCCCAAACGGAGAACTTGTCGGTGAAACGGTGATCGATCTTGATGAGCTCTTCCCGGAAATTGAGCAGGGTGCGGACGGGGAAAGTCCCGGAGGTGGTGGCGCTGAGGGCGGTTCCATTCTGCACTGGCACTTTGCTCCAGATGTCCTTCAGGTAGGCGACGGAATTCGAGTTGAAGAGCGTGGAGGGGATCTGCGTTACGGGAGGCGAGCCCGCCGGGCAGACGACTCCCGCCGTGGTGATGCTGGTGATGCAGACGGGCTGAATGAAGGTTCCCTGGAGCATCGCGGCAGTGGGCAGGATCGGTGTGAACGTGGCGTAATTGATAATGCGCCGCACCTCCGCGGAGAAGAAGAAGAAGGTCTTGTTCTTTTGCCGGTTGTAGCCTGCGAAAGACACCGGCCCGCCAAGCGTTCCGCCGAAATTATTCCAGCGGACCGGAGTGCGCCGGGCGAAGCAGTCGAGGTAGTTTGCCGCCGTGCAGGGCGCCGACGGGTCTTTCGAGTTGAGAAGATTCACGCGGTTGGCGTTATTGCTCCAGGGGTTGGCGTTCAGGATGTCGTTGCGAAAGAACTCGTACACGCTGGCGCGATAGCGGCTGTTGCCGCTCCGGGTGACGACGTTGATTTGCGCCCCGCCGGCGCGGCCGGTGTCGGCGGTGTACGTGCTGCGCTCCACTTTGAACTGCGCCGTGGCGTCGACGCTGGGGAAACTGCCGAGGGACAAATTACTGCCGCGATCGACGTTATCGGCGCCGTCGACGGTCCAGTTGTTGCTGGAATTGCGCATGCCGTTGACGTAGAACGGAATGGTGGTGGTCGTGCCGGAAGCGCCGGTGAGACCGACGAAGAGCTCGTCGACCGGGTCGGAGGACACGCCGGGCATGAGGCCGACGAGCTGCGCAAAATTGCGGGTGCCCAATGCCAGTTCGCGCACCTGCGTGCCCTCAATGGTGGTGGAATCGGAAGGCGTGCCGAGCTCGACCTGGACGCCGGCTTCTCTTACCTCGACGGTCTCCGTGACGGCGCCGACTTCGAGTGTGAGGTCGATCTTCAAATCGTCGCTGACGTTGAGAACGATGCCCGTTCGGCTGCTGGTCTTGAAGCCGGCCGCTTCCACCTGAATGGAGTAGTTGCCGATGGGGATAAACGGCGCGGCGTAGGCGCCTCTGGCGTCGGTCCGAACGGTGCGGACGACCTGGTTGCGGTCGAGGTGTTTCAGGCTGACCCTGGCATGGGCGACGGCGGCGCCGCTGGGATCGAAGACGCTGCCTGCGATCGTCCCCGAAATATCCTGCGCCGCGAGCGGCAGCACGCTGCCCGCGATGAGCAGCAGAAGCTGCCCTGTCCGTCGTCTCATCAATCCTCCGCGAGGGGACTATGGTAACGCAAAAAGCTCCGCGGCTCCGAACTGCTAGTGCGCGCCGGCGGTTTCTTCGATCGGGGCGAAGGGGCTGAGCAGGTTGGCTTGACCGTCGAACTCGAAATCGATGGTCGATTCGATCTCGAGATCGGGGTTGCGCTCCAGTTGGGGGCGCATGTTCTCGCTGATCGCCAGCCGGCCGAGCTCCATGGTGTTGCGGATCCACCCGATCGTGACTTCGCTCAGATCGAGCTTGCCGACGGTGGGCATGATGCGCTCGAGGCACTCGCGGTCGGTGGGGAAGTGGATCGGTGTGCGGATCGCCGCGGGCGTGTTGGCGGTCAGGGAATTGATAATCGTGGGCGTCCAGTCGGTGCGGTTGACGAGGCGATCGGTGACAATGTCGGCCATGCCGAGGCCCACGGCGCTGTTATAGGTAAGCTCGCTCAGATCGCGCAGGAAGAGCCGCTGGAATTTCGGGGCCCCGGGCCATGGGTTGTACTCGCCATTGACGCCGCGATTGACCACCTTGGTGTCCATCCCGGCGCCGCTGATGTTCTTGCCGATTTCGTCGAGGATGAGAATGTCGAGATCGGCCGGGATGCGCGCCATCCAGGACTTGACGAGAGCCAGGTTCTCTTCCTCGCGCTGTTCCATCAGTTCCACGGGGACGGCGTCGATCTTGCCGGTGTTGTGATTGGCATCCTCGAGGATGGCCAGACCGCCGATAATTCTGCCGGACTGCAGCACCTGGCGTCCGATGCTGCGGATGACGTTCTCCAGGCCGAGCCGGTAGGCATAGGCATGGTAGCGCTGCGCCCCTGCGAACTTGCCGAGACCGATCGCCATCATCTTGAACAGACCGCTCTCGATCTTGCCGTCAAAATCGGTGTGCCACTTGACGCGGCCTACCAGCATCACGCCATCGGATTCGTAAGCGGCCCTGTCCATGAACGCCTCGATGCCTTCGGGAGTGCGTCCGAGGGAGACGACTTCGAGCTGGCTGACGACCGGGCATCCCATGGTGGCTTCGGTGATGCCGTAGTGCGCGAGCACCTCCGCCTGACCGGCGGCGGAGGCGGCGCCGTGGCTGCCCATGGCGGGAAAAATGAACGGCCGCATGCCGGCGTCCTTCCAGAATTGGACGGTGTTGCGGACGATGGTGGCGATATTGTGGATCCCGCGGCTGCCGACGCCGATAGCGACGCGCGCTCCCGGTTTCAGCCGCGCCGCGAAGCCGGACTGGGTCAACTGCTGGCGGACGGCGAAAGCCACATCGGGAATGCGGCGGTCGATGAATTTCTGGCGGACAACGAGCAAGCGGGGCAATGACATGATGTCGAATATTTTAGCGCGTCCCCCGGAGACGCCGCGGCGGGCCGCGGCGGTCGATCACTCCGCGGCCCATTGCGATTCGAGGATCCGCGAATACTCGCCCGAGGCGTAGAGCTGGAAGCGGAAATTGGCAGCTGTCAGGATGGGGTGCGGCTGCGCCGCCAGAAAAGCCCGGTGCAGCGCATCGGCGTAGCGATGGTAGTTGCGGAGAAACTCCTCGGTGAGCAAGTCCGCCGGGGGCGGCTCTCCGAACGCGATGTTCAAGCCGGTGGCGCGCGAAAAGATGGAAGCATGGTCGGCCACTCCCCAACGGACCAGTTTGTCGCGAACCAGCGGCGGCGGGTAGACGGTCAGCAATTCGATGAAATTCTGTGCGTGTATCGCGGAATCCCGTAGTTGAGGTTCGCGCTGCGCGAACTCGACGCACTGGCCCACCCAACGAAAGACATCCTTCCCCAGAAAATACAACATACGTACTTCGCCGTAGCGGCCTACCAGGAGGCGCCGTTCGAGTTCCTGCTCTTCCGTGCCATCGCGTGGAATCAGTCCGGATAGCATGAGGGCGGCTCTTGAATTGTCGAGAAGCGTGGACGGGGCTACCCGCTCATTGAAAGGATGCAGAATGAGCGGAGGCAAATCCCAGACGGTGTCGCCGAACTGTGTGACGGACGTGGACGTTTCCTCCAATTGCCCTTATCGGCACTTCCGGGGACGAATTGAGCCGGAATCGAGAAAAGTGCCATATCCAAAGCGATCATGGCCGAGTTCGAACCCGCCGGATAGACTAAGAACTGGGTATCAAGTGGGTTCGCGGATAACAGGGTTCTTCCGTTGTGAAGAAGGGCAGGATGTCGCTGAGTATTGTCTGATGACGGCGTTGGTGGCGCTCGTGGCGGCGGCGATTCTGTTGCACATCTCCGGTGGGCTGCAGAACCTGTGGACGGTGGCGGGTAGCACGGCGCAATCGGGCAATTCGGTGGCTGCCGGCGGTGTCAACGGGGGCTCCGCGGGTGTCACGGTGGCCGGCCACTAGGCGTTTCCGGATAGGCGGCCGGACGTAACTTCCTGCAAGCGGATCACTTGCCGCGCGCAGCCGTGCTCGATGACATGCCGGATCAGCGCGTCGTGCGCTTCGCGGACTTCGCGGCGACTTCGCTCGTAAACGGCGAGGACGGACTTCCAATCGCCGGGATCCGCTTCATTCCGGACGAGATCGGCAAGTCGCTTCATGACGGAGGCAAGCTCGCTTGCCTTGTGTGATACGGCGTTTCGCCGCTTCAATGCGATGCCGCAGGGAAGTCTCGCAAACACGCCTTTATCATGGCTAGGCGCTTACGATTTGTCGTCAGTCAAATCGCTGACGACGTCTTCACACGTTCAGGCCGAGGAAGTTTTTGGCGTTCCCGTAACAGATATTCCGGATCATCGGGCCAACCAGAGCGTCATCGTCCGGGAGCTCACCGGTTTCCATGTCGCGGCCGATCATGTCGCACAGCACGCGGCGGAAGTACTCGTGCCGGGGGTATGACATGAACGATCGCGAGTCCGTCAGCATCCCCAGGAATCGGGAAAGCAGACCGCAGTTCGAAAGCGCATTCATCTGCCACTGCATGGCCTCTTTCTGGTCGAGATACCACCAGCCGCTTCCGAACTGGACTTTACCGGCCGTTTGGCCGTCCTGGAAATTGCCGATCATCGTCGCAATGACGTAATTATCGGCCGGATTCAGATTGTAAACGACCACTTTGGGTAGGGCATTATCGCGGTCCAGCCGGTCGAGGTAATTGCCGAGGGCATCGGCCTGCGGCCAGTCGCCGATCGAATCGAAACCGGTGTCCGGTCCGATCTCCTGGAACCGCCGGGAGTTGTTGTTGCGGCGCGCCCCGATGTGCAACTGCTTGGTCCAGCCGCGTTCGGCGTCGAAGCAGCCGAACACATACATCAGGTGGGACGCGAAGCGGGCATGCTCGGCGGGCGTCGCGGCCTGGCCGGCGCGGGCCTTGTCGAAAATCGCAGCAGCTTCCCGCTCGGTGGGGAAATCCGCGAAGAGGTGGTTGATCCCGTGGTCGGAGAGGCGTCCGCCCATGTCGTGGAAGTAGTCGTGACGCTGGCGCAGGGCGTCGATAAAATCGGCCAACGTACCCACGCTGACGCCGCTCGCCGCTTCCAGCCGGTTCACCCAGGGGTTGAACACCTCGGGCAGGTGGACGTTGAGCGCCTTGTCGGGACGGTAGGTGGGAAAGACCTTGGTTCCGATCCCCGACGCCGCGATCGCCTTGTGGCAGGACAGGTCGTCCGTCGGGTCATCGGTGGTGCAGACGGCTTTCACATGGAACCTGGCGAGAATGCCGTGGGCGCTGAGTTCGGGCGTGGCCAACGCGGCATTCGCCCGCTCCCAGATGCGCGGCGCGCTGGCTTCGTCGAGCAGTTCCTCGATGCCGAAGTAACGCTTCAATTCCAGATGGGTCCAATGGTAGAGCGGATTGCGGAGGGTCTGCGGGACGGTGCGCGCCCAGGCTTGAAACTTCTCGGCGGGCGCGGCGTCGCCGGTGCAATAGCGTTCGGCGATTCCATTGGCCCGCATGGCGCGCCATTTGTAATGGTCGCCCTCCAGCCAGATCTCGAAGAGATTCTGGAACTGGCGGTTGGCGGCGACGTCCTGGGGCGGAAGGTGGCAGTGATAATCGAGAATCGGTTCGGCGGCCGCGAACTGGTGGTAGAGACGGCGCGCAGCGCCGGTATTCAGAAGGAAGTCCTCGTGAATGAATGGCATGGCAGGATCTTAAATACTGATTGAATCACAAATTAACGATAAAGTGGTCAGGATTGCATTTCCCGTCTGTTGACGACTGCCTCCGCCGGATCGCGGCGTGCGAGGATGAGGTCCGCGCGTGGGTGGAGGTTTCGCCTCAGGCGGCTACCTCGGACGGCCCGTTGCGCGGTATCCCGTTCGGCGCAAAGGACATCTTCGAGACTGCCGGCCTCGCGACCGAATACGGATCGGCTTTGTATGCCGGCCGCAGGGGCAGGGAAGACGCTGCCCTGGTCGCGACGCTGCGCAGCCGCGGCGCGATTCTCCTCGGGAAGACGCAGACGACCGCGTTTGCGTCATTCGACCCGGGGCCGACACGGAATCCGCGGCTACCCGGCCACACACCCGGGGGGAGCTCGGCTGGATCGGCGGCGGCAGTCGCGGCAGGGATGGCCGCTTTCGCGATCGGCACGCAGACGCTCGGGTCCGTGCTACGCCCTGCCTCGTATTGCGGGGTCTGTGGCTTCAAGCCTACCTATGGGCTCGTCCCTTTCGACGGGGCGCTACCCTTTGCTCCCTCCCTGGACACCGTCGGGTTCTTCACTCGAACAGCGCGGGAAATGCAGTGGCTGTGGCAGCGGATATTTCCATCGGACGTGGAACTGCCGGCGGCGCCTCGCGTCGCGACGTGGGAACGTCCGCCCGCCGATCTGGTCGCCGCCGCATACACGGTCAACCGGTACGAGGGGGCGCGCAGTCACGAGAAGCACTACCGGGAATTTGGCGACCGCATTGGGGTCCGCCTCGCGGAGTTGATCCGGCAGGGATTGGCCACCCCCGAATCCGAATACTGGGCGGCGCTGGTCTTGATCGGGCGGATGCGCGAGGAAGTCTTCGCGAACCATGACTTCATCATGAGCCCCGCGGCGACCGGCCCGGCGCCGGCAGGTTTCGACTCGACGGGCGATCCGTCGATGAACGCGCCCTGGACGGCGCTCGGCGCGCCCGCGATCTCGATTCCGCGGCGCGTGTTCCCGCCGGCCGGACTCCAGATCGCGGCGGCTCCGGGCAGCGATGCCGCGCTACTGGCATTTGCGGCGCAGGTCGAAGATACAATGTAAGACCATGTCTCTGCGCGTCCAGTTGGAAGAATACTTCGATTTCAAGCCGCTGGGCGCCACGTGGCGCACCGAGATTCTGGCCGGGCTGACGACGTTCATGACGATGGCGTACATCGTCTTCGTCAATCCGGCGATTCTGCAGGAGACGGGAATGCCGCTGGCGGCCGTGACCGCGGCCACGTGCATCTCGGCGGCGATCGGCAGTTTCCTCATGGGAGGCTATGCGAAATACCCGATCGCGCTGGCGCCTGGGATGGGTTTGAACGCCTATTTCACCTATACGGTCGTCAAGGGTATGGGCGTGGAGTGGCAGGTGGCGCTGGGCGCGGTCTTCCTCTCCGGCGTCGCGTTTCTGGTGCTGACGCTCATCGGCGTCCGGCAGCTTATCATCTCGGCAATCCCCTTCGAACTGCATTCGGCGGTGGCGGCGGGGGTGGGACTGTTTATCGCATTTATTGGCTTTCGGAATTCGGGGATCATCGTGGCGAACGCCGAGACGACGGTGACCCTGGGCAATCTCCGCGACCCGTCCACGGCGCTGGCCGTCTTCGGCCTGCTGGTGACGGGCGGTCTGCTGGCCTGGCGGGTGCGCGCCGCGATGCTGATCGGCATTCTGGTCACGACGGCGGTTGCGCTGGGCACGGGCATCGCGAAGTGGGCGCCACAATCCGTCAATCTGGGCGCGCTCTCCGCGACCGCCTTCAAGCTCGATATCGGCACGGCGCTGCGGATGGGATTCGGCGAGATCATCTTCGTGTTTCTGTTTATCGACCTCTTCGACAACATCGGCACCCTCGTCGCCGTAGGCAAGAAAGCGGACCTGTTTGATAAGGACCACAATATTCCGCGGGTCAACCGGATCCTGGTATCGGACGCGGCGGCGACCATCGTAGGGTCGCTGTCCGGCACGTCGACGGTGGTGAGCTACATCGAAAGCGCCGCCGGCGTCGCCGCCGGGGGGCGGACGGGGGTGACCGCGATGGTCACGGGCTTCCTGTTTGTGGTGGCGTTATTTGTGGCCCCGGTGGTGGGAGCGATACCCGCGGCTGCCACTGGTCCGGCGCTGATTCTGGTCGGCTGCCTGATGGCGGGCGTGCTGGGCGAAATTCAGTGGAGCGATCCGGAGATTGCCGTGCCGGCGTTTCTGACGATGATGACGATTCCGTTGACGTTCAGCATCGCGAACGGGCTGGCATTCGGTTTCAGCGCGTACACGGCGATGAAGATCTTCCGCGGGAAGTTCCGCGAGGTCAACTGGCTGGTATATGTTCTCACGGCGCTGTTCCTCTTCCGTTTTCTCTACCTGGGGAAGGGGTAGATCGGGCGCTATCCTGAGAATATGGCGTCGCGCGAATGGGCCGTGGCCGGGAACGTTCCCGGACCCTTCTTCGTCGATACGTCGTGTATCGATTGCGACACGTGCCGGCAAATCGCTCCAGCGACCTTCGGCGAGACGGGCGAGTTCTCGTTCGTGCAACTCCAACCCCGCGAGGCGAGCGAACGGCGGGCGGCGGTGCGGGCATTGGCTGCCTGTCCGACGGGTTCGATCGGGGGCGCCACGGCGGCCGAGACGCGCGACGTCCTGGACGATTTTCCGATGCTGTTGGCGGGCGGGGTTTCGTACTGCGGGTTCAATTCGCGTAAGTCGTTTGGGGGCAACAGCTATTTCGTCGAGCATCCGGCAGGCAACTGGCTGATCGACGCGCCGCGTTTCGTGGAGCACCTGGCGCGCCGGTTCGCCGAACGGGGCGGGATCCGCTACATCTTCCTCACGCATCGGGACGACGTCGCCGATGCCGCCAAATACGCCGCGCGTTTTGGGGCGGAACGCATCATCCATCGGCTGGAGGTTTCCGCGCAGCCTGACGCGGAGCGCGTGCTCGACGGGTTCGCGACGCTGGAACTGGAACCGGGATTCGTGGCGATTCCGACCCCCGGGCATACGCGCGGCCATTGCGCGCTCCTCTACCGTGACGAGTTCCTGTTCAGTGGAGATCATATCTGGTGGAGCCGGGATCGCGGCCGCCTGAACGCATCGCGCGACGTCTGCTGGCACTCCTGGCGGGAACAGGTCGCTTCGGTGGCGCAGTTGGCGGCGTACTCCTTCGAGTGGGTGCTGCCGGGGCATGGCGAGCGTGCGCACTTCGGCCGGGATGAGATGGCGCGGCAGGTAGCGCGCCTGATTGAAGCCGTCCGCGGCGCGTAATCCAAGGAATCAGACCGGATTGCCGGATTTTAATGAAACTCTCGTATATCGTTCGGTCTCTGACGCGTCAATCGACATGGAGGAAGGCGAAGATGTTGCGCAAATTGGTACTATTTCCCGCTCTTCTGGCGATCGCCGTAGGCCCGCTGCTGGCCCAGGCGGACGACCCACCGTCGCGTGTGGCGCGACTGAATCTCCTCAGCGGTTCGGTTTCGTTCCGCCCCGGGAGCGTGGAGGAATGGACTGCCGCGACGTTGAATTATCCCCTGACGACCGGTGACCACCTGTGGGCGGACACGGACAGCCGGGTCGAAATTCACGCGGGATCGACCGCCATCCGCATGGCGGGGCGCACGGGAGTGTCGGTCCTGAATCTCGATGACCGGACCGTACAACTGGCGCTCACCGACGGCACTCTGCATATCCGCCTCCGGCATTTGGACGACGATGAAACGTTCGAAGTCGATACGCCGAATGTCGCGATCACGCTGCTGCGCGCGGGAGAGTATCGCATCGACGCCGACGGCGATGCCGGCGCGACATCTTTGACGGTGCGATCCGGGAACGCGAATGTCACCGGCGGGGGCGCGGCCATCACCGTCCGTCCGAGACAGACGGGGCGCGCGGTCGGAATGGACAACGTAACGCAGGAGATCGGGCCGGCGCTGCCGTCCGGCGAGTTCGACCGCTGGTGCGAGGCGCGCGACCGGCGCGAGGATGGCGAGAACATCTCGGCGCGCTATGTCCCCCGCGATATGGTCGGGTATGAGGATTTGGACGAGCACGGCGTCTGGAGCGAGGTTCCGGATTATGGTCCGGTTTGGCGGCCGCGTGAGGTCGAGATCGGCTGGGCGCCTTACCGTTACGGGCATTGGGCGTGGGTCGAGCCTTGGGGCTGGACGTGGATCGATGACGCGCCGTGGGGCTTCGCTCCGTTCCATTATGGCCGGTGGGCGATGATCGGCGGCGGCTGGGCATGGGTGCCTGGCCAGATGGTGGTCGGGGTGCGCCCGGTCTATGCGCCGGCGCTGGTGGCCTTCGTCGGAACGTCGCGGGTTGGTGTGGCGGCATGGTTTCCGCTCGGTCCGCGAGAAGTTTACCGTCCGGCGTACCATGTCAGCGACCGTTACGTGCGGCAGGTGAATATCACGCACGTGACGAACGTCACGGTCGTGAATAATGTGTACATCAATCAGGGGATTCCCGGCGCCGTCACCTCGGTTTCACACGACACGTTCGTGTCGGCGCGGCACGTCGGCCGGGAAGCCGTGATGGGCGATCAGCGCGAGTTCGCGCGTGCGCAAGTGATCGGGACGGCCGCGCCGATTGCGCCGCAGCGGACCAGCGTATTGGGCAGGAGCGGTCCGGCGATGGCGCCGCCTCCGCGGATGGCCGAGCGTCCGGTGGTGGCGCGGCAGGCGCCGCCTGCGCCTCCGGTTCCATTCGAATCGCGGCGGCAGGCTCTCGAGGCGAATCCGGGCCGGCCGCTCGATCCCGGCCAGAGCGACCGGTTCCGCCGGGCTGGGATGCAGAATCCGCAGGTGCGGGTCGCGCCTCCGGTTTCAGCCAGTCCGGCGCCGGCGCCCGTGGTGACCCCGCGCGACGAACGGCCCGGGATGCGCCGTCCGATTCCCGCGGAGCAACCCCCTGTGATGCGGCCGCCGCAAGAGACGCCAGCTCCGCGGTTCGATCGCCCGCAACGGGTCGAGCAACCGGCCCCCGCTCCGCGGATGGAACGTCCCGCGCCTCCGCAAGAGACGCCGGCTCCGCGGTTCGATCGCCCGCAACGGGTCGAGCAACCGGCCCCCGCTCCGCGGGCGGAACGTCCCGCGCCTCCTCAAGAGGCGCCCGCTCCGCGGTTCGAGCGCCCGCAACGGGTCGAACAACCGGCCCCCGCTCCGCGGGTGGAGCGTCCCGCGCCGCCACAAGAGAGGCCCGCGCCGCGTTTCGAGCGCCCGCAACCGGCAGTGGCGCCTCCTCCGGCCCCGGCGCCTCGAGTGGAACGTCCCGCTCCGGCGCCGCAGCCCGAAGCGCAGAAGGAAGAGCGCAAGGCTGCCGGCCGCCGCGGCGATAAGAAGGACGAAAAGAAGTAGCGTGCAAGGGGGCCGGGGATGCCCGGCCCCTACATGTATGCTGGAATCTGAATCCCCAGGATCCCTGCCGTGCGTTCCAATTGCCGCCGGAAGAAATCGGTCATCCACAACAGGAAGACTTTTTTCTCCCGATCCTCCTCGTAGATGATCGGGTACTTCTGATAAAAGTTGCTAAAGGCCTGCGCCAGTTGGAACGCGTACTTCGCGACGTTCGCCGGCTCGCCGTTTTCCACAGCGGCTTCGAGGGCCGAATCGGCCTTCGATGCGGCCAGCAGCATCTGCCAGAAATCTTCGGCCTGTAACTGCCGGGCCATCGCCTCCGGGCTGAGCTCGACCGAAAAATCGGGAATCTCCTGTCCGATCTCCCGCAGCTTCGCCAGAATCTTGCGGGCGCGAACGGCCGCATATTGCACATAGGGGCCGGTCTCGCCCTCGAAGCTCAGGGCTTCCTGCAGGTCGAATGCGATGACGGTGTTGCGCGTGAACTTCAAGAGGAAATAGCGCAGCGCGGCAATCGCGATCTGGGCCGCGACGACGCGGTTTTCCTGCTCCGTCTTTTCCGCGTGGCGCGATGCGACTTCTTCGAGCGCCTTGGCGATGAGATTGTCCATCAGGTCGTCCGCCTTCACGCCGAGGCCCTTGCGCCCCGACACTTCGACGTATGGGCGCTTCCGGTCCTCTTCCGAGAGCGGAATCCCCAAATCGGCGCAGCAGCGCGGCGAGAGCGCCACCATCTCGTACTTGAAGTGAATCGACCGGTCGGCCTGTTCCTGATATCCGAGCGCGCGTAAACCCGCTTCCACGACGTCCTGCAGGTAAGACTGCCGTGTGTCGATCACGTTGTACACGCGCGTTCCGTGTCCGAACTGCTGGCCGGATTCCGCGGGCTGGTCTGTGGTGACCCAAAGCACGCGGCCATCCGCGTACGTCTGCAGCGGCGAATAGTAAAAATCCTTGCCCAATAAACCGAACTTCCAGAGCTGGTAGGCGATGTCTTTCCCGGTGTACACCACCGTGCCATCCGAACGGACGATCACCTTGCCTTCCTCCGAAATTCCCGGCAGCACCCAGCACCCCGCGTGCTTGCCTTCGTTTTCGAAGTAGATGGCCTTGCGCTCCTTGAGCAGTTCGAAGCACGTGGCCCAGAACTGCAGATGCAGGATCTCGCTCTCGCGGGGCAGCAGATCGTACTCGACATCCATCCGCAGCATCGTCGCCAGATGGGCCTGCACGATGGCATCGGCGATCAGGTGCGCCAACTCCGCGACCTCGCCCTCGCCCGATTCGATGGCGTGGAGCGTCTCGCTGCGCCATTTCAGCGATTCCGGGTGCTCCTTGTAATAGCTCGATGTGCGGGCGTAGAGGTCCCAACAGTAGTAATCGAAGCGCACCGCCGGATCGGCCAGCAGACGGCGGACGTCCTCAGGCCCTTTCTGCTCGAGGTGGTGGAAGCCGGCCACAACGTCGGCCACCTGCACGCCGGTATTGTCGATGTAATTCTGCACTTCGACGCGATTGCCGAGCGCGCGCAGCATGCGCACGAACGTGTCGCCGAGCGCCGCGTTGCGCAGATGGCCGATGTGGGCCGCCTTGTTCGGATTGATGTTGGTGTGCTCGACGATGATCTTCCCGCCGGACGGGGGCGCTTCGTGCGCATCGCCGCGCAACAACGCCGCGGCGTACGCGGCGCGGTCCAGGCGGAGGTTGATGTAGCCGTTCCCCGCGACTTCCATCGCCGCCACGCCGGGAATCGCGCCAAGCTCTTCGACCAACTCCGCCGCGATCTTCTTCGGCGCCTGGCGGAGCTGCTTGGCGAGCTGAAACGCGACGGGGACGGCCATCTCGCCGAAACCGCTCTGCCGCGGCTGTTCGACGCCGACCGGGATCTCGACCCCGTAACGAATCAGGATATGGGAGCGGATGGCGCTGGAAACTTGCTTTTCGATGGAATGGAACATTCACTGCACCTTCATGACGAACACCGTCTGATCGTCGAACGCCGTCGTCGAGAATTTATCCAACTCGTCGAATATCGTGCCGATCAGGTCGCACGCCGGTCCACTGCAATGAGACCGCACGATCTGCGCCAGCCGCCCGCGCCCATATTCCGTGCCCGCCGTGTTGAGGTGGTCGGTGATGCCATCGGAGTAGAGCACCATCGTATCGCCGGGGCGCGCTTCGAAGGTGATTTCCTCATACTCGCGCGAGTCGAGGAGCCCTAGCGGGACGCCCTCGACGCGCAGCTTCAGGATCTCCCCTCCGCGGCAGATCATGGGAGGCAGGGCGCCGGCGTTCGCCATAACCATCTGGCGGGTTGCCGGGTTCCAGAGCAGGACGAACAACGTCACGTAGCGCGCCTCGACCTTACGCGCGATGAGGATTTCGTTGAGCGCCCGCATTAACTCCGCCGGGCGCCGATGCCTGGGCGCCTGCGTGCGCAGGAGGCCACTCACCATGCTTCCGTAAAGCGCCGCTGCCGTTCCCTTGCCACTGACGTCGCCGAAGGCGACTACGAACGAGCCGTCCGTCCGTTCGAAGACATCGTAAATATCGCCCGAAATCTCGCGCGCCGGGCGAAGGCGCACGACGGTTTCAATGCCTTCGATCTCCGGGGAACCATCGGGGATCAGCACCCGCTGCAGTTCGCGGGCCGCCTGCAGGTCCTCT
The DNA here is from genome assembly GCA_964608645.1 of uncultured Solibacteraceae bacterium. Lineage (GTDB taxonomy): Bacteria > Acidobacteriota > Terriglobia > Bryobacterales > Bryobacteraceae > CAZSQK01. The sequence goes on along the minus strand of CAZSQK010000001.1, from coordinate 71,133 downwards.
TCCATGCGGCGCTCGCGGGTCGCCAGTTCCTGGTACAGGCGCGCGTTTTCGACGCTGCTGGCGACCTGCGGCGCGAGCAGGGCCAGGGTCCGCACGTGATCGTCCGTGAAATGGCCGATCCGGCTGCTCTCCAGGTCCACCACTCCGAGCACGCGGTCCTGCAGGATCAGCGGCACGGCGACCTCCGAGCGAATATCCGGGTGCGACGCAATGTAGCGAGGGTCCTTAGCGGTGTCGTGCACCCGCACCACTTCGCGAGACTCCGCCGCGGCGCCGGTAATGCCCTTGCCGAGAGGCACATTGTCGATATTCACGCGTTGGTCGTAGCGGATGCTGAAGAGGTGCCGCAGGGCGCGCGCCTCGTGGTCGATGAACAGGATACTGAAGGCGTCGTAGTTAATCAGGTCGCGGATCGTGCTCGCGATCTTGCCGAGCAACTCGTTCAGGTCGAGGATCGAAGAGAACTCGCGCGAGATGTTCGTCAGCGTCTTCAGGGTGCGATTCTGCCGCTCCACCCGCCGGTAGAGCCGGGCGTTATCGATGGCGATTCCGACCCGCGCCGCGATGAGACGCAGCAGGGCGCGGTCATACTCGGTATAGGCGTTGACGCGAGTCGATTCCAGGTCGATCACGCCCACGAGTTTGCCGCGCGCGGTCATCGGAACGGCAAGCTCCGTGCGGACGGCGTCGACCGAGCTCAAATATCGCGGATCGGTGCGAACGTCGCCGACCAGAACCGGCTCGCGGCGCGCCGCGGCGGTTCCGGTGACACCCTCGCCGATGGCGATCGACAGGTTCTTGACCACTTCCTCGCGATGCCCCACGGCGTAACGGATGCGCAGGTCCTGGCGGCGTTCGTTGAACAGCAGGATGGCGAACAGGTCGTATGGCGTGACCCGGTGGATGATCTGCGCCACATCCGCCAGCAGTTGGTCGAGGTCGAGCGTCTGCGCGGTCGCCGCCGAGACTTCCAGCAGGAAATCGAGCAGCTCGGAGCGCTCCTTGAACCGGACGGTGGCTTTTCGCGGGGCTTGCATGGACTCCTTCTGCCCGGGTTCAGGCAGCGGCGGCCTCGACGATTTTGACGCTGGCGCTGGCTCCGATGCGCGACGCGCCGGCGGCGGTCATGGCTCGCAGATCCGACAGGGTTCGAATGCCGCCGGAAGCTTTGACGCCCATCAGCGGTCCCACAATCTCCCGCATGAGCGCGACGTCGTGCGCCGTCGCGCCGGAGGTGGAGAAGCCCGTGGAAGTCTTGACGAAATCCGCTCCCGCCAGCTTGCAGAGAGTGCACGCCACGGCTTTCTGATTGTCGTCGAGCAGCGCCGTCTCGAGAATCACCTTCACGATCGCTCCGGCGGCGTGCGAGACCTTCACGACTTCATGGATATCCATCTTCACCGCGTCGTGATCCCCGGAGCGGAGCGCGCCCACATTGATCACCATGTCGATCTCCTGGGCGCCTGCGCGCACCGCGGCCGCAGTTTCGGCGACCTTCGCCTCCGTGCTGGTGGCGCCGAGGGGAAATCCGACGACGGTGCAGACCTTCACCGGCGAGCCGCTCAACTCGGTCTTGACCAGCGGCACCCAATACGGATTGACACAAACGCTGGCGAAGCTGTACTGGCGCGCTTCCCGGCAAATCTTAATCACTTCGCTGCGGGTGGCGTCAGCCTTCAGAATCGTGTGGTCGATGAGGGACGCGATCGAAGGATCGATCTTGGTCAGACGTTCGCTGGCCGAGACGCGGGTGGCGCCGGCCGCAATGATCTCTTTGGTGTTTTTCGCGCAGGTTTGCACACACCGCTGAACGCACCCCGGGCAGACCTCGTCCTGGAGGTTTAGTCCTTCGCCCTTCCTGGGCGCCGGGGACGGAGCGCCTCCCGCACGGGCCAGGATCTCCTCTCCGATAGTGGCGACCAGTATGTCCAGTTCCGCTTGCGTCACGATGTGCCCTTTTTCAAATATTTCCGCTCGATATCGAGAATTTTCTGTACTCGCGCCTGGTGCCGACCGCCGCCGAAAGGCGTCCCCAGCCAGGTGCGCAAGACATCCTCCGCCTGGGTCTCGGTCAGGAGCCGGGCGCCAAGCGTAAGCACATTAGAATCATTGTGTTCGCGGCTGTTCCGAGCGGAAGCTTTATCATAACACAGGGCCGCCCGAACACCCGGCACCTTGTTCGCGGCGATGGACGATCCGATGCCCGCGCCGTCGATGATCACGCCGCGAGCCGCGGCACCGCCGGCAACCAGTTCCGCGACCTTGAGCGCTATGTCGGGATAGTCGGCGGGCTTCTCTTCGTTCACTCCGACATCCCGAACCTGCAGCCCGAGTCCTTCGATCACCGGTTTGAGCGCCTCTTTCAACCGGAAGCCGCCATGATCCGCGCCAATCGCCAGAGTGCGTTCGGGCGGCGCGAGCGCGGACATCTGGTCCTCCGGAAGTTCGACGATGTTGACCCCTCGCGACGCGGCGACTTCGCGAGCGGAAGCCGTTACGATGGAGCCGGTCGGGACACGAAGCTCGCCGGCGCTGGGGATGTCTACGGCCGTAATGACACGTTTCATGGTCGGGAAAACCGCGCCTTGGCGATTCCTAAGACGCAGTGAATTCGTAAGGACTATTGTAATGAAGCGAGAGGCACGGCTGCCGGGAATTGCGCTGCGCGCCCGGTCGGGCGCTAGGCAGCGCTCGGCGGCGCCTATCCCAGCTCGAGGCTTCGCACCACGGGATCCGGCTGATCTTCGTAAATCAGGACGTCGTCGACACGCAGCTCCCGGCCTTCCAGCCAGCGCAAGCCGGCCAACGCCGCGATGGCGGTGGCGTAGAAGGCCGCCATCGCCGCGGGCGCCTGCATCCACCGAGCTTCGAGCCTCCCCATGAGCATTACGTAGAACACGAACGCCAAGATCATCACCAGCGCCATTCCCGCCATACTCATCTTCCCGGGGAAGTACGAGCAGGTGAATGGTATCTTGCGGAACCAGATCAGCAGACCGCTCAACATCACCAAGGCGAGGGCCACCGCGAAAGTCACATGGAGAACTCCCCGCCAGCCGCCAAACGCGACCTCAAACGGCAGCAGCACCGCCGTTAACGGCGCGAGCCCCATGACGACGATCCACTTCCGGGCGGCGCGGATATGTTGCACCCGATCCTCGCTCTCCGCGGTCTGAAACACCCAATTGGCGCGCAATTCCGCCGGCAGATTGAAGGCGCCGCGGAGACCAGTGACGCAGAGGAACGTCAGGATGAGCGGGACCGGGAGCAATCCGGCGGCCGTGAAAGCGGATAGCGGCTCGCCCGGCCGAATGCCGAGCCATAGCAGGTTGGGCAGCGCCAGCGCCACCGCGATCCCGCCATTGGTCGCCAGGAAAAGGCGGTGGCGCGCGCTACGCAGGATCGTGTTGCTGATGAAATGGAACGTCGCCCGCTCGAGCGGATGAGGGAGCAGGCGCGCATTGACGAGGCGATCGAAGGCGGCGCGCAGCCGGCCTGGAGGATCGCCCGTGATTTCGCCGCTCTCCATGATGCGCCGCGCGTGCCGCCAATATCCGGCGAGGTACGTCACGGCGAACACCGCGGCTGCGACGCCCACCGCTCGGGGCGCCAGCTGGGCGAGGTCGTGGAACATCGCGCCGCCGGGCTGTCCGGGCAGCAGATCCATGTACAGTGCGAGGAACCAAAACGGGGGGAACCAGGGGAGCAGGGGACTGTGGTGCTGAAAGAGCGGCCGGATGGAGCCGGCGACGATAGGCGTCAGGAACAAGACCGTAATCAGGAACGCCATCGCAGCCATCTGCGCCCAGGGAGAGACTCGCCGGAAAGCGCGCCCCGTGAGGCAATTGATCAACACACCCTGCAAACCGGCGAACGCCAGCGCCACGAACACTCCTCCCGAGATCGTGGCGACGGCGTGAGCCGCGGCTACCCGCGCCACCACAGCGAAAGGCGCCCCGCCTCCGCCGCTGATCAGCGGGCACAACACCATCCCCAGGATATTGGCATCGAACACGAACAGCCCGAGAAACACGATCAGAGCCGCGACCTTGGCCAGAAAGATTTGCCCGCCCCCCAGCGGGAGGGGCGTGAGAATGATGTAGTCCCGGCGGTCGGGAAAGAGCGCGTCCCACTCGAAGACCATGACGAACCCCATGACGACCATCGAGTACAGGACGAAGAAGTAGTAATCGTTGACGAGCAGCCAGCCGAACGCGAACGGCCGGTCGAAGCGCAACGTCGTGGGTAACATCGCGAACGCCGCGAAGATCCCCGGCGATGCGACGAATCCCAGCGTCTGCACGACGTTCGTCCGCATGTCGCTATCCTGGGCGACGATCTCGTTGTCGAAGAAGCGCCCGAAGAAATGGCGGATCAGCAAGCCGAAGGCGCCCATCTCAGGCCTCCCGTATCACGGCTACGATTTCCCGCGCTGCCGCGCCGACATCCTCCTGCTTCGCGAGTTGCTTGAAGATCTGTTCGAGCGATGGCAACTGCATGAGGTCGCGCAACCGCCCGACCTCGTCGTTGGCGACAATCTTGCCCTGATACAGCATGATGACGCGGGCACAGACTTTTTCCGTCACCTCCAGCACGTGCGAGATGTAGAGGATCGTCTTCCCGGCGCGCGCCATCTCCGCGATCATCTCGTGCAGGAGCAGGGCGGAGGTGATGTCAAGTCCGGACAGCGGCTCGTCGAGGATCAGCAGATCGGGATCGTGCAACAGCGCGCCGGCGATGAGCACGCGCTGTTTCATGCCCTTCGAATAGGCCGAGATGGGCGAGTAACGGTGTTCATGCAACCACAACAGGCGGAGCAGCTCGTTTGCCTTCCGCTCGACCAACCGCTCCGGCAACTGCCGCAGGCGTCCGACGAGTTGCAGATATTCGAGACCGGAGAGATGCGGGTAAACGAACGCTTCCTCCGGCACGTAGCCGAGGCGGCGTTTGAAGGCGATCAGGTCATGCCGGATATCGGCGCCATTCCACAGAATCTGGCCGGACGTGGCAGGCAGCAGCCCCGCCAGCATCTTCACCGTGGTTGATTTTCCCGAACCGTTCGGTCCGAGGTAACCAGTTACTTGTCCCGGTGGCACGGTGAAGGTCACGTGGTCCACCACAGCGCGATTCCGGTACTTCTTGGTCAAACCCCGGACATCCAGCATCGCCGGGTTAGACACCGTGAGGCGGCAGCGGGTTCCCGGGGACTGTTTACGCGCCGCGTTTGCGCTTGCGCCAGTGCCACAGGAGGGCCAACACCACGCCTGTGGCCCCAAGGGCGCCCGTCCCCGGCTCCGGAGTGATGATGACGTCGGTGACGGACGACTGCGGATCGGGAGTTGGCGCCGTCGGAGTCGATGGCGTCCCTGGAGTCGAGGGTGTACCAGGAGTCGAGGGTGTACCGGGCGTCGATTGCGTTCCAGACGGCGATTGCGTCCCCGGCGTGTTGGACGTGCCAGGCGCCGAGGCCGTGCCGTTCGACGGCGGGACGGTCGTGCCCGGAGTGGGAGAGGAGGCCACCGGCGTGTTCCCGCTGCTCAAAGTGGGCGGCGAGACAATCGGTCCCGGGAGAATGTTTCCGCCTCCGGAGGTGGCGCTCGACAATCCGGCCGAGAGTGGTCCATTGGGCGTACTCGTGCCCGTCTGTGCCGGGCCCGGGGACAGGGGGAGTGCCGAATTTCCGGAAACGGATGCAACTTGAGTCAGCGATCCCGTGGATGCCCCCGCCGTGGCGGAAGGAGTCACCAGGCTCGAAGCGGCCCCGGATGACGTGCCGGAGGCGCTGCCCAGGCCTGAACTACCCAGGCCCGAAGTACCCAGCCCAGGGGTCGTGCCGTACGCGCCGTAAGGGATAGAGGACATGGGAACCGTGAGGGCAAATGCCTGGCCGGCTTCGCCCAGCCTTGGGTTTGTGATCGTAGGCCCCTGGTTAGCGGGGAGTCCCGGTTGTCCCATGGATGATGCCTCTTGGCTCTCATGCTCCGACGCGTGGCCGGTGGGCGGATTTTCCGTGGCATTGGCGGAAGTCCCCCAATGCGGCTCTACTTCGTCGAATTCGTCCTCGTGTGGCTCCGCCCAGTCCGCGTTTTCCGGGGCTACCGGGAGTCGAGGCTCGTTTGAAATCCGGTTCCCACACCGCGCGCGGGCTTCCAGCGCGCCGTCGGTGATGAGTTGCTCGCCCGCCGGAATCCGTACCCGGTTCCGGGTCCAGTACACCGTATCTCCGACCCGGTACGAGACATATGCCAGCCGGTCCGCGGCATTGCGCGTCATGTGCAGTGAGGCACGGTTGAAGCCGGCATAGTGCCGCGCGACGACCGGATCGGCGTCCACCGCCGCCTTCCATTCCTGCGCCGAATAGACTCCGCCGGGAACGACGGACCTTCGATAAACGGGTCTGGTGGGGCGCCGCACAGCGGCAATTCTGTCTGCCGCTTTCCGTGTCAAAGATAAGACGTTACGAGAGCTCAGCCGCGGTTGGAGTCTTCTGTAGACCGGACGGGCGAGGAACAGCATCGGCAGCAGGACCGCCGCGCATATCGCCGTCTGGACAAAGAAGTTATGTTTTCGCCTCCCCCGTGACATTCGACCCGATTCCTACCCTAAACTCCAGAATCGGCCGAAGCGGCGCGCGGGCGCAATAGAACCGCCCTATATCCGGTAATAAGTACGTAATGGCGCCGAAAATCACATCAGGCAACGAACTCGCGCGCCTAATGGTACTGCTGGAACTTGCGCTTTGGGCGGATTTAGATGTCGGCGGTGCAGAACTTGCATTTCGTCGCTTCGACAACGATCGATTCCTTGCACCGCGGGCACGTCTTCGAGGGGGGCGGCGGAGGAGCCGGCTTCTCCCGAATCAGCGCTTTCGTCAGCAGGTAAACAACGAAGGCGACAATCAGGAAATCGATCACGTTGCCCAGAAAGGATCCCCATTTGATCGCCGCTTTGCTGATGACGAGCTGCGCCGTGCGCCATTCGCCGCTCGGCAGCAGGGGACTGATTACGGGCATGATGATATCCTGCGCCAGCGACGTCACCACTTTCCCGACGGCTCCGCCTACGATAACGGCGATCGCGAGTGCGAGGACATTGTTCTTCAGCAGAAACTCTTTGAACCCTTTGATCATGAGCCACTCCTCAGAAAGCGGGTCAACCGCTCCAGCGCCGGCTCGAGGATCGACTGCTCGGCCGCATAGCAGATGCGGATCGATCCCTCGCCGCCGGCTCCAAACGCCACACCAGGCGCCAGCCCCACGCGGGTCTCCTCCAACAGGCGCCGGCAAAAGCCGAACGAATCCGTCAGACCGTGGATGCGCGGAAACACGTAGAACGCTCCGTCCGGCTTGGGCACTGTGACGCCTGCCATGCCGCCGAGCGCTTCGAGACACAGGTCGCGATTCTCGTTCAGCCTCTCCAGCATACGCCGTAGCTCCGGTTCCCCCTCGGCCAGCGCCGTCTCGCCCGCCTTCTGGGCGAACGTGGGGGCATGCGAGATGATGAACTCATTCAACTGCGTCGCCTTCGCCGCCGCATCGGCGCGCGCCACCAGCCATCCGAGCCGCCACCCCGTCATGCAGTAACTCTTCGAGAACGAATGTACTACCATCACGGCGTCCTCGCGCGTCGCCTTACGCAGGATCGACGGCACGGGCTCGCCGAGCTCCGCCCCTGCATAGTACAGACGGTCATACACCTCATCCGCCATCAGCCACAAGCCGTGCCGTCTCGCAAAATCGAGCAGCCCCTGTTGCTCTTGCAGGGTCGCGACCCAGCCCAGGGGGTTCGACGGCGACGTGTACAAGAGCAATCGCGTGCGCGTGGTTACGGCCGCCTCCAGAGCGTCGAAATCCACGACATACCGATCGCCGCACAGCGGATGTGGAATCTGCGTCACGGCGGCGTTCGCCATCATCGCGCACGACGTGCCATTCGGCCATGCCGGCGACAGGACAATGGCATGGTCGCCGGGATCGAGAGCGCATCGAATGCCCACGTTCAGGGCCTGCACGCCCGACGCCGTCACGACAATCTCGTTGGCCGGATCGAGCTCTACGCCCTGCAGTTGGCGGTAGCTCTCCGCGATGGCGCGCCGCAGCGACGGCAGGCCGGCGTTCTCGGTGTAGAACGTGTAGCCCTCCTGCATCGCGCGGAATGCGGCCTGCTTGATGTATTCCGGCGTCGGCAGATTCGACTCCCCGAAATACAGGCGCAGAACGCCGTCCATCCCCATCGCGATTTCGGCGAGTTCGCGGATGCGCGAGTGCGGGACGCTTTCCACGGAGCTGGCAAGATGCGGCATGAACGTTATTCTCGCATCCTCGGCCGTTATAATGAGCTTTCATGCCCGCACATTTTCGCGTCGCCGCCATCACCGACGAGTTCTCGCCCGACATCGAGGCTGCCGTCCGCTCCATGGCGCAAATCGGCATGACCGGCGCCGAATTGCGCATGGTCTTCGGGAAGAACATTCTCGACCTCACAGATGAAGAACTGGACCGCGCCATCGAGATTGTACGCGGGGAGGGCCTCGAGATCGTCTCGATTTCGTCGCCGATTCTCAAGTGTGTCCTGCCCGGCGCGCCCGATGTCGATTCGCGCTTTCAGAAGGACATGTTCGCGTCGAAGCACAACTTCGAGGACCAGCCGCGGCTCGCCGCGCGCGCTTTCGAAGTGGCGCGGCGGACCGGCGCGCGCATCATTCGCGTCTTCTCGTACTGGCGGACGGTGCGCCCCGAGGAGTGTTTCGAGCGGACGGTGGAGGCATTGCGCGGTCTCGCGGAACTGGCGGCGCCGCGAGGCGTCACCATCGGCATCGAAAACGAGCACGCCTGCAACGTCGCAACGGCGGGCGAGACGGCGCGTGTGCTGGCCGCGCTCGATCATCCCAATCTGCAGGTCGTGTGGGACCCCGCCAACGCCCTGGTGGCCGGAGAGAGCCCGTTCCCGGAAGGCTACGCCATGCTTCCCCCGAGCCGCATCGCGCACGTCCATGCGAAGGACTGCTTCGTCAAGGACCACACTCCCGCGTGGGGCCCGCTCGGCGAATGCGCCATCGATTGGAAAGGGCAGATCGCCGCTCTCGTGCGTGACGGATATGCCGGATGGGTGAGTCTGGAAACCCACTGGCCCGGCCCGGGCGGCGACAAGCACGAGGCCAGCATGATCTGCGGACGCAACCTGATCCGGCTGGTGTCGTCCTAATCCGGCGCTACATGTACATCCCGCCGTTGATCGCCAGGACATGTCCGGTGATGTACGACGCGTCCTCGCTGGCAAGGAACTTCACAGCCGCTGCGATGTCTTCGGGTTTTCCGATGCGGCCGAGCGGCACCGAGGCGAGGATTTTCTCCTTCACATCGTCGGAGAGCACCTTCGTCATGTCCGTCGCGATGTAACCCGGCGCGATCGCGTTCACGGTGATGTTGCGGCTGGCCATCTCCTGCGCCAGGGACTTCGTCAGACCGATCAGACCGGCCTTGGAAGCGGCATAATTCGCCTGTCCCGCGCTCCCCGCCTGTCCGACCACCGAGGCGATATTGACGATGCGGCCCCAGCGATTCCGCATCATGCCGGGCAAGACGGCCTGGGAGCAGAGGAACGCGCCGCTCAGGTTGATCTTCAGCACGAGATCCCAATCCGCCGGCTTCATGCGGACGGCGAGCCCGTCCCGCGTCACGCCCGCATTGTTCACGAGCACGTCGATGCGCGTCTTATCCGCCAGCGCCTTGCCGATCGCCGCTTTGACCGACTCGGGCGACGTCACATCCAGATTCACGGTCATGGCCTCGCCGCTGCACGCTCGAATCTCTTCCGCCACCTCTTCGTTCTTCTCGATCTCGGGCGAGGCGACCACGATATCGAAGCCGCTGCGGCAGAGCGAAAGAGCGATTGCGCGGCCGATGCCGCGGCTGGCCCCGGTGACGAAGGCCACTCGATTGAACATGCGTTCTCCTTTAGGGACGTGCCGGTATTAAACTCACATGATAACGTACGCGCGAAGAATCCACTTGCGTCTATATACTCGTACTGATGGCCTATCGCGATCTGCGCGAGTTCATTCGCGCGCTGGAACAGAACCAAGAGTTGAAGCGCATTCCCTTCGAAGTGGATCCGGTCCTCGAAATCACCGAATTTGCCGACCGCGCCGTCAAGGGCGGCGGACCGGCGTTACTCTTCGAGAAACCGAAGGGCTACGGCGTGCCCGTGCTCATCAACGCGTTCGCCTCCATGCGCAAGATGGAGATCGCTCTGGAAGTGGATTCGGTGGAAGACGTGGCTGCCCGCATCGTCGAATTCCTGGAGATGCGTATGCCCGAGGGACTCATGGGCAAGCTGAAAATGCTGCCGAAACTGGCGGAGATGGGCGCTTTCTTTCCAAGAATCGTCAGTAAGGGCCCGTGTCAGGAACTGGTGCGCCGCGATGGTTTCTCGCTGCTCGACTATCCGGTTCTGAAGTGCTGGCCCGAGGATGGCGGCCGGTTCATCACGCTGCCGCTGGTCTTTTCGCGAAATCCCGACACCGGCAAGCGTAACTGCGGCATGTACCGCATGCAGATTTTCGACGAGCGCACCGCCGGCATGCATTGGCAGACGCACAAGCAGGGGGCCGAGCACTATCGGCGCATGGAGCAACAGGGCCGCGCCCGCATGGACGTCGCCGTGGCAATCGGCGCCGACCCGGCCACCATGTATTCTGCGATCCTGCCGTTGCCGCCCGATCTCGATGAGATGATGATTGCCGGCTTTCTGCGCCAGAGTCCCGTAGAGATGGTGAAGTGCCAAACCTGCGATCTCGAGGTCCCGGCCAACGCTGAGATCGTGCTCGAAGGCTACGTCGAACTCGGGGAGTTGCGCACCGAGGGGCCGTTCGGCGATCACACCGGCTTCTACTCGCTCGCCGATGAATACCCGGTCTTCCACGTGACCTGCGTCACACAGCGGAAGGACCCGATTTACGCGACGACGATCGTCGGGCCACCGCCCATGGAAGACTACTACATGGGCAAGGCGATCGAGCGCATTTTTCTGCCCCTGATGCGCCTACAACTCCCCGAAGTCCGCGATATTGCAATGCCGCCGGAAGGCGTCTTCCACAATTTGATCTTGGTGTCGATCCGCAAGTCGTATCCCGGCCATGCGCGCAAAGTGATGCATTCGATTTGGGGCACCGGCCAGGCTATGTTCTCGAAATGCATCGTGGTGGTGGACGAGACGGTGGACGTGCAGAACTACCGGGAGGTCGCCTGGAAGGCGCTGAACAACATCGATCCGCAGCGCGACATCGAACTCGCGATGGGGCCGGTCGATTCGCTGGATCATGCGAGCCGCCTGCCGAATTACGGGTCGAAGATGGGCATCGATGCGACACGCAAATGGCCCGGCGAAGGTTTCACGCGCCCGTGGCCCGGCGTGATCGGGATGTCCGATGACGTGAAAAAGAGGGTGGACGAGATGTGGAAGAAGTTGAGCTGGTAAGCGCCGGCTTGGCACGTGGTTGAGAACTACGAGGAATCCGTGACCCGCTGGAGCATGGCTTTGATCTATTCGTAGCGCTCGGGATGCTTCCTCACGCCGCCGATGCCCTAACGTGCGGCTCCGTTTTCCCTAAACTGGTACCGTGCCCATGTGCCGCGGATCGTTGCGCGCTCTGCTGCTCTACGATGTCGCCGAGGAGTTCGATCTCCGGGCGTTGCGAACGCTGCTCGGAAGCGAGCCTCCGGCGCGTTCGCCCGGGTTCAAATTGCCGGCGCCGGCCTATGTGCGCTTTGAGCGCCCTCCTGCGGTCGAAACCTGTGAGCCCATCCGACTCGCCAGCGGGGAATCCGCCACGGTCTCCCTCCGCTACTTCGACTATGGAGCGGTGAGTCTCGAAATCGAGATGCGGTTCGAAACCGACTGGCATGGTTTGATCGAACTCTCTCACCGGTGGATCGAGGCCGGCGAGGTCGAACATCACGGACTGAAGATCGTCCGCGATCACTTGGGGCGTCTGCAATCCGCGCTGCGTAAGCCCTATGTGGAGTGGCTCGATGAGGCGTATTACGTCGTCCATTTACGCGAAGTGCGCGGCGGCGCCGGCGCGGCGCTCACCGGGTCCCAGTTGATTGCGGAATACGGCCGGGAGATCGGTCAGGTGATCCGCGGCGAGACGCGGCCGATTTCGGAAGCGGAACAGAAGGAAGTGCTGGCATCCAGTCTCTCGTATTATCCGACCGATCTCCTGCTGGCCGGATGGCTGGCTGCCCTCGTGTATGACACGCCCGAAGGCGCCGCGCCCCTCGTCGAATTGCTGGAATATGCCAACATCCAACTGCTGGAGTACCGGCGCTACGACGAGATCCTGACCGCCCTGCTGAAGGGCGCCTATGCCGTTCTCGACCGGCGCATGGGGATTTTCTCCCGGTGGCGACTCGCTCGCGACGCCGAGCGATTGAACCGGTTGCGCCTGGAGGTGATGGAATTGACCGAGCGCGCCGACAACGCCATCAAGTTTTTGAGCGACATGTATTACGCCCGCGCTTATCGCTTGGCGGCCGGCAAGGTCGGTTCCGGCGATTATCGCAGCCTGGTCGATGAAAAACTGCGAACGGCCGGAGAACTCTATGAGTTTATGGTCAATGAATTTCGCGAGGCGCGCGGCTTCATCCTCGAACTGCTGGTGATCACGATTCTGATCGTCGAGCTGATTCCGATTTTTCGGGGTAAATGACTGTGGCGCACGCTGGAGCATAATAGGATCGCAGGAGGGCGCGTATGCCGGCTTCTCTTTCGACTCGTTGTCGGTGTCTGGCGCTGTCGCGGGTTCGGCGTGACAAAGACATGAAGTTACGTTGCCGGTATGGCATTGGCGCGGTGGCGATGAGTGCGGCGCTGGCGGCTTGCGGCGTCGCGGAGAGACCGTCCGGTCCGCTCCCTTCGGCGGAAACCTTCCGTGCCGGGCGCTTCGAGATTCGAAGCGGGGGCGCAGCGGAGAGTGTGAACGGAGCGTGGGTGACGGCCGCGTTCCTCGGGGAGGCGAAAGCGCAGCCGCTGCTAGGCCGTTGGTTCCTTCCTGAGGAGTATCGCGGCTCCGGGACCCGCGTAGCTGTCGTGGCCAGCTCTCTGTGGCAGCGCCGGTTCGGCGGGGACCCCGCGCTCATCGGTCGAGTCCTGAGCGTCGACGGACAGCCGTGCACGATTGTGGGAATCCTGCCGAAGACATTTCACGCGCCCGATGGGGCCGAAATCTGGATGCCTCAGACGCCGTAACGTTGGCGACAATAGCACCCGCAATCCCGTGAGAGGACGGCTGTCGTGATAAACTACGGCTTCGTCCCCATACAGAATGCTGCTTGCTAAAGAATTCGTAGCTTACATCTCACGACAACTCGTCAAGAGACTGATACCCGGGATCATTGAAACCCCTACTCCCGATCTCATCACGGAGAAGATCTCGAACGTCATCACCGAGGAACTGTCCGCCGAGGATCGGCTGAATGACGAAGTTCGCGATTTGTTGAGCCAGTACAGCGAGTACATGCGGCGCGAAGGGGTCAGCTACCAGGAGATGTTCCGCCGCATCAAGAACACTCTGATCTCGCAGCGCAAGGTGATCCGTGCAGCCGGGCGCGACACGGGCGACGCCATGAAGCTGTCGCGCGATAAGGTCACGGACATCTCGCACAAGCTGGTCGAGATGTTGCGCAAGACGCGGGAATTGCGGCTGAAGAACAAGGACAGCAATGCCGTGCGGCTGGAGATCGTCCGAGTCCTCACCGACTTGCTCGTCGCCGAAGAAAAAGTCGATAAGGCGTCGCGACAGAAGATCCGCACGCTGAAGAAGGAAGTCCCCGAGGGCACCGAAGAGTGGGACCTGCTGCATAAACGTTATTACTCGGACGAGCTGAAGAAGCTCGGGATCGACCTCGGCAAGTAGCGGCTGCCCGTACTGTGCGCACGCGCACAGCGTCGAATAATTCGTGTGACCGGCCGGTCCTCACCCACGATACTCTCAAGGCTCAGCGTTATGAATACTTCATCGAAGCTGCCCGAGATCCTGCGGCGGAACGAGGGCGAAATTCTCAACGATTGGCTCCGGCAACAGTTGTCCAGCACGACGGTTCGCGGAAACCTGATTCGGGAAAGCGACCTGCGCGAGCAATCGCGCGCGTTCCTTGCGGTGCTGCGCGAAGCGCTGGAGAGCGGCAACGTCTCCGACACCGGCGGAGCCGCGTGGAGCAACGCGCGCGACTTCATCGCGGAGATGTCGCGGACGCGCGCCCGGCAGGGCTTCACGCCAGTGGAGACCGCGGTCTTTATCTTCTCGCTGAAGCTTCCGATCTTCGCGCGCCTGCGGCAGGAGTACGGGAACGACGCGGCGGGGCTGGCGGCGGAGGTGTGGACCGGCACCGAACTGCTCGACAGGCTGGGCCTCTACTCGATCGACACGTACCAGAAAGTGCGCGAGGAGGTCATTGTGCGGCAGCAGCAGGAACTGTTGGAACTCTCGACGCCGGTGGTCAAGCTGTGGGACGGCATTCTGGCGCTCCCGCTGATCGGCAGTCTGGACAGCGCCCGCACACAGGTGGTGATGGAGAGTCTGCTGCAGCAGATTTTGTCGACCGGGTCGGAGATCGCGATTATCGACATTACCGGCGTGCCGACGGTGGACACTCTGGTGGCGCAACACCTGTTGAAGACGGTGGCGGCGGCGCGACTCATGGGGGCGGACTGCATTATTAGCGGCGTGCGGCCGCAGATCGCGCAGACGATCGTGCACCTGGGCGTGGAACTGGGCGATGTCACCACGAAGGCTACGCTGGCCGACGCGTTCCGCCTGGCATTGAAGCGCAGCGGCCAGAGCATCGCGAAGGGGTAGGACGGCGCCATGGAACGGATACCGATCCTGAAGATGGGGGAGTTTCTGCTGGTGACCATCCAGGTGGACATGCACGACCGGCTGGCGCTGCAACTGCAGGAAGACCTCACCGAAAGGATCGCGGCGACGCGCGCCAGCGGCGTGCTCATCGATATCTCGTCGCTGGAGATGGTGGATTCCTTCATCGGCCGCATGCTGGGAAATATCGCCGGGATGTCGAAGGTCCTGGGCGCCGACACGGTAGTCACGGGCATGCAGCCCTCGGTCGCGATTACGCTCGTGGAATTGGGGCTTTCCTTGAAAGGGGTGCGCACCGCGCTGAATGTCGAGAGGGGGATGGACCTGTTACGAGCTTCAGTAGAGGCGGAGTATAGGACCTATGGCGGCGCAGCCGATCAAGACTGACCGGCTTCCCATCCGCACCACCGAGGACATTGTCGCAGTGCGACAGGTGGTCAGGAAAGTGGCGGTGGAGCTGGGCTTCTCGCTCGTCGATCAGACGAAGGTGGTTACGGCGGCAAGCGAACTGGCGCGAAACACGCTGATCCACGGCAGGGGCGGGTGGGCGGTCGTGGACGTGGTGGACCGGGCAGGCCGCCGCGGTCTGCGCGCGAGCTTCGAGGACCAGGGGCCGGGAATTCCCGATATCGAGCGCGCCTTGCAGGATGGCTACACCACCGCCGGTGGATTGGGTCTTGGGTTGGGCGGCGCCAAGCGACTCTCCAACGACTTCGAGATTCATTCGTCACCGGGCGCCGGGACGCGTGTCACCATGACGCGGTGGAAGGCGTGAGCCTTCCCGGCGGTCTCAGAACATGACTTCGGTGTCGATTCGCGTGGATTCGTTGGATCAGGCAGGCGAGGCGCGCCGGCGGGCGGCTGCCATGGCGGCATCGCTCCGCCTGGACGACACCACGGCCGGACGGCTGGCAATCGTGGTTACGGAGTGCGCCAATAATCTCTGGAAGCACGCGGGGGGCGGTGAAATTGTGCTAACCCCGATGCCACCCGAGGACCTGGGCGTGGAGGTTCTGGCCCTGGACAGTGGACCCGGGATGGCCGATATGTCGCGGTGCTTTCAAGACGGGTACTCGACAGCGGGCAGCGCGGGAACGGGCCTCGGCGCGATCGAAAGGCTATCCAGCGAGCTGCACATCCATACTGCCTCCGGAAAGGGCGTGGCCCTGCTGGCGCGCATCCGAAAGGGGGTTCGGCCCCCTCTCGCGGCGGGACGGCTCTTGTGCGGCGGTCTGTCTGTGCCGATGAAGGGAGAGACGGTCTGTGGCGACGGGTATGAGGTCTGTTCAGCCTCGTTGCTAACCCGCGTGCTGATGGCGGACGGGCTCGGGCACGGTCCTGCCGCAGCGGACTGCGCGGACGCCGCGGTGCGGACGTTCCGCGAAAGCCAGGCAGGCAGTCCAGCGGAAGCGATGCAGGAGTTGCACGGCGCATTGCGAAGCACCCGGGGCGCAGCCGCCGCGGTCGGATACATCGATCTGGATCGGCGCACGCTCCGCTACTGCGGTGTCGGGAACATCAGCGGATTCATTTGGCGCAACGGGACCGCGCGGCATCTGGTGTCGCATCCGGGCATTGTCGGCCACGATGCGCGGACAGTGCGCGAACTAACATACGAACTGGGGCCGGATGACTTGCTGTTGTTATACTCAGACGGTCTCTCTACGCACTGGTCTCTGGATGAGTATGCGGGGTTGTGGTCGCGCGACCCGTCGTTAATGGCCGGGGTCGTCTATCGTGACCATAGCCGCCGCAGGGACGACGCGACAATTGTCGTCTTGCGGGAGGGGCGGGACTGATGAGCGTCAAGTTAGCGTCAACCTCCATCCGCACGGAAGAGGACGTGGTCGCCGCGCGCCGGCAGGCCCGCGATATCGCGGCGAAGCTCGGGTTCGACGCCAACGATCAGACGCGCATGGCCACGGCGGTCTCCGAGATTGCGCGGAACGCCTACCATTACGCGGGGGGCGGGGAGGTGGAGTTCCTCTTCGATATGGAGAGCGCCCGATATCTGGCGCGGATCACGGACAGCGGTCCGGGCATCCTGGAGCTTAAGAAAATCCTGGGAGGGACTTACAAGTCGACCACGGGGATGGGGTTGGGGATTATCGGCGCCAAGCGGTTAATGGACGATTTCAAAATCGAATCGAGGCCGGGCGCGGGGACAGCCGTCACCCTGATCAAGATTCTTCCGGAGAATGCGCCACGCCAAACGCCGCAGCGCCTCGGCAAGATCGCGGCCGAAATCGCGAAAGCCAGTCCGCCGAACATTCTCGACGATTTGCGGACCGAGAATCGCGAATTGCTGCGCGTGATGAGCGAGCTGCGGGTGCGTCAGGATGACCTCTCGAGGCTCAATGCCGAGCTGGAAGACACGAACCGCGGTGTCGTGGCATTGTACGCCGAGCTGGACGACAAGGCGGAACGCCTGCGGCGCGCGGACCAGATGAAGTCGCGGTTCCTGTCGCACATGAGCCATGAGTTCCGGACGCCCCTGACGTCCATCCTGGCGCTCAGCCGGCTGCTGATGGATGGCGCGGACGGCGCACTGACGGCCGAGCAGCGGAAGCAGGTGACCTTCATCCGCAGGTCGGCGGACAGCCTGCTCGAGATGGTGAACGACCTGCTCGACCTCTCGCGCGTCGAGGCCGGCAAGTCGGTGGTGCGCCCAACGACCTTCCAGGTGGCGGCGTTGTTTGGGGCGTTGCGCGGCGTGCTTCGCCCGCTACAGGTGAACGACGCGGTGGAGCTGATCTTCGACGACGCGTCGTCCATTCCGGCGATGCACACCGACGAATCGAAGGTGGCGCAGATTCTGCGCAATTTCGTTTCGAACGCGTTGAAGTTCACCGAGCGCGGATCGGTCCGCGTGTCGGTGCGCCGCTCTCAAGACGGAAACGCGGCCGTCTTCTCGGTGAGCGACACAGGGCTAGGCATTGCGCCCGAGAATCTCGATCTGATCTTTCAGGAGTTCGCGCAGGTAGACAGCGCCCTGCAGCGGAAGCACCGCGGGAGCGGGTTGGGTCTGCCTCTTTCGAAGGGTCTGGCGGAGCTTCTGGGCGGACGCGTCTGGCTGGAGAGCACGCTGGGGTCAGGGTCGGCATTTTACGCTGAGATTCCGCTGCAATACCGGGGCGAGCCGGAAGCGTCTGCCAGGCGCCGCCCGGCCTGCGACGTGGTGATCATCGACGACGAAGAAGTCTCCCGCTACCTGATCCGCCAGGCGCTCGGACCCGGCATGGAGCTTGTGGAGGCCACGGACGGGCCATCCGGCATCGAGTTGGCGCGCCAGAAGGCCCCACGCGGGATCCTGCTCGATTTGCGCATGCCCGGAATGAATGGCCTGGAAGTGTTGCGGGCGTTGAAATCGGACGCTGTGACTCGCGACATTCCAGTAGTGATTGTCAGTTCCAAGGTATTGACCGCGGAGGAGCGAGATACCCTCGGCGCGCAGGCGACCGCGGTGTTGTCGAAAGACGTGCTCTCGCAGCCGGACGGCGGCGAGCGAATCCGAAGCGCGATCGGATATTCAAATTGAGACCCGGTATGACGCAATATTCCCGACCTACCATTTTGAACGTCGACGACGACGAGGGGTGCCGTTACGCTGTCACTCGTATCCTGGAATTGAACAATTTCGCTGTGAAAGAGGCATGCAGCGGCGCGGAGGCGTTGCGGATTGCGAAGCTGGAACAGCCGGATCTCGTGTTGCTGGACGTCAACCTTCCGGATTTGAACGGCTTCGAAGTGTGCCGCCGATTGAAGGCGGAGCCGGCGACGGCGCGGATTCCGGTGCTGCACATCACCGCGTCGTATATGAACCCGTCGGATCTGGCGCGGGGATTGGAAAGCGGTTCGGAGAACTACCTGCTGGAGCCGGTAGAGCCGGAGGTTCTCATCGCGACCGTCAATTCGGTGCTGCGGGCCAGGCGGGCGGCGGAGTCGGCGCGCGCGATGGCGCGCGAATGGCAAGCGACTTTCGACGCCATCAGTGACGGTGTGGCAGTGGTGGACGCGGAGGGGCGGATTCGCCGTTCCAACGACTGCCTGGCGCGGATTCTCGGCCGGCCGGTTTCGGAGCTGATCGGGATGCAAGCGGACGCTCTCTGGGAGAAGTTGCCGGCGAAGGACCAACCGTTTGCGCGGGCAGTTGCCAGCCGGCGGCGCGAGATGGTGGAGTTCGACTACGAAGGCAAACGGCTGCACCTGATCGTGGACCCGATGTTTGACGAACTGGGGGCGTCTGGGGGGGCGGTCCACATCGTCAGCGACATAACCGAAAAACGGCGGCTGGAAGAGCAGTTCCGCGAGAGCCAGAAGTTTGAGACGATCGGAACGCTGGCGGCCGGGGTGGCGCACGATTTCAACAATCTGCTCACCAGCATCATGGGCAACGCCAGCCTGATCGCCAGCGATCTGCCGGCCGATTCGCCGCATGCGGAGAAACTCTCCGATATGCTGCGTGCGAGCCAGCGCGCAGCCGACCTGACCAAGCAGTTGCTGGCATACTCCGGGAAGGGCCGGCACTTCGTCCAGAAGGTGGAGCTCTCGACGCTGGTCCGGCGGATTCAGGGTCTGATCGAAGCCGCGATGTCGAAGAAGGTGACCGTGGAGATGGATCTCGCAAAACAACTGCCGCGCATCGACGCCGACCCGAATCAGGTGCAACAGCTCATCCTGAACCTCGTGACGAACGCCGTGGAGGCCATCGGGGATGAGACCGGGCACATCACATTGCGCACCGGCAGCGACACTGGCGACACGGTCTACGTTGAGGTGCGGGACAGCGGCTGTGGGATGGACGAAGAGACGCGGAGCAAGATCTTCGACCCGTTTTTTACGACTAAGTTCACGGGACGGGGGTTAGGCCTCGCCGCGGTGGCCGGTATCGTGCGAGGGCATCACGCCGATATCCGCGTGAATAGCTCCCCGGGCGCGGGCAGCACATTCCGAGTGGCGTTCTCCGTGGCGGAGGCAGTCGCGCCGCCCGCCGAAGGAAGCGCAGAAGGGCAACTTGGCGAGACGGTCCTGGTGGTGGACGACGAAGAGATGGTGCGCCGGATCGCGCAGGCATCGCTCGAGATCCGCGGCTACAAAGTGGTCATGGCGCGCAACGGACTAGAGGCGATTCGGGAAGTCCGCAAGAACTCTACGATCGGACTGGTGTTGCTGGACTTGACGATGCCGGTGATGAGCGGGGAAGAGGCGATCGACGAGATCCTCGCGGAGAGGCCGGGAATCAAGGTGATCGTCTCGACGGGCTTCGACCATCGCGAGGCGGTGGCGCGGTTCCGCAGCAAAGCGGTGGCGGGCTATTTGCAAAAGCCCTACACCTCGCGGCAGTTGGCTGAGAAGGTCGGGAGCGTTCTGAAGCGGAAATAACTTCTCTGTCGAGGGAACCGCCCTAGGAGAGCGCGGACGTGCGGACACGTTCGATGGCCGCGTTCCATTCCGGGTCGATGGGCTTTTGGAGAGCTTCATTCGCTCCCAGCGCCTTGGCGCTTTCGAGGACGTGCCTTTGAAAAACGCCGCTGATGGCGATGATCGGAAGATCCGGGAAATGCTGGCGCATCTCGCGGATGAGCGCGAACCCGTCTTGCCCAGGCAGATCCAAGTCGATCATGACGACGGAGAATCCCATTCCCACGCTGCTCATCAGGGATTTGGCGTGCTCTGCGTTTCCGGCGAAAAAGATATTGCGGCCCATGTCCAGGAGGGCTTGGGCGCTCTCCAGGAACTTTGGATCGTCATCGACGATCAAAAGCATAATTTATTTCCCCTTGCGGATACGAAAAGTATCGATCTTACCGGATCGATTTACAATCGGGTAATCGTCCGAACCGCCCGCGAGATTTCCGCCCTAGTCAAGCCGTTTTCGCGTTTGAACCGGTAGCCCAGTGACCGGGCATGGCCGAAAAACGCCAGCAATTGCCCGCCGTAACCCCGCTGGATCTGCCGGATGTCGGCGTCCTGCTCGTCGCGCCGCTTGTATGCGACCAATCTGGAGTAGCGGGCGAAGGCCAACTCGCGCTGCATGGGGGCCACGCGGCTATCGTGCAGGATGTGAGACAACTCGTGCGCGATGCCGCCTTCCAGAACCGGCCGGGAAGCCTGGCGGAAAGAATCGCTGACGGTAATGATGTAGCGGCCGCGCTCGACGTGGTAAAAGAAGCAGTCGTCCGGGTCGAGTTCGCCGAAATCAATTGCGATGTCGAGGCGTTTCAACTCCGGAAATGCCTTGGCAACGATGCGCCGCAGGATGACGCGCAACGGTGTGGCGCAACGGGCGTATCGATTCACCGCCGCTACCGTTTGTAGCCGATCATGCGGAGGAAGCCGCGGCGCTTCTCCACATCTTCCGTCGTTTCGACGCCCTTGGGCGGTTCGCCATCGATGACGCCCAGCACACCCCGTCCCTGGTCGGATTCGGCGACCACTACTTGTGCGGGATTGGCGGTGGCGCAGAAGATGCCGCAGACCTCGGGGACATCCTTGATTCGTCCGAGGATGTTGATGGGGTACCCGTCTCGCATCACGACTACGAAGATGTGCCCGGCGCCGACGGCGGAGGCGTTTCGGATGGCGAGGTCCTTCATCGCGTCGTCGCTGCCATCCGCGCGAGTGAGGCACGGGCCCGAGGCTTCGTTGAAAGCCACACCGAACTTCATTTGAGGGACCGTGTTGACGATCGCTTCGTAGATGTCTTCAACTGTCTTGATGAAATGGCTCTGGCCGAGGATGATGTTGCCGCCCTCCGGAATCTCGAGCGGCACGAGTTTCAGCTCCATGGCACTAGAGTGGCACATTGGCAGGCGGGACGGCGGTAGTCCTCCGCAACTCTCCGCCGCCCGGCGCCGTGCCGGCGTCAATGGAACGCCTGCAAGTCTCTTCGTCGCGATCTGGTGTAACTTGAATGGTGATTATGAAACGCCGATCGTTCTTTGCGCTGTCGGCCGGATTGTGCGCGCTTCCCGAGGCGGATGCCGCGACGCCCGCCGAGCGGCCGTTTCAGCTTGGATGCGTGACTTACAACGTCCTGAAGGACCTGGATCTGGAGGCCATCATCCGCACGCTGGAGGCGGCCGGCATCGCGGCGGTGGAACTGCGCACCGGACACAAACACGGCATCGAGCCTTCGCTCGGCGCGGCCGAGCGGGGGCGGGTCCGCGAGCGGTTCCAGCGTTCCAAGGTGAAGCTGCTGAGCTATGGGACGACGTGCGAGTTCCAGTCGACGAACGATGCGGAGCGCGCCAAACAAATCGAGACCGCCAAGGCATTCGTGGACTTGGCGCGCGACACCGGCGCGGCCGGCGTGAAGGTGCGGCCCAACGGAGTGCCGCGGGGCGCGAAACTGGAGGACACGATTCCGCGGATCGGAGCGGGATTGCGCGAGGTCGGTGAGTACGGCCAGTCGAAAGCCATCGAGATCTGGATGGAGGTGCACGGCGGCACGACGCAGGAGCCGAAGAACGCCGCAGCCATCCTGCGCGCGGCGGGGCATCCGAACGTCGGCGCGTGCTGGAATTCGAACCCCACCGACGTGGTGAACGGGTCGGTCAAGCCGAGCTTCGACCTGCTGCAGCCGTACATCCGCAGCGCGCATATCAACGAGCTGCACAGCGATTATCCGTGGCGCGAATTCTTCAGCCTCTTGCGCGCCTCGGGGTATAAGCGGTACACGCTCTGCGAAGCCGCGGAAACGGCCGACCCCGAGCGGTTCCTGAAATACTACCGGGCGCTCTGGGAAGCGCTCACGGCATGACGCCGGAGATTCTCACAACGACGGTCGGGTCGTACCCGATTCCGGAATGGCTCGCGGCGCTGCCCAGCGAACAGGCGCGCGTCGATGCCACGCGGGTGGTGTTCGACACGCAGCGGCAGGCGGGCGTCGACCTGCCCACGGACGGCGAACTGTACCGCTTCGATGTGAACCATCCCGACACCAACGGCATGATCGAGTATTTCATTCGCCCCATGGCCGGCATTCGCAGCCAGGTGGGACGCAGCGATCATGAAGCGTTTGCGCGGATGGGAACCATGCGGTTCCGCCGCAAGGCGGCGGGTGTGGTGGAAGGTCCGCTGGGAGAGGGGTCGCTCAACCTGCTGGCGGATTGCGAACTGGCGGCGGGCGTTGCGAGCGGACCGTTCAAGTTCACGCTGACGAGCCCGTACATGCTGGCGCGAACGTTGCTCGACCGGCACTACGGCAGTTTCGACGGGCTGCTGATGGGGATTGCGGACGTGTTAGCCGCGCAGGTGCGGGGGCTGCCGTGCGACTGCCTCCAGGTTGACGAGGCGAACGTGCCGGGCAATCCGGCGGATGGCGAGATCGCGGCGGCGGCCATCAATCGCGTGCTCGACGCATTCGAGGGGCGGCGCGCCGTCCATCTTTGTTTTGGAAACTATGGCGGGCAGACCATCCAGAAGGGCGAATGGCGGGCGCTGATCGATTTTCTAAATGAGTTGCACGTGGATCACCTGGTTTTGGAGATGGCGCACCGACCGGCGGAGGATCTGGCGGCGCTGTGCGAGGTCGATGCGCGCATTCGCCTGGGGATCGGGGTCGTGGACGTCAAGGTCAATCACGTGGAGACAGCGGAGGAGATCGCGCGGCGGATCGAGTCCGCGGAGAAGGCCGTTGGGACCGGGCGGATCGGATGGATCCATCCTGATTGCGGCTTCTGGATGCTGAAGCGTTCGGTCGCCGACCGGAAGATCGCGGCGCTCGTGAAGGGTCGCGACCTGTACCTCGGACGCGCATGAGACAGGTGACGCACGGTCCGGCGATCAACCATCCCACTTACTTTTTGCAGAGTTCATTCTTTCCGGGCGGGCGCGAGATGTTCTACACGTCGTATCGGACAGGCGCCGCGCAGTTGTTCGAGACGTCGCTCGAGTCGGGCGAATCGCGGCAGTTGACGAACGGGTCGCCGATCCATCCATACAGCGCCGCGCTCCACCCGGACCGGCAGACGCTGGTTGTGACGCGTGGGGGCGGCCTGTGGGCGATCGACCGCACGACGCTGGCGGAGCGGCGGATTGTGGAGACCGGCGCCGAACTCGGCGAATGCTCGATCGACCGCGATGGAGACTGGCTGACCGCGGCGTTCCAGCGCGGCGGCGCGCGCGGTCTCGTTGCCGGACGCTTCGACGGATCGGGATGGCGGGAGATTCCATTTCCGCGGACCGTGATCCATCCGCAGTTCCATCCGCTGGAGCCGGAATGGATCGAATTCGCGGGAGATCCGGCGCCGCGCATGCACCGGGTGCGGCGCGACGGGTCAGGGATGGAATGTCTGTACGAGCACGGAAACGACGAGTTCATCGTGCACGAGACATTCCTCGGGACCACGGGAGACGTGGTGTTCACGGTCTGGCCGCGGGCGCTGCGGCGGATGGATTGGTCGACGCGGGAAATGCGGACGATCGTGGAATACAACGCGTGGCACATCGCTCCCGACCGGCGCGGAGAGCGGGTGCTCTGCGACACGAATCACCCGGACGAAGGACTGCACATCATCGACGTCGCGACCGGGTCGCGGCGATTTCTCTGCCGGAGCGAGTCGAGCAACCAGGGGACGCAATGGCGGAAGAGCACTTACGCAGTGGCGGCGGATTTCGCCGACGCGCGTAAGAACCTGAGCTGGATGGAGAATGCAGGCGACACGGTTTACGGCCCCCAGCACACGCATCCGCATCCGTCATGGTCGTTCGAGGAGAACCAGGTGGCATTCGCGAGCGATCGCACCGGTGTGACGCAAGTCTACGTCTGCGCTACTGGTCGTACGGCTTAATCCGGCGGATCCAGATGTTGCGGAAACGCACCGGCTGGGAATGGTCTTGCAAGCTCAGCGGTTCCTCCGGGGCGTGTGCGGTGTATTTGGCGTTCTGCCGCCAGATGGTGGTTCCGAGCTGCTCCTGGTGGTTGTGCACCATGATTCCGTTGAAGAACACCGTGAAATACGCCGGCTTTACCAGCTTGTCGCCTTCGAACTTCGGGGCTTCGAAGACAATATCGTAGACGTTCCACTCGCCTTGCGGGCGCGACGGGTTCACCAGCGGGGGCCACATGCCATACATGGCGCCGGCGCCGCCGTCCGCGTAGGTGAGGTTGGTGTGCGACTCGAGAACCTGGATCTCATAGCGCGACATCAGCTCGATGCCGCTATTGCCGCGCGCCTGTCCCTGGCCGGTGGCTTCTTTCGGAATCAGCCATTCCACGTGGAGTTGGCAATCGCCGAACTTCTCCTTCGTGCGGATGCGGCCGGTGCGCGGCACAATCTCGATGTAGCCGTTCTCGACCTTCCACTTGGGCTCCTGAACGCCGCCGCCACGAACCTGCTGCTCCCACTTCGAGAGATCCTTGCCGTCGAAGAGCACGACCGCGTCCGCCGGCGCGGGCTCCATGACATACGCCCCGGGAGCGACCTTCATGGGGCGGGGCCGCGTCATATCGTGGACTTTCCACTTCTGGCCGGGGATCTGCGGGGTATCGTTGTAGCCGCGAACATCGTCGCCGGCGGATTCGGGAATACCGGGGGATTTGGCCGGAGGGCGAGGCGGCTGTTGCTGCTGGGCGGCGAGGGCGGCAGCGGCTGCGATGAGGAGAATTGCCTTCATGAACGAGTATCATACCAACGTTCTTCTTCAGTCGCCGTCTGTGGTGGGGAGGAGGAAGGAATGCGACTGACGGTGTTGTGGCTGCTGGCGGTCATTGGCGCGGCCGCGCAGTATGCCGGCGACTGGAAGGGCGATTCGGCGTGCGCGGCCGCCGCGCCGTGTCGTGATGAGAAAGTCGTGTGGCACGTGAGTGTCATCGAGCCCGGCCGGCTCAGCGTGCGGGGCGATCGGGTCGAGGAAGGCAAGACGGTCGCGATGGGAACGCTAGAGTTCCATGCGGACGCGGATGGCAAGGCATACGTATGGGATGGACCTCCGGGGAGGTGGCGGGTGACATTCGCGGGGAATCGGCTGGAGGGCACTATGACGCGACGCGACGGAGTGATATTCCGCAAGCTCGAGTTGCGAAGGGTGGAATGACGTTGCGCGCGACCCTCTTCGCGCTGTAGCATGGCGGCAGTCCTTTTTTTCGAGGAGGGTCGGTGCGCGTATTCGTGATTTGGGCGGCCTTGGTTCTGGCTGTGTCGGCGCCGGTAGTGTGGGCGCAAGAGGAAGGCGGCGCTCCCGCGGGCGGCCGCGGCGGCGGCCGCGGGGGACGTGGGGGAGGCGGGCGCGGGAACACGCGCGAGTTTCTGGGGCTGGGGGCGGCGCCGGACGAGGCTGCGGCCAAAAAAGGCGAGCCGGTCTACAAACAGAATTGCGCCACATGCCACGGCGAATCGGCGCGCGGCGCGCAGGGGCCGAATCTGGTGCGCTCGGTGGTCGTCCTGCACGACGAGAAGGGCGAGGAAATCGGGCCTGTGATCAAGAATGGCCGGCCCCAGGCGGGCATGCCGGGATTTCCGAATCTCTCGGCAGACGACATCTCTAACGTCGGACAGTACCTGCACCTCCAAGTGGAACTGGCCGCGAATCGCGGCACGTATGGCGCCACCTACGGCAACCTGCGGAATCAGACGAGCGGCGACGCCAAGAAGGGCGAGGAGTTCTTCAACGGCGCGGGCGGGTGCAAGAACTGTCATTCGGCGACCGGCGATCTGGCGAAGATCGGCGCGAAATATCCCCAGGCGGCGGGAATGCAGTCTCGGTTCTTGTGGCCGACAGCGCCGGGTCCGCAGAAAGCGACGGTGACACTGCCCTCGGGACAGACGATCGCCGGCACGGTCCGAACGCTGAACGATTTCGATGTCTCCCTCACGGACGGGACGGGCGCCTATCACTACTGGAAACGCGGCGACGTGAAGGTCGATGTCGAGGACAAGCTCGCCGGCCATCGCGCGTTGCTGCCGAAATATTCCGACGCGGATATTCACAATCTCGCAGCTTACCTGGTGACTCTGAAATGAAACCTCTCCTGATACTGGCGGCGCTTGCCGCGGGCGCTCTCGACGCGCAGACACTGGATATGACGGCGCTGACGCTGTTCCGGCAGCCGAAAGACGTCTGGCCGACCTACAACGGAGATTACTCCGGACGCCGGTTCAGCGACCTCGATCAGATCCAGCAGGGGAATGTCGATCTGCTGAAGATCGAGTGGATGTACCGCATCCAGGGGGTCGGACCGCAGCGCGGGGTGGGGAATCCGACCATCAAGTCGACGCCGCTCATGGTGAACGGCGTTATGTACTTCACCATTCCGGATCACATCTTCGCGATCAACGCGCGCACCGGGGAGCATCTGTGGCAGTACGACTTCGTGGACAAGGGCGGCCACCTGGTGGGGCAGCGCGGGGTCGGCATGTATCGCGACTGGCTGTACTTCGTGAGCCCGGACGGCTGGTTCATCTCGGTGAACGCGAAAGACGGCAAAGAGCGGTGGCGGAAGAAGATCGCGGACGAAAAGCTGCAATACTTCACGACGATGGCGCCGATCGTCGTCAAGAATCACATTATCGTCGGGGTCGGGGGAGACGCGATGGATGTGCGCGGGTACCTGGAATCACGCGATCCGGAATCGGGCGAAGTCCAATGGCGGTGGTATACGACACCCGACAAGATGGGCGACCCGGGGTCGGAGACCTGGCCGAACCTCGACGCCATGCACCATGGCGGCGGGATGACGTGGCTGCCCGGGACTTACGATCCGGAGTTGAACCTGATTTACTGGGGCACGGGGAATGCAAACCCCGTTTTCGCTGGCCAGAGCCGCAAAGGGTCGAACCTGTACACGGCGTGCATCGTGGCGTTGAACGCGGACACCGGAAAACTCGCGTGGTACTTCCAGGCGTCGCCGCACGACACCCACGATTGGGACAACGTGGAGACGCCGGTGCTGTTCGACGCGGCGATCGATGGGCGTCCGCGCAAGCTGCTGGCACAGGGATCGCGCGCCGGGTGGTTCTTCGTGCTGGACCGGACGAACGGCAAGAACCTGGTGTCGAAGCCGTTTTCGGGCACGGGAAATTGGGCGCTCGGAGTGGACGCCAAGGGGCAGCCGATCCCGAATCCGGCCAAAGAGCCGAAGGTCGACGGATCGATGATCGACATGCCGGCGATGGGCGCGACGAATTGGCCGCCTCCGAGTTACGATCCGCAGACCGAGCTGTTCTACCTCAATGCCCAACTCGCGTACGGAATGGCGTATCTTTACGACACCTCGGACAAGCCGGAGGGCTACGGCGGCGGCGGGGGTGGAAACTTCGATAACCGGTCGGCGCTGCTGGCGCTGGATGTGCGCACCGGAGCGGTGAAGTGGAAGCACGAGCACGCCGCGGCGGGCTTCGGCGGCGGCGGGATGACCGGCGGGATCTTGACCACCGCGGGCAAGCTCTTGTTCACGGGGGACTCGGGCAACCTGGTGGCCTTCGATCCCGCGAATGGCAAGATCTTGTGGAACCAGCGGTTGACGTCGAGCGTGAGCAACGGTCCGTCGACGTGGATGCTGGACGGCAAACAGCACCTGATTGTCGGGGCGGGGGACACGCTCTACGCGTTCACGCTCGCAGGGAAACGATAAGCGATGAAGCTCGCGATCTTGCTGGGATGCTCGGCGGCGATTCTCTTCGCGCAGGATCCGGGGCAGAGAGTATTTGAGACGACCTGCGGGCGCTGTCACGGCGCCGACGCCAATGGCGGCGAGATGGGGCCGGCGATTATCAATCGGCTCGGCGGCCGCGACGAGTCCCAGCTCACGGATCTGATTCTGAAGGGGCTGCCGGGACGCGGAATGCCTCCGAGCAACGTCAGCGCGGAGGAGATGCCTGTGCTGATCCGGCACCTGCGCAGGCTGGCGCGGCAGGCGGAGCGTGAGCCGGCGGAGCGGCTGAAGGTCACCACCACCACCGGGAAGGTGCTCGACGGCCTCGTGATGAATCAGGGATTCGAGGATGTGCAACTGCGGACCGACGATAACCGCGTGCACCTGCTGCGGCGCGCGGGGCAGCGGTTTCGTGAGGTGACGTCGGAGAAGGACTGGCCGGGATATAACGGCGATCCGGGCGGCAACCGCTACACGACACTCGCCGAGATCACCCCGGCAAACGTGGGGAAACTCGCGGCAAAATGGACGTTCACGCTGCCGAATACGGCGCGCCTGCAGCTCACGCCGGTGGTCGCGGGCGGGATCATGTACGTTCCGGCGCCCAACGAATGCTACGCGCTCGACGCGGGGACGGGCCGCCAGATCTGGCATTACCGGCGGCCGCGAACCGCGGGACTCTCCGGCGCGGACGCCAACCGCGGCGTGTCGGTGGCGGGAGATCGCGTGTTCATGGAGACCGATAACGCGCACACCATCGCGCTCAACCGGTTTACGGGAGAGCTGCTCTGGGACACCGAAATGGCGGATTGGCGGCAGAGCTATTTCGCCACCTCGGCGCCACTGGCGGCGGGCAGCCTGGTGATTGCGGGTGTCGGCGGCGGTGAGCATGGAACCCGCGGCTTCGTGGCGGCGTACGACCAGGCGACCGGCAAAGAGGCGTGGCGCTTCTGGACGGTGCCGAAGCCGGGCGAACCGGGGTCGGAGACCTGGCAGGGTAAGGGCATCGAGCATGGCGGCGCGCCGACCTGGTTCACGGGCACGTACGACGCGGCGCTCGACACCGTCTACTGGCCCACCGGCAATCCAGCCGCCGAGTATTACGGCGACGATCGCGCGGGCGACAACCTGTATTCGGACTGCATCCTGGCGCTCGACGGCAAGACCGGGAAGCTGAAGTGGCATTACCAGTTCACGCCGCACGACCTGTGGGATTGGGACGCGACCGAGACGCCGGTGCTGATCGACGCGCAATGGCAGGGCCGTCCGCGCAAGCTGCTGTTACACGGAAATCGCAATGGGTTCTTCTACGTGTTAGACCGGACCGACGGCAAGCTGCTGCTGGCAAAGCCGTTCGTGCGGCACCTTACGTGGGCGACGGGAATCGGCGAGGATGGACGTCCGATCAAGACGCCGAACCAGGAGCCGTCGCCGCAAGGGACCCGCGTGTGCCCGTCGCAGGACGGCGCGACGAACTGGTTTTCGCCGTCATACAATCCCGCGACGGGATTGTACTATTTGCAGACGTTCGAGAAGTGCAGCGTGTACACAAAGGCGGAGCCGGGCGAGTGGAAGGCCGGCAAAACATATCTCGGCGGCACGCAAAAGCGCGCGCCGAACGAGAAGGCGGAGCGGATTCTAAAGGCGATCGACATCCGGACGGGGAAGATCACGTGGGAGCTGCCGCAGCCCGGCCCGGCGGAGTCATGGGGCGGGACGCTGTCGACATCGACCGGCCTGGTGATTTTCGGCGAAGATGGCGGAGCGCTGATGGCGGCGGATGCCGCGTCGGGGAAGCCGCTATGGAGCTTCGACACGAACCAGACGTGGAAGGCGTCGCCGATGACGTACCAGTTCGACGGGCATCAGTACATCGCGGTGGCGGCGGGGTCGAGCATCCTGGCGTTCGGGTTGATGAAGTAGCGCCCCACGAGCGGGAGCAATCGCGATAGCATCATCTTCCATGAGGCTCTCATGGAAAAAGTAACGCGGCGGGCAGTGGTCCTGACGGCCCTCAGCTACTCCCGCATCCTCGGCGCGAACGACCGGGTCGGGATGGGGTACATCGGGCTCGGCAATCGCGGCGACCAGGTGCACGACGCATTCCTCGAGCATGGCGATCAGCAGACAGCGGCGGTCTGCGATCTGCGCGATGACTACCTGGGTTTCGCAGTCAAGAAGTCGCGCGCCACACCCACGAAGTACAAGGATTACAAGAAGCTCCTGGAAGACAAGAGCGTCGATGCGGTGGTGATCGCGACGCCGGACCACTGGCACGCGCTGATGTTCATCGACGCGTGTAATGCGGGCAAGGATGTGTATGTGGAGAAGCCGCTCAGCCTGACCGTGGTCGAAGGGCGCAAGATGGTCGAGACCGCCGACCGGACGAAGCGGGTGACGCAGGTGGGGACGAACCGGCGGTCATGGAAGACCTACCAGGAGGCGGCGGAGTTCGTGCGGTCGGGCGGGATCGGGCACGTCACGGCGGCGCGCTGCTTCCACGTGAAGAACGAGTGGCCGAACGGTCTCGGGCCCGCGCCCGACGGTCCTGCGCCGAGCGAGGCGGAGTGGGATCAGTGGCTGGGGCCGGCGCCGAAGGTCCCCTACAACGCCAATCGGACCTATTACAACTTCCGCTGGTTCTACAACTACTCGGGCGGGCAGCTCACGAATTTCGGCGTCCATTACGTGGATGTGATTCGCTGGTTCATCGGGCAGGATTCGCCCAAGGCGGTGACGGCGATCGGCGGCCAGTTCGCGGGCATCAAAGATAATCGCGAGATTCCGGACACGCTGCAGGTGCTCTGGGAATTCGACAAGACGCTGGTGGTGTTCGAACAGTACAACGCCAACGCGGCGCCGCCGAACGCGCCCAACTCCGAGTTCGAACTGCGCGGCACAAAGGGGACGATGTATGTGCGCAATACGAGTTGGGACGTCGTGCCGGAAAAGGTGAGCGATCTGTTCGAGGGCTACGATCACGGGCGCGCGTACGGCAATCCGCTGGACCGGTCGCGCGGCGGCGCCGTGAACGCGGCGCGTAAGGCGGCGATCGAGGCGAAGAGCGTGAAGGGACCGTCGGGATCGGACACGATGGCGCACGCGCGCAACTTCCTCGATTGCGTCAAGACGCGCGGCAAGTGCCATGCGGATGTGCTGACGGGCCACCTTTCGACCAGCGCCACGCTGATCGGCAATATCGCGTACAAGACGCGGAGCCTCCTCGAATGGGACGCGCGCACGGAGCGGTTTACCAACAACGCCGGGGCGAACCGGTGGCTGAGTTATTCGTACCGGGCGCCGTATAAACTGGGATAAGACGCAGAGGTGTGCGCATGACCAGGGCATTGTTGGCAGGGCTGTTTGTGATGGGAGCGAGCGCGGCGTCGCTGCCGTATCGCGAGTCGGGGTTTGTGGCGGGCGCGCCGGGATGGACGATGTGGAGCGCGCGGCCGGAAACCGCCCCGCGGACGTTTGTCGATCCCTTGCGCTATCGGACGCGGGCGGGTTCGCTCGCGATCTCGGGCAACAGCAATCTCGCGGAACATGGCGGCTGGGAGCGGCGCGTCGAAGGGGTGGAGCCGGGCGCCTGGTATCGCTTCGTAGCATACTATCGTGCGGAAGCGGTTCCCGCCGAGTCGTGGCAGGTGGTGGCGCGGCTCGACTGGCGGGGAACGAATGGCGCGCGCGCCGGGATGCCCGACTATGTGTACCGCGCGTCGCGGGAAGGGGAGTGGACGAAGGTATGGGCCGAGACACAGGCGCCCGAAAAAGCGGCGTCGGTCACGGTTCAGCTTTACCTTTCGAATGCGCCGCAGGGAACGGTCTGGTGGGACGACCTCTCGCTCGAGCGTGTTCCTGAGCCAGGACCCCGTCAGGTAAGGGTCGCATCGATCAACTTGCGCCCTCGGGGCACGAAGTCGCCCGAGGAGAACGTGCGGTTGTTCCTGGAAACGGTGGCAGCCAAGATTCCGCCGAAGACCGACGTGATCCTGCTCCCTGAGGAGATCACCTTGGTCGGCAACAACAGACCCTATCCGGAGATCGCGGAGCCGATTCCGGGACCCACTACGAAGCGCCTGGGCGAGGTGGCGCGCGAGCGGTCGGCCTATATCGCCGCGGGCATCGTCGAGCGCGAGGGTCCGGCAATCTACAACACCGCGGTGCTGATCGACCGTGCGGGCAACGTCGCCGGGAAGTACAGGAAGGTGTATCTGCCGCGGGAGGAAGTCGAGGGCGGGTTAACGCCAGGCAGCGACTATCCCGTTTTTCGCACGGATTTCGGCACGGTCGGCATGATGATTTGCTATGACGTTTTCTACGCCGACCCGGCGCGGGCCTTGGCGCTGAAGGGCGCCGAGATGATCCTAATGCCGATCTGGGGTGGGGATGAGACGCTGGCGAAGGCGCGGGCGATCGAGAACCGGGTGTTTCTGGTGGCGTCCGGCTACGACCATCCCACGTACATCATGGACCCGGACGGCGAGCGGCTATCCGTGGCGCCGCTTCCCGGGGCCGCGGTGGCGACGATCGATCTGAACAAGCGATATCTCGAGAAGTTCCTCGGTGAAATGAAAGCAAGAAGGCCGAAGGAACTGCGTGTCGACGTGAAATAGCGATCAATGGCCTCGACGTTTGACGCGCGGTTTGTTGAGACCTGTTTTCTTGCCGTTCCCCACATCTTCGGCCCGTTGCCTGCCTTGATCCCGATCGCGTGAAGCCGACGGTGTGCCGGCAGGAGCGTTGCTCCGCGCGGCGCCCGGAACCGGACCGGGCATTGCAGCCCCTCGACCGCGTTGCGCGCAGAGTGGGGCGAGGCATAGAACACTACATGCAGCGAGTGATAAGAGACGTTTCACATTCCACCTCGCGATCCATAATGGCAAGACTGTAACCACTCTCGGCCGGGGAAGGTGCGATTCCGACCTACCCGAACTCGGGACCGGCGATCGCGTAAATCTGCCCGGAGATGGCCTGCCGGTGTGGGCGGGACATGCGGAGGAAGGGGCGCTCGATAGGGTATGCCAAGCCGTCGGGCCGTTCGGGGACGTCGATCGCAAACGTGCGGCCCTCGTGGACGGAGAGACAGTGGTCGACGAGTTCGCGGGCGATTCCGGGGTTGTCTGCCACTACTGGCCCGATCTGTGAGTAGAGATACCCTGGGCGGCCGAAGCAATAACCGCCGACGGCCATCCAAGCCAGATCGGGCGCGCGGCGATACAACGCCGCCAGCAGCGCGCTGCGATCGGCGCCGAACGCCTCACGGTCGCGTGCAAAGATCGGCGGGAGATCCCCTGGCTCGATGGGCCGGACACTCTTTGACGGCGGATGCTTTGCACCGGTGACCTTCGTGCGCGCCAGATTGTGCTCGCCTTCGAAGCCGAAGCGGCGATAGAGCGGCTCACCGGCCGGTGTGGCGTCGAGACGAACCCAGGCGCCTCCCAGTTCGGCGAGCGCCGTTTCCATGAGGCGTGAGCCTATGCCGCCGCGCCGCTCCGCGGGGTCGACCAGCATCATCGAGAGCCAGGCGAAGTCGCCGCCGAACGGAAGCCACGCCACGCTGCCGATGACTGCGTTGTCCCGGACGGCAATGCTGGCGCCGCCATGGTCGAGGAAAAAGCGCCAGTCCTCTTCGAGCTGATTCCAGTTGCTGGCACGGCACAGTCGCAGGCCGGAGGGGATATCGGCGTGCGTCATGCGGCGGAGGTTCACCCTTCCACTCTCCCGGCCGCGGCGTTCCACGTCAGGCGCCGCCCTCGTTTCAGAGACAGGTTGGCCATTTGCACGACGAGCGCGGCCTGGAATGCGACGCGCATTGGCGCGGTTGGCGTCTTGCGCGTGCGGACACAGTCTAGGAAGTTCTGTACGTGGAGATCGGTGGCGTAATTGAAGCCCCGCTCGGACTTTGCCGTCAGCGCCGGTGTGTCCTCGGAGCCTTTCGCGAAGATCTTGAGGTCCTCGCGGCCGATGTCCATGCGCGCCAGGTCGCCGTCGAGTTGATTCAACTGGTCGTTGCGCGTGCGGTATTGCATGGCGGCGTAGTTGATGGAGAAGGTCGCGATGAAATCTTGGGGATACTCGGCGATGGCGACGACGGATTCGGGTTGATTGACGCCCGCCTTGTGGGGCTTGCCGGCGGAGGCGTTCACGGCGGAGGGGAAGCCCGCGCCCATCAGCATGTGGATGCCGTCGAAGACGTGCGCGCCCTGGTCGGCCAGGATGCCGCCCGCGTATTCGGAGTAGAAGCGCCACTGGCGAAAGCGGTTGGCGTCGAACGGGCGGCGTTCGGCGGGGCCCTGCCACTGCTCCCAATCGAGCGGCCCGTCGAGCTTCGTCGCGACGCCGCCCCCCAGGTAGTTGTTCAGCCACCAGGAGCGGACCATGCGCACAGCCCCGAGCCGGTTGGCGGCGATCAGGTCGCGCCCCTGCTGATACAGATCGTAGCTGCGGCGCTGCATGCCGACCTGCACAATGCTCTTGGTATGTTTTTCGGCCTCGACCAGCCGCGCTCCCTCTTCGGGAGTATGGCAGAGAGGCTTTTCGACGTAGACATCCTTGCCCGCGGCGAGCGCGTCGAGGACCATTTGCGCATGCCAGTGCTCGGGCGTGGCGATGAGGACGGCCTGCACGTCGCGATCCGCGAGGAGATCCTTGTAATTGCGGTAGAGCTTCGGCTTCGAGCCGGCGGCAGTGGCGGCTTTCTCGAGGTTGGGCTCGTAGACGTCGCAGATGGCGGCGACACGGAGCGCGGCATCCTTCTGGAAGGTGGTCATCACCAGCGTGCCGCGGCCGCCGGCCCCGATTACGCCCAGCGCAATCTGGTCGGCCGGAGCCACGGCGTAGGTAGCCATCGTGCTTCCGGCGGTAAAGAGAAACGTCCTGCGGGTTGCACTCATGGAAGGTATGATAGCAGCGCGCCGCGGATCTAGCCGAGCCGGAAAGCGTCGCCTGGGGCCTCGGCCTGGCCCGTCTCAAAGATCCTCCGATAGGCGATTTTGATGAGCGGCGGGGCCACGATCGTTGTCGCCACCGACATGAATACAACCACGCCGTACGTGTTCTGGGAGATGATTCCGAAACCGAGGCCGATTTGGGCTACGACCATCCCGACTTCGCCGCGGGGGATCATCCCGACGCCAACCCGCAATGCTTCCGTCTTGCCGAGGCTCCAGGCGCCGAGACCGCACCCGATGAACTTGGAAGCGATGGCCGCCAGGAGGATGACGATCGCCAGGAGCGCGTTGCGCGGATTGGCGAACGCCGCGAGGCTGACGTGCAGACCAATGCCGGCGAGGAAGAAGGGAAGCAGCAGTTCGGTGACGCCGTGCGCGAGATCGCGGACGCGCGGCCCGGTGCTCTCGGCGAGCGCAAGGCCGGCGAGGAAGGCGCCGACAATTGCCGCTACGCCGATATAGACGGCGGCCACCGAGAGCGCGAGCAAGAGGCTCATGGCAAGGGCGAACTGCGCCTCTCCGACTCGCAGTTTCTCATCGACGTGCCGCACAACCTTGCCCATGGCGCGTGTGCCCCATTTCAAGATGATCAGCGTGAAGCCGATAGCCAGCGCGGCGGTTAACGCCAGCGATAGGACGTTGAAGCTGCCACGGGTCAGACTGCTGACGACCGCAAGCACGAGCAGACCCAGCACGTCGTCAATCACCGCCGCGGCGAGGATGATTTTGCTGGAAACGGCGTGCAGAAGCCCTTTGGCGGAGAGCACCTGCGCCGTAATGCCCACGCTGGTCGCAACCATCGAGGCGCCCACAAAGACCGCCTCCTGGGAGGGTTCGCCCCAGAGCAGCAGGATGCCCCATCCCATCAGGAACGGCACGATCACGCCGCAACAGGCTACTAATGTGGCGACGCCGCCGACTCGGAGGAGCTCGGAGGAGCGGACTTCAAGGCCGACGCGAAACAGCAGAAACATCGCGCCCAGGTCGGAGAGAGCGGTGAGAAATTCGTTGGGCTGAATGAAATTCAGAACGCTGGGGCCGATCAGGATGCCGGCAATAATTTCTCCTACGATGCCCGGCTGGTTGAGGCGCTCGAAGATCTCCGCCAGCAGTTTCGCCGAAACGAAGACAATGAGCATCGAAAGCGGGATTCGTGCCGGTCCGTCGGCGCTGAGAGTGAGAAGCAAGGCAGGGGAGGGAAGATGCATCGTCGCATCCGGCAAGTTCATTGTATCCGGCGGACGGCGGCGCCGCCACCAAAGTTATATACTGTCGATCCAGGATGGAGGGAGCTTAGACATGCGGATTGCCCATTTTTTCCCTTTTGCCGGCGCCGGGATCGCGGTAGCCGCCTATCTCGCCGCACAAACGAACACGGCGATGAAAGCCGGGCCCCGGGACATTGGGGGCGTCGTCACTAGCGCCAAGGGCCCGGAGGCCGGTGTCTGGGTCATCGCCGAGACCACGGATCTGCCCACCCGCTATATCAAAGAAGTGGTCACGGATGATCGTGGACGCTACCTGGTTCCCGATCTCCCGGCCGCCACGTATCAGGTATTCGCGCGTGGTTACGGGCTGGTGGACTCCCCCAAAGTCCAGGCGAAACCGGGGCAGCAGATCGACCTCAAACCGTCCATCGCGCCCGACAAGAAGACGGCCGCGAAGTTGTATCCGGGAAATTATTGGTACGCCATGCTGAAGATCCCGGAAAAGAGCGAGTTTCCGGGAACGGGCCCCGGCGGCAACGGCATTTCGCCAAACATCAAAACGCAGGGACAGTGGCTGCACCTCGTCAAGACGGATAGCTGCGAGTCGTGCCACCAGATGGGCAATGAGTACACCCGCACCATCCCGGCGCTCTTCCGCAACCTCGATTCGCCAGCGCAGGCATGGGCGCGGCGCGTCCAATCGGGCCAGGCCGGCAACGCGATGCTGGGCGGACTGGGCCAACTGGGCAGGGAAAGGGCAACCACTGAATTTGGCGACTGGACGACGCGCATCGAAAACGGCGAACTACCCTTCGACGCGCCTGCACGCCCGCAGGGCATCGAGCGCAATGTGGTCATCACCCAATGGGACTGGGCCGATCCGAAGGAGTATCTTCACGACGAGATCGCCACCGACAAGCGGAATCCCAACGTCAACGCGAATGGCCTTCTCTATGGTTCGCCCGAGGAGAGCAGCGACAACCTGCCGGTGCTCGATCCCGTTCACCATACCGCGAGCCATGTGAAGGCGCCCTATCGCGACCCGAATACGCCGGGCCAGCCGAAGCCGCTGCAACCATCGGCTGTCTGGGGCGACGAAGCGATCTGGGACAGCCACACCACCGTGCACAATCCCATGTTCGACGAGCGCGGGAGGCTCTGGTACACGGCCAGAATCCGGGCGGCTGATAATCCGGCCTACTGCAGGGAGGGATCGGACCATCCCTCGGCGAAGGCTACGCCCACCGCACGCTCGGGGCGCCAACTGGCCGTTTACGATCCCGCCACCAAGCAGACGTCGATGATCGACACCTGCTTCGCTACCCATCACCTGGTCTTCGCGAGTGACGCGAATAATACGCTGTGGACGAGCAGCGGAGGGGGCGGAGGCGTGGTGGGCTGGCTGAACACCAAGGTGTGGGACCAAACGCACGACGAAAAGAAGTCGCAGGGCTGGACGGCGCTTGTGCTGGACACGAATGGGAACGGCAAGCGCGACCCCTATCTCGATTCCGAACAGAAGGTCTTGACCGCGCCCAGCGGCGAGAGTCTGGGCGCCACCCCGGCATTGAGTGGCGCGATCGATGCAACGCGCGACACGCGCCTCAACGCCGCTTTTTACGGTGTCGCGGTCGGGACCGACGGGATGGTCTGGGGCAGTGTGCTGGGCTACCCGGGTGGGATCGTCCGGCTGAATCCGGGGTCCAATCCACCCCAAACGGCCCTTGCAGAGTACTACGAGGTCCCGTGGAACAACCCGGCGGCGCGCGTCTCGGGATTCTCGCCTCGCGGCATGGATATCGACCGGAACAACGTGGTGTGGGTGGCTCTGGGAAGTGGGCATCTGGCCAGCTTCGACCGGCGTAAATGCAAAGGGCCGCTGAACGGTCCCAAGGCGACGGGACAACATTGTCCGGAAGGCTGGACGCTCTATCCGACGCCAGGTCCGAACTTCCGCAACGTGAAGGAGTCGGGCAGCGCCGACTCGCACTACTACACGTGGGTCGACCAATTCGACACGCTCGGGCTGGGAAAAAACACGCCGATCATTACGGGCAACTCGTCCGATTCTCTCATCGCGCTCGTGAACGGGAAGTGGGTCGTGCTGCGGGTGCCGTACCCGATGGGGTTTTTCGCCAAGGGAATGGACGGCCGCTTCGACGATCTCAAAGCCGGCTGGAAAGGGAAGGGGCTTTGGACGACCTGGGGCACGCGGACGCCGTTTCACAGCGAAACCGGAAAGGGAACGACGAGCAAGGTAGTCCATATCCAGATCCGGCGCGATCCTCTGGAGAATTAGGGAGCAAAACGTAAGGATGCCTACGTTCTTGGCTCAACAGGCGGCGAGCAACTTGTCGCGCAGCAGGGCTTCGAACTCGGGCGTCAACTTACGGCCATCCTGGGCTACATAGAACACGTCGATGGCGCGGTTGCCCTTGGTGTCGATCAGGACCACGTCGATGTTGCAGGCCGTTGTGGAGAAGACGGTTGCAAGGCTGTACAGCAGGCCGGGCCGGTCCTCCGTGACGATTTCGACGAGTGTCGCGGTCTCGCAGGCGGCGGAGTCGAAGCGCACCTCGGGTGCGATCGTCCGCTTCTTCGGATCGGGCGCCGGCGTCGCGCGCATGAGCCGCTGGGCGTCGGTCTTGCCGAGCGCGACGCGCTGCACGAGGTCCCTCAGACGCTCGATCTCCGACGGGTTCAACTGCAGCATGCGCCTGGGGTCAGCAAAGACGAACGAGTCGAGAATGACGCCGCGCATGTTGGAGAAGGCCTCGGCTTTGAGGATGTCGAGGCCGAAGCTGCTAATCGCGGCGGCGAAGGACGCAAAGAGGTATGGGCGGTCACGGGCGACGATTGTGAGGCGGTAGCCACCCTCTACCGGATCGAGCTGGACAGCAGTCCCCGTGGGGCGGCTGCGTTCATAGAGCTGATACTGCGCGGCGATGTCGGCTGGGGAGTGCGCGCGCAGGTAGCGCGTCG
The DNA here is from genome assembly GCA_964608645.1 of uncultured Solibacteraceae bacterium. Lineage (GTDB taxonomy): Bacteria > Acidobacteriota > Terriglobia > Bryobacterales > Bryobacteraceae > CAZSQK01. The sequence continues at coordinate 31,515 of CAZSQK010000001.1, read as the reverse complement.
GGAAGCCCTTGACGAAGTCGGCGGCCGCGGGCAGTTCGACGGGCGCCTGGTCGATGCGCTCGGTTTCAAGCTCGCGCGTCAGTTCCTGCCGTGTCAACGTGTAGACGCGCCAGACCTGTTCCAAACGATAGGAAGTGACCGCCTCGACCTCTGTCGCCGAGATGGCGGCGTAGGTGAGGATCGTGAGCAGCTTGAGCCGCTCCACGGTTTCGACGCGGTGAGCGAGTTGCGTGACAGTGGCGGGATCCTCGATATCGCGGGTGAGAGCCGCGGATAGTTCGCTCTGCCGCTCCAGGAGGAACTGCACGGTGTCCACGTCCTCCGCCGGCATCTGTACGCGCTCCGCGGCTGCCCGGACGCGCGGCGGAGCTGCGTCGGCGAACAGCAGCGCAAATGCGAGGAGCGCGGGCTGATCGAGCTCGGACAGGAGGCCCGCATAGCGCTGCCGGAGCGGATCGGTGGAAGAGGGCAGCGATTCGAGGGAGTCGAGGGAGCGCAGAGCGTGTTCGTCCGCGGTGTGCAGGCGATCGCCGCTGGCGAGCGCCAGATCGGTGACGTCTATCCACTCCGGCAGGACCGCGGGGAGACACCCGGTATGATGGAGCGCCCGAGCCGCCATGGCAAAGTGCGGGGACGAGAAGATTTCCTTCAATGCTGGCCAGACGGGCCGGGACACCGAGAACCATGCGGCGAAGCGCTCCCGCGAGGCTTCGAGACGCCGTTCCGTCTCATGCGCCAGGGGGACGCCGTGACGGCCGCTGAATTCCAGCATGCGGAGGAGCAGCTCGGGATCGCTTTCGAGATGGCCCGGCGTTCGCAGGAGCAGCCGCTCGCGCGCCACCGTAAACTCCGCGTTCGACAAGCGGCTGCGGTACTCGTGGAAATTGTTGAGCAGAGAACTGTTTCGCTTCTCGATGAAATCGAGCGCGCGCCGAACCTCGCCGTGGACCAGACGTGCGCCGCGAAAGTAGTCGCGCATGCTCAGAGAGAAGGGCGGCTCCGCGAGAGAGGTCTGCGCTTCGAAATCGAGCAGGTTGGCATCGCATCCCGCCCGGTAGTGCAGAAAACAGCGGGCGGTGGCCAACGTCTGGCGCGCCTCCGGCAGGCCGGGGCAGCGCTCCAGTTCGGGAAAGAGCTTGGAGAGCCAGTCGAGAAGGCGGAGATCGCGCAGGCCGCCCGGAGATTCCTTGACGTCGGGTTCGAGGCGCTGACACGCTCCGCCGTGCCGCGCGTAACGGGCGCGCGCCGAATGGTACAGGCGGAGCGCAATCTTTTTGGCGCTGCGGGTCAAGGTCGGCGGCAGCCGGCCGTCTAGGCGGGCGCGCAAGGCTTCGTCTCCGGCCAGAAATCGGCGGTCGAGCAGACTGATGGTCAGATCGAGATTCTGCTCGCGGGTTTCCAGGCAATCGGCGAGTGTGCGGACCGTGTAATTGAGCCGCAACCCGGCATCCCAGAGGACGCGAGCAAAGGCGCCTTTGGCGTCGCGGATGGCGTCAGAGTCGGCGATCGCGTCGAGGAGGATAACGATATCGGCGCCGGAGTACGGGAAGGTCTCGCCGCCTCCGTAAGCCCCGACGGCGAGCATCGCCGCGCCGTGCGGCAGGACGCGTTCTACGGAGGCTGTAAAGGCTTCGCGGACAATGGCGTCCGTCGCGGCGGTCAATCCCGCGAGGACATCGGCCGCTCGGCCGGTTTCTCGAAACGCCGTCTCGATCTCGCGCCACGCGGCGCTAAACTGAAGTTTTTCCGGGGTTCCCGTCACCGCTTTTGCGCTCCCCTGAGGTCCCATGCCCAGGATCTAGTATCACGCACCCGGCGCTCCCACCCAAGCGCGATTGTCTTATCCAAGCAATCGAAAATATCTATTGGGCAACCAGAGAGGGCGGCGCCATACAATACGGACTATTAAGCTCATCGGCATATTCCTTCTGCTCTCGGGGTGGATCATCGTGCTGGCTTCGCTCGCGGTGTTGCCGCGCGGCGGGCCGCAGTGGGGCTTTGCGCTGGCGGGAGGCGCGGTCGAAGCGGCCGGGTTGGGGCTGTTGTTCCGCGCGCATGCGAGCCCAGTCGGAGCCCGCCGGTGAACGGCGCCGCACTCGGCTTTGCGCTATTGCTGCTCGCGCCGGCCGCGCTGGCCGGAGTCGCCCTCATGTCCGCCGGTTTGTGCCGATCGCGCAATGCGGCGCATGCGATGGTCGCAGCGCTTTGCGCGGTGGCCGTCGCGGCGCTCGCCTGGTTTGCCACGGGTTTCGCGCTGCAAGGGTACGACGGAGGCCGCGCGTGCATCCTGTTCGCCGCCGGCCGGCAGTGGGATTGGATCGGCGCGGGGAGGCCGTTTCTGTCAGGCGTCGACTTTACAGCGTCGCCGGTGGCTGTCACGGCGATTTTCGGATTGCTCGCGGTGGCTCTGGCGTCGACGATTCCGCTCGGCAGCGGCGCCGAGAGATGGAAGCTCGGGGCCAGTTGCGTGTCGTCGGCGCTCCTCGCGGGGCTCACGTTTCCGATCTTTGCGCATTGGACATGGGGCGGAGGATGGCTGGCGCGCCTGGGTTTTGTCGACTATGGCGGCTCCGGCGTCATCCACGCGGTGGGCGGAATGAGCGCCCTGACGACCGCGTGGATTGTCGGGCCGCGGCGCGGAAAATACACGCGCGAAGGGACGCCATCCGCGTTTCCCGGACACAGCGCGGTGCTCGTGCTGCTCGGGTGCTTCCTGGCGTGGATCGGGTGGCTGGCGCTCGACAGCCTGGGCGCCATATTGTTCGGTGGCAAGGGAATCCTGGCGGCCGTCAACACAACTCTCTCGGCGGCCGGCGCGGCCTTGACTGCGGCCGCGCTCACGCGTTTTCGTTTCGGGAAGACCGACGCGTCCTTGACGGCTAATGGGTGGACAGCCGGCCTGGTGGCGTCCGCGGCCGGGTGCGGCGCGATGCGACCTGCCGCCGCGGTAGTGATTGGTATGGCGGCGGGCGTCCTCGCGATCCTCGCGATCGAGAATCTGGAATTGCGGCTGTTCGTCGACGATCCCGGCGGCGCGGTCTCCGTGCACGGCCTCGCCGGACTTTGGGGGCTGATTGCGTTCGGGCTCGCCGGTGGCTCGTGGCTGCCGCAATTTGCCGGCGCTGCGACCATTGTCGGCTTCGTTCTGCCACTGACATACGGGCTCAACTGGACGCTGGACCGCTTTTACCGGCAGCGCGCTCCGATTGAGGCCGAGCGGCACGGGCTGGATCTGCACGAATTGGGAGCGGGCGCATATCCCGACTTTGTAAGCCACAACGAAGATTCCTGGTTGCGTTGATACTCTGAGCGCACGCTCACCGCTCGCGTTACGGTTTGGAACACGCGGTGATGCGCCAGGAAAATACGATAGGACGAAATGGATAGACTGACGATCTTTGGGCTATTTGCGGTGACCGCGATGCTTGTGACCTACGCGCTGGAGAAGAAAAGCTCCTGGTTTGTGCTGGCATTCGCCGGCTCCTGCCTGCTCGGCTCCGCCTATGGATTTCTGCAGGGCGCGTGGCCTTTCGGCGTGGTGGAATCGATCTGGGCTGTCGTGGCGGCCCGGCGGTGGTGGCTTGAAAGAAGCGTCCGCTAGCCGCGGCGGGCGACCAACAGCAACAAACTGAAGATGACCACTGGGATCAGCGCCATGGCGGCATAGAACAGAATTCGGCGCGCCCACGGCGTGCGGCGGTGTTTCCAGTCCCGTAGCTCGGCGCGGTCTTCGACTCCGACCTGGTCGAGATGCTCGAGGTCCCAAGCGAATTCATTCGCCGTGGAATAGCGGTTCTGCGGCTCGCGCTCGAGCGCGCGGTAGATGACTTCCTGGAGCTCCGGCGAAATGTCCGGATTCCACTCGCGCGGCGGGACGGGGTTGTTGAGCAGACGGTCGTTCATTACGGCGAACGGATTGTTGCCGCTGAACGGCGTTTTGCCGGTGAGCATCTCGTAGAGCATGATGCCGAGCGCGTAAATGTCGCTGCGGCCATCGCCGCGTTTGCCCCTGACCTGTTCCGGCGAGATGTAGTCCGGCGTGCCGGCGACGTTGGACAGCTTGCCGAAGGTCAGCCGCTTCGAGCCGGCATTTCCCGCGATCCCGAAATCGATCAGCTTGATCTTGTCGCTGTCGTCGAGCATGATGTTCTCGGGCTTGAGGTCGCGGTGCACGACTCCATTGCGGTGGATGTAATCGAGCGCGTCGGAGATATTCGTCGCGATGCGAATGGCGCGGTCGGCCGGCAGCGTCTTCTGCGTCCCCATGACCTGCCGCAATAAGTGGCCGTCGACCCACTCCATCACCATGTAAATGCCGGACCTGTCCGGGTCGGAGTAGACCTTCATGACTCCAGGATGGTCGAGCTTTTCGCCGATTTCCGCCTCCCGCTTGAAACGGTCGAAGAGCACCGGATCAGCCTCGATTTCGGGATGCGGCACCTTGATGGCGACCTGCCGCCCGGTGCGCATGTCGGTGGCGCGAAAGATGGACGCCATGCCACTACGCGCGACGACGCCTTCGATGCGGTAATGGTCGAGTTGGTCGCCGGGATGAAGTGACGTCATGAGGAGCGCCAGACCCTACCGGAGCTTATACAACCTTCCCCGATACATTCCGACGCGTTCCACGCTCCGTACGCGGATCAATTGAACGCTTATATTATCACTGCCGTCGCGTTGGTTCGCAAGATCGACCAGCTCCCGCGCAGCTTCGGCCAGTTGTTTGTGTCTGCCGGCGATTCCGGCCATCTCGGCGCCGGATATAGCGCTGTGTAGACCGTCGCAGCAGAGCGCCAGAATATCGCCTGGCGTGATGTGGTGTTCGCTGGTTTCGACGTTAAGAAAGAGGTCGGCGCCGAGCGACCGGCTGAGAACGTGGCGTGACGTCGAGTGATCGCGGGTGAGGACGCGCGGGTCGCCGTCGCGGAACAGATAGCAGCGGGAATCGCCGGCGTGCGCTACGGTAACGCGGTCGTACCGAAGCAGGCAGGCGACGAGGGTCGTGGACATGCCCGATCCATGGGCGAGTTCGTATACATGGGCGTTCGCCTCGCGGACCAGGCGCGCCAGCAAGGTCCCGGGCGGTTCGTCGCCTGGCGCATCCTGAAAACGAAGGAGCAGGTGCTCGACGGCGGCACGCGAGGCCACCTCTCCATGCTTCTGGCCGCCGACCCCATCGGCCAATGCAAAAAGCCAGCCGTGCGACCGCCCCTCGGTTACGGTCGCCGGCTGGCTAAATCCTACGAAGTCTTCGTTGTTGTCGCGCAATTTTCCGGTGTCGGAAAGATGCGCGTGATCGAGATCGAGCATAAAGTTGCAGGGCGGATCGGGCCTACCGCCCTGCAAGTCTAGATGGTGGCCCGGTTCGCTACCAGAGTCGTCCGGCCCTTCACCTTATTACTACGGACGAAGTAGATGGCGCCGTAGATGCCCCAGACCAGAGCGATTCCAAGGGCCAGCAGCGGCTCCATCTTGGTTCCAAATCCCATGAAGGGGCCCACCAGGTAAAAGGCCATGCATCCCACATTCGCCACCAGCCCGAAGAGTGGAATCATCAAATGCTTGATCGGATTGTAGGCCGGGTGGTTGTGAAACGCGACGATGCAGATGATGCAACTCAGCGCGTAGAGCAGGAACGTGCCGAAGTTCGACGCGAGCGTCATGGTGAGCAGGGTGTTGGGTAGTGCCGCCATCTTGTCGTGCGTCGTATAGCCGACGCTGGAGAAGATGCCCTGCGGCAGCGCTTTGATGTCGGTGTCCTTGGGGGCCCCTGCGTCGCCGAACGCGATCGCGACCGAGAGGCATCCGACGACAGCCGAAATGATCGCGAGTGTCCAGATGGCGCGATGCGGCGTGAGGTTCTTGGAGTGCAGGAAGCCGAAGTGCTCGGGAACTTCCTCGTCTTTGCCCATCGCGTACGTGACGCGCGCGCCCGTGTTCATGCAGGACAGCGTCGTCCCGATGATTGCCAGGAAAACCGTGAACGCCTGCACCAGCATGAACGTGCGCCCGCCGCCGGGTCCGAAGAGCGCATTGCCGACGACGATCATCATGTCGCCGATCGGCGCGGCCGACCCGCTGGCGTTCGCCATGCTATAGCCGCTGTTGAGGAAGTAATTTGCCGCGAAATATTCGAAGAGGTAACAGAACGCTCCCTGCACTAGGAGCGACGTAATCACCGCGATCGGCACGTCGCGCTTGGCGTTCTTCGCTTCGCCGCCCATCGAGGTCACGGATTCGAAGCCAACCAGGATCAGGATCGCGACCGTGGCCTGCACGAACATCCAGCCGAAGTTATGCGGCGAGATGACCGAGGTGGCGGTGGGGTGGCTCAGGAAGTTGCCCTTGTCGTCCTTCTCCGGATAGGCGATCTTGAACGGCACCGGCTTGCCGGCGGCGTCCAGCTTCGCCTTGGGCACTCCCTTGTCGTCGCGCACAATGACGTCGGTAGTCTGGCCGTTGGCGGTCGTGGTCTGTGTCTGGAATTCGTAGGTATAGGCGTCGCCGGAGGCCGAGTCGAACTGATAAGCGATCGTCCCCGGCGGGTGGTTGGAACGGTAGCCGAGCGCCAGGATGGAGAAGACAATCAGCGCGCTGATCTGAATCACATTAATCGCGATGTTGACCGAGGTCGACCCGTTGACGCCGCGCGACGCGATCCAGGCTACAAAGAAGGAGAACACCACCGCGACCAACATCATGAAAACAGGCCCCGGGTTGGATGCGCTCATAAAACTGGGCCATAGAGTGCCGACGAGATATCCGCACAATACCCCCATGACGCCCACCATCACGCCGGGATAGATCCAGTAATAGAGGTGTGAGCCCCACCCGACGATGAACTTGGAGAGGCGCGCATAGCGCCACGCCTTGTCATGGTTGAGGAACGACTGCTCCGCGAAGTAGTAGGAACTCCCGGTCCCCGGGTACAACTTCGCCATTTCCGCGTAACAGACAGCGGTCGCCAGGCAAAGCAGCAGCGCCAGGACGATGCCCGCCCACATTGCGGGGCCGGTCGAGCCGGTGGTCGCCTGAATGTAAAAAGTAAGCCAGAGGAACGCGCCGGGAGCGATGAGCGCCATGGCGTTCATCGTGAGACCGGTGAGCCCCAGAGTCGGTTGCATTTTGACTTCGTTGTTGTCTGCCATATGAAGTTCTCCTCGATACAAGCGCCTCTACTTCTTGGGGCCCAGGAACGCGACGACCCCGAGCAAGACCGTCGGTTGTGTCTTGCCGAACTGACCGTGCTGTTTTTCGAAGAACGGCTGGTCGGACCAGTCGTTGCGGAACTCCGCGCGGGCCAGCATCCAGGAGCTCAGCTTGTATTCGCCGGTCAGGGTGAATTCTTTTACTGCCTGCGCCGTGCCCGTGGAGAAGCCCTGCGCATCCTTGAAATACTCAAGCCGGGTGGCGAATGCCGTCTTCTTGGCGACCTGGTAGCGAAGGGCGCCCGCGATGCCGCCCCACTTCGCGGCGGTCGCGCCGGGAAACGCCTCGTGCCCGTAATCGAAGTTCAGATAATAGCTGAGTTTGTCGTTCTGGTTGACCAGCACCGTCGTGTCGTACAGATGGCGGATGCCCTTGTTCGTATGGCTCTTCTCGGGGCCGACGTAGTAGTTGTGGCTCCACGTGACCTTCTTCCAGGCATACGCGCCAGTGAAACCGAAAGTCTTGCCGCTGTTGTTGTCGTAAATGTTATTCCAGCCCTGAACCACCTGGAAGCCGCCGGTGAACGCCTTGCCGACCGGGAAGGTGGTGCGCACGCCGAAGTGATAGTACGGGATGGCCCAGGCGAAGAGCAGCGAGCGCGAGTAGTTCCAATTGGCATTCGTCTCGATCACCTCAGCACCCGCCGACGTCACAAACTCGCCCGCGTCAATCTGCAAGCCGTGGAACGATTTCGGCTTAAAGCTGACATAAGCCTGTTCGAAGTACTTGAAGGCCTCCGGCGCGCGGTCGGTGGAATGGATCCAGTTGAACGTCTGACCGAAGCCGACGTCCAGATGGAATCCGACAGGCGAGGGCGCCCGGTCGATGGTGATCTTGCCCATATTCACGTGCAGGGTGTCGGCGCGGAAGTCGAAATTGCGCAGCCCGTTGTAGCCGGAATCCGGATGGTTGAAGTTGGCGTCGACGTAGCCGTCGAACAGGAAACTGAAATCCATTCCTGCCTGGGTGAACGCCGATTTCGGCGGCGCCGCCGGGGCCGGAGCGGCAGCAGCCGGGGGCGTTTGCGCCGGCGCCGGGTCCGGTTGCTGGGCGAAGGCAGCGCCCGCAAGCAGCGTTCCTCCGGCGATCAGGACACTCATACAACTCTTCCGCATGTGACTCCTCTCCAATATAAAAAGTGAAAGTGAAAGTGAAAGCGAGCGACAGGGCTTCCTGAGTGCGGTGCGCTTACGGGGCGGGCACGTTACAACTTTGTTCAGGTCTACTGTACAGGTTCCGTGCCGTCGATGCTAATCAATTATTTCTATGGGCGGAATTCGTAGGTTGGTGGTGGCGGTTATCTGAATGAGCCGCATCAGTTTTTTTTATTGGATGTGGCATGGCGGGCGCGCCTAAAATCGTCACAGTTGCTTTGGCACTCCCGTCGGCGCCAGGGCCTGGAAGCTCAGTCGCTTCACGATTGCAGCCCGGAGACCCATGGACTCGCCTTCGCCCAATCAGATCGACCCCGTGGCGCCGATATTGCCCGCGCAGGCGCCCCTGGAGCAGCTCGGCTTGTCGGTGCGCACGCGGAACGCTTTGAAGGGTGTCGGATGCAGCACCGTGGAGGACGTCCTCCGGCTGGATATTCAGTCCCCGATTCGCGGTCTGGGCAGGAAGGCCAAAGAGGAACTCCTCGGCAAGCTGGATGAGGCCGGCTATTCGCACCCCGCCGCCGGGCATCCCTCCGAGATCACCATGCTCGAACGGAGCCTTTCGCGCATCGAAGAGCGGATTGACGCTACGTTGGGATCAGTGGCCAAAGAAATTCGCTTTGCGCGCCAGCGCCTCAGAAAGTTGCGGGCTCGGACACCATGACGAGTTTCTAGACGTCGTAATACAGCGCGAACTCGTAAGGATGCGGGCGCAGCCGGACAGCCTCCGCCTCGTTCCTCCGTTTGTAATCGATGTAAGTCTCGATCAGCTCTTCGGTAAAGACGTCCCCGCGCAGCAGAAATCCGTGATCGTCTTCCAGGCACTCCAGCGCTTCGTCCAGCGTCCCCGGCATCGAGGGCACACTGCCCATCTCCTCGGGGGACAGGTCGTAGATGTCCTTGTCGAGCGGCTCCCCGGGGTCGGTCCGATGGATCACGCCGTCGAGACCGGCCATCATCATCGCGGCGAATGCGAGATACGGGTTCGCGGCGGGGTCGGGCGGCCGGAACTCCACGCGTTTCGCCTGCGGGCTCGCCGAGTACATGGGGATGCGGCAGGCGGCCGAGCGGTTGCGCCGCGAGTACGCGAGATTCACCGGCGCTTCATAACCCGGAACCAGCCGCTTATAGCTGTTGGTGGCCGGCGCAATGATGGCGGAGAGCGCCCGTGCGTGTTTCAACAACCCGCCGATATAGTGCAGCGCCATTTGGCTCAATCCGGCGTAGCAGTCACCTGCGAACAGGGGCGTTCCCTGCTTCCAGAGGCTCTGATGCGTGTGCATGCCGCTGCCGTTGTCGCCGAAGATCGGCTTGGGCATGAACGTGACGGTCTTACCGTACCGCTGCGCCACATTGCGGACGACGTACTTGTACAGCATCATGTTGTCCGCGGACTTAACCAGCGTGTCGAAGCGCTGGTCGATCTCGCACTGTCCCCCGCTGGCGACTTCGTGATGATGGCACTCGACATGAATCCCGCACCGGATCATCGTCTGAACCATCTCGCTTCGCAAATCCTGGTAATGGTCGGTCGGCGGAACCGGGAAATACCCCTCTTTATACCGCGGCCGGTAGCCCAGGTTGTTTTCCCGCCGCCCCGAGTTCCATCGACCTTCCTCGGCGTCGATGTAATAGTAGCCGGACTGCGGATTCTGGTCGAAGCTGACGTTATCGAAGATGAAGAACTCCGCCTCCGCGCCGAAATACGCTGTGTCGGCGATCCCGGTGCTGTTGAGAAACATCTCGGCTTTCTGCGCGATCCATCTGGGATCGCGTTCATACCGTTGTTTCGTGATCGGGTCTTTGACGTCGCCGTACATCACCAGAGTTGGGGTCTCCGCAAAGGGGTCGAGGAAAGCCGTGTTCGGGTCGGGCACGAGCAGCATGTCGCTCTCGTGGATGGCCGCCCAGCCGCGGATACTCGATCCATCCATGCCGAAGCCTTCCTCGAAGCTCGCTGCGTCAAGCTGGCCGATCGGGTAAGAGACGTGGTGCTGCAGGCTCGGGATATCGGTGAAGCGAAGATCGAGCTGGCGCGCGTCGTGGGTTCGAGCGAAATCGAGCACTTCTTCGGGCGTCATCTGCCGGTCCTTCCAAGGCCCAGTATGCGCCAGCAGCCGGGCTACCCGAAGCTCGAATGTCTTATGGACGGAATCGAAAATATTAATCGGCCGGACCGGCGACCTGTTTACTTGTTTCGCACTGGCGCCTTTGCTAATGTAAACCCAATCTGTTTCTGGAGGGGTGATGCGTTTCAAAGCGATTATTTGGAGTATCGTGGCAGCTCTGTGTGGGCTGGCGGGCGCCCGCGCGCAATCGATTTTCGGCGAGATTCGCGGAGCCGTCACCGATCCAACTGGAGCGGTGGTGGTCGGCGCCTCCGTAACCGCCACGAACACCGGCACCGGCGATGTGCGCAAGGTGGTTTCCGACAACTCCGGCAATTATGCCGTCCTCAACATCGAAGCCGGATCGTACGATGTGCTGATCGAGCACGCCGGTTTTCAGAAGACCCTGGCGAGAGGCGTCGCCCTCCGCGCTCGCGAAGTGGTCCGCGTGGACGCCCGGCTCGAGCTGGCCGGCACGGCGACCGAAGTCATGGTCACCGGAGTCGCCCAGGTGATTACTACCGATCAGGCGACGATCGTCGACTCCAAGTCCTCCGAGCAAATTCAGAATCTCCCGGTCAATTTCCGCGCGGGAACCACGAATTCCGTCTTCTTCGCGATCGCCAACGCGCCGGGAGTGCAGCCCAGCAGCGCTGGCGGCGAGTACTCCCTTTCCGGCTCGATGCCGTTCATGGCGACCGCGTCCGTGGATGGGATTTCGACCATCAGCGTTCGCTCCAACGGGTTGTTGACGGAGATGTTTCCGTCGGCCGAGTCGATCGATGAGATCAAGGTCAGCAGCGTGAGCAACAACGCGGAATTCGCCCAGGTCGGCGACGTGACGACGACGACCAAGGGCGGCACGAACTCCGTCCGCGGCAGCCTCTACTGGTATCACCAGAACGGGGCATTCGACGCGCGCGACTTCTTCTCCGTCCGCAACGGCGCCCCCTTCAAGATCTCGAACGATTTCGGCGGCGCCGTCAGCGGGCCGGTCATTCGCAACAAGACGTTCTTCTTCGGGGCGTATGAAGGGCTGCGCTACCGCGCGCTCAGCCAGATCCAGAGTGTAGTGCCTCCTGACAGCTATCGCAGCGGGAACCTGGGCAGCGTGACTGCGGCGATTCGCGATCCGCTGAATGGGCAGCCGTTCGCGGGCAACATCATTCCGGCCGGCCGCATCAGTCCGGTGTCCACGAAGATCCTCGAACTGCTATACCCGCATCAGACGGTGGCCGGCAATTCGATCTCGTCCAATAACTTCTTCGGGCAGCTCTCCGCGGGGAACACCAACAATCAGTACGATGTGCGCATCGATCAGATCTTGAATGCGAAGCAGTCGATCTTTGGCCGCTACTCCTATAAAGATGTGACGACGCGGACGCCCTCCTCGCTACCGGTCCGCGGCGATAACCGCGAGAATCGCACTTCGCAGAACGTGGTAGTCGCGCATAACTTCCTGCTGCGCCCCGCGCTCATCAATGAGGTGCGCGGCGGCTATTCCGACCAGCCGCGCAACGTGGATTTCGGCCCCGGCGGACAGAGCTTGAACGGTCCGGCGCTGGTGAAGCAGATCGGCATCCTCGGCCTTCGCTCCGATCCGCCGCAGGTCGCCAGCATTCCCGACATCGGCGTCACGGGGTATATCGGCACCGGCGCGTCGCGCGGCTTTACCCAACTGAGCCGCACTCTGCAAGTGACGGATAACCTGAGTTGGATCAAAGGACGTCATACGTTGAAATTCGGCGGTGACTTCCGCCGTCTCTCCTATCGCGACAACATCTCGTTTTTCTCCGGAGACGACCTCGGCGAGTATCGCTTCAACGGAATGTTCAGCGGCAACGCGTTTGCCGACTTTCTGCTCGGCTATCCCAACCGCACGCGAGTGGCGAACACGGGCCCCGACGTCCGGCCCAACACCTCGCACCAGGGTTACTTCGCGCAGGACGACTTCAAAGTGAGCGCCAGGCTGACGCTCAATTACGGCGTCCGGTACGAATACCATCCGCCGTTCACGGATCCGACATTGCAGATCGCGAACTTCGACCGCGATTTTCCGGGTGGACGCGTAATTGTGCCGAATGCCGCTTCGGTCGCCCTGACGGCGCCGGGTTTCCGCGCTTCCATCGGCAACACGCCGATCATCACGGCCGCCGAGGCGGGTTTGCCGGAGAGCCTCCGCTTCTCGGATAAGAACAATCTCATGCCGCGCGTCGGGTTTGCCTATCGCCCGTTTGGCAATAAGACCGTGATTCGCGGTGGATATGGGATCTTCACCGTCACGGTCCTGGGCAATGTGTCGTATTCGCTGGTCGGCATCCACACTTCCGATACGCGAACGTTCAATAACTCGCTGGTCAATGGCGTCCCGCAGCTTTCGTTCCCGCAGCCGTTCGATCAGGGGCTCGGCGCCCTCACCGCGGTCGGCAATGCGGACTTCCGGCGCGGCAACGAGTTTCATGTGCGTGAGCCGTACGCGCAGCAGTGGAACTTCACGGTGGAGCGCGATCTCGGCTGGAACACCGGCATGCGCGTCACCTATACCGGTTCCCACACCATCGGGTTGTACAACAGCCCCGATCTGAATCAGGTTCGCCCTAACACCGTCGGATACAGTGTCGCCAAGCTGGCGCGCCCGTATCCGAACTGGGCGATCGTGTATAGCCGCGACACCGGCGCGTCCGCGAAATACGACGCGCTGCAGACGGAGGTGCAGAAGCGCCTCTCGAACTCCCTCTCCTTCCAGACGTCCTGGGTGTGGGCGAAGAACCTGAGCAACGCGATCGGCTCCGACAGCACCGGGTTCGCGGCCGACAACGGGTCCGTCCCGACCGACCGCTACAATCTCGGACTGGACTACGGCAACGTGTCGACGACGCGGCGTCATCGCTGGCTGACGACGTTCACGTACCAGTTGCCGGGCTCCACGTGGAAGCCGGCATCGTTCGCGGGTCACATCGTGAAGGCTGCGGCGGCTGGGTGGCAGCTCTCTGGAATCGGAGTGCTGCAGACGGGGCAGTTTCTCACCGCAATCACCGGCGGCACGACGGACCCCAGCGGGACCAACGTCGACGCGCGGGCCAACGACCGGCCCGATTATACCGGCGCAAGCTACGGCAATCTGCCCGACGACCAGCGCACCATCAATAACTGGTTCGACAAATCGGCCTTCGTTACGCCGCGGAGCAATATCGGCCGCTTTGGCATGGCGGGACCGGGCCAGTTGATCGGACCGCACACCCGGATCTTCTCCGCTAAGTTGCAGAAGAAATTCTTCGTTCGCGAGAAGACGTACTTCCAACTCGAAGGATCGGCGACGAATTTGCTCAATCATACGAATTTCGGGCTGCCGGCACGGAACCTGTCGTCTTCGACGTTCGGGCGAATTACGTCGACCCAAGGGGCCGAGGGAGCGGGGCCGAGGACCTTGCAGGTGGGGCTGCGGATGAACTTCTGAGAACCGGCGATCTGTGTTGCTTATCATGGAGTCGTGACGAATCGACAACACGCCGGCCCGGGCGGTTCCGCGCCGGCGGTCCCCGAACCATCGCTCGCCGAGCGGGCGCGCACGCTGGTCTCGATCGGCCGCATCGGCAGTCTCTCGACCCACTCGGAGCGAGTCCCAGGCTTCCCGTTCGGCTCCATGATGCCGTATGCCGCCGATGAGTTGGGCAGCCCGATTTTCTTCATCAGCAGTATGGCGATGCACACGCACAATCTCAGTAAGGATGCCCGCGCCAGTCTGCTCATTACGCAGCCGGACATCGCGGGCGACCCGCTCGGCGCCGCGCGTGTCACGCTCGTAGGCACGGCCGTCGAGGCGCCGGCAGAGGAAGTCCGCGAGCTCTATCTCTCCCGGTATGAGCATGCGCGTCAATGGCAGGGGTACAGCGATTTCGCGTATTACCGCCTCGAGGTCGCCGCGGTGTACTTCATAGGCGGCTTCGGAGTCATGGGGTGGGTCTCCGATCAGGATTACCGCGCCGCATCCCCCGACCCTCTGGCGGCCGCCGCGCCCGGCATTATCCAGCACATGAATGCCGATCACGCCGATGCGCTCCGCCGCATCGCCCATCACGCGGGCGAAGCCGCGGAGGAAGCGTCCCTGACTTCGGTGGACCGGCTCGGGTTTCACGTGCGCCTGAAAACCGGGGATCGCGTCCACGGACGCCGCATCGCCTTCCCGCGGGAAGTGACCAACACAGACGAAGCCCGCCGTATCTTCATCGAAATGGTTCGCGCCTGCGGCTGAATTATGAAGCCACCACCGAGCTGAACCGATGCTCCGGCCGCGGATATCCGGGCCGGAACGCATTCGAGTGCCGCACGATCACTTCTCCGGCGAGACCCTGGAGCGCGCGCAACACCAGACGCTGCAACTCGGCCGGATCGCCCGGCGCGCGCAGATTGATTACGAGCTCGTGTTCGAATTCAGAGTCCGCCGACAAATCGCCCTCCGCCATTGGCTCCTCGCCTTTTGCGGAAATGCCAGCCTTCACATATCCACTCGCCGCCCGGTCGAAGATCTTCAGGTGCGCGATCTCCGTCAGGGATGCATCGATCTCGTCCAGCAACGGTCCCGCGACGGAGGCCGGACTTGCCGCCTCGCGCAGACGCAGATCGGCATGCAGATTCAGCCAGCCGAGCGCCGCCTCGGCGGACGCGTAGGTGTCATAATCGACGTCGAGCATCCTGCTGCCGGCGACCCTGCGTCCGCTCAGCACTTCTTCCAGCCACGCCTCGACTCCCTCTCCCGTCAGCGCACTGACGCGAAAATCGGCCGGCATGGGGGCGGCATGTGCATCCGCCTTCGACGCGACCACAATGTCGGCTTCGGCGATCTGCTGCTCCACGAGATATCCTGCCGTCCGCGCCGGATCCACGAGCACGCTGAACGGCGCCAGGCGGTACTCGGCGGAATGGTGCGCCTTGAACGGCTGCAGCACGGTCGCCGAGATGTCGATGCAACTTCCCGCTGGCTCGGCGAAGATGACGTCGGGCTGCATCGCGCGCAATGAATCGGCCGCGGCCAAGAGATCGCCGAAACGGCAGCAGAAACACCCGCCCGCCACCTCGCGCGACGGAAGCCCGGCTGCCTTGGCGAGCCGCGTGTCCACCAGTCCCGCGTCCTGATCGTTCAGGATGACGCCGACGCGGTGACCGCGCCGGCGCAGCAGCTTCGCGGCGCGCAGAATCAGGGTAGTCTTCCCGGCGCCGAGAAATCCGCCCACAAGCACGAGCGTCGTCACGCTTCGATCGCCAGTTCCTGGCCGGCTCTCACGTGGAGCTCTTCGCGCAGAGTCACGACGACCATCTCGCCCTGCCGCGACAGGTCGTGCGCCAAGGCGACGCCGCCGAGGGACGGGCGCCACGACTGTCCCGCGCCCGCGAACTCGATGCGGCGCACGGCCAGCGACCCTTCGATCACCGAGAGCGCGAAGCGCCGCGGCGCCACCTGGAAGGACCCCCATCCCGGTCCCGCCGACCAGAACGCGCGGAACGGCATCCGCCCCCGCGGCGCCGCGGCCACACGCCGCTCAGGGCCGCCGTAACGGAATCCGCTCATTGCCAGCATGCCCGACCACGATGCCATCGCGCGCGCGTAGTGGTGGCCGCATTCCGGCTCGTCCCACGGGTTCCGGCGCGCGCCGTCGTAACGCTTGCGGACCTCGGCGATCGCCTGCGCCCCGCGGTCGGCGAGCCCATGGTAGATCATCTGCGCCGCCGCGATATACTCGAGCCCCGTCCACACCTCCGCATAGTACGGGAACGGGATTTCGGGCCGCTTTCCCTTGCCGTAGTCGCAAACCAGCAGCGCGGCTTCGTCGTTCAGCGCGTAGGTTCGTTGCACGGAATCGTGCCCGCCGAGGCTTGCTCGGTGATTGTAGCGCCAGATGGACTCGAGCGTCTTCCGGATGTTCGCCGGCGCCACCAGCGGCCCCAGCCCCGCCACATCCGCGAGATACTGCCCCAGCAACTGGTCGAGCAGACACCCATCGCCGAGCTGGTATTGCGGATGCTCGGGGTCGTCCGCGCCCATGCCGCTGCGCAGTCCCTTTGCAATCCCATCGGCCGCGAAACCCTGCACCTTCTGCACGTAGTACTCTCCGGTGAAGAGGTTCGCGTCGATCCACTTCCTGCCGTTCTCGAACAGGCGTTGGTACTCCTGCGCCGCCGCCGTATCCCCGGCGGCCGCGGCCATCTCCATCGCTGCCCGTAGCGCGCCCAGATAATAGATACCGCAGAGCGGGTTCGGCCCGTAGAACTCGACGTCATAGGTGTTGTGCTGGACCCCTTCGAGGACGCCGTCGCGGTCCGCGTCCCACCCGCCGGGGACCCATGCGAACTCGAGAGCGCGTTTCGCCTTGGGCCAGAATTCGTGCAGGAACGCGTCGTCGCCCGAGAGCTGCCAGTCGATGTACACCTTCATGATCTGGCCCATCTGCCCATCCGCGGCGGCAAATCCCGTGCGCTCGATGCCATCGGGCAGCGATTGGCGGAAGTACATCGCGCCACGCTCGTCCATCGAAAAACCGAAGGCGCTCCGCCGCAGCGATCGGGAGAGCGCCGGGAAGACGTGGGCGGTCGCGGTCTCGTAATTCCAGACGTGCGTGCAATTGCCGTGGCAGCAGCCGCCGTGGTCGTTCACGCCTTCGAAGCCGTGGAACTCGCCATCGGCCGTGCGAAAACAAGTGGTGCTCACCAGGGTGGAGAGATTCGACATCGCGGCGTCCTTGATCGCCGCCGGAACCGTTGTCTCGCGCACCGCCGTGACGAAGCGCTGCGTGCGTCGGGCCAGGTCATCGAGGTTCGCCTCGGCATGCTCCGCGACGGCCCACGCGTCGGCGAACCGCGTGGCGTACCAGTTGCCGATGACGTCCTTCTCGTGCCCTTTGGGCGCCGTCCAGCCGCAGCGTTCCGGGGTGCGATTCGGGAAATGCCACGCCAGCAGGAACGCGAATTCCGCCTCCGCGCCGGCGGCGATGGTGCGCTTCATGCAGACGGCGCCGACATTCCCAGGCTTGGCAGTCTCCGGTCCCAACGCGCCATCTGCGGTGAAGTCGTCCCAGAACAGGAGCGGACTGTTCCACCAGCGTCCCGCCGGCCAGCCGCGCAGCATCGTCAGCTCTCCATTGCCGGGGCGCAGCGCGGCGAGGACGAAGCTGCCCTTCAGAGGATCTGCCGCGTCGAGGTCCGGGTTGTGCATGAACAGCCCTTCGATCCCATTGCCCTTGCGTGGCACATTCACCCCGGGCTTCCGCGGCGGCGAAACGGGACACTCGATCGAATACGCAATGGCTACCGACGCCGCCGAGCGTCCGCGATTCTGCACCCGATACCGAAGCGCCGTCATGGGCAGCCCCGAGGCGTCTGCGTCGAGCGGGATGAACGGCGTGCCCGCTTCGAGCGACACGGACACCGGCAGCGAGCGGTCGTGGAAATCGATGCGCGCGATGGGGAATTCGCCGGTGAATGTCGCGCCTTCGAGCCGTGAGAGCCCCGGAGCGTTGCGCGATCCGAGCCCCGATTGACCTTCGTAAGGCGGTTGGAACCTCGCTTCGAGCACGCGCGCCACCGGTTTGGCGTCGCCGACCTGCGCCCAGATGCTCGGCATGGCATAGGTAGGGGCATTGCCCTTATCGGTGCGGTTGGCAATCTCCCAATCGCGCAACTGCCCGCGTCCTCCGAGCCCGATGCTGCCGGCGCCAACGCCTCCGAGCGGGAAAGAAATCATCGCCAGTTGCGGTCCGGTGAAGGTGCGGGGATAGGTCTCGATCTGCGGCGCGCCGGCCTGAGTCTGCGCGTCCGCCGAAACGGCGCCCGCCAGGGCGACGGACTGAAGGAACCCGCGCCGCCGCATGCCTTTCGCTTGGCTCATTGAGTTGGATCGTATCACCAAACGCGCCGCACGTCCGTGGCCGAGCCGGTTTGCGGGTGGTGGCGGGGGTCGGGGACGAGAATCGGAGCCGGAAAGCTGCCACCACTCGATTGCGGTGTGCGCATTTGTTACACTGATCTCCATCAGGGCTAGTTGGCCGGCGGTTCGTATTTTCTTCGCATCCGTCTTCGTCCGCGTTTCATCTAATCCGGTACGCGGAGTCTTATATGGCGCCTCCTCAAAAATTTCTCATCTCGCTTTCCATTGGCGCGGCCTTCCTGCTGGTGGGCTGCAAACAGGAACAGGTGAAAACCGCGGCGGCGGGACCTCCGATTGTCCCCGTTTCCGTCGCCAAGGCCTCGGAAGAGTCCGTGCCGACGGAGATTCGTGTGGTCGGGAACGTCGACGCGTCTTCCGTCGTTCAGGTGAAGTCCCAGGTGGCCGGTCCGCTCGAGCGGGTCTCCTTCACAGAAGGCCAGAATGTGAAAAAGGGCGACCTGCTGTTCGTGATCGACGAGCGTCCGTACCGGGAGGCGCTGCGTCAGGCGGAAGCCGCCACCGGTCGCGACAAGGCGATGATCGCGCAGGCGGAAGCGTCGCTCGCACGCGACTCGGCACAGGCTAAATTCGCCGAGACCGATGCGGCGCGTTATGCCGAGTTGTCCAAGGCCGGCGTCGTTTCCAAGTCACAATACGATCAGTCGCGCACCAGCGCCGATGTCTCCCGGGAAGCGGCCCGCGCCACGCAGGCCAGCATCGAAAGCGCCCGAGCGGCGCTCGAAGCGGATAACGCCGCGGTGGCCAATGCCCAACTCAATCTGAGTTATTGCGAGATTCACGCGCCGATCTCCGGCCGAACGGGCAACCTGCTGGTGCACGCGGGCAATCTCGTCAAAGTAAACGACGTGCCGCTGGTGGTGATTCACCAGTTGACACCGGTGTTCGTCAATTTCGCCGCGCCGGAGCAGCATCTGGCCGCGATCCGCCGCCTCAGCGCGCGCGGCAAACTGACGGTGACTGCCACTGCCAACGACAATCCCGGCCGCGTGACCCACGGAACCCTTTCGCTGATCGACAACAGCGTAGACAGCGCCACCGGCACGATTCACCTGAAGGCCACCTTCGACAACCAGGACGGGATGCTTTGGCCGGGTCAATTCGTCACCGTGGCGCTCACGCTCGACACCCAGACCGCGACCATCATTCCCGGCGAGGCCGTCCAGAACGGCCAACAGGGTCAGTTCGTTTACTTCGTCAAGCCGGACAATCACGTGGAAATCCGCCCCGTAACGGTCGGCCGTGCCTTCAACCAGAGGGTGGTGATCGAGAAAGGGCTGGCCCCCGGCGACGGCGTGGTCACCGATGGACAATTGCGCCTCTTTCCCGGCGCGCAAATCAAGGCCGTTGATGCCGGCCAATTGGAATCGGGGAAATCATGAACCTTTCCCGCCTCTTCATCGAGCGCCCCATCATGACGGTGCTCGTGACGTTCGCCATTTTGCTTTTCGGGACGATTGCGTTTCGCGCGCTGCCCGTAGCGGCGCTGCCCAGCGTCGATTACCCGACTATCTCGGTGAGCGCCTTTGTGCCGGGCGCCAGCCCCGAGACGATGGCGTCGTCGGTGGCTACACCCCTCGAGCGCGAATTCTCCACCATCGCCGGCATCTCTTCCATGAACTCGGTGAATTCCATCGGCTCCAGCTCCATCACGGTGCAATTCACCTTGGACCGTAAGATCGACGCGGCCGCCCAGGACATTCAAGCGGCGATCGCCCGCGCCGGCGGCCGCCTGCCCACCAGCATGCCCCGCCCGCCGTCGTATCAGAAGGTGAATCCGGCCGAGCAGCCGGTCCTCTACCTGTCGCTCGACTCCGAAACGCTGCCCATGTACACGGTCAACGAGTACGCGGACACGCTGCTGGCGCAACGCATCTCGATGATCGACGGCGTCGCGCGCGTGATGCTCTACGGCGCGCAAAAGTACGCCGTGCGGGTGCAGGTGGATCCCGATCAGCTCGCCGCCCACAATATCGGCATCGACGAAGTGCGAAGCTCCGTGGCGACCAGCAACACCAACCTGCCCACCGGCCGGCTCGATGGCGACAAGCAGGCCTTCACCATCGAATCGAGCGGCATGCTCATGAACGCGGCGTCGTTTCGGCCCATCATCGTCGCATGGCGCAACGGCTCTCCGGTTCGCCTGGAGCAGATTGCGAACGTGATCGACAGCGTCGATAACGACAAGCTTTCCGCCTGGTTCAACAACAAGCACGCGGTGATTCTGGCCGTGCAGAAACAGCCGGGGACCAACACGGTCGACGTCGTCGACAGCATCCGCCAACTCCTCCCCGAGTTCAACCGGAACATCCCACCGACCGTGCATCTGACCGTTGCCTTCGACGCCTCGCAATCCATCCGCGCCTCCATCCGCGACGTCGAGTTCACGCTGATCCTGACCATCGCCGTGGTCGTGCTGGTCATCTTCCTCTTCCTACGGAACGTGTCGGCCACGATCATCCCCGGATGTGCGGTGCCATTTTCCATCGTCGGCACATTCGCCGTCATGTACCTGCTCGGGTACAGCCTGAATAACCTCTCGTTGATGGCGCTGACGCTTTCGGTCGGATTCGTCGTGGACGACGCTATCGTGATGCTGGAAAATATCGTGCGCCACATGGAGATGGGGTATTCACGCATGGACGCCGCGCTCAAAGCGTCGCGCGAAATCGGGTTCACCATTCTCTCCATGACGATCTCGCTGGTGGCCGTGTTCATCCCCGTGCTGTTTCTCGGCGGGATCGTGGGCCGCCTCCTGCACGAGTTCTCCGTGACGATCGTCGTGGCCATTCTCATCTCCGGGTTCGTCTCCCTGAGTCTCACTCCGATGCTCGGCAGCCGCTTCCTGAAGTCCGACCACGGCGTTCGGCACGGGTTCCTGTACAATACGCTCGAAGGCGGATTCAACATCCTGGCCCTCTGGTACGAGCGCACGCTGCGCGTCGCCCTGCGGCATCGCATCGTCACGCTGGCCACCGCCATCGCGATGCTTTTCGGCACCGTGTACCTGTTCCGCACGATGCCCACCGGTTTCATACCGAGCCAGGACAGCGGCTTCATGTTCGCCGCCACGTTGGGACCCCAGGATGTGTCGTTCGACTATATGTCGGCTCACACGCATGCGATTGGTGAAGTTTTCCGGCGTCACCCCGACATAGCCGACGTCGGCGTCTTCGTGCCGGGCCCCATGGGCATCAATTCCGGCATCGTCTTCGCGCATATGAAGCCGCGCGAGCAGCGGGCGCGCTCCGTAGACCAGATCATCGAGGATCTGCGTCCCAAGACCATGGCCGTGCCGGGTATTTTCGCCTTCATGCAGAACCCGCCGCCGATCCCCATCAGCGGCCAGAACATCGGTGCGACCTCCTACCAGCTCACGCTGCAAAGCTCCAACCTGCAGGAGATTTACACCTGGGCGCCGAAACTGGTGGCCCAGATGCGGCAGCTTCCCGGCTTCGTCGACGTGCAGTCCGACATGCAGATCGCCAGCCCGCAATTGATGGTGGATATCGATCGCGACCGCGCCCTGGCTCTCGGAATCACCCCGCAGGCCGTGCAGAATTCGTTGTTCAGCGGGTTTAGCCAGCGCGAGGTGTCGGTGATTTATGCGCCTGCGAATCAGTACTCCGTGCTGCTGGAACTCCTGCCGAAATACCAGCGGACTCCCGAGGCGCTCTCCAAAGTCTACCTGCGTTCCTCGGGCGGCGCGCTCGTGCCGCTCGACGCCGTGGTGAAACAGAAGCGCCAGACCGGTCCGCTGCAGATTAACCACTTCGGACAACTGCCCGCGGTGACCATTGGCTTCAACCTTCGTCCGGGCGTCTCGCTCGGCGAGTCCGCCACCCACGTCGATAATGCCATCCGCGAAATCCGCATGCCCGCCAGCATCCAGTCGAGCTTCCAGGGCACGGTGAAGGAATTCCAGCAATCGTTCCAGAACCTCACGGTGCTGCTGGTGGTCGCGATCCTCGTTATCTATATCGTGCTCGGAATTCTCTATGAGAGCTTCATCCACCCGATCACGATTCTCTCGGGTCTCCCCTCGGCGGTCTTCGGCGCGCTGCTCACGCTGGTGATCTTCCATAAGCAGCTCGATCTGTTCGCGTTTGTCGGCATCATCATGTTGTTCGGCGTCGTCAAAAAGAACGCGATCATGATGATCGACTTCGCCATCGATGCGCGCCGCGACGGCCGCAACGCCTATGACGCCATTTGGGATGGCTGCCTCCTGCGCTTCCGCCCGATCATGATGACGACGGTCGCTGCGTTATTCGGCACGATGCCGATCGCGCTGGGCTACGGCGAAGGCGCCGACGCCCGCCAGCCGCTCGGTCTGGCAGTAGTGGGAGGCTTGGTCGTCAGTCAGTTCCTGACCCTCTACATCACCCCGGTCATTTACTTGTACCTGGAAAGCGTGCAGGAGTGGTTCCGCCGCGGCAAGTCCCCTCGCATTGCCAGCCCCAAAGAAGCCTTGGTGAGCTAGGGACGATTCACACATCGGGAATTGCGGTCGGATGATAACGCACAGAAGAAAGGTAGCGCTATTGGCTACCCTAGGACAAATGGCCGAGCCGATCCTACACAGCTCTCTGGTCTTAGTTGTTGACGACGAGCCGATCGTATTACGCTCGATCACGTCGGTTCTGGCCCTGGAGGGCTTTCGAGTGATCGTTGCCGAGAACGGCGTCGCCGGTCTGGAAGCATTCCTGACCGCTCAGCAGCATATCGATCTGGTGGTGGCGGATGTCGTTATGCCCAATATGGGCGGCGTCGAAATGGCCAAGCGCATTCGAGAGGCTCGCCCGGATGCGCGCATCCTGCTCATGTCAGGTTACTCTGACGCCGTGCTCTTAACGCTCCCCGGCGCGGAATTTCCGCTGATGCGGAAGCCATTCCTTCCGGAGGACCTGGTTCGCACGATTCGCGCGAATCTCCAGCCGCCGACAGCTACCGCTTAAGGCCGGGGCGGTTCCGCGATTTACGGATCAGGCTGCGGCCCGCGGCGTGCAGGAACGGTCCTCCGAGCGCCGCCACTGCCAGGGCCGCTCCGAATAAGGCTAGCGCCTCGAAACTGGCACGGCCTTCGCGTTCCCAGTAGACGTCCCGCAGATTCAGCCATAATGCGAACTCGTCGAGGGTCAGCGCCGCGCCGACACCGTAAATCATGGACATCGTCCGGCCCGCCCATGTGCGCGACCCGCGCGCGCCGGTGCCGGCTTCGAGCAGCCATCCATATCCGGTTCCCAGAAGCAGCAAAATGCCCCAGACAAGGTGATGAATGTGGCGGCCGCCCATCTCGATGTCGTGGAAGGGCCCGATCCTGTTGTGGATGAGAAACGTCAGCGTCCGCACGACACCCACGGTGACGAGGAACCCCAGCGAGGCCCAGAAAAGCCGCTCGCGTGGCGTTTCGGCCAGCCTCTCGCGATAGACGGATGCCAGTTTCCGCGAACCCAGGAGGCGGCTAATCGCGAACAGGATCAGGCCGATCAACAGCGGACCGAGCCACAGGCTGTAGTGGAGGTGAGGCACCGCCTACCATCCTCTCAGACGGCTCTTCCCACCTCTGCGAGCTTCCTTACAGAGTTCGGGGGCCGAGCACGCTTCGGGCCGCAAGGAGCACCGGGATTACGCCCAGCGATGCGTGTTCCCAACCCGACAGCGAGGACACTGGCGGCGCCAAATGGGGAACCGATCCGCCCGATCGTGCCCGACAAGTCGGTGAACCACAGCCGCCCCGGGGGGCAGGGCGTACGGTCTTGCGCCGATCGGCAGCGGGTACTGCGTGACAACTTGCGAAGAGCGTATCGCGGACACCTAGCGCCTGGCGCGCGGCGGGTGCGAATGAATGTATGTAGGAGGAACTGGTGAGTCGGGCGGGGATCGAACCCGCAACCACCGCCTTAAAAGGGCGATGCTCTACCAATTGAGCTACCGACCCTCACCTGCGTTCCATCATAGCAAGCGCCCGCTCTACGGCAAAGCGAATGCGATCAGCGTGTCCGCTCCGGCCGCCTTCGTCGCGTCGATGCTCCGGAACCGCGCCGGGCCGCCCGCCGCGATCACTACGTACTGCTTGCCGTCCCGCCCCAAGTACGTCGCCGGTACGGAGATCGCCGCCCCGTCCAACTCCGCCGTCCACAACTCCTTCCCCGTGCGAGCGTCGAACGCGCGGAACTTCGCGTCCAAGGTGGCGCCGATGAATACCAAGCCGCCTGCGGTTGCGATCGGACCGCCGAGATTCGGTGTGCCGGTGGGCTTCCCGTCGTAGCTTCCCAGCGGCACCCGCCAGGCAATATCGCCGGTGGCCGTGTTCACCGCGCTCAACTCGCCCCACGGCGGCTCCTGGCACGGGTAGGCGTCTTTGTCCACCCACCGCGTGTAGCCCCCGACGGGCCGGTATGCCACGTCCGCGCCCGCCGGAGCTTCGGCCATGCGGCCGGT
The DNA here is from genome assembly GCA_964608645.1 of uncultured Solibacteraceae bacterium. Lineage (GTDB taxonomy): Bacteria > Acidobacteriota > Terriglobia > Bryobacterales > Bryobacteraceae > CAZSQK01. Next base: position 6,664 of record CAZSQK010000001.1, on the reverse strand, counting down.
GCCGCCAAGGTTGCTCGTGTTCACGAACACGTACCCCAGCGCCGGATCGAAGGCCACGCCGCCCCAGTTGCCTCCGCCCATTGTGCCTGGAAATCGCAACGAGATCTTCGTCCCGAACGGCTGAAACGGACCCTTATGGGCTAACTCGTCGAATTGCGCGCGGCAAGGCTCCCGAACCTCGTCCCGTGTCACGGTCATCCGCGCCAGCGGGGGCGGCTTCAACGGGAATGGCTGGGTCGGCCATGCCGCTTCACCTGGAACATCGCTCTGCGGCACCGGCCGCTCTTCCACGCCGAAAACCGGCTTGCCGGTGAGCCGGTCGAGAATGAAGAGCAGGCCCATCTTCGTCGTCTCCGCGACCGCGGGAATCTTCCGTCCGCCGCGGGTGACTTCGATCAGCGCCGGCGGCGCGTCCACGTCGTAATCGAAGATATCGTGGTGGACGAGTTGGAAATACCAGCGCAGCTTCCCTGTCGCCGCATCCAGCGCCACTACCGAGTTCGCATACAGGTTCGTCCCTTTGCGATCGGCGCCGTAGAAGCTGTCCGCCGGGTTTCCGACCGGGAGAAACACCATGCCGCGCTCCGCGTCGAGCGTCATGGGCCCCCAGAGGCTCGGACCGGCGCGGTCCTTCCAGCCATTCGGCCCCCACGTGTCGTTGCCGGGTTCGCCAGGCTGCGGGACCGTGTGGAAGCGCCACACCATCTTTCCGGTTCGCGCGTCGAACGCCCGCGGGTCTCCACTCGGACCGGTGCTGCCGTTCTCCTGCGTGCTCGGGCCCACGATTACCAGGTCCTTGTAGATCACCGGCGGCGAGGTGACGGCGTACGCAGCCGTTCCCGGCCAGATGTCGGCCACTCCCGCCCGGAGATTCACCGTGCCGTTATCGCCGAAATTCGACGACGGCTTTCCCGTTTTCGCATCCAGCGCGATCAGCCTGCCGTCCGACGTGCCGAACACGATCCGCGCCGCGGTCTGCTTATCGCCCGGCCAATATGACACGCCGCGCAATTCGCGCAGGCGCGACCTTGGATCGTACCGCCAAATCTCCTTGCCCGTCTCCGGTTCCACCGCGACGATCTTCTGCGCCTGCGTCGAGAAATACAGAACGTTGTTCACGACGATGGGTGTGGTCTCGAAATTCCCCATCTCCCCCGTGTGGATCGTCCATGCCCGCCGCAGTTTCGCGACGTTTCCGCTGGTGATTTGCTTCAACGGCGAGAAGCGCGCTCCCCCGGTGTCGTGGCCGTATGACGGCCACTCGGTGGATTGCCCGAAGGCGCCCGACGCGCCCGCCAATATCCACAGCATTTCGCGAATTCGCATGGCTTCCAGAGTATTACAGTCATTCAAGACTTGACATGATATAGCAACTGCTATATAAATATAACAACTGACTCATGAGATGGCTTCTGCTACTTCACCAGATTCCACCGTCGCCGCCTTATTTCCGCGCCAAGGTCATGCGCCGCCTGAATCAGTTGGGGGCGCTCCCCATAAAGAACTCGGCGTACCTCCTCCCCGCGACCGATGAGACTGCCGAAGATTTCGAGTGGCTCCGCCGGGAAATCGCGGATGGAGGCGGTGAGGCATGGGTCTTTCGCGGCGACACGGTCGGTGGCTTGACCGACTCCGAAATCCAGGAAGCCTTCCGATCCCTGCGCGCGCCCGACTACCACGCGCTGGCCGAGGAGGCGCGCACCACCACCGACGCCGGGCAACGCCGGAAGTTACGCCGGCGGTTCGACGAACTCAAACAAATCGATTTCTTCCACGCCCCGGGGCGGGAGGAACTGGAGGCGCTTATGGAAGCGATGACGATGCGGCCCCCGGCCGCGGCCGAATACAAGGGGCGCGTCTGGGTCACGCGTCACGGAGTCAAAGTCGACCGGATCGCGTCGGCGTGGTTGATTCGCCGCTTCATCGATCCGGCGGCGCGTTTCCGCTTTGTCGATCCGCGGGGCTATCAGCACGCCGAAGCGGAGCTGCGGTTCGACATGTTCGAAGGAGAGTTCACCCATCAGGGTGATTTGTGCACGTTCGAGGTTCTCCTGCAAACTGCCGGACCTTCCGACCCGGCGCTTGCGGCCCTTGCCGAGATCGTGCACGATATCGACTTTAAGGAGGCAAGGTTCCAGCGCCCGGAGACAGCAGGCATCGCCGCGCTGATCGACGGCCTAGCCATGCGTCATCGAGAGGACGCGCGCCGCATCGAAGAAGGCTCGACCATCTTCGAGGCGCTCTATGCGCAGTATGGCGGCGCCGCATGACGCGCCGCGACTTTTACCTGCTGCCCTTGTTTCAGCACGCCGCGGTGCAGGGGCCGGTTCCCTCGGATACGGTCTGGCTGAATGCCAACGAAAACCCGGAGGGTCCTCCCGAGGAGGCAAAGGCCGCCCTCGCGGCAGCCATCGGCGAGACCGGCCGGTACAATCATCGAGTCTTCCCGGCGTACCACGCAGCTCTCGGCGAATCCGTGGGAGTGGCGGCGGACCACGTTCTTCCGGGCTCGGGCTCGACGGAGATCCTACACTGCGCCGTGGATGCGTTCACCGCGCCGGATCGGCCTCTGGTGACGGTCTGGCCCACCTGGGAAATGACCCGCGACATAGCCGAAGCCTCGGGCCGCCGCGTCATCAAGGTCCCGCTTACCGCCGAATGGACTGCTGACGTCGAGCGCCTCGCCGCGGAAGCAAAGAAGGCGGGCGCGGGCGTCATCCATCTCGGCAACCCGAACAATCCGACTTCGTCGGCGACCTCCGCCCGCGATCTCGGCTGGCTGGCCGATCATCTGCCGCCGCAATGTGTCCTTCTGGTAGACGAGGCCTACATCCAGTTCGCCGATGCCGCCGGCGTGGAGAGTTGTATCGGCCATGTCAGGGCAGGGAAGAGCGTAATCGTCACGCGGACGTTTTCCAAACTCTACGGCATGGCAGGCGTCCGCGCCGGTTTCGGGTGTGCGCGTCCCGATCTCATCCGGCGCATGCTGCCGTTCCGTAACAACGTGACCAGCATCCTCGGAGCCCGGGCGGCCATGGCTGCATTGGCTCTGGGCGACGGCTTTGTGGCCGGGCGGCGGGCGCGGCGCAACCGGGTCCGGTCCGCTGTTTGTGCCTGGCTCGATCGAAAAGGCCGCCGCTACATCGCTCCGCAGGCAAATTTTGTGCTTGTCGATATCAATCGCGACGTGGGCGACGTAATATCGAAGATGCTCGCCGAGAGTGTCGCCATTGGGCGCAGATTCGACGCCGTCGAGCGGTGGATGCGCGTCGCCATCGGGACGGAAGCGGAGATGGAAAAATGGCAACGGGCATTTGAAAAGGTAGTTGGATGATCCCCAAAATGAGCAAATCTCTGTTCGCCCTATTGTTCGCCTTCACTACTGCCGCGCAGTCGAACCCCGCAGCGCTTGCGGCCCGCCAGTGGCGCGAAACCCATGAGCGCGCCATCGTGGCGGAGTTCATCGACCTGCTCGCTCTCCCCAATCTCGCCCGCGACACGGCGGACATCCAGCGGAATGCCGCCGCGGTATCGGCCATCCTCGAGAAGCGTGGCGTCAAGACCCGCCGCCTCGAAGTCCCGGGCGCGCCTCCCGTGGTCTTTGGCGAGATTCCGGTCCCCGGCGCGACGCGCACGCTCGTCTTCTATGCGCACTACGACGGACAGCCGCTCGACCCGAAAGAGTGGGCCACTCCGCCGTGGCAGCCGACTCTTCGCGATCGCGCGCTCGATCGGGACGGCCGTCCGATTCCATTGCCCGCCTCCGGGAAGCTCGACCCGGAGTGGCGGCTCTACGCCCGCTCGGCGGGCGATGACAAGGCCCCCATCATCGCCATCGCCACCGCTCTCGACGGGATGAAGGCCGCGGGAATCCCGATCCGATCCAATCTCAAGTTTGTCATCGAAGGGGAGGAAGAAGCCGGCTCGCCCCACCTCGCGCAGATCGTCGCCGACAACAAAGAACTTCTCCGCGGCGACGTCTGGCTGATCTGCGACGGTCCGGTGCACCAGAGCCGCAGGCCGCAGATTGTATTTGGCGCGCGCGGCATCGTCACCGTCGATATCACCCTGTACGGCCCCAATCACGAGCTGCACAGCGGCCACTATGGCAATTGGGCGCCGAACCCGGCGATGGCTCTGGCGCGGCTGCTGGCGTCGATGAAGGACGACGACGGCCGTCCCACCGTCGCCCATTTCTACGACGGAATCGAGCCGCTCACCGACACCGAAAAGCGGGCCATCGCGGAAGCTCCGGATGTCGATGCCGATCTCCGCCGTGAGCTGTGGCTCGGCCGCACTGAAGGCGGCGGCAAAAAGCTCGTCGAGCTTCTGAACTACCCGTCGCTGAATATTCGCGGGATGAGCAGCGCGCGGACCGGCGCGGGCGCCAGCAATGTGCTGCCCGCCAGCGCCACCGCCAGCATCGATATCCGCCTCGTCAAGGGCATCTCGCCCGAAGTCGCGGCGGGGCGCCTGCTCGACCATATTCGCGCCCAGGGCTACACCATTGTCGAGAACGAACCCGACGCCCGGACCCGCATGTCGACGCCGAGGCTCGCCCGCGTGGCCGTCGAAAAAGGCGGATATCCCGCGTCGCGCACTTCCATGGACCTGCCGATTTCGCAACTCGTGCTGCGGACGGCCGAAGCCGCGCGCGGCCCGGTCGTAAAACTGCCGACTATGGGAGGCAGTGTCCCCCTGTTCATGATCGAAGAAATCCTCCATGCTCCCACCATTACGGTTCCCATCGCGAACCATGACAATAACCAGCACAGCTTCAACGAGAACCTCCGGCTACAGAACCTTTGGGACGGCATCGATCTGATGGCCGCACTTCTGGCCATGTAGCAGAGGGGACGCGCGGCCCACTTGACTTCGCTCGCGGCGCGATGTCACCATTCGGGCTTACCAGTATGCGTCTCGTATTCTCGCTCTTCCTCTGTGCGCCGTTGTTTGCGCAGCCGCGCGCCTTCACTACGGCCGACTACGCCCGCGCCGAGAAGTTCATGGCATATAACACGACGCCGCTGGTGTACCGTGCCGCGGTGCGCCCCAACTGGCTGTCTGACGAGCGCTTCTGGTATCGCGTCACGACTCAGTCGGGAAGCGAGTTCATTCTCGTGGATCCGGCCAAAGGCACGCGGGCGCCGGCCTTCGATCATGTAAAGCTCGCCACCGCCCTTACCGCCGTAGCCAATTCCAAGTACGACGCTTTCACGCTCCCGTTCTCCGAGATCGATCTCACGGCCGATGGCCAATACGTCTCCTTCAACGCCGCCGGGCAGCGCTGGAAATGTGACACCCGGGGCGAGTCGTGTATGTCGCAAGGCGCCGCCTTGCCATCCGTCACGGGCGGGCGCGGTGGGCGCGGGGGCGGTGGCCGCGGAGGCTTTGCGGGCGGCAGGGCCGAATCGCCCTCGCCGGATGCGAAACGCGTCGCCTTCATTCGCGACTGGAACCTGTGGGTCCGCGATGTCGCCACGCGCAGGGAGACTCAGCTAACGAAGGACGGTGTCAAGGATTTCGGGTATGCCACGGACAACGCCGGCTGGACAAGCAGCGACCGCCCCATCGTCAAGTGGTCGCCGGATTCGAAGAAGATTGCCACTTTCCAGCAGGACCAGCGCGGCGTCGGCGACATGTATCTGGTGGACACACGTGTCGGCCATCCCACACTGCGCGCCTGGAAGTACCCGCTGCCCGGCGACGAGACGGTGGCTATGATCCAGCGCGTCGTCATCGATGCCGATTCCGCCTCCGTCGTGCGGTTCCAAATGCCTCCCGACCAGCACCGTTCGTCGCTGTGTGACGACCTCGCCTGCCGCGGCGATTGGGAGGACGTCCAGTGGAGCCCGGACTCCGCCCATGTGGCGTTCGTCTCCACCTCGCGCGACCACAAGCGGGAGCAGCTTCGCGTGGCGGATGCCGCCACAGGCGCCGTTCGCGATGTGCTCGAAGAGAGCGTCGCCACGTTTTTCGAGTCCGGCAACGGGCGCGTCAACTGGCGTTATCTGCCCAAATCGAACGAAGTCATCTGGTTCTCCGAGCGCGACAACTGGGGTCACCTGTACTTGTTTGACCTTGCCACCGGGAAGCTCAAGAATCGGATTACGACTGGCGAGGGGAATGTGACTCAGGTGCTGCGGGTCGACGAGGATGCGCGCACCGTCTACTTCCTCGGCGTGGGGCGGGAGAAGGGCCGCGACCCGTACTTTATCCACTTGTACCGGATCGGGCTGGACGGCAAGAACCTCGCGCTACTCACGCCGGAAAACGCCAATCACGAAGTCACGCTATCGCCTTCAGGCAAGTACTTCGTCGACAGCTACTCCACGCCCGACGCGCCGCCCATCGCCGTCGCGCGCGACGCTGCCGGGAAATTGCTCGCCACGGTGGAGCGGAGCGATATTTCGAAGCTGCTTTCCGCCGGCTGGAAACCGCCCGTGCCGTTCACGGTCAAAGCCCGCGACGGCTCGACCGATCTCTACGGCCTCATGTTCCAGCCCGGCAACCTCGATCCCACGCGCAAATATCCCATCGTGAACCACATTTATCCCGGACCGCAGACCGGCAGCGTCGGTTCGCGGAGTTTCTCCGCGGCGCGCGGCGATTGCCAGGCGCTGGCGGAACTCGGCTTTATCGTGGTCGAGATCGACGGCATGGG